>CAMVEX010000001.1 GCA_947166625.1 uncultured Clostridia bacterium
TTAAGTCAAGATAAAAAATCAAAGCGGGCAAAAATATATTCGTTTATTTTGCCGATGAAAAATCCCTTGATAATCACGGCAATATATAATATAATATATGAGCTGAATTATAAGACATCATATTGAAAGGATGTAAACGAATGAGTACACTTAACAAAAAGACCGTTGACGACATCAACGCAAAAGGCAAGAGAGTGCTTGTCCGCTGCGATTTCAACGTTCCTCTCAAAGACGGAGTTATCACCGATGATAACAGAATCAACGGCGCTCTTCCCACTATCAAAAAACTTATTGACGACGGCGCGAAGGTTATCCTCTGCTCCCATCTCGGCAAGCCCAAAAACGGACCCGAAGCTAAATTCTCACTTGCTCCCGTTGCCGAGCGTCTGAGCGAGAAGCTCGGCAAAAAAGTTGTATTTGCGGCTGATGACACCGTAGTCGGCGACAATGCGAAAGCCGCTGTAGCCGCGATGAATGACGGCGATGTGGTGCTGCTTGAAAACACCCGTTTCCGCGCTGAAGAAACAAAGAACGGCGAAGCATTCTCCAAGGATCTCGCAAGCCTTTGCGATATATATGTTAACGACGCTTTCGGCTCAGCTCACAGAGCTCACAGCTCCACGGTGGGCGTTACGGATTTTGTCGATGAATGCGCCGTAGGTTATCTCATGGGTAAAGAGCTCAAATATCTCGGCAACGCGGTCGAGAATCCCGAAAGACCTTTCGTTACCATACTGGGCGGCGCTAAGGTTGCCGATAAGCTCAACGTGATTGAAAACCTGCTCAACAAAGCCGACACCCTCATAATCGGCGGCGGCATGGCTTACACCTTCATTAAGGCCAAGGGTTATGAAGTAGGTATCTCCATTTGTGACGATTCCAAGATAGACTACTGCAAGGATATGCTCAGGAAGGCTGAGGAAAAGGGCGTTAAGATCCTTCTTCCCACAGATACGGTAATAGGCGCCGGATTCCCCGACCCCATTGACGCTCCCATCGAAACATGCGTTGTAAGCTCAAAGGAAATTCCCGCCGATATGGAAGGCCTTGATATAGGGCCCGAAAGCGCCGAGATTTTTGCTCAGGAAGTCAAAAACGCAAAGACGGTCGTCTGGAACGGACCCATGGGCGTATTTGAAAATCCCGTGCTCAACAAGGGCACTATGGCTGTTGCAAAGGCTCTCGCAGAGACAGACGCCGTTACGATCATCGGCGGCGGTGACTCCGCGGCGGCGGTCAACACCCTCGGCTTCGGCGACAAGATGACTCATATTTCCACCGGCGGCGGCGCTTCGCTTGAGTTCCTTGAAGGCAAAGAGCTTCCCGGCATTGCTGCTGTTGATGACAAATAATCAATTTCATACAAAGGAGAAATTATAATGGATAAAGCATTACGCAGACCCGTTATAGCGGGCAACTGGAAAATGAACAATACTCCCTCCCAGGCAAAGGCGCTCATCGAAGAAATGAAGCCTCTCGTAGCCGGAGCGGACTGCGATGTTGTTCTCTGCGTTCCCTATATCGACCTTTACGCCGCTATGGAAGCTGCCGAGGGATCAAACATCAAAATCGGCGCTGAAAACGTTCACTGGGCTGAAAAAGGCGCTTTCACCGGCGAAGTTTCGGCTCAGATGCTCAAGGAAGCGGGAGTTCCCTATGTTATCATCGGCCACTCCGAAAGAAGACAGTATTTCGGCGAAACCGACGTAACGGTACGCAACCGTGTAAGAGCCGCTCTTGACGCAGGCCTTAAAATCATTCTTTGCGTAGGCGAAGTGCTTTCCGAGAGAAAACTCGGCATAACCTCGGAAGTCGTTTGCGCTCAGACAGAGATAGCTCTCGCAGGAGTAAAGGCAGAGGAGCTTAAAAATATCATAATCGCTTATGAGCCCGTATGGGCCATCGGCACCGGCGAAACCGCCACTCCCGAGCAGGCAAACGAAGTCTGCAAGATCATCCGCGACCTTATCGCACGCCTTTACGGCAAGGATGAAGCCGACCGTTTCATTATCCAGTACGGCGGATCGATGAACGACGCCAACGCCGCTGAGCTCCTCGCTCAGTATGATGTTGACGGCGGACTTATCGGCGGCGCATCGCTCAAGGCAGACAAATTCGCAGCAATAGTCAAGGCCGCAAGCGTCTGATTTTTTGAAGATAATTCATTCGGGTAAGCGCTCTGCTTACCCGTTTTGAAACTTAAAACGGAGGACTTATTTTGACGGATATTATCGAAATTCTGAAGGATTCTGTCATAGATACCGCAAGGCTCATCCCCTTTCTTTTTGCGACATATCTGCTGATGGAATTCATTGAACATAAGACGAGCGAAAAAAGCAAAGCCGCGATCGGCAAAGCCGGCAGATTCGGCCCCGTTATAGGCGGTCTGCTCGGAATACTGCCTCAATGCGGATTTTCCGCCTCCGCCGCTTCACTTTACGCGGGCAGAATAATATCCGTCGGAACGGTCATCGCCGTATTTCTCTCAACATCCGATGAAATGCTGCCGATATTGATATCCAAAAAAGTCAGTCCGCGGGTCATTATCGAGATCCTCGCGATAAAGGCGGCAGCCGGCATAATTATCGGCATCGCGGCGGACATCATTCACAGGATAGCAAAAAAAGGCGACTGTGCACCCGATATTCACTGCATCTGCGAGGATGAGCACTGCCACTGCGAAGAGGGCGGGATAATCAAGCCCGCTGTCAAGCACACACTTCAGATTACTCTGTTTATCTTCATAGCGACCGTGATCCTCGACACCGTGATCCATTTTACGGGCGAAGAAAAGCTCGCCGGAATCTTTGTGGATATTCCCGTGGTCGGCTGCGCCGTCTCTGCGCTTGTGGGTCTGATACCCAACTGCGCCGCCTCCGTAGTCATAACGGAGCTTTACCTTTCGGAAATAATAAATACTGGAGCGATGATATCCGGGCTCCTCACGGGATGCGGGATCGGTCTGCTCGTATTATTCAGAACGAATAAAAGGAATATCAGAGAGAATATCGGAATTACGGCGATCCTTTGGATAAGCGGCGTTGTGATCGGCTCCGTGATACAGCTGATGGGAATAACCGTCTGATCACAATAACGCCTTACAAATCCCCGTTTGCCAAAGTTTACACTTTTTTAATAAAAGAGTATTTCATTTTTGCAATCGGTGTGGTATAATGCAAAATGTATAATCCTGCAAAAGGAAAATAAAACGGAGGAAATTTTATGAAAACAACCAAAAGAATTATTGCGATGTTTATGGCAGCTCTTATGTTTGTCACCGGCTTTGCAATGAACGCTTCGGCATTGAAGGCTACACCTTCAAACCCCGACCCCAAAGATAATTCGGTCATCATCACCATCAGCGAGCTTGAAGAAGGCTACGCTGTATCAAAGGACGATACGGTCATCAAAAAGGGTACGGAAACCGTAGCTGCCGCCGATTATAAGCTTTATCTTGAAGAAAACAAGCTTACTGTCGCGAATCTCGCCGCCGGCACTTACACCGTGACCGTCAAAGCCAAGAAAGAATCGGCAGAAGACATTACCGCAGAATGCAGCATTACTATCAAGACCACTCCCGCTGCACCCGCTGCTCCCGCATCTCTTGAAACAACCAAGAATTCGATCAAAGTCGCTTCCGTAAAAGACGCTGAATACGCTATAGTAGAAGGCTCTGCGGAACCCGATAAATGGCAGCCTTCAAACGAATTCACAGGTCTTAAAGAAAATACCTGGTATAAGGTATTTGTAAGACTTAAAGAGACCGAAACCGCAAACGCAAGCGCATATTCAAGCATCGAGATAAAAACACTCAAGGCTGCGGACACCACCGCTCCCGCGAAGCCCGTTATCGATGATGTGACCGAAACCTCGATCACCGTCAAGGCTACCGAAGGCTATCAGTATTCAAAAGACGGCGGCAAGACCTTTGTGGATAACAATGTATTCACCGGCCTTACAAAGGGCGCTACATACTTCATCCAGCAGAGGAAAAAGGCAGAGAGCGGCCAGGAAACCAATCCCGCAAGCCCCTCCACTACCGTTACAACAAACACTGCAGCCAAATTCGTAGCGAGCGCAGCAAATGTTAAGCCCGTTCAGTTTGCAGACGCAAGCAAGATCTATACCGGTCAGGATAATTCAATCACCGTTTACGGTTTAACAAGAACATCCGGCGACGCTCAGTGGGGCGATATCGAATATATCCCCGTCAGTTTTGAAGTGAAAAATAACGGAGCAAAAGAGGGCGAAACTCATATTCTTACTCTCAAAGATGCCGAGAAAGCTTCATACACAGGCTCATTCAATCCCAAAGAAGCAAACAGCAAATATTCAATTACCGTTACTTATAACAAGGTCCGCAAGGAAGGCGCAAACGGTGAAACAAATGTAGGCACTTACACAAAGACTACTGAATTCACCACCGTCAAGAAGCCCGAAAAATGGCAGGAAATCATGACCTCCATCCTCAACTTCTTCGCCACCAACATCCCCAAGATCATGAACGGACTTATGAAGGTAATCAAGTGGCTCTCCGAAAACCACAATAAAACCTGATTGAATTCGGTAAAACTCTATAAAAAAGTTTATATAATTAAATAATAATACTTGAAAAACTGCTCTGCGTGTGATATACTTTAACGGCAATTCACACGCAGGGCTATTTTTATTGCCGGTGCGGTTGATAAAACCGTTGCAATATCAGGGCCTGCGGAGGTTGTGTCTGACATAAGATACAAAATTAACTAAGGAGGAAAAATCATGTCAGTAGTATCAATGAAGCAATTGCTCGAAGCAGGCGTTCACTTCGGTCATCAGACCAGAAGATGGAACCCCAAAATGGCGGAGTACATTTTCACGGAGCGTAACGGCATCTACATCATCGACCTTCAGAAGACCGTTAAAAAGCTCGAAGAGGCTTACCTCTTTGTCCGTGACATCGCGGCAGACGGCGGAGAAATTCTCTTTGTCGGCACCAAAAAGCAGGCTCAGGATTCCATCAAGGAAGAAGCTCTGCGCTGCAATATGCCCTTTGTAAACGCACGTTGGCTCGGCGGTATGCTCACCAACTTCAACACCATCAAAAAGAGAATCGCAAGACTCGGCCAGCTTAAGGCAATGGAAACAGACGGCACTTTTGACCGCCTCACCAAGAAGGAAGTTACCAAGCTCTCTCTCGAAATAGAAAAGCTTGAAAAATTCCTCGGCGGCATCACAGAGATGAAGAAGCAGCCCGCAGCTATGTTTATAGTTGACCCGCGCAAAGAAAAGATCGCCGTACTTGAAGCAAAGAAATTAGGTATCCCCATCGTGGCTATCGTAGATACAAACTGCGATCCCGATGAAGTTGATTATGTTATCCCAGGCAACGACGACGCTATCCGCGCAGTCAAGCTTATTGCCGGCGCTATGGCAGACGCTGTGATCGAAGGCAGACAGGGTGAGCAGAGCGCTCCCGCAGCCGAAGAAAACGCAGAGGAAGCCAAAGCTGAAGAAACTGCATCAGAGGAGGAATAATATAATGGCATTCACAGCTAAAGATGTTGCAACCCTCAGAGAAAGAACCAACGTCGGAATGATGGATTGTAAAAAAGCTCTCCAGGAAGCCGACGGCGATATGGAAAAAGCAGTAGAGATCCTTCGCGAAAAAGGTCTTGCTTCGGCAGCTAAAAAGGCCGGCAGAGTAGCCGCAGAAGGCACTATCGGCGTTTATACCGACGCCGCTGCATCAGCTCTTGTTGAGCTTAACTGCGAAACCGACTTCGTAGGAAACAATCCCGATTTCAAGGCTCTTGCAAATCAGATCGCGAAGACTGTCGTCGCAGTCAGACCCGCCGATGTTGATGCACTCAGCGCGGCGACAATAGCCGACGGCGATGTGAGCGTAGCAGACGCCATTCAGGATCTCTTCCTCAAGATCCGCGAGAATCTCAAGCTTCGCCGCTTCGCTCTTGTAGAAGGCACAGCCGTTTCTTACATCCACGGCGGCGGCTCGGTCGGCGTTCTCGTATCTTTTGATACCGACGCCGCTGACAAGCCCGAATTCGCTGAGATGGGCAAGAATGTCGCAATGCAGGTTGCGGCTATGAGCCCCGAATATCTCTGCAAGGAAGATATCTCAGCCGCAGAGCTTGAAAATATGAAGAAGATCATCGTTGAGAGCGCTCTCAATAAGCCCGATTCACTCCCGAAGCCCATTCTCCAGAGCATCATTGAGAAGACCATCGGCGCAAATAAATGGAGCGATGAAGATGTTGCGGCTTATGAGGAGCAGAAGAAGAGCCAGTATCTCTTTAACTTCCTCTCAAAGGAAGCTGTTGCCGCTCTCGCAGAAACCGCAGTTGCCGGCAAGGATGAATACACCGCAAATCCGATATTCGGCAAGGTTGTTGACGGCAGGATCAACAAGCAGCTCAAGGAAGTCTGCCTGCTTGATCAGCAGTTTGTCCGTTCCGATTTATTCGACGGCACCGTCGGCGCTTATGTTGCAGACGTAGCTAAGAAACTCGGCGCAAATATCACCATCAAAGGCTTCACCCGTTTTGCTAAGGGCGAAGGCATTGAAAAGAAAGCCGACGATTTCGCAGCAGAAGTTGCAAGCATGGTTAAATAATCATAAACCGATTTTCCCGGAACTGTCTTTGACAGCTCCGGATTTTTTTACATTACAGAGGCAAAAATATAAGGGCTGCACACGGCAGCCCTTTTTGATTAAATCAATCAACCGAAAACTCTCTTCATCATTTCGTTGTAAGCATCTTCCACTCCGCCGAGATCTCTGCGGAAGCGGTCTTTATCAAGCTTCTCATTGGTATTTATATCCCAGAAGCGGCAGGTATCGGGCGAAATTTCATCCGCGAGGACTATGGTGCCGTCGCTGAGTCTGCCGAATTCAAGCTTGAAATCTATAAGACGAACGCCGAGGCTCTTGAAATACTCTTTGAGTATATCATTCACTTTGAAAGCGAGATTCTTAATGGTTTCGATCTCTGCTTTTGAAGCAAGGCCGAGCGCGAAAGCATGATAAGAATTGATGAGAGGATCGCCGAGATCATCATTCTTATACGAAAATTCAATAGTCGGCTCCGGGAAGGTGATGCCCTCCTCTACGCCGTAATTCTTGGCGAATGAACCGGCGGAAACATTCCTGATAATGACCTCAAGAGGAACGATAGCAACCTTTTTTACAAGAGTTTCACGGTCGCTGAGTTCCTCAACGAAATGGGTGGGAACACCGTTCTTTTCAAGAATCTGCATGAGATAATTTGACATCTTATTATTAACGACGCCCTTGCCGGATATAGTCCCCTTTTTAAGACCGTTGAACGCGGTGGCATCATCTTTATAAGAGACGATGTAGAGCTCGGGATCATCGGTGGCAAATACTTTTTTTGCCTTGCCTTCATAAAGCTGATTGAGTTTTTCCATTTGTATTCCTCCGTGAATATATTTTATTGTTTCCGATAAAGCGATTTAATACTCAAATTCTCCGGTAAACGCTATAACGGCGTTTCCTGTGAGGGTGATCTTTTCATCGGTATAATTGACTATCATATCGCCGCCGGTAAGCTTGACGGTAATATCCTTGCCCTTTTCGCAATAACCCGCTTCGCAGGCGGCAACTACCGCAGCGCAGGCTCCGGTGCCGCAGGCAAGGGTGGCTCCGTTTCCGCGCTCCCACACTCTCGCGCGGATGCAGTTTTTATTGACGATCCTGACAAATTCGGTATTTACTCTGTGGGGGAAGGCTTCGTTATACTCGAATTTGGGGCCTACAGAGGCTAAATCGAGCCCTTCGGTTTCATCGCATATTGTAACGAAATGAGGGTTGCCGACATTGACGCAGGTGCCGAAATAATCCTTACCGTCAACCGTTACCTTCTTATTTGATTCGGTTATTTGAGCCTTGCCTATCTCGACCCTCGCGGCGCTTACCTTGCCGTCTCTGAGATAAACCTTGACTCTGTTGACGCCACTCGGAGTTTCAACGGAGATGTTTTCGCTGCGGATATAGCCGTTATCATAGAGATATTTCGCAACGCATCTGAGATTGTTGCCGGCGAGCTTGCCTTCGGAGCCGTCTTTATTGAAGGTACGCATTTTAACATCTGCTTTGCTTGACTTTTCAAGAAGGACAAGTCCGTCGCTTCCGACGCTGTAATGCTGCTTGCAGAGATTTACACAGAGAGATTCGGGGCAGGTAATGTTGCCGTCAAAATTCTCAATGAAAATATAATCGTTGCCGCAGGACTGCATCTTGGTAAATTTGATCTGCCTCTTCCAGGGACGCATATTATTGATATCGACAAGCTCTGTATTGACCGGAGTATATCCGCTCTCTATAATATCCGCAAGGGCGTTTGCCGTATCAAGCGAGGTGAGGCAGGGAATCTCAAGCTGCATCGCGCGGCGATGAAGGCTCGTATAATCCCCTATCGTTTCATCCTGCACCGCACCGGTATAAATGATATAGTTGATTTCTCCGGATTCAAGCACTTTGAAGATATCCGCGGCTTCGACCGCAGTAACGGGGATGCCCGAATCGGCGATGGCCTTCGCGGTGCCGGTCGTGGCAAACATCCTGATCTGCATATCATAGAAACGCTTTGCGATCGAAATCGCTTCCTGATAATCGTTATCCTCAACGCTTATGAGCACTGCGGGATCGAATTCGGTACGCGAGGGAACGGAGAAGCCGGCTGCGGTAAGCCCCTTGAAGAGAGCTTCGGCGGTCGTTTTGCCGATACCGAGGACCTCACCGGTCGATTTCATTTCGGGGCCGAGAATGGAATTGGCATCCATCAGCTTCTCAAACGAGAATACGGGCACCTTAACAGCGTAATAAGGCGGAGTCCTATAAAGGCCTTTGCCGTAGCCGAGGGTCGAGAGCTTCGCTCCGAGCATAACCTTGGAAGCGAGATCAACCATTGGAACATTCGTGACCTTGCTGATATAGGGAACGGTCCTTGACGCTCTGGGATTGACTTCAATTACATAGAGCTCATTATTATAGATAAGATACTGGATATTTACAAGGCCCTGAGTGCCGAGAGCAAGGGCGAGTTTTTCGGAGCAATCGCAAATCTTTTCGAGGAAATAATCATTGAGATTATAGGGCGGATAAACGGCTATGGAGTCGCCGCTGTGAATGCCGGCGCGCTCTATATGCTCCATTATACCGGGAATGAGTACATCTTTACCATCCGATATGACATCGACCTCAAGCTCGATGCCGGGCATATATTTATCAATAAGAACGGGATTGTCAATGCCGCCGGCAAGGATCCTTCTCATATAAGCTTCGGTCTGCTCGTCATTATATGAAATTGTCATATTCTGACCGCCGATAACATAAGAAGGTCTGAGCAAAACGGGGTAACCGAGGCCCTCTGCCGCGGCAAAGGCTTCCTCAAGAGTATTGACGCCCATTCCCTTGGGTCTGCGGATACCGAACTGCTCAAGCAGAGCATCGAATTTTGCCCTGTCTTCGGCAACATCTATACTCTGAGCGGAGGTGCCGAGAATTCTGATGCCGTTATCATCAAGGAACTGAGTGAGCTTGATAGCTGTCTGACCGCCGAAAGCCACAACAACACCGATGGGATTTTCGACCTTGATGATGTTCATTACATCTTCGGGTGAAAGAGGCTCGAAATAGAGTCTGTCCGCAGTATCATAGTCGGTTGAAACAGTTTCGGGGTTATTATTGACTATAACTACCTCATAGCCCATCTCGCGCAGGGTCCATACGCAGTGTACCGATGAATAATCGAATTCGATACCCTGACCGATCCTTATGGGACCCGAACCGAGGACCATGACAACGGGCTTTCCGCTTCTCGGGAAATTACGCGCTTCGCAATAACCGCCTGCAACCGAATAGAAATAAGGGGTGACGGCGTCAAATTCGGCGGCGCAGGTATCGACCATCTTATAGCTGAAATCGCAGGAAGGAAGCTCCTTTGCTCCGCTGAGTCTCTTGATGGCGGTATCCGTATATCCGAGGCGCTTTGCCTGCTCATAATCGCCCTCACCGAGACCGTTTGCTATCTTCGCTTCAAAATCGGCAAGGTTTTTGAGACGGTTTATAAACAGAGTGTCGATCTTGGTGATCGCGTTTATCTGCTCGGGAGTCCATCCCTTTTTAAGGGCTTCAAAAACGGTAAACAGCCTGCGGTCATCCTGCCTCGCAAGGCGCTCTTCAAGCGGAGCATCATCAAGCGGCTCGGCATTGAGAGTATCAAGAGAGATCTCCGCTCCCCTGACCGCTTTCATTATCGCCGCCTCAAAGCTTCTGCCGATAGCCATAACCTCACCGGTAGCCTTCATCTGAGTTCCGAGCTTTCTTGAGGAGCCTGCGAATTTATCAAACGGCCACTTCGGGAATTTGACTACAACATAGTCAATGGTGGGCTCAAAGCAAGCCGAGGTCTTTGCGGTAATATCATTCTTGACCTCATCGAGATTGTAACCGAGGGCAAGTCTGGTAGTCATCTTCGCTATAGGATAACCCGTTGCCTTGGAGGCGAGCGCGGAGGAACGCGAAACTCTGGGGTTAACCTCGATAACGGCATATTCAAAACTGTCGGGATTGAGAGCGAACTGACAGTTACAGCCGCCGACTATGCCTATAGACGAAACTATATCGAGAGAAGCATTCGCGAGCATTTTATATTCTTTAGCCGCAAGGGTGAGAGCCGGAGCGGCAACGATAGAATCGCCCGTGTGGATACCGACGGGATCAACATTTTCCATAGAGCAAACGATAATGGCGTTACCCGCGGCATCGCGCATTGTTTCAAACTCTATCTCTTTCCAGCCGGAAATACACTTCTCAACGAGGATCTGGGTAATGGGAGACATATCGAGACCGGTTCTCGCTATAACTTTAAGCTCTTCGGGATTATCGGCGATTCCGCCGCCTGTGCCGCCGAGAGTAAACGCGGGGCGGACTATGACAGGATAACCGATCTCATCTGCGATCCTGAGAGCATTCTCAACATCATTACAGGTATCCGAAGGCACGCAGGGCTGACCGATCTCAGCCATAGTTTCACGAAACAACTCGCGGTCCTCCGCCTTGTCGATCCCGTCAATCCCGGTACCGAGCAGACGCACGCCGTATTTTTGAAGAGTACCGTCGCGTGTGAGCTGCATGGCGATGGTAAGCCCCGTTTGACCGCCGAGACCTGCAAGAAGCCCGTCCGGCCTTTCTTTGGCGATGATCCTGCGAACGGTCTTTGCGTTAAGCGGCTCAAGATAGATCTCATCGGCAAGATGCTTATCCGTCATAATGGTGGCGGGGTTGGAGTTTACGAGGACAACATTTATGCCTTCATCGCGAAGGACTCTGCACGCCTGCGCTCCGGCATAGTCAAATTCGGCAGCCTGGCCTATAACTATAGGACCCGAGCCGATAACAAGCACTTTATGAATATTCTTATCCTTAGGCACCCTTTTCACCGCCCATCATATCAATAAATTTTGAGAATAATCCTTCGCTGTCTCTCCCGTCGGAGCAGGCTTCGGGGATGAACTGCACCGTGAAGCATTTGAGCATTGTATATTCAAGCCCGGCGCAGGTGCCGTCATTGGCATTGATAAAAGTCTGCCTTGCGACGCCGACAAGAGAATCCGGCTGGACGGCATATCCGTGATTCTGAACGGATATATATGTACGGTTACCGCTCAGATCGGTAACGGGCTGATTGGCACCGCGGTGGCCGTAGCCGAGCTTATAGGTCTTGCCCCCCATGGCGAGAGCGGCAAGCTGATGACCGAGCGAGATACCGAAAATCGGTTTTTTACCCATAAGCTTTGAAATCTGCTCAATACAGAATTTATTATCAGCCGGGTCGCCCGGGCCGTTTGAGAGAAGGATACCGTCGGGGTCGGCGGCGAGGATATCCTGCGCAGGGGTATCATAAGGATATGAAACCACATTGCAGCCACGCTCATTAAGGCATTTAATGAAATCTTTCTTATCGCCGTAATCTATCAGGGCGACATTGTATTTCGTTTCGCCGTCGCATGGATAATTCTCGACTTCACCGCTTGATACGGCGGCAACCGCATTCTCGATTTTATACTCTTTGACAGCGGTGAGATCGGAGGGAACTTCACTGCATATCATAGCGTTCATAACACCCTGCTCGCGGATTATCCTTGTGATCTGACGGGTGTCAACTCCGCAGATACCGCAGATCCCGTTATCCTCGAGATATTTCTCAAGCGGATAATCACAGCGGAAATTGGAGGGAGTGGAGCAGATCTCGCTGACAACATAGCCGCTGAGAGCCGGTTTAAGCGAAAGATCCTCCTCAATGATCCCGTAGTTTCCTATGAGCGGAAAAGTCTGCATAACAATCTGCCCTGCATAACACGGATCGGTGAGTGTTTCGGGGTAGCCTACAACGCCCGTGGTAAACACAAGCTCACCGATACTGTCATGAGAAGCGCCTATTGCGGTGCCTTCAAAGACATCGCCGTTGCTCAATACCAAATACGCTTTACTCATATTATCTCCTTTTCAAGGGGTAATGCCCCGTTTTTAACATTTATAAATCAGAGAGTAGCCGCCATGACCGCTTTGATCGTGTGCATACGGTTTTCAGCCTCGTCAAAGACGATTGATCTCTCGCTTTCAAACACATCGTCGGTGACTTCAAGACCGTCAATGCAGAATTTTTCATATATCTCTCTGCCGACCTCGGTCTTGAGATCGTGATAGGCGGGAAGACAATGCATAAATCTGACATTCTCCCCTGCCGCCTCCATAAGCGCGGCATTTACCTGATAAGGCTTCAGAGCCTCGATCCTTTCTTTCCAGACCTCCTCGGGCTCGCCCATTGACACCCAGACATCGGTATAAATAACATCGGCGTCTTTAACGGCTTCATAAGGGTCGGTAATAAAACTCACCGAAGCGCCGCTTTCAGAAGCGAGCTTTTTGCACTCATCGACAAGGCGTGTCTCGGGGAAATACTCAACCGGAGCGCAGGCGGTGAAATTCATACCCATCTTGGCGCAGCCGACCATAAGGGAATTGCCCATATTATATCTCGCATCGCCCATATAAACGAGCTTGATGCCCTTAAGTCTGCCGAAATGCTCCTTGATAGTGAGAAAATCGGCAAGTATCTGCGTGGGATGGAATTCATTTGTAAGCCCGTTCCACACCGGAACATCGGAATACTTCGCGAGCTCCTCGACAACAGCCTGGCCGAAGCCTCTGTATTCAATGCCGTCAAACATTCTTGAAAGGACTCTCGCGGTATCGGCTATGCTTTCCTTCTTGCCTATCTGGGAGCTTTTGGGATCGAGATAGACGGGATGCATCCCGAGATCTGCCGCCGCGACTTCAAAAGAGCAACGGGTCCTGGTACTTGTCTTTTCAAAAATAAGGGCTATGTTTTTACCCTCGTGAAGCTTATGAGGTATGCCGTTCTTTTTCTTTTCTTTAAGCTCCGCCGCAAGATCGAGAAGATATTCTATCTCTTCAGACGAAAAATCAAGGAGCTTGAGAAAATCTCTGTTTTTCAGTGTTACCATAATTCCTCCGATGTATAGTTATGCAATCTATCTGAAATATTATACATAATATTTGAATATTCGTCAAGAAAATTGTATAATTATTTGCATATTTATGAATATTTGCAGTATATTTGGGAAGAATATGCCGATATATGTGAATAATAACAAATCAAGCGACCAAAGCGGCGTTATAAAAATACACGCCGACGAAAATTATCACCGTACCTGCAAGGACGAAGGTATGAAATACTGCATGAAAATATTTACGGTGCTTACCCACAAAATAAAGGACAGAGCCGACTGTGATGGCTATGCCGCCCATTATCACGAAGGTGACGAATCTTTTGCCTGCTTCGCCGCTTTTGAAAACGGAAATCAAACCGATAACGCAGAGCCAGCCCATAATGACATACATAAAAATCTGAGGCACGGCAAATCTCTTGAAATCCATAAAAGTCAATAACACTCCGATGAGCGAAAGAGCCCATACGACCGCAACGACCGCTATCGAAACGGCTCTGTTTTCGGGAGTAAGCGACGGGATGGTAAATGCGGTTATCATACCGGCGATCATAAAGAAAATGTTGCAATGATCAATAACTCTCGCGATTTGTTTTGCCCTTGAAGGCTTCAGCCCGTGATACACCGCGGAGCCTACAAAAACAAGGAGCATTGAAATAACATACAGAACGGTCGCAAATATATTTTTGGCGCCCGTATTGCCCATCTGAAGCTTAAGCAGAAGAACTGCCGCAACTATGCAGAACGGAATACCGGAGGCGTGAGTGACGCAGTTTACGATATCTTCGGGGCGCGTATATTTTGAGAGCGGGATATCTTTGAGATCAAACAAATCTGTCTCCCCTTTCAGCCGAGCATAAGCAAGCCCTGAGTGATGAGAAATTCACCTAAGATGTAAGTGAGCATGACCGTAAAATGACGCTTGAAAATCAAATCTTTGTTTTTATGATACCTCACAAGGAAAAGGGTGCAATCGGAAATAAAGAAGAGCACTGCGCCCATATATGCCACTGCTGCGCCCGGAGATCTTAACGAAGTGAGCAGCATAAGGGCAAATACATTCATGGTTGAATTGCTGAGCAGATAAAAATACATCGGTATCAGCATAATTTTGGGAGTGGAGGGCTTGAGCTTATAGATAATGACCGCGGAAATGCCGTAATAAATCACAGCAGCCGGGATAACAAGCGCCCATAAAACACGAGAAAAATCCACTCTTAAAGCATAAACGGCGATAAACAGAAAATGAGTTATCATGAAGCTGATGCCGCCCGCCGTAAACCACTTATTGCCCGACGGGATCAAAAGCACATCGCCGAGCCAGCTCGCGGCAAGCGCGGTAACGAGAAGAACGGAAATTTTATCTGCCGAAGCGATATAATAGGCGATGATAAAAAGGAGCAAAAGAGGCTTGGTATATTTTCTCTTTTCAGAATCATCCTGCCAAGAATGAATGAGGTGGATCACACTGCTGACAGCGAGAAAAACAAGAAATATGACGCTTAAATAATTCTTCAATCATTTCCCTCAAATCATAATATTTTCATTATGGATATTGTATCAATTTTATATGATCAAGTCAAACCGTCCGATATAGAAATTAGAGCATTTCAGACGATAATTTATGTGATTTTTGAATAAAAGGCTCAGAAAAAATCCGCTGAAAAAAATCAGCGGATCAAACAATTATTCAGCCTTTTTGCCGTCAAGGAATTTGTAAACAAGAGCGGCAAGAACACCGCCGCAAAGGGGCGCGACAATGAAGACCCATACGGTTGAAAGAGAACCGCTGAAGAGAGCGGGTCCGAAGGAACGCGCGGGGTTGACGGAAGTGCCGGTGAAATAGATGCCGAGAATGTGAACGAGGGTGAGGGAAAGACCGATAACAAGACCGGCAACATTTGAATTCTCGACCTTTGAGGTGACGCCGAGGATGGCAATAACGAAAATGAAGGTAAGGATCACTTCAATGCCGATAGATTTGCCGATGCTATCCTCAAAGAGGGCGTTTGCGCCGAAGCCGCAATCTTTGCCGAGGAAAGGAATCATAAGAGCGGCGCCCGCGATTCCGCCGAGGAACTGGGCGACAACATAGCCGATGAAATCAACTACGCTCATTTTGCCGCTGACAAGCATCGCGATTGAAACGGCGGGGTTGATGTGGCAGCCGGAAACATTGCCGATAGAATAAGCCATTGCAACTATAACAAGACCGAAAACTATAGCAACTGCAAGGTAATTGGCGGGCTCGTCACAGCCGATGGCGGCAGCGGTGCCGCAGGCGACGAAAACAAGAACGCAGGTGCCGATAAATTCGGCGATATACTTTTTGACTGATGCCATATTAAGCACTCCTTATTATTTGAAATAATAAACTCTTGCCTCGTAAGGCTTGGTTTTGAATTCATTTTTGCCCGGCTCAAGCACATCGTAGGTGTTGATAACGAGCTCGCCCTGAGAGAGGTCTATGCCTTCGGGAGCGGTAAATTTAACGGGGTCTGCGCTGAATGAGCAGATAATGAGCAGCTTTTCGCCCTGATAGTTTCTCTCATAGACAAAGAGCTTGTCACTGTTTTTATAATACTGCTTGAAATCGCCGTAAATCGCGACCTCATGCTCTTTGCGGAATTTGAGAAGCTTGCGGTAATGATTGAGTATGGATTTGGGATCATTCTCCGCCTGCTCAACATTGATATCTTTATAATTGGGGTTGATATTGAACCAGGGCTTTTCGGCGGTGGTAAACCCGGCGTTGGGGCTTGAATCCCACTGGACGGGAGTCCTCGCGTTTTCGCGGCTGACCTGCGAGGCGAGCTTGCAGAAGCGCTTTTCATTATAGCCGAGAAGCTTATGGAACAATCTGTAATTATTGAAGGTCATAACATCCTTATAATCATAAAGATGATTTATCTCGATATTTGTCATACCGATCTCCTGACCCTGATAGATGAACGGAGTGCCGCACTGGAGGGTGTACATGGTGGCGAGCATCTTGCCGCTCTCAACTCTGAAATTGATATCGCCGTATCTGTCGATGATCCTCGCGTGGTCGTGATTCTCAATATAGAGACAGTTCCACCCTCTGCCGTACATCTGATGCTGCCAGTTATCATAGACATTTTTAAGCTTTCTCAGGCTGAAGGGACGCTTGATCCAGTCAACCATAAAGCAGTCACAATTCATGTGGTCAAATGAAATGAGCATATCGAGCTTCTGACCGGGACCTTCGGAGCAGAGCTGAACGGCATCCTTCAAGCCCATCTGAGGGCCTTCG
Organism: uncultured Clostridia bacterium; assembly: GCA_947166625.1. Classification (GTDB taxonomy): domain Bacteria; phylum Bacillota; class Clostridia; order Oscillospirales; family Acutalibacteraceae; genus CAG-177. The sequence goes on from CAMVEX010000001.1 coordinate 16,829, forward strand.
CCGACGGCGAAACAGCCGTATTCATTCTGAACGGCGCGGAACTCATCAAGGTATTCTTCAAGATGGGGGCCGTGTTTATAATGCTCAATACCGGTGGCGATGGGAAGCGGGAAGCCGTTGGGAAGCCCCTCCGCCTTGGATATGAAAGTGATAACATCCTCACGGAAACCGTCAACACCCATATCGAGCCAGAAGCGCATTATATCTTTTACTTCTTCGCGTACCTTGGGATTATCCATATTGAGGTCGGGCTGACCCTCGGCAAAAACATGGAGATAGTATTCATCTATATTCTTATCATATTTCCACGCGCCGCCCTCAAACACCGAAAGCCAGTTGTTGGGGGGCTTTTTGCCGTTGCCCTTGCGCCAGAAATAATAATCGTGATAAGGATTATCCGCGCTCTTGCGGCTCTCCTTAAACCACTCATGCTCACTTGAGGTATGATTGACAACAAGATCCATAAAGACCTTCATACCGCGGCGGTGAGCCTCATCAAGAATCTTTTTGAAATCATCAAGGGTGCCGAATTCGGGATTTATATTCTTATAATCCGATATATCATAACCGTAATCGGCATTGGGGCTGGGATAAATGGGAGAAAACCAGATACCGTCAACTCCGAGGCTCTGGATATAATCGAGCTTGCTGTAAACACCCGGGAGATCGCCTATACCGTCGCCGTTGCTGTCGCAAAAGCTGCGGCACCATATCTGATAAACAGACATCTCCTTAAACCATTTTTTTGTAACTTCCGCCATTTAATCACCCTTCACAATCATTTTATATGTTTGAATCATCCGCGGCGGGAGAAACGGGCTCCGCCGGCGGATCTGCCGGTGTATCGGGAGAAGCTGACGACGGCGATATTATTCCCAAATCGACATCGCTGCCGGACAGGGTAAAATCAATATCTTCAAAGGTATCTTCGCCGTAATCTCCCTCGATTTTTATTGTACCATTACCCGGCTCACAAATCAAGTTGATTTTTCCGTTTGGAGCGGTAATATTATAAGTTTTTTCATTGACGGTCAAAGTAATGAGGTCATCGGGCTGAGCGGCGCCCTCCGGAGTCTGAACGGTACCCGTGAGGCGATACATTTTATGCTTCATATTCAAAGCCGCTTCGACCGCGCCTTTTGCGTTGACAAGCCCGAGCTCATCCGCACCCTCAACGAAGGGAATCGCCTTTTCGGCGGCGGTATCGAGGATTATTCTCTGCACCTCGGAGCCGCTCAAACCGGGATTTGCGCTCAGAACGAGAGAGGCAACGGCAGCAACCACAGGAGCCGCGGCAGAGGTGCCCGACATATAGTCATAGAGACGGTCTGCCGTTCCGAGGCCGTAAAGGCGGGAGCCTGGAGCCGAAATATTGACGGTCTTGCCGTAATTTGAGAAAGAGGTCTGAACATATCCGCCCTGAACAGCGGAATATCTGGCGGCGCCGACGATAAGGATCCTGTCGAGAATATCTCTCTTGCTGACCCCCGGCGAAAGAGAAACAACATTGTTTTCGGTAATACTGCAAAAATGGCCGTTATAAAAAGCATCGGCGGGGTTACCGTCCGGATCGCCGTTTCCGGCGGACTGCACAGCCACAAAATCATTGCCTCTGCCTATGAAAATCGACATCATCGCCGAATAGATCTTACCGTAAAGATCCATCTCCGTCTTTACCGCGGAATTATATTCATCGATATTTCCCGAGGTACCGAGTGAAATATTCACGACCCTGGCGCCGGCTTTGATAACGCGGCAGATCCCGAAAAATATATGGAGAGTATGATTCCAGTTTTGACCGTCGGCGCTCTCCCAGTCAACACATACGAGCGAAGCGGCGGGGTTTATGCCGGCAATTCCTTTGCCGTTATTATGCTCTGCGGCAATTATTCCCGACACAAAAGTGCCGTGAAAATCTGCGATATTCCTTCTCTCCGATGATTTTTTGGGGAAGGATATTTTACCCTTTAATTCTTCGTGATCGGTATAAAAGCCGGAATCTACAACGCCGACCTTGACGGGAGAGAAATATGAGGTATAATTCCAGGCTTCTCTGGCTTTGACAGCCTCAAGATACCAGTTTCCGCCCAAAGGGGACTCCTCATCCCACACATTGTTTTCATCAAAAGGATCATCGGGGGTGGTATCGGGTTTTGATTCAATAAGCGCAACAGGCGCCGCCATAAGCACCTCACTGCGCTCGTTTTCGATTTTTTTGCCGAGTTCGGTGAGTGAAAAAAGATCATCTGCCCCGGCATAAACCACGTACATATCGCAGTTGCACGCCCAGCCGAGCAGTTTCAGCCCGTAATCGGAAAAAACTTTGTATTTGGACATTACACCCGAATCTTTATCAAAAAACATGATCATAAGATTCTTATAATATCCGTAACCGTTTCTGCCGATAACAACATCGGACCTGCCGATATCTTCAATAAAAGAATCGCTGATTGACGAATCGGACGAAGGGATGCCGGTAAACAGGCTTAAGACGGCATCAACGGGATCAAACGAAAAGCCGGAAAAGAAACCGGTCACGGCGGTAACCAAAGACAAAATAAGCACAATCAGTTTTTCCATTTATACTTCCTTCCCTTTTGGTTTAATTTCAATCTGACTCAAAATAACTCCCGCAAACATAACGGCGCATCCGAGAAGCGCACGGGCTGACAAAACATCGTGAAGAATTATCCAGCCGAAAATTACGCTGAAAACAGATTCAAGGCACATTAGCAGCGAAGCGACCGTAGGCTCCGTGTATTTCTGGCCGAAAATCTGAAGCGTAAAGGCTATGCCGGTGCTGCAAATGCCCGCGTAAAGAATCGGCACCGCGCACTCAAGAATATCGCTCAGCGCCGGCTTCTCAAAAATAAACATAAGTATCACGGAAATAATTCCTGCGGTAAGAAACTGGAAGCAGGCAAGAGCGACGGGCTCGGTTTCATCACAGAATCTGTCAATAACAAGGATATGCGCCGCGAATCCGAAGGCACAGAGAATTGAGAAAATTTCTCCGGTGCCGATTTTGAAATCGCCCGGCTTCATACAGAGAAGATATAATCCGCCGACCCCGAGGAATACGGCGATCCATACATTGAATCTGACTCGCCTGCCCATAAACAGACCGGCGAGAGGCACGATTATCATATAAAGCGCTGTAATAAATCCGACTTTGGCGGCAAAAATATCATAGGTAAACGCGTGCTGCTGGAGATTGCTCGCGACAAAGAGGACAAGCCCGCAGATGATCCCGCCCTTGAGATTTCCCTTGAAATCAAATTTTGTTTTTTGAGGATCGGGCAGTTTTTTGTTTTTTATATTATGGAACAGAGGCACAAACGGCAGCAGGAAAATGCCGCCGATAACGGTTCTGATGCCGTTGAAGGTAAACGTGCCTATGTGGGCGCCAGTTTTTTGGGCTACAAACGAAAGACCCCAAAGGAGAGCCGCAAGGACGCAGAAAAGCGGCCCCGCAAATTTTTGAGTGTAATTTTTCTTCATACATCCGGTGCTTTCAAAAAATAGCCCGCCGAGGGCGGGCTAAAATCTTAAATAAAATTATTCTGCGTCTGCGCTGTCTTCGGCGGGAGCTGCCTCTTCTGCGGGTTCTTCTGCCGCTTCCTCGGCAGCCTCTTCGACGGGCTCGGATTCAACGGCTATATCATTCTCGCCGTCAACGACCTCGGGCTCTTCATCGGCTTCTTCAACATCCTCTTCGGGATCGAGGAGAGCTCTGATCGAAAGGCTTACGCGCTTCTTATCATAATCAACTGCGGTGATCTTGCAGGTGACCTTCTGGCCGATCGAAAGCTCGTCGCCGGGCTTATCGACGCGGTGATTTGCTATCTGGCTGATATGGATAAGACCGTCAATACCGGGGATAACTCTTGCGAAAGCGCCGAACTCGGTGAGACCGACTATCTCAGCCTCGATAACGCTTCCGACGGGGTAGGTATTCTGAAGGATCACCCAGGGATTATCCTCGTCTTTTCTGTAGCCGAGAGAAATCTTTTTATTTTCGCGGTCAAGAGATTTGATATAAACAACTACTTCCTGGCCTACCTCAAAGATCTCGGAAGGATGCTTGATCCTCTTCCAGCTCATCTCTGAGATATGGACCATACCGTCAACGCCGCCGATATCGACAAAAGCGCCGTAATTGGTAAGAGATTTAACGATACCGTTATATGATTTGCCCTCTTCGGCAGATGCCCAGAAAGCCTCTGCGGCTGCCTGCTTCTTTTCGGCGATAACGGAACGAATCGAGCCGACAGCTCTCTTTTTGCGGGGATCGGCTTCGATAATGCGGAATTCAACATTCTTTTTGAGAAGAGCCTCGAGAGAATCGCCCTTATGCTCTGTAGCCTGAGAAGCGGGAATGAATACAACGGAGCCCTTGGCGGCAACGAGAACGCCGCCCTTGATAACTTCGGTAACTACGCCTTCGATAATCCTGCCGTCTTCTTTGCCCTCAAGAATATCGCCCCAGGACTTGATAGCGTCTGCGCGCTTCTTGGAGAGAAGAACGGTACCGTCGGCATCATTTTTCTTCATAATGATGAGAGTGAGAGTATCGCCGATCTTGACCTCTTTGGAGGGATCTGCCGCGGGATCGTTGCTGTATTCTTCATTGGGAACGATTCCGGTAAGGCCGCCGAGAATGTGATTCTTGGGGATATCGACCTGAATCTCGGTCGGAGTGATATTCTCGACCGTGCATTCAATGACAGAATCATCGGAAAGCGATTCATCAAGAAGATCGCTCAGGTTTTCACCATCAACTGACGCTGCTGCAGAAGGCACCTCCTCTACCACGGTATTTTCGGTTTCTTTGATGATTTCGGACATTGCTGAAAGTACCTCCTTAATTATTACGGCGGGAGTTGATGCACCTGCCGTTACGCCAACCGAGGCGTAAGTGGAAAAATCTATGTTTTTGAGCTCATCGGCTCTTTCCACCAAAAAAGTGTCACAGTTTGAAAGACAGACATTTTTGAGCTTGACTGTGTTGGAACTGTGTCTGCCACCGATGACAATCACGGCGTCGCACTGCTTTGAAAGCGACTCCGCCTCCTCCTGTCTCTTACGGGTAGCGCAACATATTGTATCAAAAATTTTTGAATTTGTACAGAGAAATTTTATTATTTCTTTACTTTTTTTCCACTCATTTTCGGAAAAAGTGGTCTGAGATACCGCTATTATTCCGTTTTGGAATAATTTTGCATTATTTTCGATGATTTTTTTACATTCATCGGCAGAGGAAAAGACAAAGGATCTTCCCTTGCAGCAGCCTCTTATGCCTATGACCTCCGGATGATTTTCGTCGCCGGCAATCAGAGCCGGCACATCATGCGAGGTATTCTCGGAAACTATATCGTGGATCTTAGCGACAAACGGGCAGGTGGCGTCGCAGATTTCGGCTCCGCGCGAATTGAGAGATCCTATAACATCGGGGCTCACTCCGTGGGCACGGATTATGACCGTTTCGCCCTCCCTCGCCTCATCGGGTGAATTTATGATCCTGAGCCCCTGCTTTTCGAGCTCAGCGGTCACATGGGAATTATGGATTATCTCACCGAGCGAACAGCATTTTTTACCGCTTTTGAGGACCTCACGCGCAGTATTAACCGCTCTGTCAACTCCGAAACAGAAGCCCGCCGTTTCAGCTTTGATTATTCGCAATGTCCTTCCTCCCAGAGAGCGACGATCTCGCCGAATATCTTTTCGGTAGCGGCCTCTTCCTCTTCGCGGGTGGGTTTTTCATCGGTAAATCCGAGCTCTTCATAGGGGATCATCTTACCGTATCTTATGGTAATCCTCGAATGCTTCTTACAGCCTTCATCATTGTAGATGGAAACGGGAAGAACGCCGCATTTTGCGCCTGCGGCAATCCTCGCGACCCCTCTTTTGGGCTTGCCGGGCTTACCGTTTCTTGAGCGGGTACCCTCCGGGAAGATACCGAGAATATATCCCTTCTGCGGAATCTGCATAGCGTATTTGAAAGCGTCTGCGTCGGCGGCTCCTCTCGCTATCGGGAAGCCGTTTACCTTTGTAAATGCCCAGGCGACTATCCAATGCTTCCAAAGCTCTTTTTTTGCCATAAAATGAAGCTGCCTGTTATCAATGCCGAGGCCGATCATCATCGGGTCGATGAGGTCGATATGATTTGACGCGAGGATAAAACCGCCCTCCTGCGGAATATTCTCCGCGCCGACATATTTTATCCTGAATCTGAGCTTCGCGACAAATCTGCCCAGAGGCTTGAGAATATTATAGGTTTTGCCCTCGGTAACTTCTTTCTTATAATCAAATTGTTTAATGCTCATTGTATCTTCTCCCTGACTGCTTGGATTACTCTCTCAATGGATTGCTCAAGGCTGAGACCGCTCGTATCGACGGTGACGGAATCATCTGCCGGTCTGAGAGGGGCGACCTCGCGATGAGAATCATTATAATCACGCTTGATCAAATCGTCAAGCACATCGTCATATTCGACCTGCTGACCCTTAGCCGTGAGCTCATCATATCTGCGCCTGGCTCTGATTTCGGGTGAAGCGGTGAGGAAAATTTTGACCTGCGCATCGGGCAAAACGACCGTGCCTATATCTCTGCCGTCCATTATACAATCGTTTTCGGCGGCAATATTCTTTTGAAGATCGAAAAGAAAAGCTCTTACGGCGGGAATCGCCGAAACATTCGAGGCCGCCATTGACGCCTCCGGAGTCCTGATTTCGGACGAAACATTTTCTCCGTTAAGAAAAACCTGCTGCTCTCCGTTCGTGAATTTAAGCTCCACTTTTACGGAGCCGAGTATTCCCTCGACAGCGGCGGCATCATCGGTCGCGACGCCCAACCTCAGCGCGCAGACTCCGACGGCTCTGTAAAGAGCGCCGGTATCGACATAGATATAGCCGAGTTCTTTTGCCGCCGCTCTGGCGACGGTGCTTTTACCTGCGCCTGCGGGGCCGTCTATGGCAACATTTACAATCATTTCTCTACCTCACTTACACTTTTTCCGGCAAGCCTACCGGTGGAAAACGCCGTTTGGAGATTGAAGCCTCCGGTATATGCGTCAACATCTATTACCTCGCCCGCGAAATAAAGACCGGACAGAAGCTTTGACTCCATGGTTGAAGGATTTATCTCTTTGACGCTGACGCCGCCGCTTGTGACTATCGCCTCATCGATCGGTCTGAAGCCCGTAACCGTCACCGTAAGATTTTTAAGCAGATGAACAAGTCCCGCTCTCTGCTCACGGGTGATCTGATTGACCTTGATATTGAGCGGAATACCGCTGAGTTTTACGATAACCGGGACGAGTTTTTTGGGAAGCAGAGCGTCAAGCGCATTTATGAAATTCTTATTGGTATTCTCCGAAAAATCACGGAGGATCCTGGAATCGAGCTGCTCGGGAGACAGCACAGGTTTAAGGTCGATAACTATTTTATATCTGCCGCTCTCCATCTCTCTCATATGAGCGGATGCGGAGAGTATCATCGGACCGGAAACGCCGAAATGAGTGAAAAGCATTTCACCGAAATCGGTGAATACCGCTTTATTTTTCTTTTTTGTATCAAGCACCTTGATCGAACAGTTGCGGAGCGAAAGCCCCATAAGATCGCTGCAAAAGCCTTCGTGGACCTCAAGAGGAACGAGCGAAGGACAGGGCTCAACAACGGTATGCCCGGCCTGAGAAGCGAGCTTATAGCCGTCGCCGTCGGAGCCGGTGGCGGGATATGAAATGCCGCCCGTTGCGATAATGACTTTATCTGCCCGGATGAATTCGCCCCCTTCAAGACGAACGCCGTTAAGTTTACCGTTGACAACGGATAATTCCTTGACTCTTCCGTGAACGGTATGGGAAAATCTTGATGAATATCGGGCAAAGCAATCAACAATATCCGCCGCTTTATCTGATACGGGGAAAATTCTGTTGCCGCGCTCTACCTTCAGCGTAACTCCCCTGCTCTCAATGAATTCAACGAGATCGGAAGGCATAAAGCCGTAAAAAGCGGCATACAAAAACTTGCCGTTTCGGGGAACACTATCTATCAGCTCACGGACGGTTTTGCAGTTGTTGGAAACATTGCATCTGCCCTTGCCGGTGATCATAAGCTTCCTGCCGGGCTTTTCGTTGCGCTCAATCAGGGTGACATTGCAGCCGAGCTCGCCGGCAGTCCCGGCGGCCATCATACCCGCCGCACCCGCGCCGACTACAACAACATCAATGCCCATCGGCATCCTCCTCGCCGGTACGGTAAACGTGATATTCATCCCAGATTTTTTCGAGCTCCTCAAGATCTGCCTGGATGTCTCCGCCTCTCTCTTCAACGCAGGCGGCGACAAGGGCGGTGACAAGGCTCAGCGGAGCGGTAAGGGAATCAACGAAAGAGACCATACTGCTCTGAGCCGGGAGAAGATAAGTCGCGAGAGGGGCTATGGGTGAAATATCGCTGTCGGTAACGGAAATGATCTCCGCTCCCCTCGAGCGCGCAAATCTGAGGGCGTTTACCGTCCTTGAAGAATATCTCGGGAAGCTGATGGCTATACAGACATCATTCGGCCCGATCCTGAGCATCTGCTCAAACATTTCGCTCGTTGCCGAAGTATCCACGAGCACCACATCATAGAGAAAGCCCATATAGAGAGCGGCAAACGAGGCGATAGACGCAGACGATCTGACGCCGAGGATATAAATTCTCTCCGCTCTGTTTACGGCGCTGACGGCTCCGTAAAAATCATCGCGGGGCACTCTCTCGAGAGTTTTTTTGATCATATCAATATCAGATGAAAGCGCGGATTCAATAAGCCCCTTGCCTTCATAGCGCTTTGCGGCTTCCATTCTCTGGACGCTGGTAAGACGGCTTTTGACCATCTCCTGAAGCTTTTTTTGAAGCTCGGGATAACCGGACAGCCCGATATTTGACGCAAAGCGGACAACCGTGGATTCACTCACGCCTACCGCTCTGCCGAGCTCCGCCGCAGTCATAAATGATGATTTCTCATAATTCAGCCGTATAAAATCCGCTATTTTCTTATGACCCTTTGAAAGGGAATCATAATACAGATCAATACGCCCGGTAATATTTTCAGACATCAAAACACCTCATTCGTACCCGAACAGTATATAACAAAATGAAGGCGAATGCAAGATTGATTTTTTAATTTGCAGGATTTCTTTCATTTAGCGGTAACATTAAAGATAAATTGACAAATCGGGAACACGAATGTATAATTTCAAATATAAAAAAACCGCTTTGCCGGTATTTTCCGATAACTAAGGAGTTGATCTGATTGAAAAACAACGACCGTCTGTTTTACACTTCTCCCGCAAAAGCCTGGACTCAGGCTCTGCCAATAGGAAACGGCACGCTCGGAGCTATGATCTACGGCGGAGCGAAAGAAGAAACGCTCGCCCTCAATCACGACGAGCTTTGGACCGGAAGGCCTAAAAAAACATGGCGTGAAGGCGCTCCCGAAGCATTTGAAAAAGCGAGGCTTCTCGCCCTTGACGGGAAATTCCACGAAGCGAGGCAGGTCATCGAAAGCGATTTTGAGAGCGTATGGAGCCAGGCGTACCTTCCTCTCGGCAATCTCAGGATTTCATTCGGAATAAAGGGAAAAATCGGAAATTACAAAAGGGCGCTCGATCTCTCGGATTCCACGGCAAGCGTTGAATACACGGCGGGCGGCAACAGGATAAAGCGCGAATACTTCGCCTCCGCCCCCGATAAAATTATATGCATGACGATCGTGAGCGAAAAGCCCATCGATCTCAAAATATCTGCCGACAGCAAGCTGCTCTCTCACAGCTATGTTGAGGATGACATACTCTGGCTTGAGGGCGAATGCCACGGAGAAAACGCGGTAGATAACAAATGCCCGAATAAAAAATACTATGACGAGCCGGAGATGCGCGGCATCAGATTCAAGGCCGGCTTCAAGGTGAAAACCGACGGAAAACTCGATGATGACGGCGCTTCAATTTCCGTATCAAATTCTCTGAACACCGAAATATTATTCGCCTGCGAGACGAGCTTTAACGGATTTGACAAGCATCCGTTCCTCGAAGGAAAAGAATATAAGCGCCCCTGCGAAGAAAGGCTTGAGAAATTTGTATATTCCGCCGAAACAAAAAAGCGCGCTGTTAAAGATTATAAGGAAATATATTCGAGAGTGACGCTCGATATAGCCGGAAAAGGCTCCGATCTGCCTACGGATAAGCGGCTTGCCGCATTCAAAAAAAGCAGGGATGATATCGGGCTTATCGAGCTTGTGTATAACTACGGCCGCTATCTCGCGATATCCGCATCACGCCCCGGCACACAGCCGATGAATTTGCAGGGAATATGGAACGACAGATTCAACGCACCCTGGAACGCGAACTACACTGTCAACATAAATACCGAAATGAATTACTGGCCCGTACTGGCGGCAAACATGGCGGAGCTTGACGAGCCTCTTATCCGCATGATAAAAGAGCTGAGCGTTACCGGCAGAGAAGCCGCAAAGCATCAATACAACGCCAAGGGCTGGGTATCGCACCATAACGCGGATCTCTGGCGGCTCGCCACTCCCGTTTCGGGCAACGCCTGCTGGGCATTCTGGCACGGCTCATCCGGCTGGCTTTGCAGGCATCTCTTTGACAGATACGAATACACGCTCGACAAGGATTTCCTCGAAAAAACTGCTTATCCGATAATGAAGGGCGCGGCCGAATTCTATCTCGATATAATGAGCGAGCAAAACGGCGAGATGTTCCTCTGCCCCGGGACTTCGCCCGAAAACGGATTCATTTATGAGGACGATTGGTCGCCGATCGGAAAATACACCACCATGTCAATGTCGATCGCGCGTGAGCTTTTTACAAACTGCATCAAGGCAAGCGAAATTCTCGGCAAAGACAAGGCTTTTGCCTCAAAGCTTGAAAAAGCGCTTAAAAAATTCCCCGATTTCAAGCTCGGCAGCGAAGGTCAGCTTCTTGAATATGACGACAACTATCCCGAGGATGAGATCCATCACAGGCATGTTTCACATCTTTATGCCCTGCATCCCGCAAATATAATCACACCGGACGGCACCCCCGAGCTCGCAGACGCCTGCCGAAAGACCCTTGAGCGCAGAGGCGATAACGGAACGGGCTGGTCGCTCGGATGGAAGATAAATTTCTGGGCGAGACTGTTTGACGGAGATCACGCTCTGAAGCTTATCGAAATGCAGTTAAGGCCCGTAAAGAGCACCGGAGTGAGATATTCACGCGGCGGCGGGACTTATGAAAACCTGTTTGACGCTCATCCCCCGTTCCAGATAGACGGCAATTTCGGCTATGTGAGCGGGATAACGGAAATGCTCCTTCAGAGCAGAGACGGAAAAATATATCTGCTGCCCGCGCTTCCGTCAAAATGGAGCTCAGGCGAGGTCAAAGGATTGAGAGCCAAGGGCGGAGTAACCGTCGATATCAAATGGAAAAACAACCGCGTCACCTCTTATAAGCTTCACGGCAAAGGAAAATTCACGGTGATATACAACGGAAAAGAAACGGTAAAAGAGGCAGAATAATAAACGCAAGCGGAAAAGAGCAGCCATCCGAAGGGTGGCTGCTCAATGATTTATTCAATATAATATTTACGGATTTACGGTTTCGGATCTTTTATTTTTACCGAAAGCGGAAAATAAGGCAAGAATGATAACCGCAAGACCCGGATTAAAGAACGCCGAAGCCAAAGCGGATACGATCAAGCCTATGACAATAACGGGATCTTTGAATTCGGATCTGAGCGCTTTCTTTTCAAGATTTTGCCAGGCTGAAACTATAAGAATGACCGCGCAGGAAGCTGCGGGCAGGCGCTCAAACAGCATAGTGGGAAGCATTACCGACGCAGTGATAAGGGCAGAAATCAACCCCGAACAATAATCTGTTTTTGAGGAATTGCCGTAGAATATCGCAGGAATACCGAACGCCGAGGAAATGACGGCAGAGGAGTAAACCGCGGCAGTTGATTTTTTATCTTTGATATTGCCTGCGGCGGCACAGGCAATCACAAATCCGAGAGCTATACCGGAAATGACCGCATCGACGGCAAACCTTCGCAAATCGACTAAATCGCCCTGCAAATTCACAAACGAATAAGCGGGCTTCCATACGGGAGCACCGACCTCGGCAAAGGTCCTGACCGCGCCGTAGGGCACAAGCAGCAGATTGAGAAAATAGGTGATAACAAGCGCAAAGAACATACCCGATACAATGCGGGTGATTTTTTTGAATTTACGGGGAAAAGTGATCATCACCACCATGACTACAGTGCCGTAGAGAATCCCTCGCCAGTTGGGATGGAAGCCGAGAGACCGGTATGATCTGAGCATATGGTAAATCGTATCACCGTGAGCGCCGATGCCGAAATATATATTTGTCACAATTACGGTAATGAACAGAGCGGTTATGAGCGACAGCGCGCCGAAAGCGCCGAATGACGCAATTCTCTCACGCAGGGGCTTTATTGCAAGAAACAGCACGGAAATCAGTATCCCCGCCGCCAGGCAAATCATAACGCCGTTATCGCCGTAATCTGCCCCGATATAATTCAGAATCAGAAATACGAACAGCACCGGATAAAGGCGTGTTTCGGGAGCGATATTAAGGAATACGGCGGCGATCAGTGCCGTAACAAATCCGAAAAGAGAAGGGTAGCCCGCGCAAACCGCAAGGCTTAGGCAGAGCGGTATGAGAGCGGTTGCTTTGAATAAGGAAATTTTTAATAATTCTTTTTTATCTGTCATCTGGTTTACCTCGCGCAGACATTTTACAATAAAGAACGCAAATTAACAAGATAATTTTGAAAAAATGTGGCATTGAGCGAAAAAATATGTTAATATGTATCGAATATATCAAACGGAGAAAGTATGAAAAGCAAAAAAATCAAAAAAATTGCCACCTGGATAATCGTGCCTCTGATGGCTGCAATTTTTATACTCGATATCGCCACGGTGGCGATCGGCAACATTTACGCAAAAAGATATATGCCGGTAAAGGAAGACCCCGACAATCCCCTTTCGGATGACAGAATCCACTTCCTCAACACCGCGAATTCCGACTGCATCCTTATTGAGAGCAACGGGCATTTTGCGCTCGTGGATTCGGGCGAAGGTAATTCAAACCCCCGGAGAAAAACGCCGTATCAAGGCTATGAGGAAAGAGTCGCCGCGTATATCAAAAGCACCGCGGTCGATCCGTCCGGGAAGGCGCATCTCGATTTCATTCTCGGGACCCATTATCACTATGACCATGTCGGCTGCTTTGACAGGATAATAAACGATAAAGATATTATCATTGACAAGGCGTATTTCAAGGAATACAACCCCGCCATGGACCACAGCTATGAAATTGAAAAATGGGGTCTGCCGGAGATATATGAAACAATAGTTTCCGATCTCGGCAAACGCGGGATCCCGCTGATCCATGAGATACCCGAAAAGCTGAAATTCGGCGATTTCAGCCTCACATTCTTTAATAGAGGATACTATGAGGATCTCGAAGGAAAGGGCGAAAACTCATCGAGCATCGGGATAAAGCTTGAAAAAGGCGAAAGATCCGCCTTCCTTGCCGCCGATATTACTCGGACATCGGGGCTTGAGCAAAAGCTCGGCAAAGAGATAGGTAAAATCAATCTTTTGAAAGCCGGCCATCACGGATATTTCGGCTCGTCCTCGATGAGCTTTTTGAAGCATCTGAAGCCGGATGTGACCATAATCCCGAATTTGCAGGGCAAGGTTTATCCGAATGTAAAATGGAATCTCACCATGTATGCGCACACCCCGTTTTACGGGACATACGATTACAACGGAATAATCGCTTCGTTTACGGACGACGGCGAAATAATACTGACCAATGACATTCATCAGGAGGAAATATGAGCAAACAGACAAGAAAGCCCTCCGCCGGCGATATAACGGCGACGATCAAAACAGACATGGGAGATATAAAGATACTCCTCTTTCCCGACGCCGCGCCGAAAACCGTTGAAAACTTCACGGGACTTGCCGAAAAGAACTACTATGACGGAATTATTTTTCACCGCGTGATACCCGATTTTATGATCCAGGGAGGCGACCCGACAGGCACGGGAGCGGGCGGAGAAAGCCTCTGGGGCGCTCCTTTCAAGGATGAGTTCCATCCCGACTATCACAATATATGCGGCGCTCTCTGTATGGCAAACGCGGGCCCCGGCACAAACGGCAGCCAGTTCTTTATAGTCCAGCTTCACAGCTGCGACGAAGGATTCCTTTCACAGATGGCTCAATATCCCGATTCATATCCTCCCGAGTGCGTTGAGGATTACAGAACTCTCGGCGGAACGCCCTGGCTAGACTATCATCATACGGTATTCGGTCAGGTATTTGAGGGAATGGATACGGTTGATAAAATCGCTGACGCGGAGCGCGACGGCAGAGATAAGCCGCTCACAGATATAAAAATCAACGGTGTTGAGATAAACAGAATATAAAGGCATAAAACGAGGGCTTGCAGAATAAACCGCAAGCCCTTTGATTTTTATTTTTCTTCGGATATATTGTATTTTTTTACGCGGGCATTGTGTATGCCGTTGAGAGCGCAGCCGACGGCGAAAAATACGGCGGAGAGAACAATCACGACGGCGACGATAAGCAAAATACCGGTAGTCGGATTGTAAGGATTCTCTTTGAGGGCGGGAATGAAATCCCACATCTGCCTGCCGCTGAGGAAGGGATAGGGATAAAAACCGTCGCGGGCGCCGAGAATAACGCACATCACAAAATAGCAGATGGGATAAATGAGATAAAGCAGGCCGTATTTAACGACGGGTATCCTTTTCTTTTCAACAGGTAAAAACCAGAGCGCGAAGGTAAAGACGGGAGTGACGAGGTGATTCCAGGTGTTGACAACATTTGAGAACCACATTCCGCCCGTGCTCACGCCGTTGACCTCAGACGGGAAAGGAGCGCTGCTGGGAAGGAGAACGGTGAAATAAATGATACCGGTCACGGTGATATTGAGCGTTACTATCCCGCGAAGGAGCTCGCTGTGGGTAAATTTGTAAAGTTTCTCGCTGCCGAAAATGCCCAGAGCATAGAGGATGAGATAAACATCTACCATAATATTTGATTCATTGGTAAACATTCTCAGGAAGGTAAGGCCGCTTTTATCGTTGGTAATGATCCTGTTTTCGATAAGATAATCCATAAACGGTCTGAGGATATTCTCATAGCTGAAAATATGGTGAGCCATCAAAAGAAGACCGAATACGCCGAAGCAAAACGCGAAACAGGCAAAGACTTTGCTCTCAATCAAAGATTTTTTCATTTTAATTCTCTCCTTCGGATTTATACATTGAATCTGAATAAAACGACATCGCCGTCATTCATCACATATTCTTTGCCCTCGCTTCTGACAAGCCCCTTTTCTTTAGCGGCGGCAAGCGAGCCGTATTTGATAAGCTCATCATAAGCGATAACCTCGGCGCGGATAAAGCCGCGCTCAAAATCGGTATGGATCTTGCCCGCCGCCTGCGGAGCTTTGGTGCCTTTTTTGATAGTCCACGCTCTGACCTCCGGCTGACCGGCGGTCAGGAATGAAATAAGCCCCAAAAGAGAATAGCTCTTTTTTACAAGCAGGTCGAGGCCGCCGCTCTCAACACCGATTTCGGAAAGGAACATTTCTTTTTCTTCTGCGTCGAGAGACGCGATCTCGGCTTCGAGCTCGGCGCAAATCGGAAGCACTTCGCTGCCTTCGGAAGCGGCAATTTCACAGACCTTTTTATAATGCTCATTATTTTCAATGCCCGCGGCAAAATCATCCTCACTCATATTGCAGGCATAGATAACAGGCTTTGAGGTGAGAAGGGCAATATCGGCAAGCCACGCCTTTTCGTTTTCGTCACATTCGACATTGCGGGCGGGGATATTGCTCTCGAGAGAATCTTTGAGCCTCTTCAGAAAATCAAGCTCGGCGGCGAGAGTTTTATCGCCCTTGAGGGCTTTGGCGACCCTGTCGATCCTTCTCTCGACCATCTCGATATCCGAAAAGATAAGCTCAAGATTTATCGTCTCAATATCTCTCGCGGGGTCGATGGTAGCATCAACATGGATTATATCGTCATTTTCAAAACAACGCACGACATGGATAATCGCGTCTGTTTCGCGGATGTGAGACAGAAATTTATTGCCGAGCCCCTCGCCTTTTGAAGCGCCTCTGACGAGGCCGGCGATATCGACAAACTCGATAAAAGCAGGAGTTATCTTGACGGGATTGTAAATTTCCGCAAGCTTATCAAGGCGCTCATCGGGCACCGCAACGACTCCGACATTCGGCTCGATGGTACAGAAAGCGTAGTTGGCGCTCTGCGCACCGGCGTTTGTGATGGCGTTGAATAATGTACTTTTACCTACATTAGGCAGACCGACGATACCAAGTTTCATTGCAAAAAACCTCTCAGTTATCAATAGTTTTACGCCTGCGGCTGCGAAATAACAACACCGCAAGGCGACTCTTTTCGCATAATTATACAATGAAATTCTTTCAATTACAACCTCTATTCAAAATTAAATGTTTACAAAATTATATTTTTATTATATAATAGTCTCGGATTTTTATGCCCGATTTCAAACTAAATTCAATTCAGAGAAATACCATGAAAAAATTATTATCGTTATTTATCATAACCGCTCTGCTGACGGCCTCGCTTTTTGCGTGCTCAAAAGAGAGCGTGAAGCCTACAGGAAAAAAGAATAATACAGAGGTGACCGGCGAGCAGAACACGCTCAAACTCGCTTATTCAAAAAACGATCCGCTTGATCCGATGCTTTCACAGACCGCGATCAATCTCAGAATATCAAAACTTGTTTTTGACGGGCTGTATAAGCTTGATTCCTCTTATGAGCCGATACCCGTTGTTGCAAAATCCGCGGTCGTAGGCAAAAATATCGTAAGCGTTACAATAAACGATTTCAAATTCAGCGACGGTATGCCGGTAAAGACGGATGATATTATCAAATCTTTTGAAAGAGCAAAGGAATCTGAGGCTTATAAAGCGCGGCTCGGCAATTTCATTCAGGCATATCCCGGCTCTGAAAACTCCGTTATCTTTGACATAGAATCGCCCGACCCTTACGCACTGAGCTGCCTTGATTTCCCGATAGTTAAAGAGAGCACCGACGGGAGTTTTCCCGTGGGATGCGGCAGATACGCCTATCAGCGAGACGGAGAAAACATCTATCTCGTAGTCAACGGCTACAGGGCGGATTTCAACCCCAATTTCAGGACCGTAAACCTTGAGGCCGTTCACGAGAGCGATTCATTTGAAAGCAGCCTCGTGATAGGTAACACGGCATTTTCATACAACGAGCTCAATGACGGCACTTACACGAGAATAAACGCGAATAATATTGACATCGGCATAAATAATTTTATCTATCTCGGATTCAATATGCAGCATGAATTTTTTTCCGTGCCCGCGGTCAGAAAAGCGGTCAGTCTTTGTCTTGACAGGCAAAAAATCGCCGCCTCCGCCTTCCGTTCTCACGCAAGGCCCGCCGTAACTCCGTTTAATCCGGACTGGTACGCCATAAGCGATATATCATCCGATAGCGGCGCGGATGTGCAGGGAGCCCTTGAAGCTATCAAAGCTTCGGGGATCCGGCCCGCCATGAGAGAGATTTCCATCCTCTATAACGCCGATAACGAATTCAAGGCGGACACCGCAGAGATAATCGAAGAAAATCTCGAAAACATCGGATTTTATGTGAGGCTGAACGGCTTCACAAAGGACGCCTATCTTCAGGCTCTCAAATCCGGCGGATACGATATATACATAGGCGAAGTGAAGCTCAACAACAATATGAGCCTTTATCCCCTCTTTACGGGCGACGCGGCATTCGGTATTGAGGAGGATGAAGCCGCGCTTCTGAAATACACCGATTTTATGAACGGCAACTGCGAGCTGATCGATTTTATCAACACCTACTCCGAGGATATGCCTTACGCTCCGGTATGCTACAGAAACGGTATTGCTTCTTATACAAAATCAATGAGCGGCGAATTCGGCGGATGCGACGCCGACGTATTTTATGACATAGAAACATGGAGTCTTAAATAATGCTTCTGTCTGACAATGTGACATATCTCAAGGGCGTGGGTCCGAAGCGTGCCGAGGCTCTGAACAAGGCGGGTATATTTACGATACACGATCTGTTGACATATTTCCCGCGGGCGTATCTCGACCTCAATCAGTGCTATACCATCAAAAGCGCCCCTCTCAATGAGAATATCTGCATCAAGGCGTATGTGGGCTCGCCCGCAAGGGAGCATTATATACGCAAGGGAATGACCCTCTATAAATTCGACCTGACGGACGGCGAATCGGTAATAGACCTCGTTTTCTTTAACAACAAATATATTTCGGGAATGCTCAAAGAGGGAGAGGAGTATTACTTTTACGGCAAGATCACATCCCACAACGGATTCAGAAGCATGACTTCACCGAAATTTTTCAAATCGGACGAAGGCGTTAAAATGAGGCCGGTATATCCGCAGACCTCGCTACTTAATACAAACTACATTGAAAAGATACTCAAAACGGCGTTTGAATCGTGCTCGGAGATCGAGGATTCTCTGCCCGAAAGCGTAAGAAACGATTACTGCCTCATGTCTGCCCCGGATGCTCTGAAAAACATTCATTTCCCCGAGAGCGCAGACCTTCTTTCGGAGGCAAAGAGAAGAGTTTCTTTTGAAAATCTCTTTCTGCTGCAGCTCGGGCTGTCACGAATGAAGATAAAATCCAAGAAATCAACCGGCACGGTCATAAAAACCGATTTTTCAGCCGAATTTATAAATTCTCTGCCATACGCCCTGACCGGAGCGCAAAAAAGAGCCGTAAGAGACTGCGTGACCGATATGTCGTCCGGCCTCCCGATGAACAGACTTTTGCAGGGAGATGTCGGCTCCGGCAAGACGGCGGTCAGCGCTGCGCTCATTTACAACTGCGTCAAAAACGGTTATCAGGCCGCCGTTATGGCTCCGACAGAAGTCCTTGCGGCTCAGCATTATAATACATTCAAAAAATTCTTTGACTCATTCGGCATAAGTATCGACCTTCTCACCGGCTCAACAGGCGCGAAAGAGAAGCGTGAGATTAAGCGCAGGCTTGCCGAAGGAGAGACGGATCTTGTAATCGGCACTCACGCGATAATCCAGGACGATGTGGAATTCAAAAATCTCGGCTTTGCCGTGACCGACGAACAGCACCGTTTCGGAGTGGCGCAGAGGGGCAAGCTCGGCATGAAGGGCAAAAATCCGCATATTCTTGTTATGTCGGCTACTCCGATCCCGAGAACGCTTTCGCTGATAATTTACGGCGATCTCGATATCAGCATTCTTGACGAAATGCCGGCGGGCAGGCAAAAAATCGACACCTTCGCAATAGGCTCCGATAAACGCGAAAGAGCCTACGGCTATGTAAAAAAGCATCTGCTCGAAGGAAAACAGGGATATATAGTCTGCCCCCTCGTCGATATTGACGGGGATGAGGAGGAGCCGGATTCTCAGCGCAAGGCGTCCGTAAAGCTTTATAAAGAACTCAAAGACGGCTTTTTCAAGGGATTCCGTCTGGGTCTGCTCTACGGTAAAATGAAATCAGACGAAAAGAAAAAGGTGATGGCGGAATTTGCCGCAGGAGAGATCGACCTGCTTATATCCACTACCGTCATAGAAGTAGGCGTAGATGTGCCGAACGCCGTGATAATGGTGATAGAAAACGCCGAGAGTTTCGGTCTGTCTCAGCTTCATCAGCTAAGAGGCAGAGTCGGCAGAGGAGACGCAAAATCCACCTGCATTCTGATCTCCGGAAACGCAGACCCGAAAGAAAACACGCGCCTCAAAATCCTCGAATCGACAGGCGACGGTTTCAAGATCGCCGATGAGGATCTGAAACTCAGAGGGCCGGGCGATTTCTTCGGCTCGCGCCAGCACGGTCTGCCCGATCTTAAAATAGCAAATATGCTATCAAACGGCAACATAATACGCGAAACCCATTACGCCGCCGAAAAACTGCTTAAAAATAACCCCGCCCTTGAGGGCGAGGAATATTCATTGCTCAGGAAGAGCGTAAACGATATGTTTTCAAAAGGCATTGTGCTTAACTGACCGGATTTCATCGGCTCAGACGGGAATCATATTGTAGCCGACGCCGTCTTTGCCTATCATGGTGATCTTCAGATCCGGCAGCAAGTCTCTCACAAGGGAGATAAAGCTCCCTCCCGATGAATCGGGAAGCCCCGTAACGAAGCAGTCGGTTTTCATCCTTTTCGCGATGACCGCTGCTGTAATTGCGGGCTCATTATTGAAATAAACTTCAAGCCCGAGGGAATGTTTTTCAACGAGGGAATAAATCATATCGAGGGCGGCGAGGTCGTTTTTATAGCGTGTGCCGATGACCGAGAGCACAAGCGCCTCTCTCCCCTCTTTTGCCGCGATTTCAATTCCCTTCTCAATTATCCTCACGCAGGATCCCTGCGGTGTGACGCATATTATGATGGGTCGATTATTATTTTTCATAACGGTATTCCTTTCATTTGACAGTCATATTTTAACATCGAAATATTAACGCCGGCGGTAAGCCGGATGTATAATTTGTAAACAAAGGGTTAAAAAGTATGAAAATTTCGGAAATTCTCAAAAATGATAAGCTGACGGTTTCATTTGAAGTATTCCCACCTAAAACGAGCGACGCATTCAGCGCAGTGGAATCCGCGGTAAACGAGATCGCGGCTCTGGGCCCGTCATTTATGAGCGTAACTTACGGCGCGGGCGGCGGAACGAGCGAATACACGCTCGACATAGCAAAACAGATCAAAGACAGATATTCGGTGCCGTCACTGGCTCATCTGACCTGCGTTTCGTCCTCGCGCGAATCCGTAAAGGAAAGAATCGAGGCTTTCAAAAACGCGGGTATAGAAAATGTTCTCGCGCTTCGCGGAGATATTCCCTCAGAAAGAATAAATGAGGATCGCTCTGGGTGGGACTATAACCACGCGACAGAGCTGATAGCGGATCTCAAGGCGAGCGGCGCAGACTTTTGCATAGGCGGGGCGTGTTATCCGGAGGTCCATCCCGAAAGCCCGTGCAGAAAAGATGACATTGCTCATCTTAAAGAAAAGACAGACGCAGGCTGTGAATTCCTGACAACTCAGATGTTTTTTGACAACAGCCTTTTTTACGCGTTTCTTTACAGGATAAGGGAAGCGGGCATATCCGTGCCGGTCATACCCGGAATAATGCCGATAACAAACGCAAACCAGGTGGCGAGAGCCGTCAAGCTGAGCGGATCGTTTATGCCTCAGAGATTCAGCAGCATAGTGGATAAATTCGGCTCCGCTCCCTCCGCCATGATGCAGGCGGGCATCGCATACGCGACGGATCAGATCATCGATCTTTTTGCAAACGGCATAAATCACATCCACATCTATTCGATGAATAAACCGCAGGTAGCGAAAGCAATACTTGATAATCTTTCGGAGATTATAAACAAATGATTTTACCTTTTTGCGTAAAAAAATACGATGATATTAAACCCGACCCGCTGATGATCAAGAGATATATGCGCGACAGAGCCGGAAACCCCGCGATGGATCCGCTGATCGAGGAATGTATCGGGGAATGCGCAGGGCTGCTCGATTGCAGAATTTGCGCATACATAACTCCGCTGAATATCGACGGAGATAAGGTGGATTTGGGATTTGCCTCGGTAAAAAGCCGCGACCTTGCGGATAATCTTGCAGGATGCAGGAATACTGTGATTTTTGCCGCGACGGCAGGGCTCGGGATCGACAGGCTGGTGAAGCGGTATTCGGATATATCTCCTCTCAAGGCTCTCTGTATCGACGCTTTGGGATCCGATTCGGTAGAGCAGACCTGCGACAGATTCAACGAGGAACTCGGAAAAAAATATATACTCGGAAATATGAGATTCAGCCCCGGTTACGGGGATCTTCCGATTTCATTTCAGAAAGCAATTTTTCTCGCGCTCGAAATCGGCAAATACACAGGCGTTCATCTGACGGACGGGGTGCAGATGGTCCCGTCAAAATCAGTGACCGCGATTTTGGGAGTAAAAGATGAAATTTCTTGATTTTGTAAAAGAGAATATCGTTTTGCTCGACGGCGCAACGGGCTCGCTCATGCAAAAATACGGCTTCCCCGCGGGCGTAAAACCGGAGACGGCAAATCTGACTCACCGGGATATGATTACCGATATACACAGGCAGTATTTTGAAGCGGGCAGCAACGTTGTCAACACAAACACCTTCGGAGCAAATCTGTTTCACTATTCGGAATCGGAACTTGAAGAAATAATCGAAGCCGCCGTTTCAAACGTGAGGCGCGCAGCCGAATTATCGGGAGCCGCGCAGCCGAAATTCGTCTCATACGATATGGGGCCGAGCGGAAAAATGCTTAGGCCTTACGGTGATCTCGATTTTGAAAAAGCCGTTGAATTATTTGCCTCGCAGGCAAGGCTTGCCGAAAAATACGGAGCCGATCTGATCTCGATAGAGACGATGAATGACGGATATGAAACAAAGGCGGCTCTGCTGGCGGTCAAAGAAAACATCTCCCTGCCGGTATTCGTAACTAACGCCTACAACGATGATGAGAGGCTGCTGACCGGCTCATCGCCCGAGGCAGCGGTCGCCATGCTCGAAGGGCTCGGCGCAGACGCCGTAGGCCTTAACTGCTCATACGGCCCCGATAAGCTGATGGGGACTATCAGACGGATACTCGCAGTATCTTCCGTGCCCGTTATTTTTAAGCCGAACGCCGGTATTCCCGCAGTGGTTGACGGCAAGACGGTATA
Organism: uncultured Clostridia bacterium; assembly: GCA_947166625.1. Classification (GTDB taxonomy): domain Bacteria; phylum Bacillota; class Clostridia; order Oscillospirales; family Acutalibacteraceae; genus CAG-177. Next base: position 39,709 of record CAMVEX010000001.1, read on the forward strand.
TGATATTTCGCCCGATGTATTTGCCGAATACGTGCTTAAAGCCGTGGATGAAGGAGTCAACATAATCGGGGGCTGCTGCGGTACAACACCATCATATATCGAAAAACTTAATCTCGGCTTAAAAAACAGAAAAAGGATCCCGGAAAAAGAAAAAAATATTACAGTTGTTTCATCATATTCTCACAGCGTTGAATTCGGAGAGAAGCCTCTGATAATCGGCGAGAGGATAAATCCGACAGGCAAAAAGGCGATAAAGCTGGCACTGAAAGAAAATAACATAGACTTTTTGCTCAAAGAAGGGCGTTCACAGCAGGAAGCGGGCGCGGATATTCTTGACGTAAACTGCGGTCTGCCCGATATAAACGAGAGAGAAATGCTCACAAAGACCGTCGGCGAATTGCAGGCGGTATGCGATCTGCCGCTTCAGATCGACACATCCGATTTTACGGCAATGGAGGGCGCACTACGCATATATAACGGAAAAGCCGTGATAAATTCGGTAAACGGCAAAGAAGAGGTAATGCGAAATGTATTCCCGCTTCAGAAAAAATACGGCGGAGCTGCCGTTGCCCTCACGCTTGACGAAAACGGGATCCCCGAAACTGCGCAGGGCCGTCTCGAAATTGCCGAGCGCATTTTGAAAACCGCGGCGGAATACGGAATCAAGCCCAAGGATATTATATTCGATCCGCTTACGATGACGGTGGCTACCGACTCAAACGCGGCGAAGACAACGCTTGAAGCGGTAAAGCTCATAAGAGAGAAGACAGGATGCCATACCGTTCTCGGCGTATCAAACGTATCGTTCGGGCTGCCCGAACGGAATATCATAAACTCATCATTTTTACTGCTCGCAATGGAAAACGGGCTTTCGGCGGCAATAATAAATCCCCTCAGCGAAAATATGGCAGACGCTTACCGCTCTTATCTCGCGCTCAAAGGATTTGACGATTCATGCCTGGGATATATCTCGGGCGTAAAGGCGAGAGCCGAAATAAAGACGGCGCCTTCGGGCACGGTCAAAGAAGATGACAGCCTTGACAAAGCCATAATCGATGGCAGGAAAGACGCTGCTTACGCTCTGACGAAAGAGCTTATAAAAAGCACCGACCCGCTTGATATAATCGGCAGACAGATAATCCCCTCTCTTGATACGGTGGGCAAAAACTTCGAGAGCAAAAAAGCGTTTCTTCCCGAGCTTCTTCTGAGCGCGGAAGCCGCGAAATCAAGCTTTGAGGTCATCAAAGAAAACTGCCCGTCAAATGCAGGAGACGAAAAATTCACGATAATTCTCGCGACGGTCAGGGGAGATATTCACGATATAGGCAAAAATATCGTAAAGCTCCTGCTCGAAAACTACGGCTACAGGGTGATAGATCTGGGCAAGGATGTAGAGAGCGAAGAAATACTGAAAGCCGCAAAGGAAAACTCGGCGAAGGCGGTGGGGCTCAGCGCTCTGATGACCACTACCCTGCCATCTATGGAAGAGGCGGTAAAGCTTCTTCGCGAATATCTGCCCGAATGTAAAATAATGGTGGGCGGCGCGGTGCTTACGGAGGAATACGCCGAAAAAATCGGAGCGGATAAATACTGCTCCGATGCGATGGAAACCGTGAGATACGCGGAAAGTCTGATTTGACCCGCCGGCATAATGAAACACAACGCAAATCCGCCTGAATACGGAGAGCGTTTACGTATATGAAAGGAGATCACTATGGCAGAAACTTGCAAGTATCCGATTATACTCGTCCACGGGCTTTTCGGTTGGGGCGACGACGAAGGTCTGAATGACAGGCTTCCCTACTGGGGAGCAAACACCTGCAACATCAAGGATCACTACACGGAAAAGGGCTATGAAATCTACGCAGCGTCCGTCGGGCCTGTTTCGTCTGCCTGGGACAGAGCGTGCGAACTCTATGCAAGGCTTGTCGGCGGACCGGTCGATTACGGCAAGGTCCATTCCGAAAACGCTCAGCACAGGCGCTTCGGAAGATACTATAACGAGCCTCTCATCAAGGAATGGGACAAGGATCATAAGATCCATCTTGTAGGTCACTCATTCGGCGGAAACACCGTGAGGATGCTCGCTCATCTGCTCACCTACGGCGACCCCGACGAGGTAGCGGCGAGCCCCGACGACTGCTCCGAGCTTTTTAAGGGCGGTCACGAGGATCTGCTCTGCTCCGTTGTCACCATCTGCTCTCCGCATAACGGCACCACTCTTTTTAAGGCGGCGGATAAATTCAAGGTTTTGCCTCTGATGAAGCTTGTAGTTTATAACTACATGGGACTTATGGGCAGATCGCCCGCCGAGGGAACGATATTCGATTTCCACCTTGAGCAATACGGATTGAGCGACACACCCGGTCAGAAAGACGCTTTCCCGATGCGCAGGGCCCGCAAGATGTACAGCAAAAACAAGGATAACGCGGAATATGACTTTATGCCGGAGGGCGCAAAGAAGCTCAATGACTATATGAGGATCAGCCCCGACATATACTATTTCTCGTATTCATATAACACGGTTTCGGTGAACTTCAACGGAAAATATCACATCCCGTGGAACACTAATTTCAAATTCCTCGCGGCAACATCCTCGATAATCCTCTTTTACAATCACATTTACAGACCGGCGGGAGATTATACATTCGCCGACTATGCCAATGACGGCCTTGTTGACCTGCCCTCGGCTCTCTTCCCGAAGGGCGAGCCCTATATGTTCTATGACCCGGACGATATAAGACCCGGTGTATGGAATGTGATGAGGCCCCGTCACGGCGACCACGGCACGCCGATAGGTCTGTTTACCCCCGTTGAGGAAACCTGGGATCTTTATGACGGAATGTTTGATATGCTCAGGGATGTGGAAAGCAGGATAGACAGCGCAAAAGTCGAGATCCCCGCGCCCGTTGCGGCAAAATCCGCATCCGCTCCGCGAAAGAGAAAGAAAAAGGCAACTGCCGAAAAAGCCGACAAAGGTGAAAAGACCGATAAAGGCGATAAGCAGGAATAAATCTTATCTGAAACCGGGAGGTGACGGCCATGAAAAAACTTAAAAAAATCCCCGGAGGCACCTGGTTTTTCGGAATTCTCGGAATCATACTGCTGCTTTGGGGCGGATATAAGTTGCCTCAGAAAAGCGGCGATGAAGCTGTAAAAAGCGCCTTTGTAATTGAAAACGGCAAATTCAGCGCAGACGCCGACGGCGCAACGGTTTTTGTCACCGGAAAACCCGTGATAAACAAAGCTCCCGTTGACCCCGTAACAGGCATTGAAGCCGACGGATATCTGCTGATAAGAGAAGTGGAGATGTATCAGTATTATCTCGACGGCGACGCGGTTTATAAGGATTTCAGCTCCTCTCAGATCGAAAACATACGGGGCAGAAACGGCGAAGAATACGAAAACGCCGTATTCCCCGAAAATCTGACAAGCGCCGTCATACTCGGCGAGGTAGGGATAGAGGGCACAGACCTCAGGATAGGCGAAGATTATCTTTACACGCTTACCGACAGTTACACCTATATGAGCGACCCTCACGATCCGGTAACGCTGACGGGCGGACGGGAGATCGAAGGATATAAATACCGCGACGGATATTATTACTCCGGCTCCGACAGAGACTACCAGCTAGGCGAGATAAGGATCTCATATAAATATATCCCGGCTGATTCTCTCGGTGAAATAACTTTGGTGGGCACTCTTAACGGAGACACTGTCGGCGGAAAAGAAAACACCGAGGACGCAGTGATGACCGACAGGATAATGACAGTTGATGAAATGTCTTCGCTTGTAGGCAAGGATAATCACGGCGCTGCAATGCTGCTCCTTGTGCTCGCTTTGATAAACTTTGCCGTTGCCGCAGTGATTTTCCTTGTTAAAAGGAAAAAACTCAAAAAGAATTCTGCGGCTTCGCTTGCGATTGCAATAATTGTGAGCGCGCTCATTCTCGCATACCCAGTTAATTCAAAGGCCGATTTCGGCGATTTCGGCGGAGATTATGATTACGGCGGATACGACTACGGCGGAAACGATTACGGCGGATATGACTACGGCGGGAACGACTATGATTACGATTATGATGATGATTACGATCGTACCCGCACGACAACGACCGCCTATTACTACTATATAGATTTTCCGCAGAGCGCAGGCACGATAAATGACGGCGGCTATGCCGTTATCAACAGCCTCGGCAAAAACATCAGCGTTGACAGGCTCGAAGCCGTCAATACGGATATTGACGACGGCTCGGCATTATTCGGCACCGGATATTTCGGATATATAATAGGATATATTATTTATAAACTTAAAAAGCCTAAGAAGCGCAGACCCGCCCGACCGGCTTCGAGACCTGCGGGCGCTCAGAGAACCAATATGTCCGAGCTTTTGCCGATAGAGGATTTCAAACAGATCGATACGGGATTCGATGAAGAAAAATTCAAAGAAGAATTATCCGAAAGATATGTGAAATTCCAGAGATCCTGGCAAAACAGAGATATGAGCGACCTGAGAGAATATCTCACGGATGAATTCTACGCTCAATGTGAAGGAAACCTCGATAATTATATTCGAAACGATCAGAGAAACATGATCGAGAATATCATTGTTCATTCGGTTGACATAAAAGGCTGGAAGCACGATAACACCAATGATGTGATAATAGCCGAGCTTAAGACCGAAATCACGGATTATGTGATCAATGACAGGACGGGCGAAGTAATAAGAGGCAGCAAAACAGACAGGCGTGTGATGCAATATGAATGGGCGCTTGTAAGAAAGAGCGGCATCACGACAGACAACACTCCCGATGAGGAGAAGGTTTGCCCGAACTGCGGAGCCCCGCTGACCCTGAACGCCGCGAACGAATGCGAATATTGCGGCTCTATCATCACAATGGAGGCTCATAACTGGGCGGTAAGCTCAATCAAAGGTATCTCACAAAGAACGATAAGAAACTGACCACGGTATGAAAATGCACCTGCCATTTAGCAGGTGCATTTTTTTGATATATATGACATTATTTTGAAAGAGATTCGCAAAAGCGCTCAAATTCAAGCCGCTTATCATAGGATTCAAACGCGAATTCCTGATATTTTGATTTATCGCCCTTCCAGTAGATATAGAGCCAGGGACCCGAATCGCCGGATTCGGTATTTTCAGATCTCTTGCTGACTTTCCCGCCCTCTATGATGCTCATAAACTCCGACCATTCGCTATCGCTGAGCCGCTTGGTTTCGGATGAAGTAATATCATCGGTCGTCAACGGCCAGTGGTTTCCTTCGCGCTTCTCTCGATAAAAGAGATATGAGCCGTTATTCACATAAAAACGGTATCTGAGAAATTCGGGAGGATTTGCCGAACTGTCATAGGTATAATAAAACTCGGTAATATCATTGAAAGAAACGCTTTTGCCGACCGTCATGGAATCATCCCCTTTTATCTCAGGCTTTTCTTTGAAATATACGGCAGCAAATACCGCCGCGGCAAAGACAAAAAGAATTATTATAAAAACTGCGATGATCTTTTTACGATTTGACATTTATTTATCTCCGGACTTATGATTTCGGCTTTAAGCCGATGACCCCGTAAACACCCTCGGCAACGCCTCCGGCAGAGGCGGCACAAGTGACGATATCTGCGTATTCTTTGACCTTATTTTCGGCATCGCCCATTACGACTGCGATACCCGCCGCTTTGAGCATTTCAATATCATTTATCGAATCCCCTGCGGCAACGCTGAATTTAATATCAATACCGAGATATTGCATCGTTCTTTGTATCCCCGTCGCCTTGGTATTGCCTCTGACGCAGAATTCCGCGTAATTCTCATGCTGATAAAAGCAGTATCTTTCGCTCAGGCGTTTGATTTCATCCGCAGACAGAACGCCGGGAATAAAAAACTTCGGGATATTCTCCGAGCTGAATCTTTTGATGATCTCGGCTCCGGAGCTGACAAAAATCATTTCATCGCGGTTTTCTTCTCTGTTGGTGAGAAATATATTATCTCCCTCAAGATGAACGGTACGCCCGGTATTATTGAAATAATCGAATATCTCCGCGGTTTCTTCGATGGGCATCCGGGCGGTATATATCTTTTTACCCTCTGCAATAATGCTGCAACCCATTGAAGTGACATAACCGTCAAATTTCATTTTCAGGATCTTTTGAGGAATGATGCTGTAAGATCGGGCGGTATTTATAAATACGAGATGACCGAGGCGCCTCGCCTGAGCCAAAGCCTGCCTGTTTTTGCGGCAGACAATGCCGTCATTAAAAAGAGTGCCGTCTATATCGAGGAAAAACACATATTTTTGCATTAAATCAACCCATTACATCGGTAACATATATTGTGTAATCGCCGAGTTTATCGGAATATTTATACGGCTTTGTCCAGCCCTTATTGAAATAGAGGTTTGTAACTTTATAAGTGACAGGATAAAGCTCCATATTATCGGGAACCTCATAGGATTTGCTGAAATCGACGGTGTTGCCGTTTTCATCGTGAAGCTCAGCGACGACCCTGACAGTACGCAGAGGACGATCCCACCCGTCAAAAAGTCCGTAATCATCGACCTTGCCGCCGTAAGTGAAAACATTGACGGATTCATCCTCGGTGCCTGCCGACCAGGTAACGGATCTGAGAGCAAGGGTGCCTTTATCCACCACATATTTTACGGGGATCTGCACTCCGAATTCATCTGTTGAATAATAATCATTGTAAATCTCAAAGGAATAGGTATCTCCGTTATCCTTAACGGCGGCAATCGAGCCGAAATCTATATATTGCGAAATACGCTCATTGAGATAATATTCATCACTGTAATCGGGATAAAGCGAAATATACTCCGAGGAAGTGAGATAGGTTTTTTCGGGGTCATCCTCAAAATGAGCGAGGCTGAATTCTCTTGAGCCGTAAGTGCCGTAATAAGAGGCGCCGCCCGGCAAGCCCTCATCATAATTGACGCCCGCAACACATATCTCGCCGTTTTTCTTAAAGAAATTCTGGACTCCGAATTCTTTGCCGGCGTATGAGCAGCTAATGCTGACGGTCTTATAAACATCAAGCAAATTTGAGAGCGAATTTGCCTCTTTGAGCTCATCAACGGTGAAATCCGCCTCATTCTCAACAGCCGTCTGCACCTCGGGCAGCTCGGCGTTACTGAGGATATAAGGGAACTCTCCGCCGATGGCATCATCCTTTTTGAAGCCGAAAACATATTCTTCTTTTTTGCCGTCTTCGGCGGTGAGGATGACCTTTACATAATTGCCGTCAATGACGGAAAGCTGAGGATTCAGGGTATCGGTCATGGTTTTGAAATCCTCCGAAAAACCGGGGAACGAATATCTTGTTTCACCGTCGGTTTCGCTGATTATGAGAGAGCCGCCGTTGATCCAGTTTTCGGGCGCGGAAATATTCGCGTGATTGGGAAGAAGAGCGTGCTGAAGGGCATCCGTCTGGGTCCTCGTGAGATAATCCTTCCCTCCGTTTTCTTGCTGATAGGCGCAGTACCAGCCGAGGGTATTCCACAAAACGGAGGAATTCTCAAGATATGACGAATCCTCAAAGAAGCGCAGGCCGAATGAAAGAGCGGTCGAAATGCCGAAGGTGCTTTTTTCAAAATCATTTACCTGAGGGGCCGCTCCCGTCTGAGAAGTTGATTCGGGTTCGTTCCCGGCGGGCTTTTTTCCGCAGGCTGCGAGACAGGAGAGAGCAAGAGATGCGCAGATAATTAAAGCAAGTATGATCCTCGTGCGTTTCATAAAGATTACTCCTTCTTCCGAATACTTTGATCCTGCCGTTGTTTCCGGCTGTAAACGGTATAAATTTTATTTTATTATATCATTGTATAAACGCTATTGCAAGGAGTTTAATGACGCAAAACAGGACCGTGAAAAATCACGATCCTGTCATTTTTGATTTAGATTATATCATATTAAAGAAGTGAGCGGAAGAGCTCTTCGATCTCTTCGACGCTTGTATCGCGCGGATTGCCGGGGCGGCAGGCATCTGCAAACGCGTCTTTTGCGAGGGTGGGGATATCGGCGGGATCGACGATATCTTTAAGACCCTGGGGAATGCCTACATCAACGGAAAGCTGACGCACTGCGTTAATGGCGGCGTCACGGTATTCGTCAACGCTCATTTCGTCAACGCCCTTAACGCCCATAACTCTGGCGATTTCACGGTATTTTTCACCGGTATATTCTCTGTTATACTCCATGGACATGGGCAGGAGGATAGCGCACGCCATACCGTGAGGGGTATCATAATGAGCGGAAAGAGTGTGAGCCATCGCGTGATCGATGCCGAGACCGACATTTGAGAAGCCCATACCTGCGACATACTGACCGAGAGCCATACCTTCTCTGCCCTCTTTTTCATCCGCAACAGCGGAGCGGAGAGAACGGGAAATGATTTCGATAGCCTTGATATGGAACATATCCGAAAGCTCCCAGGCGCCCTTGGTGGTATAGCCTTCGATAGCGTGGGTGAGAGCATCCATACCGGTAAATGCGGTAAGGCTCTTGGGCATTGACGACATCATTTCGGGATCGACAATGGCTATGACGGGGATATCGTGGGTATCGACGCAGACGAATTTACGCTCTTTTTCAACATCGGTAATGACATAGTTTATGGTAACTTCGGCGGCTGTGCCCGCGGTGGTGGGAACGGCGATAATGGGAGCGCAGGGATTTTTGGTGGGCGCTACGCCCTCAAGGGAGCGGACATCGGAAAACTCGGGATTGGTGATGATGATACCGACCGCTTTCGCAGTATCCATTGAAGATCCGCCGCCAACGGCGATAATATAATCGGCATCTGCCTTTTTGAAAGCTTCAACGCCTTTCTGAACATTTTCAATAGTGGGGTTTGCCTTTATTTCGCTGTAAACCTCATAGGGAAGCGAAGCGGCGTCAAGGATATCAAGCACCTTTTTGGTAACGCCGACCTTGAGAAGACCCGGGTCGGTGCATACAAGCGCTTTTTTGAAGCCGCGGTTTTTGACCTCGTTTGCGATCTCGTTTATCGCGCCCGCGCCGTGATATGAGGTTTCGTTAAGTATGAATCTGTTTGCCATTTTAATTCCTCCAAATAAAGATTTAATTGTATTTTAGAAAGAATTTGTTAATTGCGTATTAACAAAATGCATATTTATTTATCGCGAGGGCAACTCCGGATTCGGCGTTGCTTGCAGTAATATATTTTGCCGACGCTTTAGTTTCATCATCTGCATTATCCATCGCGATACCGTAGCCTGCGGCTCTGAGCATCGGAATATCGTTTCCGGCGTCTCCGAAAGCCATTGCCTCATCGGCAGACGCTCCGATTATTTTGCACAGGGCGAGGAGCGCTTCTCCCTTATCGACTCCGGCTTTTGTAAACTCAAAGGAGCAGGGAATCGAACTTGTGACAAACACTTCACCGCATTCTTTTATTTTATCGGCAGCCTCACGGCATTCGCCGTCGTCGCCGAAAAAGAAAATGGCTTTTTCCACACCGTCATCAAAATGATAATCTTCGACAATACCGATTTCTTTGCCGAGCATGGGCCTGAACACGGGAGGAAGAACTTCTTTATCAAGCTCTCCGCCCGGCTTTTTCAAAGCATAAGCCCTGCCGCCGATATATAATTCGGCAAGCCTGCATTTCGTAACGGCAAGCGGAAGGAGTTTATCGCAAAGCTCAAACGGCATCACATTATGATAGACTATCCGCCCGCTCTTTCTGTCATATACCCCGGCTCCGTTTGAAAATATGATATAGTCGATCTCGGGGACCTGCTCGCAGATATCGCCTATCGTGGAATAGGTCCTGCCGGTGGCGACCGCAAGCTTAATGCCCGCTTTGTGAGCCGCTCTGAGGGCTTTTTTATTCTCTTCGGCAACTGTTTTATGATCAGGTGAAAATAGGGTGCCGTCGAGATCCATAGCTATAATTTTTATCATTGGATCACCCGATTATTTCAATACTTCTGTCAAGAATACCGTTTATCTCGGCGATAACGGTGCCGTAATTTGTGAACGGAACTCCGCTTTCGATCGCAAAATCAAGCCTTGACCTCACTTCGGAATCGCCGAGCATACACGCGCCGCAATGGATGATGAGATCGTAACCGGACAAATCCTCGGGGAATCCGTGACCCGAAGTAAAATCAAAATTCAGATTTTTACCGGTGAATTCACACAGCCATTTCGGGAGCTTTACAGTGCCTATATCTTCACACTGCCTGTGATGAGTACAGCCCTCGGCGATGAGTATCTTTGCGCCTTCCGGCAGATCTTTGAGAGCCTTGGCGCCTTTTACCGCCGGATCGAGGAAACCTTTATATCTCGCCATAAGAATGGAAAACGAGGTCAGAGGTATCTCGGGCGGCACAAGCTTCATGACCTTGCCGAAGGCCTGGGAATCGGTGACGACAAGCGCCGGAGGAGCCTTTAAGCCCCGGAGTGCGCAAGTGAGCTGCTCGGGCTGAGTGACCGATGCGATCGCTCCGCAGTCAATTATATCCCTGATCGCCTGCTGCTGAGGGAGTATCATTCTGCCCTTTGGGGCTGATGAATCAATGGGGGTGACTAAGATCACCGTATCTCCCTCTTTGACAAAATCGGAGACGAGGTGTATTTCTTTGACCTTTTCGGGTGCAAGGCGGGCAAGTTCCCGCTTTAATTCTTCAATTCCCTCCCCCGTAAGCGCGCTGACGGAGATGCCGTCTTTGAGCGGCGACGGGGATAAATCGGATTTGTTTTGCACCGTCAAATGCGGAATTCCCTTGCTTTCGATAAGCGAAAGCAGCTCCGTTTCCTGCGGCTGAAGGCTTGAATTCTCGGTGACAAGCACGGCAATATCGCACTGACCAAGTATCTCTTTGGCGGCTTTTACGCGCAGGGCGCCGAGCTCCCCTTCATCGTCAATGCCCGCAGTATCAATTATAACGACGGGGCCGAGCGGAAGCAGCTCCATGGATTTTTTGACCGCGTCCGCAGTAGTGCCCTTGACATCGCTTACAATGGACATTTTCTGATTAGTGACAGCATTGACAAGAGAGCTTTTTCCTGCATTTCTCATTCCGAAAAAGCCGATGTGTATTCTTTCGCCCGAGGGCGTTTCATTAAGCGAATTATTCATATCAAAATCTGAAATCCCTGTCGCCGTTTTCAATTTTGACGAGTCTTTCTCTGACAATCTCTCTGACCTTTTCTTTGGGGATATTGCCGATTTCTTTCTCGATCATCGCTTCACCGAGGCGCCTGGTATCCTCGCTCGCATAGTCGATGAGGAATTCTTTTAAGGTCATAAGAGCATTCGGATGGCAGCAATTCTGGATCTGGCCCGATTTACACAGCGACATAAAGCGGTCGCCCGTCCTGCCCTCACGGTAGCAGGCGGTGCAAAACGAGGGTATATAATCCTCTCTCATAAGCCAGTTGACCACTTCATCGAGAGTTCTGTTATCCGAAACATCAAACTGCTCTGTATCGTGAGGTCTCTCGGCTTCGGCATAGCCGCCGACGGAAGTTCTTGACCCGCCGCTTATCTGACTGACACCGAGGCGGATAATCTTTGCCCTGACCTCGGGGGTTTCTCTTGTGGAGATGATCATCCCGGTATAGGGCACTGCGATACGGATGCAGGCGGCGATTTTGCAAAACATTTCATCGGAGAGAGAATTATCGAATTCATCGGGATCTATATCATCGGCGGGCTTTACTCTCGGAACGCTGATGGTATGAGGACCCACTCCGTGAACTGCCTCGAGATGCTCCGCGTGCATAAGCAGACCTGCAAACTCATATTTATAATTATCAAGACCGAAAAGAACTCCGCAGCCGACATCGTCGATACCGCCCTGCATGGCTCTGTCCATAGCCTCGGTATGATAATCATAATCATGCTTGGGACCTGTCGGATGAAGGATCTCATAATTCTTTTTATTATAGGTTTCCTGGAAGAGGATATAGGTGCCGATACCCGCATCTTTGAGCTTTGCATAATTCTCAACGGTGGTCGCGGCGATATTGACATTCACCCTTCTGATAGCGCCGTTTTTATGCTTTATCGAATAAATGGTTTTGATACATTCTAGGATATACTCGATGGGATTGTTGACGGGGTCTTCGCCCGCTTCGATGGCGAGGCGCTTATGGCCCATATCCTGAAGGGCGATAACTTCCTTCGCGACCTCTTCCTGAGTGAGTTTTTTCCTCGGAATATGCTTGTTTTTAAGATGATAAGGGCAGTAAAGACATCCGTTCACGCAGTAATTCGAGAGATAGAGCGGCGCGAAAAGCACGATCCTGTTGCCGTAAAAATCTTTTTTGATCTGCTCGGCGAGATCGTAGATCTCATTGACCTTCTCTTCATCCTCGCAGGCGAGGAGGACGCTTGCCTCTCTGTGGGAAAGACCCTTGCGCTTTTTGGCTTTTTCGAGGATCTCATCAATAAGAGAAAGATTGTTTTTGTTTTCCTCTGCATATTGCAGAGTTTCGAGGATCTCACCGTCATTGATAAACTCCTCGGCCTTCATTGATTTTACATTATATTCCATTATAATCACCTCTTGCCGTGACTATCTCACAGCCTGTTTTTTTGACACGCTGCGCAAGGCAGTTTATACACGCCGCCGCTTCGTCACCGGTACAAATTTTATTATCATAAAGCATATATTTTTTTCTCACACCTGCGGGAGAAAGATTCGGCATAAGGACATTGGCGCCCGCAAGTATCCCCTTCTCTCTGCCTGTTGGATCCGCCGTACCCAAAGCCGTGGTAGCCGGGAGCAGCACACGCGGCAGAGTGAGCCGGATAAGAGAGAGCAAAAATACGGTCAGCTCCGCGCTTCCCGCAGGGAAAGACGCGAACGGGGTATCCTTATGAGGGATAAACGGGCCGATCCCGACCATCTCGGGATCGAGCTCTCTGAGGAAAACAAACTCATCGGCAAGATTTCTCTGAGTCTGATAAGGCGAGCCGACCATGAATCCGGCGCCCGTCTGATAGCCGAGCTCTTTGAGCTCTTTGAGGCAGCGGACTCTGTTTTCAAAGCTCATATTATCGGGATGAAGCCTGCCGTAATGCTCCGCAGAGCAGGTTTCGTGACGCAGAAGGTATCTGTCAGCCCCTGCCGCTTTGAGAGCGGCATAGCTCTCGCGGCTCCTCTCGCCGAGGGAGAGAGTGACGGCGCAATCGGGATGAGAAGATTTTATCCTCGTTATCACATCCGTAAGGACGTCGTCGGTATAATAAGCATCCTCGCCGCCCTGAAGAACGAAAGTCCTGAACCCGAGCGAATAGCCGCTGTCTGCGCAGGCGACGATTTCATCGGGAGCGAGCCTGTATCTCTGAGCAAGGGAATTCGACGCCCTTATGCCGCAGTAAAAGCAGTTGTTTTTGCAATGATTTGAAATCTCGATAAGCCCGCGTATGAATATCTTATTCCCGTAGTATTTCTGCCTTACGGCACGGGCCTTCTCAGCGGCATAATCGCGTATTTCATCCCTCGACCCGATAAGGCCGAGATATTCGTCGGATGTAAGCGGCTCACCGGAAGCGAGCCTGTCGATAAGCTCCTTATACATTTGAAATGGCTGCCTTTGACGATACGCCGTCAAGCTTGCCGATCTTACCGCAGAGGGAGTTTATGGTGTTGAGCTGAGCGTCAATGACTATGGTGATACAGTTTATATCCTTTGCTTTGTAAGGGATTCCCATTCTGCCGATGATATGATCTCCGTATTCGGAGAGGATTTCGTTGAGAGCGGTCACGCTTTCGAGATTTTCGACAATAATTCCGATAACAGCAACTTTGGTTTCCATTTTTTACCTCCAAAAAAAATATACGCCCCTGAGGGCGTACAGATAACAAATAAGACGCTTAGGGTCAGAAATCTCTTTCCTTCAGGTGGCTCAATTTTACCATTTCAGACTTAAAATTACAACATACATTTTCACCCGAATGCACAAATCAAAGCAGTTTGGCGAATCCATTTATCAACTTAAGGTTTAGTTAAAATGCACAGTTTTGAATACGAAATTTGATTGATTTATTCCATAACGTAAAAAATCAAAAATCTCTTTATTTTTGTATTATAGTATGATATGATGTCATTTGGTAAAAAGCGGATTTACCGCAATATCAGAAGGATTAACTTAAGGGAGTGTATTCAATGCAAAAGAAAATCAGCAGTATTCCTTTTAAGGGTACACCTGAGCAGGAAGCAAAGCTCAAAGCGTTTATCGAAGAAAACAAGAGCGACAAGAGCCGCCTTATGGCAGTAATGCAGGAGGCGCAGGAAATCTACGGCTACCTTCCCATGGAGGTTCAGCAGATGATCGCCGACGGAATGGATGTTCCGCTCGAGAAGGTTTTCGGCGTTGCGACATTTTACGCACAGTTTGCCCTTTCACCCAAGGGCGAATACAATATTTCCGTCTGCCTCGGCACCGCCTGCTATGTCAAGGGGGCTCAGGCTATACTCGACAAAATATCGGACGAGCTTAAAATCGGCGTTGACGAATGCACGCCCGACGGAAAGTTTTCACTTGAAGCCTGCCGCTGCATAGGCGCCTGCGGTCTCGGCCCGGTAATGATGATAAACGACGAAGTATTCGGCAAGCTCACACCGGACGCTATCCCCGGCATACTCGCAAAATTCAAATAAGCAACACCGGATCATTAAGGGGAATCTTATGAAAGTAAAAGATTTGAAGGAGCTTCTTGACGCAGAGGTTTTTTGCTGCGAGGATAATCTCGAGCGTCAGGTGGATTCCGCGTGCGGCTGCGATCTTATGAGCGATGTGCTCGCCTATGTAAAGGATCAGGGCGCGCTGCTCACGGGGCTTGTAAACCCTCAGGTAGTGAGGACAGCCGTGATGATGGATATGATTTGTATAGTTTTTGTCCGCTCAAAGGAGCCGACGGAAGATATAGTTGCCCTCGCAAGAGATAACGGCATAGTCGTGCTCAACACATCAAAGAGATTATATGAGGCCTGCGGCATTCTCTACTCCAACGGTCTCACCGGAAAGGCGACCAAATCTTGAGCGAGCCGCTCGTATTCCATTTTGATATAGACGGAGAGGATTTTATCTCCGCCGGTCAGGCATCTATACAAATCAAAAAGAATCTAAGAAGACTCGGCCTTTCTCCCGAAACCATACGCCGCGTTTCGATAGCGATGTATGAGGGAGAGATCAATATGGTAATCCACGCCAAGGGCGGCGAAGCCGACGTAAAGGTGTATGAGGATCGTATTGAAATAATTCTCGCAGACAAAGGTCCCGGAATCAAAAATATCGACGAAGCCATGCAGGAGGGCTTTTCGACAGCCTCCGACACGATAAGAAGCCTCGGCTTCGGCGCGGGAATGGGGCTTCCCAATATGAAGCGCTATTCAGATTCCATGGATATTGACACCACCGTGGGCGTGGGCACCACAGTCACGATGGTAATAAAAATTCAATAAGTAGTGATTATATGAACGAATATCAGCATTCGGTTTTACTGGATGTCAACAAATGCACGGGCTGCACCACCTGCCTGAAGCACTGCCCCACCGAGGCGATACGCATCAAAGACGGGCACGCGGTGATCAACGACAGCAGATGTATCGACTGCGGCGAATGCATAAGAAACTGCCCGCATCAGGCGAAAAAGGCGGTTTCATCCAAGCTCGAAGCCATGGAGAGATTCAAATATAAGATCGCTCTCCCCGCTCCGACGCTCTACGGCCAGTTTGACAATCTCGATGATATCGACTATGTGCTTGACGGTCTGATCAAGATCGGCTTCGATGAGGTATTTGAGGTATCAAAAGCCGCAGAGCTCGTTTCAGCCTACACAAGGCTTTATCTCAAAACCGAGGGCATCAAAAAGCCCGTGATCAGCTCCGCCTGCCCCGTTATCGTAAGGCTGATAGGTCTTCGCTTCCCGTCCCTCTCGGGGAATATCATTCACATGCTTCCGCCCATGGAGGTGGCGGCTTCTCTCGCAAGAGAGAGAGCTCTTAAAAATCATCCTGAGCTGAAGCCGGAGGATATCGGGGTATGCTTTATCTCCCCCTGCCCCGCAAAGGTAAGCTATGTTAAAAACGGCTTTGCGGATTATAAGAGCAAGGTGGATGAGGTGGTTTCGATAAGCGATGTTTACTTCCGCCTTATCAACGAAATGTCACACGGGAGCGATATAGCGAGCCTTTGCGAAAGCGGGATCATCGGCATCGGCTGGGCGGGCTCCGGCGGAGAAGCCAGCGCAATATTCAACGAGAAATATCTCGCCGCCGACGGCATAGAAAACGTAAACAGAGTGCTCGATCAGGTTGAAAACGGAAACATACCGTCCCTTGAATTCATAGAGCTGAACGCCTGCCCCGGCGGGTGCGTCGGCGGAGTGATGACGATGCAAAATCCGTTTATCGCGAAAGCGAGGCTTCAGGCTCTGCGCCACGGTCTCCCCGTTTCGCGCAACAACCTGAGCAAAGACGAATCCAGATATATACCGGAAAATTATTTATTCAACGAAATACCCGAATACGCCCCTATCTCAAGATTATCCGACAGCATAGCGGAATCAATGAGGATGATGGCGGATATACAGAAATACAGAGAATCACTGCCCGGTATCGACTGCGGAGCCTGCGGCGCTCCGAACTGCAGGGCGTTTGCCGAGGATGTGGTAAGAGGCACCTCATGCATTGAGGGATGCCCGATAAAACAGGCGAAAGAATAAACCGAAAGGAGAAGCGGCATGACAGTAACGGAATTATGCGAAAGCTGCGGCTTTGAGGCCGTTTGCCTGCCGGAGCCCGACAGAACTGTGAGCGGAGCCTACATAGGCGACCTGCTGAGCTGGGTGATGGGCAGGGCAAGCAGCGACAACGCGTGGATAACGATCATGTCCAATATAAATGTCGCCGCCGTGGCTTCTCTTTCGGATGTCGCCTGCGTCATACTTGCGGAGGGCGTAAAACTCGATGAAGATATATTCGCGACTGCTTCTCAAAAGGGCATAAATGTGATCTCCTCCCCTCTCCCCGCGTTTGAAACCGCGCTCGCGATCGGCGGTAAGGTCTGATGAACAGATACTATTACGATCTGCATATCCACTCATGCCTTTCGCCCTGCGCCGACGATGACAACACTCCCAACAACATAGCGGGTATGGCGTCACTCTGCGCTCTTGACATAATCGCGCTGACAGACCACAACTCCTGCAAAAACTGCCCGGCATTCTTTGAGGCGGCGAAGCGTTACGGGATTATTCCCGTGGCCGGCATGGAGCTGACAACAAGCGAGGATATACACGTTATCTGCCTGTTTGAAAATCTTGAAGACGCGATGAGATTCGACGAGGAGATCGGAAGGCACAGGATACCGGTCAAAAACAGACCCGATATATTCGGAAATCAGCTGATCCTTGACTCGGAGGACAATGTAACCGGAATCGAGGAAAACTATCTCACAAACGCGACGGATATTTCGCTTGAGGAAGCGCCCGAAACAGTTAATTCATTCGGCGGTATATGCTACCCCGCTCACATCGACAGGCCGTCAAACGGCATCATCGCAACTCTCGGCACCTTTCCCGAAACTCCTTATTTCAACATTGTGGAGATAAACCGCAGGGAAGCGAAAGAAGAATATATTTCAAAATATTCTCTTGAGGATAAGCTCGTGATCATCAGCTCTGACGCACATTATCTGACCGATATGAGAGACAGGGAAAACTATTTTGAGATCGACGATGAGCCCTACAGCGGCGCTCTTGTGAGGCATAATCTGTTTGAGTTTTTAAGGAACCGTAAATGAAAGAGCTTTCACTTAATATACTCGATATCACCGAAAATTCGGTAAAGGCGGGAGCCGGTCTCACCGAAATAATTCTCGAAGAGACCGATGACAATTTGAAAATAACAATCAGGGATGACGGGTGCGGGATGGATCCCGAAACCGTAAAGGCGGTAACAGATCCTTTTTACACCACAAGGACGACCCGAAAGGTCGGAATGGGAGTGCCCTTGCTGAAGCTCGCGGCGGAGCAGACCGGAGGAAGTTTTAAGATTTCATCGGTCAGCGAAAAAGATTCGCCCGCAGATCACGGGACGGAAGTTACCGCGCAATTCAACAAAAATCATCTTGATTTCACCCCGCTCGGCGATATCGTATCAACGATAACGACTCTGATACAGGGTCACCCCGACACCGACTTTCTCTATTCTCACACTTACGCAGGCGCATGCGTTTCGCTCGACACAAGAGAGATACGCGAGGTGCTCGAAGGGGTGCCGCTCGACACTTACGAAGTGATAAAATGGATCGGGGAAAATCTTAACGAACAATATTCGGAAAACTTTCCGGATCAATAATAATGTTTATAATTTCATGCAAATAAAGGAAGGATTGATGTTATGAAATCATTGGCAGAACTTCAGGCAATCAAAGACAGAATGAAAGACAAAGTCGTTCTGCGCGAAGGCACCGGCGATATGAGAGTTGTCGTCGGCATGGCGACCTGCGGTATAGCGGCAGGCGCACGCCCGGTACTGAACGCTCTTGTCGAAGAGGTCAACAAAGCGGGTCTCAGCGAAAAGGTCACCGTATCACAGACGGGATGCATCGGCATCTGCCAGTTTGAGCCTGTAGTCGAAGTTTTTGAGGCAGGCAAAGAAAAGGTCACTTACGTAAAAATGACTGCCGAAAAAGCAAAAGAGGTAGTTGAAAAGCACCTCAAAGGCGGACGCGTAATTGCCGAATATACACTCAAGGATGAGAATTTATAATTTGGAGGTTTGGGTATGATTCGTTCACAAGTTCTTATCTGCGGCGGCACCGGCTGCACGTCTTCCGGCAGCAAAAAAATCCAGGAAGCCTTTGCAAAGAGCATTGATGATTTCAAGCTGAATGACGAAATCAAACTTGTTCAGACCGGCTGCTTCGGTCTTTGCGCTCTCGGCCCCGTTGTCATCGTTTATCCCGACGGCACCTTCTATTCACAGGTAAAGCCCGAGGATGTGCCCGAAATAGTAGAGGAGCATCTGCTCAAGGGCAGAGTGGTCGAGCGCCTTGTTTACAACGAGACGAGCACTCCCATCGAGGAGCTGACCGGCGGCGTTTCTCTTAACGACACCGATTTCTACAAAGCGCAGCACAGAGTCGCTCTGCGCAACTGCGGCGTAATAGATCCCGAAAACATCGACGAATATATCGCCGTTGACGGCTATGCCGCTCTCGGCAAGGCTCTTACGGAAATGACCCCCGAGCAGGTTATCGAAGAGGTCAAAAAATCCGGGCTCAGAGGCAGAGGCGGCGGAGGATTCCCCACCGGTCTCAAATGGTCATTCTGCGCGCCCAACAAAGCGGATCAGAAATACGTCGTATGTAACGCCGACGAAGGCGACCCCGGCGCATTTATGGATCGTTCCGTCCTTGAAGGCGACCCTCACTGCATAGTTGAAGCCATGACCATCTGCGGCTACGCGATAGGCGCGACTAAGGGCTTTGTATATGTCCGCGCCGAATATCCCATCGCGGTTGCGAGGCTTCAGAAGGCCATTGATCAGGCGAGAGAATACGGTCTTTTAGGCAAGAATATATTTGATTCGGGTTTTGATTTCGATCTTGAGATCCGTCTCGGCGCCGGCGCATTCGTCTGCGGCGAGGAAACCGCTCTCATGGCCTCCATCGAAGGCAAGAGAGGCGAGCCCAAGCCCCGTCCGCCGTTCCCGGCAGTCAAGGGTCTGTTTGACAAGCCCACGGTCGAAAACAACGTTGAAACATTCGCGAATATTCCTCAGATCCTTCTCAAGGGCGCCGATTGGTTCGCTTCAATGGGCACCGAGAGATCAAAGGGCACCAAGGTATTCGCTCTCGGCGGCAAAATCAAGCATACGGGACTTGTAGAGGTCCCGATGGGCACCACCCTTCGCGAAATCATTTACGATATCGGCGGCGGCATCCCCAACGGCAAAAAATTCAAAGCCGCTCAGACGGGCGGACCTTCCGGCGGATGTATCCCCGCGAGCCTTATTGACACCGAAATCGACTATGACAACCTCACTGCGATCGGCTGCATGATGGGCTCAGGCGGTCTTATCGTAATGGACGAAGACACCTGTATGGTCGATATAGCGAAATTCTTCCTTGACTTTACGGTTGACGAATCCTGCGGAAAATGTACTCCCTGCCGTGTAGGTACAAAACGTCTGCTTGAGCTGCTTGACAAGATCACGAGCGGCAAGGGCGAGCCCGAGGATCTTGACAGACTTGAAGACCTCTGCTACTACATCAAGGCAAATTCAGCCTGCGGCCTCGGTCAGACTGCTCCCAACCCTGTACTCGCGACCCTCAAATTCTTCAGAAACGAGTATGAGGCTCATGTAAATGAGAAGAAGTGCCCCGCCGGCGTATGCAAAGATCTGCTTACATACACAATTGATAAGGATAAATGTATCGGCTGCGGTCTCTGCTCGAGGAACTGCCCCGTCAGCACTATCATCAAATCCGATTATACGGCTCCCGGTCACAAGCTTCCCTCTTATGAAATTATTCCCGACAAATGTATCAAGTGCGGCGCCTGTATGACCAACTGCAAATTCAAGGCGATAAGCAAGAAATAAGAAGGAGGTTTGAGAATTATGGAAAATATGATTAACTTAAAAATCAACGGCATAGCAGTCAGCGTTCCTAAGGGCTCAACCATCCTGGATGCCGCCCGTCAGGCGGGAATCGAAATTCCCACGCTCTGCTTTATGAAGGATATCAATGAGATCGGCGCCTGCCGTATCTGCGTTGTGGAAGCGAATGAAGGAAAAGGCTTCCGCCAGGTGACAGCCTGCGTATATCCCGTGACCGAGGGCATGGAAGTCCTCACAAACACAGACAAGGTTCAGAAGGCAAGAAAGACAACCCTTGAGCTCATCCTTTCGGTACACGATATGAGTTGCCTTTCCTGCAAGCGCTCCACAAACTGCGAGCTTCAGAAGCTCTGCCGCGACTACGGAGTGGATCAGAATAAATTCGGCGGAAGCAAGCCTGCTTATGAGAAAGACACCAGCACCGCTCACCTTGTCCGCGACAACAATAAGTGCATCCTTTGCAGACGCTGTGTTGCGGTTTGCAGAGAGCAGTTTGTCTCCGTTATCGGCGCAAACGACAGAGGCTTTGACACCCAGATAGGTCAAGCATTCGGTCTGTCACTCAATCAGACTCCCTGTATCTCCTGCGGTCAGTGTACCGCCGTCTGCCCGACGGGCGCTCTCACGGAAAAGGACGATACTCAGAAGGTATGGGACGCTATCGCTGACCCCACCAAGCACGTTGTAGTCCAGACGGCTCCCTCGATCAGAGCCACCATAGGCGAATGCTTCGGCATGCCCATCGGCACAAATGTTGAAGGCAAGCTTGTCGCAGGTCTTAAGAGGATCGGCTTTGACAAGGTGTTTGACACCGACTTCGGCGCAGACCTTACCATAGTTGAAGAAGCAAACGAGCTTGTTGACAGGATCAAAAACGGCGGAACTCTCCCGATGATCACTTCCTGCTCACCCGGATGGGTAAAATTCTGCGAATTCTACTATCCCGACCTTCTCAAGCATCTTTCAAGCTGCAAATCTCCCCAGCAGATGACCGGCGCAGTAATCAAGACCTATTACGCTCAGAAGATGGGCATTGACCCCAAGGATATATTCAGTGTTTCCATCATGCCCTGCACCGCGAAGAAATTCGAGATAGGCAGAGATGATCAGAGCGCATCCGGTTACCCCGATGTTGACGTTGCGCTCACCACAAGAGAAGCCGCAAGAATGCTTGAACGCCTCGGCGTAAACTTCGCTTCCCTTCCCGATGAAGAGTTCGATTCGCCTCTCGGCGACGACACCGGAGCTGCTGTTATCTTCGGCGCTACGGGCGGAGTTATGGAAGCGGCGGTACGTACCGCAAACGCATGGCTCAACGGAGCCGATCAGGCAATTGAGCTTGAGGCCGTGAGAGGCACTCAGGGAATCAAAGAAGCTACCGTAAATCTCGCCGGCACGGATTATAAGATCTGCGTTGCTTCGGGCGCCGCTAACGCGAAGATCGTTATGGATAAGCTCGCGGCAGGCAACCCCGACGGCTGGGGATTCATCGAGATCATGTGCTGCCCCGGCGGCTGTGTAAACGGCGGCGGTCAGCCCATTCAGCCTCAGTATATCCGCGACACCGTTGATCTCAAAGCGGTCCGCGCAAAGGCTCTGTATGATCAGGATAAGGGTATGACTTTCAGAATGAGCCACGAATCGCCCCTCATCAAAAAGATTTATGAGGAGTGGTACACCGACGGATTCGGCGGCCACAAGGCTCATCACGATCTTCACACCACTTATACCGCAAGGAAGAAATTCAATTAACATCAATCCTTTTATGAAACGGGCTGTCGCTTCAAGCGGCAGTCCGTTTGAGTATATTGAGCGAAAAAATTTACAATAAACAAATTTATCATTCGGAATTTATTGATTTGAATGTAAACTTCTGATATAATTTTTTCAGATAAAAATTCGGAGGAATGAAACATGAAAAAAATTCTGTCATTCATCTCGGTAATTCTTATCATCTCGGCTCTTGCCTTGACTCTCGCAGGATGCGGAATGCCGCTTAAAGGCACCTACACCCCTGTTGAAGGAAAAGAAAGCCTGACATTTGAGGATGAATCAACGGTAAAAGGCGAAATATTCGGCCTCACGCTCGGCAGAGGATACTCCGTAAACGATGATAAGATAGAATTTGAATATCAGACGCCGCTCGGCATTTGGATGACGGTCGAATACTCTTTCTCAAAGCATGGCAAATCAATATTCATCGACGGCAAAGAATTCGTAAAACAGTGATCAGAGGTGCACGATGCTGCTAAAAAGCTTATTTTTAAGGATAATCTCATTTATTGTTGCTTCGGCGATGCTGATGTTTTCGGGCATCGGCAGCCACAGCGAATACGATGTAAAAGACCCCGATAATCTTAAACTGAATTTCACGGTGATCTCCGACTCTCACATTGAGGGTAACAACTACGAG
This sequence comes from uncultured Clostridia bacterium, assembly GCA_947166625.1. GTDB lineage: Bacteria > Bacillota > Clostridia > Oscillospirales > Acutalibacteraceae > CAG-177. The sequence continues at coordinate 62,759 of CAMVEX010000001.1, forward strand.
AGATATAAGGTATTCGCGCAGGCCTGCAAAGATCCGAACGCGAACAAAAGCGGAAACGACGCCGTAATATTCCTCGGCGACAACACCATGAACGGGCAGATGATAGAGAATACTATCTTTCACGGGACCGTTTCGATGCTGCTCAAAAATCAGAAGGTGCTGCCCGTCGTGGGCAATCACGATATAGGAAACGGTCAGGGCGATTATGAGAAGCTCCAGAACCGCTGGTATGATTTTACGGGCGCGTTTTTCGGCAAATCGCTCGACAGGCCCTACTATTACGAAATCATAGACGGCTGCTACTTTATCGTCCTCGGTATGGAAGCGCAGAAAGTATATGAAATGTATATCTCGGACGAGCAGTTTGCCTGGCTTGAAGACACACTTTCAAAGGCCGCGGAAAGCGGAAAGCCGGCGTTTGTATTTTCTCACTATCCCGCCGACGAAGTAACGGATAAAGACGGCGAATATACCTCACGCCTCATTGATATGCTCGCCGAATATAATAAGGAAAATGATATATTTATGTTTGTGGGGCATACTCACATGCCGATGTATCTTTTCTGGTCGTTCCATGACGAAGGCTTCCCCGAAATCTATCTGCCGCGGGTCACCGAGCTCGGCGGCGAGGGTGATGAAGAGATAATCAAAAATACCGGAGTCGGCGCGGAAATAGAGGTCTATGAAAACGAAGTCACGGTCCGTGCGCGCGACTTTTACAGCGGAGAATGGCGGTATGAAGAGGATGAGGGCAAATTCTGCGAAATGACATATCAGCTCAAAAATCCCGTTAAATAACAGACGGAGGACCGATCATGAAAAAATACAAATCACTGCTGAGCGTTATACTTTGTTTTTCGATACTGATTTGCGGTTTCGGCGGCTTTGACGCCTCCGCCTCCGTTTCATCAAGAGCGGTAATTACCGTTGACGGGAATGCGCCCGGTCGCGAGGTCAGCGATAATATGTTCGGCATATTTATTGAGGATATAAACTACGCCTGCGACGGCGGATTGAATGCGAACCTTATCAGAAACAATTCCTTTGAACAGCGCCTCGCATGGGATCTCAACTGGGATTGCCGCATGACTGGCTGGGAGATCAAAAACGGCAGCGGCGCTCTTCGCGGGGAAAATCCGCTGAATGAAAACAATCCCTCCTATTTCCACGCGGACAGCGAATGCGTGATTAAAAATATCGGTTACCCCGACCCGGATGAAACCGACGGCATTTATCTACGCAAAAATACGGAATATGATTTTTCATTCTACTGCAGAGGAAAGGGCAAAATATCATATTACTTCGGCAATGACAGCGGCAGTTCACCAGGCTCGGATTTTAACGCCGACAGCGACGAATTCGTTAAATTCTCAACAAGCTTCAAGGCCGCTGAAACGGAATATGTTTCACTTTATCTGACGATACCCGAGGGCTGTGATGTGGATTATTTCCGCCTTATACCGCGCGACAGCTTCGGCTACGGCGACCCGGAATGGAAATACACGGCTCTGCGCGCCGATCTTGTAAAGGCGCTGAAAGACCTGAATCCGTCTTTTGTGAGATTCCCTGGCGGATGCCTTGCGGAAGGCGCATACGACTGGTCAATGGCATATAACTGGAAAACGACTGTCGGTGAGCCGGAGCAGAGGAAACAGATCCCCAATATATGGGGCTACAATCAGAGCCTTGAAATAGGCTTCTATGAATACTTCTGCCTGTGCGATTATCTTGACGCCGCTCCCGTGCCCGTGGTGCACGCAGGGCTTATGTGCCAGGGCAGAGGCGATTGGAAGCTTGATATCGACAGCGAGGAATTCGCCGCTCATATAGAGGATATTCTCGATTTGATCGAATATGCAAACGGCTCGGCAGACACCGAGTGGGGCGCCGTAAGGGCGGCAAACGGCCACAGCGAGCCTTTCGATCTGAAATATATAGCGATCGGCAACGAAAACTGGATGGAGGATTACTGGGAAAGATTTGACGTAATTTACAACGCCGTCAAAAAAGCATATCCCGATATTACGGTAATATCATCCGCAGGCGCGTGGGCTGACGGAAAAGAATGGGAATACGCCTGGGAGCAGATCGACGAAAAATACACCGACACGGTGGTTGACGAGCATTACTACGTCGCCCCGTGGTGGGTTTACGGAAACTATGAAAAATATGACAATTACAATCGCAACAGCGCAAAGGTATTTGTCGGCGAATACGCCGTACACAGAGGCGGCGGAGATCAGATCACAAAAAATAACGAATATGTTGCGATAGATGAGGCGGTACACTGCACCGCTCTTATCAGGAACTCCGATATAGTGGAGATGGCGTGCTACGCTCCCCTCTTTGCCCGACAGGGATACACTCAGTGGGCACCGAATCTGATCTGGTATAATTCCGAAGAGGTAGTAAAAACACCGAGCTACTATGTTCAGCAGCTCTATATGCAGAATACGGGAAATGTATCTCTGAAAACAGATGTTAAGGGCGAGGACATTTATTCTGCGGCGACGGTCGATACAGAAAACAAGCTGATTTATGTTTATGTGGTCAATCCCTCAAAATCATCGCAATCAGCCGAAATCGATCTGAAGGGCTTCGGGGACCTCGACAGCGCCTGCGAAATAAGATATATCGGCAGCGGGCTATGGAATGTGGCAAACAATTTCGGATTCCTCAATGATTTCATCTCCCCCAGATACAGCAAAACCGTCGTGACGGGAAATAAGATCAAAAAATCCGTCGGTCCCGAATCCATGAATGTATTTTGCCTGAGCTACGGCGGAGAGAACACTTATCGGGGTATTTCGAGCGATACGGGATACAAAGCCGGCACTCAGCTTGAAATCACATTCTTTGAATATCTCGGAAAATTCGTGGTATGGTTTACCGCTACTCCGTTCTACGAAAACTTTATCAAAGGTCTTATTTTCAAGGACTGAAACACTTGACTTATTATTTATGAAATGGTAAAATCTATCACGAAATTTATACCTTGTAAGGGTAGTTTCGGCAAATAAGAAAGGAGTAAATTTATGGTTTATTCTCATGAAGTTGAAATGATGTGCCCTGTGGCGCAGGGCGTCGCCCACGGCGCGGCTCCGATCCCGGAGGAAGCAAAGTGGGTAAAAGCAAAAGAAATCAAGGATATTTCCGGTTTCACACACGGCATCGGCTGGTGCGCTCCCCAGCAGGGCACCTGCAAGCTGACGCTCAATGTCAAGGACGGCATTATCCAGGAGGCTCTGGTAGAAACTATCGGCTGCTCCGGCATGACTCACTCTGCCGCCATGGCATCGGAAATCCTTCCCGGCAGGACAATTCTCGAAGCTCTTAACACAGACCTTGTCTGTGACGCTATAAATACCGCAATGAGAGAGCTCTTCTTACAGATAGTTTACGGCCGTTCACAGTCCGCTTTCTCAGAGGGCGGCCTCGTGGTAGGCGCAGGTCTTGAAGACCTCGGCAAAGGTCTCCGCTCACAGGTCGGCACCCTTTACGGCACTCTCGCCAAGGGTCCCCGCTATCTCGAAATGACAGACGGATATATCACCGACCTTGCTCTCAACGAAGACGACGAGATAATCGGCTATAAGTTTGTCAACTTCGGCAAGATGATGGATTTCATCAAAGCCGGCGACGACGCAAACACGGCTCTCGAAAAGGCAAAAGGTCAATACGGCAGAGTGGCAGACGCGGTCAAATTCATTGACCCGAGAAAGGAATAAGGAGGATTTGTATAATGGCATTATTTGAATCTTATGAGAGAAGAGAAAAACAGATCCTTGCCGTAATTAAGGAATACGGCATCAATTCCATAGGGGAATGCGCCGATATCTGCAAGGCAAAAGGCCTTGATATTTATAAGCTTGTCGAAGGAATACAGCCTATCTGCTTTGAAAACGCAAAGTGGGCATATACCGTCGGCTGCGCTATCGCGATAAAGAAGGGCTGCACCAAAGCCGCTGACGCCGCCGCCGCCATAGGCGAAGGCCTTCAGTCATTCTGCATCCCCGGCTCCGTTGCCGACCAGCGCAAAGTCGGTCTCGGCCACGGCAATCTCGGCAAGATGCTCCTTGAAGAAGATACCGAATGCTTCGCATTCCTCGCGGGTCACGAATCATTCGCGGCTGCGGAAGGCGCAATCGGCATTGCCGAAAAGGCAAACAAAGTCCGCCAGAAGCCCCTTCGCGTTATCCTCAACGGTCTCGGCAAAGACGCCGCTCAGATAATCGCAAGAGTAAACGGCTTCACCTATGTTGAAACCGAGATGGATTACCATACCGGCGAGGTCAAGGAAGTTTTCCGCAAGGCATACTCAACAGGCCTTCGCTCAAAGGTCAACTGCTACGGCGCAAACGACGTAACAGAAGGCGTTGCCATCATGTGGAAAGAAAATGTTGACGTTTCCATCACCGGCAACTCGACCAACCCCACCCGCTTCCAGCATCCCGTCGCGGGCACTTACAAGAAGGAACGCACCGACGCAGGCAAGAAATATTTCTCTGTCGCTTCGGGCGGCGGCACCGGCCGTACCCTTCACCCCGATAACATGGCGGCAGGCCCCGCTTCCTACGGTATGACGGATACCATGGGCAGAATGCACTCCGACGCTCAGTTCGCCGGCTCATCCTCGGTACCCGCTCACGTTGAAATGATGGGACTTATCGGAATGGGCAACAATCCGATGGTCGGCGCTACCGTCGCCTGCGCTGTTGCGGTTGAAGAGGCAATGAAATAATTATCCTCAAAATAAATTTACGGCTTCACCGTTTGAGTGAAGCCGTATTTTTGTGTTTTATAAATCAGTCTTTGACTTTACCGAATTTTTTCATCAACTTATATCCCGCGCCGACGAGCGCCTTATAGCCGGCGTCTATTATTTTATCGGGGATCGGGTCTATTGCCGCGAGATACCAGGTATTTTTGCTCTTATAATTCGTTTTGGGAGACGGCGAGTATATCGCCTTCATCACCGTATCCACAAGATATTTTTTATCGTGAGGATGGGCAAGAGCGGTACTCATCAAGGGCTTGAGGACCGTCAGCACCGGTTTATAATACTCTGTTGATTCAAGCAGTTTGCGGTAACCGTCCGCCGCCTGATTATGCATACCGGTTTTGAATGAGCCAGGCTGAATCTTCACAACATCAATGCCGATAAAATTCAACTCCCGTCTGAGCCCCATGGTATATGCCTCCACGGCGTATTTTGTGATGGCATAAGGGGCATTGAAGGGCTGAGGCTTTTCCCAGCCGCATTCAGATGAGAAATTGATGATCCTGCCGCCGCCCGCTTTAATGAGTGGGAACATCACTTTATTAAGGCGTATCATACCCATTACATTGATGCTCAGCATTTTTTCCATAACGGAAGTGATATTGCCTTCAACCAGGGACGCCATGGTATGGATGCCGGCGGCATTGACAAGCACATCGAGTTTACCGGAGAATTCTCTGATAAACTCAGCAGCCGCTTCGCAGCTCTCATTGCTTGTGATATCAAGGACTACGGGTATAACTCTTTCATTTGTGCGTTCTCTCAGCTCATCAAGACCCTGTTTCGCTATATCGGCCGCAAATATGATATAGTTTTTATCCTCGCTGAGTTTTTCCACGCAGGCTCCCGCAAGCCCGCCCGCGGCTCCGGTAATCAAAGCGTATTTCATAATATCCTCCGCAAATTCAATAAGTTTTCGGCGAATTATCCGCCGCCTCACAAGATTACTGTATCACAGATATACTCATAATGCAACATTGAGTTTTGAAGCTATGCTTTTATTGCTTATTCACCGTTGTCAAAAATAAAACCGTGTGTTATAATTCCGAAGGAAACAATATCTTCACGGAGGTAAAATATGAATAAGATCACCTGCCCCAACTGCGGCAAAAGCTTTGAACTGAACGACGCCGACTACGCCGACATACTCAGCCAGATCAGAACGGCGGAATTCAGCAAAGAACTTGAAAGGCAAAAAGACGCCGCCGTAAAGCTTGCGGTCACGCAAAAAGAAACCGAATACAAGGATGAGCTCTCGGAAAAAGAGAGAGAAATACAGAAGCTTGCCGCTCAGATAGAGCTTGACAGAAAAAGCAGCGAGATGCGCGAGCGCGAGGCGTTAAAGGAAAAAGACGCTCAGATAGCGGAATTGAGCGGCAAAATCAAGATGAGCGAGCAGGCAAAGGAAATGGATATAAGAGCCGCCGTGAGCGAAAAAGAAGCGGAGATAATGAAGCTAAAGAGCGAGGCGGCGCTCGTTAAATCCGACACGGAGCTTCGCATCAAATCGCTTGAGGACAATCACAGAGCAGAGCTCAGCCGCAAGGATGAGGAAATAGCGTTTTATAAGGATTTCAAAGCGCGTCAATCCACAAAGATGATAGGCGAAAGCCTTGAAATACACTGCATGAATGAATTTAATAAGCTGAGAGCGACCGCCTTCCCCAAAGCGTATTTTGAAAAGGACAACGACGCAAGCTCGGGCAGCAAGGGCGACTTTATCTTCCGCGATTATTCGCAGGACGGAACGGAATTCGTATCAATCATGTTTGAAATGAAAAATGAAGCGGATTCAACGGAAAAGAAACACAAAAACGAGCATTTCTTTAAGGAACTTGACAAAGACAGAAACGAGAAAAACTGCGAATACGCGGTATTGGTAACTACCCTTGAGGCCGACAATGATTTTTATAACAGCGGCATTGTCGATGTATCATACAGATACCCGAAAATGTATGTCATCCGCCCTCAGTTTTTTATTCCGGTAATTACAATACTGAGAAATTCGGCTATGAACTCGCTTCAATATAAGCAGGAGCTCGCCGAAATACGCAGCCAGAATATAGACATAACTCATTTTGAAGAGAATATGGAGACCTTCAAGGCGGGATTTGCGAAGAACTATGATCTGGCGTCGAGAAAGTTTCACGAGGCGATAGAAGAAATAGACAAGACGATAACTCACCTGCAAAAGACAAAAGAAGCGCTGCTCTCTTCAGACAGAAATCTACGCCTGGCAAATGACAAGGCGCAGGATCTGACGATAAAAAAACTCACCCGCGGCAATCCGACAATGAAGGCAAAATTTGCCGAGCTTGATTCGGGCGAATAATCTGAATTTACGCATATAAACATTAAACCGGACAGTCTGAAAAGGCTGTCCGGCATCGCATTTCGGGCGCGGTTTATCAATAAAATACCCGGAGCACCCGGCCTTGGGCAGCGGCAGGATGCTCCTCAGTAGGTCCGTCGGCAAAATTGATTTTGATTCGGGAGGCCGGACGCGCCTACTGCGTAAATCATACCATAAAATTATCCGCTTGTCAATTACGCTGTAACGGCATCATCACATAAATCCCGGCGTGAACATCGAATTCTTGCAATAAAGACGGCTCAATGATATAATCAGACCGGGCAGGTGATAAAATGAAACCAGCAATCATACCTCAGCCGCGTAAAATCACTTATACCGGCGGCATTTCGAGGGCAAACGCGCTCTCGGAAATAAAGATTTCTCACTCATCGGAAATCCCTTCGGAGGGATACAGACTGACCCTTAAAAACGACATATTTCACATAATCTGTTCGGATGACGCGGGCGAGTATTACGCGCGAAACACCGTGAAACAGATAGTATCCACCTGCGGATGTGTCTGCCCCGACCTTGAAATCTATGATTTCCCCGCATTCGCTTACAGAGGACTTTCGCTTGACTGCGCAAGGCATATTTTTGAAATATCCGATATAAAAAAGCTGATCGACGCCGCAGCGCTTTGTAAGATGAATGTTTTTCACTGGCATCTTACCGACGATCAGGGCTGGAGGATTCCGATCGACGGCTATCCCCTTCTCACCCAAACGGGGAGCAGGCGCAAAAAATCAAATTTCAGAGGGCTTAAAGAAGACGGAGAATACTGCGGATTTTATCAAAAAGACGAAATAAGAGAAATTGTCGGTTACTGCGCAAAAAGGCATATTGAAGTCATCCCCGAAGCGGAAATGCCGGGGCATACAACGGCGATACTCGCCTCTTACCCCGAATTCGGATGCACGGGAAAGGAAATCAAGGTGCAGACAAAAGAGGGAATATTCGATACGGTTTTATGCCTCGGAAACGAAAAAATATATGATTTGATCTTTGCGATACTCGACGAGATCTGCGAGCTGTTTCCGGGCAGATATATTCACATCGGCGGGGATGAAACGCCGAGGACGGAATGGAAAAAATGCGAAAAATGCGCAAAGAAAGCCGAAGAACTCGGCATAACGGATCTTGACGCATTTCAGGGGCAGTTTATCAAATCCGTCGCCGCTTATCTCAGATCAAAAGGCAAAACGGCAATAACCTGGAACGAAAGCCTGAAGGGCGGTCAGCTCGAGCCCGGCGATGTAATGGTCCAATACTGGATGGGAAATAAAGAATATACGGATGATTTCATGAGCAAAGGCGGCAGGATAATCCAAAGCGATTTTTTCCATTACTACTGCGATTATCCGCTCGCGATGACGCCGCTTAAAAAAACATACGATTTTGAGCCGGAAAAAACGGGCAAGAAGGCAGATTCCGTTTACGGCATCGAAGCGGAGATGTGGACGGAATTCATCAACACCTTCGAGGGGATCTGCGAAAAATATATTCCGAGGCTTCAGATAATCGCGGAAAGGGCATGGTGTTCGGATGACGCCCCGGGATTTGACAGCTTTATGAAAAGATTTGAAAGGCTCCGGGCTCTGACCGAACAATGCGGAGTCAAAATCCCCGCAAGCGAAAAGCTGAAAATAAATCCGCTTTTGAGAATACCGAAAATCATCGAATTTTTTGCGGGAGTGCCCGATTTCAACACCATCAAAAATTCAATATTCAACAGCAAATAATGCTTGACCGAAAAGCGCATATTTGCTATTATTATTTATATTGATTCAGGGGTGAATTTGTGGGAAAGACAGGAGATAAAATCAAGGATATTATCGGCGTTGAAGGCAAGTTTTCACGCGCTTTCTGGCCGAAGGCCGGCTACACCTGCGCAAACATCACCATCGGCGGCGCGGGATACCCGCTCAACCAGTTTCACCAGCAGTTTCTCGCCTATGTGGAGGGAATGAAAACCGGAATGGCGGGCAGGATAACTCTCATAGCCGGTCTGTGGGACGCGGTGAGCGACCCGATAATGGGAGTGCTGACTGACAGGACAAAATCGAGATTCGGCAGACACAGACCGTATCTCCTTCTCAGCGCCATTCCCTTCGCCATAGCGTATCTTACGAAATGGACCTCATTCGGCATCTCATCCGGCGGCAACGAAAAGGCCGTGTGGTGGTGGTATCTCTTTTCCGCAATACTTTACTGCACCTTTATGACGATAATGTCGATACCGCACGAGGCGATGCTTCCGACCGTCGCTCCGAAATACTTTGAGCGCACGCAGGTAAAGATAGTTGAATATATGATGAACTCCGTAGGTCAGGTATCATCCTATGTTTTCACCGCGCTTGCTCTGAGCGGATTCAACATAAAAACGGCTCTTGTGGACCTGCCGACTCCCTCGGCAGACGACCGTCAGAATTATACGATGGTCGGAATTGTGCTCGCGATATGGTTTGTGTGGGCGCCTATCCTCTGCTTCTTCACCACGAAGGAGCCTTCTTCCGTAAATCAGGTGAATCCGCCGCTTGATATCAAGCATCTGCTAACGGAATACAAGCTCGTATTTTCAAGCAGGGCATTCCGCCAGTATTTTATCATCGCCCTGTTTTTCTCAATGAGCAGATATTTCTGCAACTACGCGGATCAGTATTTTATGGTGAGCGTGACAGACACCTACAATATTTTTATCTCGATGAATATTATTTCGGGCATTGCTGAATTCAGCGGCTCGCCGATAAATTATCTTATCACCAGATACAAGGGCAAGACCGCCTGCGGAAAGCTGCTCGGGCCGCTTATGGTCATAGGTATCGCAGTGAATTCATTACTGACATATGAAACCCCGAGAGCGATAAAATACATCGTTATAGTTGTTTCGGCGATATGCTACAATATAGGATTTTCAGGCCCCGGATTTGTGGCGGAGAATATTCAGCCCGACATAACCGATGTTGACGAGCTGATCACGGGAAGACGGCGCGAGGGCGTGATAGCGACCTTCAAAACCCTTTTCAGCAAGACGGTGAGCTCCCTTATGGGTTACGCGGTCGGTCAATCGCTTGAATGGTTCGGCTACGACCCGAAAATCAAACATCCTTCGCTTCAATCAAAGCGCACGACATTCGGCCTCAGGCTCAACTATTCGATCATCCCCTCAATTCTCGCTCTCTTCTGCGTGATCTCGATTTTCAGATATAAAATGACCAAGCACGATCACGAGGAAATCAAGAGGATAATAAGAGAGAAACACGAAACGGGTACCTGCACGATAACCGAAGACGAAAAGAAACGCATAGAGGAAATAGCGGGTCAGCCCTGGGAAAAGATGTGGATAGGCAAAGGCGACACATATCGCAGCCTTGACGGCGTTCAACTATGATTTAAGAGGTAACTCAAATTGGCAATAAACAAAGACAAAATCAGGAATTTCTGCATAATAGCCCATATCGATCACGGCAAATCCACCCTCGCCGACCGCCTGCTCGAAAAGACGAATTCGGTGGCGCTCAGGGATATGACTGATCAGCTTCTTGACGATATGGATCTCGAAAGAGAGAGAGGGATTACCATCAAGGCTCACGCCGTTACGCTCAACTACAGGGCGAAGGACGGCGAAGAATACCTGCTCAATCTGATAGACACTCCCGGCCATGTGGACTTCAATTATGAGGTTTCCCGTTCTCTCGCAGCCTGTGAGGGAGCGATACTGATAATCGACGCCACTCAGGGAGTTGAGGCTCAGACCCTCGCAAACACTTACCTTGCGCTTGACCACGACCTTGAGATAGTGCCCGTAATAAACAAGATTGACCTCCCCTCCGCCGACCCGGACAGAGTATCAAAAGAGGTGGAGGATGTAATAGGTCTTGACTGCTCCGAAGCCGCAAAGATCTCGGCTAAAACGGGCGAAAATGTTGAGGAAGTCCTTGAGCAGATTGTAAAGTTCATCCCCTCGCCCGAGGCAAACGACGATCTGCCCTGCCGCGCCCTCATATTTGACTCAGTTTATGACAGCTACAAGGGCGTAATAGTATATGTCAGGGTAAAAGAAGGCAGGATAAAGCCGGGCGACACCATGCGGCTCATGGCTACGGGCGCTGAATTCACCGTGGTCGAAACAGGCTACATGAGGGCGAGAATGCCCGAGCCGAGAGATGAGCTGACAGCCGGCGAAGTGGGCTACATAACCGCGAGCATCAAGACCGTCGGCGACGCGAGAGTGGGCGATACGGTCACTACCGCTGCAAACCCCGCTTCACAGCCTCTGCCCGGATACAGAAAAGTAAACCCGATGGTATTCTGCGGAATTTATCCGGCGGACGGTGCAGACTATGAAAATCTGCGCGAAGCCCTTGAAAAGCTTCAGCTGAATGACGCCTCGCTCAGCTTTGAGCCCGAAACATCGGGGGCTCTCGGATTCGGTTTCCGCTGCGGATTCCTCGGTCTGCTTCACCTTGAAATAATTCAGGAGAGGCTTGAAAGAGAATATGATCTCGATCTGGTCACAACCGTTCCGAGCGTTGTGTATAAGATAAATCTCACGGACGGCACACAGGTCGAAATCGACAACCCGACCCACTACCCCGACCCCGCAAATATCGCCTCATGCGAGGAGCCATTTACCGACGCTCACATTTATACCCCCGCCGAATATGTCGGGACGATAATGGATCTCTGCCAGGAAAGGCGCGGAGTATTCAAAAATATGGATTATATCACTCCCGAGAGGGTCGATATACATTATGAGCTTCCGCTTAATGAGATCATTTATGACTTCTTTGATTCTCTCAAATCAAGGACCCGCGGCTACGCTTCATTTGACTATGAGATAAGCGATTACAGAGCGAGCAAGCTCGTGAAGCTGGATGTCTTGCTGAACGGCGATATAATCGACGCTCTCTCATTTATCATCCACTCGGATAAAGCATATTCAAAGGCGCGTAAAATAGCCGAAAAACTGAAGGATAATATCCCCAGACAGATGTTTGAAATACCTATTCAGATAGCCATAGGCGGCAAGATCATCGCCAGAGAGACCGTCAAGGCAATGCGCAAAGACGTGCTCGCAAAATGCTACGGCGGCGATATTACCAGAAAGAAAAAACTGCTTGAAAAGCAGAAGGAAGGCAAAAAGAGAATGCGCCATTTCGGCACCGTCGAGGTGCCGCAGGAAGCGTTTATGGCGGTGCTCAAGCTTGACGATGACGGATAAAACAAAGCCGATCGGGCTCTATATCCATATTCCTTTTTGCAGGAGTAAATGTCCATACTGTGACTTTTACTCCTTTTCTCCGCGCGAAGAACTGATCGACGAATACACAAAGCGGGTCTGCGAAGAGCTGAAAAATACGCATCATACGTTTGATACCGTATATTTCGGCGGCGGCACTCCCTCATTTATCGGAGAAAAGAGAATTACGGAAATTCTCGGTAATGTTGCCTTCACAAATAACGCCGAGATCACCGTTGAATGCAATCCGTCTGATACGGGCGACAAGGAAAGATCCTTTGATTTTTCCGCTCTCGCGCAAGCGGGAGTAAACAGGATATCAATGGGGCTTCAAAGCTCCTCGGACAGCGAGAGAAGGGCTCTGGGAAGAAGGGCCGGGAAAGACGAGGTCCTGAGAGCCGTGGAGAGAGCGCAAAACGCAGGCATAGACAATATTTCACTCGATCTGATGCTCGGCATACCGGGTCAGACAGCCGAAAGCCTTAAAGGGTCCGTTGATTTTGCGGTCTCCGCAGGCGCGCGCCATATCAGCGCATATATCCTCAAAATAGAAGAAAACACCTTCTTCGGCAGGCATCCCGAAAAGTATTCATTCCCCTCGGATGACGAGACCGCGGATCTTTATCTCAAAACGGCAGAAGCCCTGAAGGAAAAGGGATATATCCACTATGAGATCTCAAATTTTGCCGTTCCGGGATATGAGAGCAGACACAATCTGAAATACTGGAAGCTGGACGATTATCTCGGCACAGGCCCTGCCGCTCACTCATTCATCGGCGGGAAAAGGAGCTTTTACCCGGCAGATATAAAAGAATATCTCGCCGGCTGTGAGAGAATCTGTGACGGTGAGGGCGGAGGCGAAGATGAATATATCATGCTCTCGCTGAGGCTCCGTGAAGGCTTGGATCTCGATAAATATGAGGAGAGATACTCAAAGACCGTGAATCCCGGCTTCACGGAAAAATGCAGGCTTTACGCCGACAGGGGCTTCGGGAGCTTTGACGGCAGAATATTTTCACTGAATTCACGAGGATTTCTGATATCAAATACCGTTATTTCTGAACTGCTCGCTGAACTTGACTGAAATTGAACTTTGGTAAATTTTTGTTAATCTTTTATTAAAATATACTACATATTTGGCGCAATATACAATAATGGCACCGAATATGATTTTATCCTTGATTTTTCCATATCTCAATATTATAATAAAAGAGTAAAAATTCTCGTTTCGGGGTGAGTTAAATTGCAGCTTTTGGAGGACAGGATCCGTCAGCAGGGCGAGATTATCGGCAACGATATAGTTAAGGTTGACATGTTCCTAAATCACCAGATAGATGTTGATTTACTCTGCGAAATCGGCAAGGAATTCAAGAGACTTTTTGCAGGCGAAGAAATCAATAAAATACTCACGATAGAGGCTTCGGGTATCGGGATAGCGTGCATTGCCGCGCAGTATTTTTCCGTGCCTGTGGTTTTTGCGAAAAAAGGAATTCACCGCAATGTCGGCAACGATATTTATACCGGTGAAGTTTTTTCATTTACAAAGAATCAAAACACGCAGATAGGAATTTCCAAAAAATACATAAACGCAAACGATAAGATCCTGATTATCGACGATTTCCTCGCAAACGGCGCCGCGGTCAAGGGGCTTATCGGAATCTGCAAGCAGGCGGGTGCGAGCGTAAACGGAATAGGCATCTGCATCGAAAAGGGCTTCCAGCCCGGCGGCAAAGAGCTGAGAAGCATGGGATACCATGTTGAATCGCTCGCGATCATCAAATCTATCGACGACGGAAAAATCATCTTCGGATGATAATATAACAGCAATTTTTTACGGAGGTAATTTTATGAAAAAGATTCTCGCAATCATCCTTTCACTCATGCTTGTGATCGGTCTCGCGGCCTGCGGAGCAAAAGATTCCGCCGACAACACGACCGCCGCTCCCGAAAACAGCAACAGCGAAAGCACACCGTCGGCAACCGATATGAAAGTCGGCTTCATTTTCCTTCACGATGAAAACTCTACTTATGATAAGAACTTCATCGATGCCGCAAAAGAAGCCTGCGAAAATCTCGGCGTTGAGTATGTTCTTAAAACCAACATTCCCGAAGATAAAGAATGCTATGAAACCGCTGCAGACCTTGCAGAAAGCGGATGCTCTATAGTATTTGCCGACAGTTTCGGTCATGAGGATTATATGATTCAGGCAGCAAAAGAATATCCCGAAGTTCAGTTCTGCCATGCCACCGGCACTCAGGCTCACACCGCCGGCCTTGATAATTTCAATAACGCTTTTGCTTCCATTTATGAGGGCCGTTACCTTGCAGGCGTTGCCGCAGGTATGAAACTCAATGAAATGATTGAAAGCGGTAAGATCAAAGCTGAAGATGCAAAAATCGGTTATATCGGCGCTTATACTTATGCTGAAGTTATTTCCGGTTACACCTCATTCTTCCTTGGTGCTCGTTCTGTTTGCAAAAGCGCAACAATGGCAGTTCAGTTCACCGGTTCCTGGTATGATGAAACTGCCGAGAAAGAAGCAGCAAATACTCTTATTGAAAGAGGCTGTGTTCTTATTAGCCAGCACGCCGATTCCATGGGTGCCCCCACTGCCTGTGAAAACGCCGGTGTTCCCGATGTTTCCTACAACGGCTCCACAAAGAGCGTAGCCCCCAACACCTATATTATTTCTTCTAAAATTAACTGGGTTCCCTACTTTGAATATATAATCAACCAGGTTGCCAACGGCCAGCCCATTGATACCGACTGGACCGGCACAATCGCAACAGGTTCCGTTCAGCTTACCGAGCTTAATGAAGATGTAGCCGCTGAAGGCACAAAAGAAGCCATTGAAGAAGCACAGGCAAAGCTTGAAGCAGGCACACTTCATGTATATGATACCGCAACATTTACAGTTGACGGCAAAGAGCTTACCGAATATAAAGCTGATGTTGATTCCGATCCCGATTATACACCCGATACCAATGTTGTTTCAGACGGCTATTTCCATGAGAGCGAATTCCGTTCAGCACCTTATTTTGACCTTGAGATAGACGGTATTGAACGCCTGAACGCAAAATTCTGATTTAAATAATGTTTCCCGGCGGGGCAGTTTGCTCGAACTCCCCGCCTCTTTATTATTTTCTATTCGGTTTCAAGGAGGATATCAATGCCTGTACCTGCAATTGAGCTGCGCAATATAAGTAAATCATTCGGAAGTATTGCGGCAAATAAAAACATAAACTTAACTGTTAACCGGGGCGAGATTTTATCTATACTCGGTGAAAACGGAAGCGGTAAAACCACGCTGATGAATATGATCTGCGGAATATATTTTCCCGATCACGGCCAGATTTTTATTGACGGCAAAGAGGTTGTTATCCGCTCCCCCAGAGATTCTTTTGAATATAAGATAGGAATGATACATCAGCATTTCAAACTTGTTGATGTTTTTTCTGCTGCAGAAAATATTATTCTGGGTATGGAAGATACCGGTAAATACAACCTGAAAAAATCCATTGAACAAATCAAAAAAATCAGTGAAGAATACGGCTTTGATATTGACCCGAACAAAAAAATATATGAAATGTCTGTTTCTGAAAAACAGACTGTTGAAATAATTAAAGTTCTTTACAGAGGCGCAGATATTCTTATCCTTGATGAACCCACGGCGGTTCTGACTCCTCAGGAAACCGATAAACTCTTTACAGTTCTCAGAAAAATGAAAGAGAACGGCAAATCAATTATTATCATTACCCATAAACTACATGAAGTGCTCTCAATTTCCGATAAAGTATCGGTATTGAGAAAGGGAGAATATATCGGAACACTTATTACCAAAGAAACAAATGAGTCACAGCTTACCGAAATGATGGTAGGCAAAAAAATCAGCCTGGATATAGACCGCAGCGAACCCGAAGGCTGTGAAGACAGGCTGGTAGTTGAGAACCTGAACTGTACCAATTCAGATGGAATTAAAACCCTTGACAGCGTTTCATTCACTGCAAAAAGCGGAGAAATACTCGGCATAGCCGGTATTGCCGGCAGCGGGCAGAAAGAACTGCTTGAATCAATTGCAGGCCTTCAGAAATTTGACAGCGGTGAAATTGTATACAACAACCCAAAAACAGGCAAAGCGGATAATCTCAAGGGAAAAACTCCCCTGCAGATAAGAGAGCTGGGGGTACGGCTTTCATTCGTTCCCGAAGACCGCCTTGGTATGGGACTTGTAGGCAATATGGATATAACCGATAATATGATGCTCCGTTCCTACAGGAAAGGAAAAACCGCATTCCTTAAAAGAGGAGCACCTAAAAAACTGGCAGAAAAAGTTGTTTCTGACCTTGAAGTAGTTACACCGGGAATCGGAACCCCGGTAAGGCGCCTTTCCGGCGGCAATGTGCAGAAAATACTTGTTGGCAGAGAAATAGCATTTGCCCCGACCGTATTTATGGCAGCATATCCGGTAAGAGGTCTTGATATAAATTCATCGTATCTTATATATAACCTGCTCAATGAACAAAAAGAAAACGGCGTTGCCGTTATTTTCGTTGGCGAAGACCTTGATGTTCTGCTTGAACTCTGTGACAGAATAATGGTACTCAGCTCAGGCTCGGTTACCGGAATTGTTGACGCAAAAAACACAACAAAAGAAGAGCTGGGTATTCTTATGACTAAAAACAGCAAAGGAGGCTATGGCGATGAGCAATAATACCGGTAAAAAAGCCCACGAGCCTCTGTTTCACATAATCAAGAGAAACGGTCTGCCGTTCTGGAAAAGCTGGCTAATAAGAATATTGTCAGTTATTGCCGCTTTGATTGTTTGCGGAATCGTAATTGTATTTGTGACCGGCGAGAACCCTCTTGAAATGTATAAAACAATGTTTGAAGGCGCTTTCGGCACAGAGAGAAGACGCTGGGGACTGATGCAGGACCTTGCCATGCTGCTTTGTGTTTCCCTTGCCGTTACTCCCGCTTTCAAAATGAAATTCTGGAATATCGGCGCTGAAGGCCAGGTGCTTATAGGCGGTCTGGCAACGGCAGCCTGTATGATACTTTTCGGCGAGAAGCTTTCGCCTTATATTCTTTATCCCCTGATGATCTGCTCCAGCATTATTGCCGGTGCAGTTTGGGCGGTTATCCCCGCTTTCTTTAAAGCAAAATGGAATACAAATGAAACCCTGTTCACCCTGATGATGAATTATATTGCAATTCAGATTCTTTCTTACTTTTCTTATATTTGGTCAAACCCAAAAGGAAGCGGAAAAATAGGCATTATCAACGCCTCGTCAAGTGCCGGGTGGCTTCCTTATATAGGCAACAACAAATACCTTTTCAATATACTTATTGTTCTTGCTTTAACAATATTTATGTATATATATCTTAAATATTCAAAGCACGGCTATGAGCTTTCTGTTGTGGGCGAAAGTGAAAACACAGCAAGATATATCGGTATAAATGTTAAAAAAGTAATTATCCGTACTATGCTTCTATCAGGCGCAATATGCGGAATAGCGGGCCTGCTGCTTGTTGCAGGAGCTAACCATACCGTATCAAGCAATGCGGCAGACGGCAGAGGCTTCACAGCTATAATGGTTTCCTGGCTTGCAAAATTCAACCCGATATATATGATTCTGACTTCACTGCTGCTTGTATTCCTTGATAAAGGAGCAACAGAAATATCCACTACTTTTTCGCTTAATGATTCGTTCTCGGAAATAATTACGGGAATAATCATATTCTTTATAATAGGCAGCGAATTCTTTATAAATTATAAAATCAAGTTCCGTGAAAAAGAAGTTATAACAAAACCCGAAGTAAAGGAGGGAAATGAGCAATGATTGTTGCATTTATAACCAGAGCAATTATGCAGGCAATTCCTCTTCTTTACGGTTCAACAGGAGAAATAATAACAGAAAAAAGCGGCCACCTTAACCTCGGTACCGCTGGTGTAATGTATGTTGGCGGCATCTGCGGTGTAATCGGTGCTTTTATGTATGAAACACATACATCATCATTCAACAGCGTGCTTGCCGTGCTTGTTCCCCTGCTGGCATCTGTTTTAGGCTCCGCAATCATGGGCCTTATTTATGCTATTTTAACCGTAACATTAAGGGCTAACCAGAATGTTACCGGCCTTGCTCTTACCACCTTCGGCGTTGGTTTCGGTAATTTCTTCGGCGGATCTCTTATAAAACTCTCCGGCAATACCGAAATACCTTCAATAGCTCTTTCAAATACAAGCAACGCATTCAGAACAACACTCCCCTTTGCAGATAAACTCGGTGTAATCGGTAAGCTTTTATTCTCATACAGCTTTCTTGCTTACGCTGCAATAATAATTGCTTTTATAGCAACATATTACTTCAACCACACAAGATCCGGTCTTCATCTTAGAGCTGTTGGCGAAAGCCCTGCAACTGCCGACGCCGACGGAATAAATGTAAGCGCCTATAAATACGGGGCAACAATTATCGGTTCTGTTATTGCAGGTCTCGGCGGTCTTTACTATGTTATGGATTATGCAAACGGCGTATGGTCAAATGACGGATTCGGTGACAGAGGATGGCTTGCAATCGCACTTGTTATTTTCGCAATCTGGAGGCCGAATATCGGTATAATCGGTTCGTTTGTTTTCGGCGGGTTGTTTATAATTCACAATTATATTCCGGGCCTTTCAATGGGCGCTCAGGAAATATTTAAAATGGCGCCTTATGTTGTAACAATACTTGTGCTTATAATAGTCAGTACAAGAAAGAAGAGGGAAAATCTTCCCCCTGCAAGTCTCGGCCTATCATATTTCAGAGAAGAAAGATAAAACGAAATCACTTGCGGAAGCGATTTGTTTCCGCAAGTTTTTTATTGAAGAATATTGATTAAAAAAGAGAGTTTTGATATAATGACATAAAGGATTGATTTTATGAAAAAGGCTCTCTCCGTGATATTGATAATATGCGCTGTTTTAGGCTGTCTGTGCTCTTGCAGACGGCTAGATCCCATTGTACTCACGCCGAGAAACAAGGTGCCCGAGGATGAATATATCAGGCTGGCGCCGGGAGTAACAAGAGAGATGACCTCAGCCGAATACTGGCAAAAAGAGGAATATAATTCAACGGTTATGTCGCTGCCGCAGATAGAAAGATTCAACAAAGAAAACAACAAGCTGATTTCATTCGGCGGCAAATCAATAGCTCTTAATGAATACAGAGAAACGGTGAGCGGCGAGGATGTCAAAAGGCTGATAAATTCGATTCCGCTTGATAATATTGAAACGGAATTCTTTGTAAATTCTCAGCAGATAGGCAGCGAATACCGCTACTCTCTGAACCAAAACATAAACACCGACGGAATCCCCGAAAGAGTAAATGTAAAATTCGGCTTCTCGACCGAGAGAGCCACTCTGCGCAAATATCCGACGGCGGACTACGCCAACAATGAATATGACGACCTTTTTCACGATGAATTCATAATGAGCGACTATATGCCTTTCGCTCCGCTCGCGGTATTGCACGAGAGCAGAGACGGGCTTTGGTATTTTGTATCTCTCTACGGGGTCAGCGGCTGGATAGAAAAGGACAAAACTGCAATATGCCCCTCAAGATCAGACTGGCTCAGGAGGCAGGAGCCCGATGAATTCCTCATAGTAACCGGCAAAAATCTGCGCCTTGCGGATGACCCTTACTGCCCGCAGCTATCGGGTCTGCTGCTGCCGATGGGCACAAAAATGGAGCTTGTTTCAAGGAAAGAAGCGCCCGAATCGATCGGCTCGAGATACACTTACGGAAACTATATAGTCAGGCTCCCGGTAAGATTATCGGACGGCTCGATTTCGGACGCGTATTCGCTCATCCCCTCAAATTCGGACGTGAGCAAGGGATATATGCCCTATAATTTCAACAATGTGATCTCTCTCGCGCTGAAGCTGCAGGGGGACGCCTACGGATGGGCAGGCTCATTCAATTCAAACGACTGCTCCGGGATAATACGCGAAATTTTCCTCTGCTTCGGCTTTGAAATGCCGAGAAGGGCGGGTCAGCAGATATCTTTATCGGGATTTACGCCCGTTGACTGCTCGCAGAGAGCGGATTATTTCAAGATGGAAACGCTGAAGAACTCGCCGCCCGGCACTTTCATTTATTATCAGGGCCATATAATGATATATCTCGGAATGAGCAATTCGGAGCCGTTTGTGCTCTCTTCGGTAGGAACGATTTCAACCTCTGAGGCAAAGCAGGGAGAGACTTTCAGAGTCAATGCCGTGATGATTTCGAGCCTTCAGAGAACTCTGCGCAAAAACGGAGAATCGTGGCTGACATCGGCAGAGAAGATACTGACCTTGGAATAAAAGCAAGAAGAGGACCGATGCTCCGCATATCCTTGTGGCGGGATGCCGAGGGCATCATCCCCTACGATGTCAAATGCTTATAAATAGTCAGAATTACAGAGCGAAAAATTAAATTTCACTCACGGGATGAGGCGTATTTACCTTATGCAATCGGAAAAGGGTGTATAAGAATATCGCCACACCCGCCCCTTCGGGGCACCCTCTCCAGTCTGCGGGCGGGTCGTAAACCAGTATTATTGGATTTTTCAAGATAATACCAAAAAAATCAATATTATCAAGAGGTTCGGCGTGATTCAGGTCACGCCGATATTTCTTTGCCTTGGGCTTGTTCTGATTCTTCGGCATACCGCATCAGACTTTTAACGGGAATAAAACCGATAAAGTCGTATTTGATGTGTATTTTGCGGATGCGGTGTTTCTTTGCACTTGACATCTTGGGTTTCTTGCTGTAAATGATAAATTCACCGTTGTCATCATCATCGATGTTCTCATCGGTATTGTTATCCACATCGCAGTTTTCGATGTATATGCCTTGAATCAGTTCGTGAAGATTGTATCCGTTAAGAACGTCATCTTCTATGTGAGATCTGACAAGTGAAACAAACCTGTCAATATTCTCTGTATTCTGTTCCTGTGTATCAATCTGTTTCTGTAACTGTATTGCTTTTGCTTTGAGTTCTGCCTGCTCTGAGTCATATCCTTCTGAAAGCATTCTGAATCGTTCATCAGATATTTTGCCGTTAGCATTATCCTCATAGGTCTTTGTATAAAGCCTGTCTATTTCTGCTATACGGTTCTCTGCAAGGGAAAGCTGCTTTTTCAGAGACTTCAGTTCCTGTTTGCTGACACTCTCACTCACCCGCTTCATATATTCACGAAAATATGGTTCATGGCAGTAAACGAATGAAATGACTTCCTTCAGATGTTCCCATACCAACTCCTTCAGAACTGATTCACGGATGTAGTGCGTCTTACACTCCGAAATATCGGTGTGATGCGTTGAACATTCATAAATATATTGAATTTTGTCACCCGATCCGGTTCGTGAGCTGTTCATCCTTCCGCCGCAATCATAACAGTAAAGCAAACCTGAGAAAATATTCTCTCTTTCTTCCGATTTTATTCTGCGATGGCGATTTTCTCGGATCTGCTGAACCTTATTGAAAGTGTCCTCGTTAATGATTGCTTCATGAGTTGCCGGAGTAATGACCATCTTGTCGGCAGTATTCTCTCTTCGTCTTTTATCCCATAAAGAATTGGTATAAGTTTTGAACGCTACCGTGCATCCGGTATATTCTTTTCTTTCAAGAATATGAACTACGGTCGATTGCTTCCAGCGGTACGGACTGTCTTTTACCACAGATCCGACCGGCAATCCTTTTTCAATTTTGTATGCGGTAGGATTCAATATCTTTTCCTTGGTTAAAATATCCGCTATCTGATGAGGACCTTTTCCTTCCATACATAATGCAAAAATATGCTTTACAATTTTTGCAGCATCTTCATCGACAATCCAATGATTACTGTCATCGGGATCTTTGACATATCCATATGGAATCATTGTGGTAAGTGTCTTTCCGCTTTCGCCTTTCATACGGTTAACCGCACGGATCTTCCTGCTGGTATCAAGCGGATAAAACTCATTAAACAGATTCTTGAACAGCGCCATATCATTATCGGTGCTGTTTGGATTCGCGGAGTCATAATTGTCATTTACGGCTATGTATCTGACTTCCAGCTGGGGAAATACATATTTCTGATAATATCCGACCATTGTGGAATCTCTGCCGAGTCTGCTAAGATCCTTGGTTATTAGAGCGGATACTTTACCGTTTTGCATATCGGAAAGCATCTGCTGGAAACCGGGTCTGTCGAAATTGGTTCCGGTATATCCGTCATCAACATAGAAAACGGGGTTTGAAAATTTGTTCTCTTTGGCATAGTTCAGAAGCATTTCTTTCTGATTCTGAATACTCATTGATTCGCCGAGGCGTTCATCTTCCTGGGATAATCTGCAATACAGTGCTGTGATTTTTGTTTTTGCTGCCGTATTCACTTTTTCCTCCTTTTCTGCGGCAACTGTCATTGATACAGGGTTGGTTACTATATCATTACGGTCAGAGAACTTATTCATTGTCTTCGCCCTCTTGACCGGTAATGTCATTATCAGTCATTTTCAGATTATTTACAACATTGTCGATAATTCTTTTCAGTTTATTATGAAGAAATGAATTCCCGTCGTATGTTCCGTCAACTACATATTTAATGCTTTTTTCCTCATCTTCAATCTCTATTTCGGGCAGCCAGAATGCGGCATGATTCTTGACTGTAAGATTTCCGTTTTCATCAAATGAAGCGAGATTGTTTTCGTGCGGTGGCGACGGTGCGTTTTCTTCATCGGGATTTTTGTAGTAATACTCCAGTATTTCGTCTGCTTTTTCGATTGCTTCGCTTAAGTCAGTTTCTTTCAATCACTATTCTCCTCGTATTCGTTAAAAAATATTCTTTCTTTTCGAGGCTGCTGTTTTTTCGTGTTTTTATCGATACCGGTATCGGGGTTTTGACACTTTATCCTTTCAGTTAATTAAAAAAGTATCCGACATCATAAAATATTTTCTATCCGATAAAAGTACAATTTATATTATCCTTCAAGATTTTTAATAACCTTAACCGCCACACCCTGTATCTTAATTTCATTCTGATAAATGTCATCATACTTATCATTTTCGGGATGAAGATACGGGCGCTTTTTCTTTTTGTCATACATAAATCTTTTGAGAGTGTTTTCATTATTCTCATCAATGGCAACTACAATCTTTCCGTAATCGGCGGTAGATTGTCTTCTGACTATTACCAGATCATTCTCTTCTATTCCGGCATCAATCATTGAATCGCCGTATGCCTGCAGAACAAAATATTCACCCGAACCGAGCAGTGCAATCGGGAAATCAATAGTTCCTATTCTTGTTTCTTCTTCGGTTACAGGATTACCGCAGGCTATCTTACCTACGATGTTTAACTCTTCTGTTTTTTTCGATGTCAGTTTTTCTATATGTTCGGTAACAATTGTTCCGACAGAACCATCATACTTTAACACTCCGTCTTCACTTAATCTTTTTAAGTATCTCATAGAAGTCTGACGTGAAATACCAATAGCGTTTTCTATTTCTCTGAGAGAAGGGGCGCGCAAGTATTCATCATAAAACGAATCAATGTATCCGATAATTCTTTCGGGAGCGTTCTTCAATTTTGCCGGCATAAGCATATCTCCTTCAATAGTAGTGACTGTTGTCACAATAAATATATCACACAACTATCTCCTTGTCAATAGAATTTTCGAAACCAAATATTGAGACATTATGAAACAAAAATCACAGCTCCGGTTCGGGAACTGTGATTGCTTTTTATTAAGAATAAACCTTAAACCATAACAACTTGTTTGTTATGCGCAATTATACACCTGCGGTGCCATTGCGCCCTGCGGGACGTTCGGCTTCGCTCACTTTGAGATTGCTCCGCAATCGGAAAGGACTCTGTCCTTCGCAACAGGTTGCTACCTGGGCGGCAAAAATTAAAAACTATTAAATTCAGCTTCATTGATTTTAATCAATGTTGGTATGGGGTCTTAGGGGAAACTCCCCTAACAAGCTGTAATGGTATATACCATTGCCTTGCTTGCCGAATCGCTTTTGGGTAGTGATTGCACGAAGGGGTATTCCCCTTATGAGCGAAGCGAGCTTAGTATGATAATTCCTTTTATCATAACCGCACGGATATTCATATTTTCGATATTAATATAGAAGTGCGCCCTTACGGGAAAATCAAATTAACTTTTTTATAAATACGGTCTATTTCATTCCGGCAAGCAGTGCATCTCGGTCCCGAAATGACCTTCATGCGTGATTTTTGCTTTTCATTCTCAATCACCTTGTTAGGGAAATCCCCTAACACCCCAAACAACATTCGCACTTCGTTTTGATGAATCGGCGCATAATGTGTCATTATGCTTGGATAAAAAATGAACATTATATAAAAAACAGTCAATCTTCTCCGATAGATAATACACTTATATGAGTTGGATACTTTTATTCAATTACATCAACGGATCTGATTATTTCAATAAACTCATTTTCGGTCAGCTCTGCGAAACAGGTTAATTCAAATATGTAACCTTCATTTTCCCAAAAAGCGTATTTGAAATTTTTATCTTTAGTGTTTGTTATTATGGTTACAGCTAAATCGTCAATTTGTATTTCATTTGAAACAGAGTTTTCGTTATCAAATGTTAATTGGCCGTATTCGCTTGTATGCTGAGCAAAAGTAATTGCAACGCCATTTTTATCATTAAAACTATAATACACTTTGCTGTCTGAAATTTCTTTTTCACTTAAGTGAAAGCCATCTGGAATACTTGTTATTTTGTAAACAGTTTGGATCATATCGGTAGTCTCTCCGTCAAAAGTTACCGATATGAATTTTTCATAAATCGTTTTAACAAATTGAATTACAGGATCCCTGACTGCTTTTACGCTCATGCCGGCTGCTCCGATAATGATAATTCCGATAATAATTGCGGCAGCTTTCTTTGCTGTGGAATTAACATAATTCCAAAGGGGATTTCTTCTCGCCGTAATGAGTTTATTCATTTTTCTTTCAAATTCATCGGAAAAAGATGCTTCCGGTATTATCCGAATACTTTCAAAGCTTAATGTATACGATTCTCTAAACGCTTCTTTCAATTGAACTTCAGTCACAGCTATCCTCCCTTGATTTAAGTATTTTTATTAACTGCTTTTTGCCGCGGTAGATTCTTTTCCTTATCGTTTCCCGTTTTTCTCCCGTAAGTTTTGATATTTCTTTTGATGATAATTCCATAACGAGATTCATATAAAGAGCATCCCTGTAATTGTCTTCGAGAATGTTAATGGCTTTCAAAACATTTTCATACAAATTCTCTTTTTCGATCACATCGACAAAATCGTCATCAACCGATTTCTTGTTTTCTGTTTTGATCGCTTCTTCGATTTTCTTTTGATTATCTCTGCGCCTTAAAATATCTATTGATTTATTCTTAACGGCAATAAGCAAATAGTTCTTTATATCCGTTTCGTTTTTAACTTTGTTTGAAAACAGGGAAAAGTTTTCCGCAAGCGACCAAAAAACATTATGAACGGCATCTTCCGCATCGTGATGATTTTTCAAAATCGAAACCGCGTACGAAAACATTATGTCTCTGTTTTCAAGATAAATCGCTTCAAACCGATCTTTATCTTCTTCATTTTCAATTATGCTCAGATAGATGTACAGCATAAATCCTCCGTACCCTTCAATAACTATAGCGGAACAAAAAACGTAAACGGGACAGCCTTTGCAAAAATTTTCATATTTTTTGAAAAATCCAAAAAATCTGTCCCGCTTTGTCCTTTTTCTCCGTTATATATTACAGAGGGCAAAAATGTTCTCAATAAATGAATTGTGAGGGAAACTACCATGAAAAATCTTTTTACCGCATTCTTATCAGTAATCTTAATTTCTGCAATGTTGCTTTCCACAGCGGCGACATCAACTCCACCATCTGATAATCCCGCAAAGTATAACAACACGGTTTCAACTTATACATCAGCTTCAATTTCAAGCTCTGGAAAATTGAGTATTGATCTAAATTATACGGGAATAAGCGGAGTAACAACAAAAGGTGTAATTACAAGTTATGTTGAAAAACGATTTCTCGGTTTATTCTGGACAAGAGTGAATATCGGTCAGCCTAACAACGAATGGGTTGATACGAGCTACAGCTACACTTATTCCGGCTCTCATACTCAACAGCTAACAAGTACCGGTACATACAGAATTACTGTTAATTACAAAATCTCCGGCTCCGGCGGAGCAGCTGACAGCATTGACTATCAGGTTACAAGGACATATTAACATATAGACTTTCAGATATCAACTTTATTAGTTGAGAATACTATGCAGGAGGGGTATTTATGAGAGTTGTTAAAGTATTTTTCCTAATTGTGTTATGTTTGATTTTTGTATTTCAGTCAATTTCTCCCATAGCAAAGGCATATGGGAGCAGAAAAGTTTCACTTGAACCTGCTCATAAAAGTGCGCTAAAAGGAGAGCCTTTAGTAGGTGGTAATGGTGGCTACAGCGGAGCGGATGATGTTACTATTGAAAACAATAAAGTTAAACTTAATGATCCGATAGTAGGAGAAAAAGTTGAACTGCGTTCTGCCTACACAAAGCATTTCCAACATAGAGACGGAACATATACAGCGGTTCTGTATCCATTTCCGGTTCATTACCTTGCTTCAACGGGAAAATGGGAAGAATATGATAACAGTTTAGTCCTCAACAACGAAAGAATCGACTCTAAAGGTCAGGCAACATATACGCCGACATCAACGCCTTTAGATATAAGGTTGCCGCAAAATATAATTGACAATACTATAGTTATCGGGAAAAACGGTTATACATTAACCATTGGGGTGAATTCAAATAATAAAACAATCAATCCCAAAGCCAAATCCGTTATTGTCAAAAATTCGGAATTGCAAGCCCGTGAAAAAATCAGATCATCTGATGTGTATAATCTTTCTGACAAAGAAATAAAAAACTATAATACAGAAATTATCAAAGTGGATGAGAAAAACTCGTCTGCTAAATATGAAGAAGTGTTTGATAATGCTGATTTAACAATTGATATCACTTCCGCCGTTGTAAAAGAAACCATTGAAATAAAAGAAAAGTCAAATATACCTTCTTATTCTTTTGATGTTGGATTAAATGGTTTAATACAGAAAAAGCAAAATAACGGATCAATAGCACTGTATGATAACAGTAAAAGTGAATATCCGATTTTCGTTATCAACGCGCCGTATATGCTTGATTCATCAGGAGAAGAATGCCATAATATCGAGATGTATTTTGAGAACAATTCTCTGACGATTACTCCGGATAGTGAGTGGCTCAATGAAAGCAACAGACAATTTCCCGTTTACTTAATACCCTCTATCTCGGTTTCGCCATCATCTGTTTCAGATGCCTATGTATCTCGCTTGTCTCCAAACACAAACTACGGAGATAACGAATATCTCAATGTTGGTAAAACAATCCTTACCCGGACTCGATCATATTTGAAATTTTCGCTTCCGGAGTTGCCGGAAGGAAGTGTGATCTACAATGCAACTTTAGGCATAACTCAAAACAATATACTATATGGAAACACTTCAAAATGGATTTACGCTTTTGATCTGTCTCGAGTTTCTACATGGAACAGCGACTCAATCACATGGAACAATCAGCCTGTTTCAACTGACGAAGACGGTCCCCAAAACGATGGGATTCAACAGATAGATTATCAATATTATCTGACCGGCAGCGGAAATAAAGATTATATATTTGACATAACCAAATCGGTAAGGAATTGGTATGAGGGACGCAACAATAACGGCTTTCTCTTAACCAGTAACGACGAATCAGCAAATTGCAGTTCAAG
Organism: uncultured Clostridia bacterium; assembly: GCA_947166625.1. Lineage (GTDB taxonomy): Bacteria > Bacillota > Clostridia > Oscillospirales > Acutalibacteraceae > CAG-177. Next base: position 90,980 of record CAMVEX010000001.1, read on the forward strand.
GTTTTTCTCATCAGACAATTCATCTGGAAATCGCCCGGTTATTACCGTGTCATACAGTAATAACATAGGTTATGAGAATTATTGGGAATATGAGACTGTTGAAAACTCTGATGATTATGAAATTCCGTTTGTGAATCTGCACAATGGGAGTTTAACGTACATAAAGAATGATATCAGTATGACCGGCAATTTAATGCCCATTCAAATCAGTCATGTCTATAATTCAAATGCTGCAGAAATATATTCAGAAGTGTATAGTGATATGAATGTTGGCTTGCGTTTTCATCTTAACATTCAAGAGGCACTTATTCCTATTTCACAAAACAGTGATTTGTACGGATCCGGGTATAGGTATAAATACTTTGATTCTGACGGAACTCTTCACTACTATATTCAATCAGGTAATGAAATTATAGACAGTTTTGATCCCTCAAACAAAATAATTGCAGGCGGTAATGTATTGTATCGGGAAGACGCTGCCGGAAATAAAAAATATTTTGACAATAACCATAAATTATACAGGATAGAAGACAAAAACGGCAATGCACAGATTATTTCATATTCAGGATCAAAAATAACTCAGGTTACTGATCCGGTAGGAAGAAAAGCTGTCTTTTCATATGACAATAACAATAACCTTATAAGTATTACAGACAATGTTGACAGAATAATCGGTTTTGTTTATACTGAAGATAATAACAATACTCTATTAACGGAAATGTCTTTCCCCGGTAACAGAGATATTTTACTTGATTATTCTGATTACAGCAGTAAAAACAGACTTACAAAAATAGATCATCAGGATTACAGACCTTTTTTAATTTCATACAACAACAAAAAAATAAACCGAGTATACTCCATATCCAAGAGGTATTCTTACAGATATTTTTATTACAGCCAAAGTGACGAAACCGGATTCTCTTCGGGAAACACATCAATGACTATGTCAAGCAGTATAAATGCCCAATTCAACTTTAGCTTTGATAGATTAGGCCACGCTCTGACCAAAACAAACGGTAACGGTCAAACAGAATATTTGAATTATTGTGCCGAAAACAACTACTATAAGCTCAATAAATTGGAAAACAAGTCTGAGCTTCAAGCTATTTCCCAAAACATGCTGAAAAATCATGGGTTTGAAGGTAGCGGATACTGGACTTCATTACAGTGTATTAACGGTAGCTATGAAATTACTGATGAAATGCATTCTGTAGGAAGAAAATCCTTAAAGTTGATTGCAACAGGTGAAAATTCCATAATAGAAATAGATCAGGATTTAGGCACAATTCCTCAAATTAATGCCGGCGTTTTTTCAATTTCACTTGATGTGTTTTTTAAGCCGTCTGCTCCGATAACTGAAGATGAGCGCGGCATTGCGTTCGGTGCTACATATATGTATAATAACTCGACATGGCAGCCAAAAAGAAGTGAATGGATAAATGGAACCAACGGCTGGGAAAGATTCAGCTTATCGGGAGTCCAAATTACAGGTGCCTATTCAAATGCTCACTTTTTCATTGAATTTGCCAATTGTAACATCGGTGATATTGCATATATTGACAACATTCAGATAGAAATGGGAGACGGCCCGGGATGTTATAACCTCGTTGAAAACAGTGATTTTTCATATGAGACAAATGCTCCTTCAATCGGGTCAACTTCAGACGGATTATCTGCATCAAAATGGAGCGGAATAAACCTTCAATCAGCTGACGGTATAAGAACTAACGGAACACGCAATTGCTTTGTTATCAACGGTTTACCGGATACGAATAAAGTCTTATATCAAAATATTGAAGTCAATAAAGAAGCCGGTCAAACGTTAATTTTCGGAGGTAAAGCGGCTGCATATGCCTCTAATATTGAAAACAACCGATTATTTGAGATACAAGTTACTTTATTCTATGACAACAGTACTGAAACAGATACGATCACCTTAAAATATGATCCTTCTATTGACGGAGCGGAGCAATTAAGATCTACTGCCGTAAAATTGACCGCAGATTGTACTTATGCTCAGTTTAAGTTTATCTATTCTAAACAAATAGGCAAGGCTTATTTCTATGATGCTTTTGCTTACATAAGTAATTACGGAAATCACTTTGAGTATGATAACAGTGGGGCGTTGATTTCAGTATCAAACGGTTACGATTATATTGAGAATTATTCGTTAGCCTCGGATTCCGTTGATATAGTATCAATTGAGCAGACCACAGGCGGTAAATCATCCACCATAGAAATTACTTATGATTCAAATCGTAACATCACTGAAATCGAAAACCCCGAAGGGTCAACAATTGGATACTCTTATAATAATTCCGGGCAGGTCTTGACTCATACCGTTTCAACTTCTACTCAAAATTCTTCAACTGAATCCGTTACGTATATTCAAAACGGTAACTATGTCAAAACATTTACAGATGCTGACGGTATTACAACGACATATACTTACGATAACAATGATCAGGCCAAAATCGGTTTGATTGTAGGAATATCAAAAAGTAATGGAGAATCTCAGACTTTTACCTATGATCCCAACACAGATGAATTGCTCAGTAAAAGTGTTCCCGGGGGAAGCGGTACGATTAATGCCGATGTTAATATAACTTATGCTGACGGAAAAATCTCCAATATCAATCATAACTCAACTGATTATTCTTTCACATATTCCTATGGAAATCTAAATGAAGCATACATTGGTCAAAACTTGTTGTTCAGAGATACTTATAATAATTTCAATCAGTTATTATCACGCTTGTATCCCAATTATCAAACATTTTCTCGCCGTTATAATAGTGATGATTTAAGCCTTTCCGTAGATCGATTTGAGACTACGGTATTGCACGGATATAGGTATGGAAAGAACGGAAAAGTATCTTCAGTTATAGAATGGCCGATGGGAATTCCCACTTCCTGCTATATCGATTATGCTTTATACGGATTACCGGCTCATGTGATAGGGGAAGACAAGACAAAAGCCTTGTATGAATATGATATGGCAGGCAATTTGTCTCATTACACATTTTCAAAAGATAATAATGTAATTTATGAGGGCAACTATCATCTGAATGATAAAGCTTTGCCCGAGTTAGTGACTGTTGAAGGCGCGGTTACAGCAAACATGCAGTATGTTTATGATCATTGCTGCCGAGTTTTAAGTTCCACATGTGGCCCCATAATTAATGAGTATGCCTACTCTGACAACTCAACAACAGGAGATTTTGACAAAAAGCCCACCCAATACTCGGTTAAGGATTTTACCGGAAACACACTGATGCAGTATAGTTTACAGTATGATTCATCCAATAATCTTGTTTCTACTGCAAGCGGCAGTAATTCGACTTATTACACCTATAATGAGTTAAATCAGCTAACGAGTGAAACCATCGGTAACGATACCTATACATACACTTATGATTCCGGAGGGAACATTATTAAGGTTTCAAAGGGATATTCTGTTGAACATACTTTTGTTTACGGCAATTCTGATTGGAAAGATCAGCTGACTTCATATGATTCACACAGTATTACCTACAATGCGGGCGGCAATCCTATATCATACAAAGGATACAGGATGAACTGGACAAGATATAACTGTCTTAATGTTTTCAGCGGAAACGGAACAAATGCTATCTATATGTATAAGGGAAAAAGCACCAGATGTAAAAAGATTCTGAATGGAGTTGATACAGATTATACATACTCCGGCGACTTACTTATGCGGCAGGTTTCGGGAGATGATGTAATTGATTTCTCCTACGACTTTTTCGGAAATCCTATAGGCTTTAACTATAACGGAAACAGTTATTATTATGTTTATGACTGTCTCGGAAACATTGTTAATGTGGTTGAACCAACCGGCAACATAGTAGCAACCTATACTTATGATGCATGGGGAAAAATTCTTTCTTCTTCGGGGACGCTTGCCGACATAAACCCGATCAGATATAAAGGATATTACTATGATTCGGAAACAGGTTTCTATTATTTAAAATCAAGGTATTACAATCCTGAATGGCATAGATTTCTCAGCCCTGATACAGAAATGATAGCAGGCAACGATCTTTTCCTCGGCTGTAATATGTACAGTTACTGTTACTATAACCCGATAAAATATACAGATTCCGAAGGGAAAGCTCCTAATTTAAGGGATACAATGATCAATGCTGCTTGTGAACTGATCCGCATCAGTGATAAAGTCATAGCATTTTCACTTGCTATCCCGACAAGCAAGTTTTTTGAGGTAGTTAACGGTGAAATTCTTGAACCTATTAAAGAAAAAATCGGCAATGATTTTGTGAGTAACCCGAATGTTCAATTCGTATTACCGTTTTTTGAAGCGGGAGCAAAAAAAATTATACCTTTTCTGCTTGGAAATTTAACCGAAACTTTTGACAGGCCGATCGGATTAAGAAATCTTATGCCCGTCTTTATGAACGGTGGGGCTGTATGGGCACAATATTTCTTGGGATTTAAACCAGATGGAAATGGTAATTATGTTAGCCATGATGACGGAACATTTATGTGGCAGAGTTTGGCAGGATATTCAATGGGATACGATTACTTTTTCAGTTTGGGCGGTCCGATATTCAGACGATTATATGAATTTCAAAATACTGTGGGCAATAAAACAACATACTATGTAGTCTGGATCTGGAAGGGAGATTACTGGAATCTCGGTGCAGGTGCGGAAATAGGAATCTACAAAACGGATGATTTTTATAGTTACAATAGACATTTTTATGAAGTTGATCCAGATTTAAAACTTACTGTTGATATTTTAATAAAATATCATGAATATTTTCAGACACCATATCCAATATATGAAGAAGACGGCAAAGCTGGCTGGTGGATCTGCTTTTTTACACCCCAAATTCAGTTTCCCAAAGTGGATTGGATAGATGTATATTTGAATGTGAAGTTTAATGATACAAGTCTGTTTGCACCGTTCTATTCTAAGTATTGTTCGTCCGAAACAAATTGGAGCGAAGTAACTATACCTTCAATAAAGAATAATTATCAGTTTGATATTACGTATTAAAAGGAGGACAAAGTAATGGGAATATTTCTGAAAGTATGGGCTTTAATACTGGGTATGATAATGGCTTTCTTTTCTGTGAAGACTCCTGTAAAAGCTTACGAGCCGGAAACGGTTGTTATCAATGGTGTTACTTACAAGAATTGTTTTCTCCCGGAGTATGCAGGGCTTAATACCACAAATGATGATGGTAGCAAGAAAAGGTATTTTGATATCAACGATCCTTTTTATATAGACGAGTCAGGATTATTCAGATCAAAAACAAAATGGTATAATATAAATGAAAAAATTATTATTTGTGGGAGTGATGAGTATCCTTCCTTTGGCGCTCCGGGAACGATTTATTACTGCCGGGAATCCGATTGGAATGATCTCAAAGCATATTACGGCAACATGGATAATTGGACTTGTTATATCGGAGATATTTATCATACGGAAGACTCGAAACATATTGAAATAGAAGAAGAATACTTTAACGCAGATTTATGGAAAAGAATAATGCAGTTTAATTACGATTGCGATGAAACCGACTTATATAAATCTGTAGAATTACCTATTAACCGGAATGATATAAAGGACTATACTTTTGTGCATTTAAATCTCTATATGAAAAGCTCTGATGAAGTGTTTTATGCTAATGTAAGAAATGTATTAGAGTATAAAGGAGATATATATATTCAAAAAGTCTATTATGAAGGATTATATGTGAAGGCATACAAATTTCCCAGTGAACTTCAAGAGTATATTTTAAAACTTACGAAACAATATGACAGTGCTGTTCACTTTGTTGAGCAAATCTAACGAAGCAACAGAAGGATAATCAAATTGGCGGTTAATTAAAAAAGCTAGAATGGCAACAGGGAGGTGTTATTATGCCAGGCGCCGGATTGTTTACAATGTCTGTATTAACAATAATTTACACCTATTTTCCGGGGCTTATAGGTCCGTTGTTCAATGCAATGGGTGCTGATATGGATATGAATATGGCTATGGAATTTCGTGAAATGGCTTTTGAATTCTTAAAAATTGCAGGACCTGTCGCTTTGAAAGATTTTCTCATTCCTGTAATAATCGAAATAGCAAAGAACCATATCCCTTGGATTTGATAAATCTATGTGGAAAAGTAATAAGGTTATCGGAGATACTATGAAAAGAATAATCGGTTTAGCATTACCTCTGATGATAGTATTGTCGGCCGTTTCGTGTTCTGTCGGCTCTCCAAATGCTCCGTTTAATCAGGAAGCATCTTTATCCGAATCGACAATTATTTCTTCTGAAAAAGGAGAAGAGATAAATCGCGAATCGGATCCATCTTACGGCGGAGAAGAAACATCAACTTTGAACGGAGAAGAATCCTCTTCAATCGAAATTGAGGTTGATGGCACTAAATACAGAAATGGATTCCTGCCGGGTTTATCATTAACCTATGATGAGGGAAACACGCAGCTTGTTCAAAGCGAAGCTTTAGGTGAATGTTATTTGGTTAAACAAGGCAATAAGCAGTTTTTGGTATGTAACAGTAATGACGGCAAAACTTCCGCTGAGAATGTTTATTGTAAATCAAGCGATTGGAAATCGTACAGGTCCTTTTATTCAAGCGCTGAAAATTATGACATAACGGTTTCAAAAATCACAAACGGCAAAGAGAAAATCACCGATATCAAGGATGTCAATCTGATTAAGCTCATTGATTTAATATCATTTTGCGACAGGAATCGTTATGACGATTTTTCCTCAACTGTACCGAAAGCAGCTTATGCTGTAGCATATAAGCTCGCCGACTCTCCGAAATATCGAATTTCAATAAATTCAAAAGACGGTTTGGTTTTGGGAAAGTCCTCCGATTTAATGATAATCAGCGAAAAGATTTCTTTGATTTACCACATAATAATGAGTGAAAACAAGGCTTTGATTATTGACATACCATCCGATCTGAACAAATACTTTATGAATGTATTAAAAAACGAAACATAATAATTTCAGACTGTTCAAAACCAAACCTCATCAACATTAATGAAATGAAACATAAATCATTATCAAACCTCAAAACCGCCGCTCAACCAACAGCTCGTCGGACAATATAACATTAAGGGAACAAAGATCATTAAGATCATTGTTCCCTTTTTTAACCAACTATGTTGACAGTTACGCAAATAAATGATTGTTGTTCTTAATTTTAGAAATTACTGGTTTATGAATCACTGCCTTCTCGGAGAGGGCTATGGTGTGCGACTTATTAACTGAGCAATCAATAATTTGCACACTCAAAAGATTGCTCACTCACGGGATGCTGTATATTTCCCTCATCCGCTCGGTAACGGGTGCCGATAAAAAAGCGGGCGACAGGTTGTCGCCCCTACGTTGTCAAATGCTTGTGAATAATCAAAATTACATAGTGAAAATTAAGTTTCACTCACGGGATGAGACGCATTTACCTTCCGTAATCGGTAAAGGGTGTATAGGAATATCGCCACACCCGCCCCTTCGGGGCACCCTCTCCGGTCTCGGAGAAGGCTATCGAGTGCGACTTATTAACTGAGCAATCAATAATTTGCACTCTCAAAAAATTGCTCACTCACGGGATGAGGCATATTTACCTTATGCAATCGGTAAAGGGTGTAAATGAAAAAGGTATGCGGGAATTCATCTGGATTTGCGTGACTTTTTGGCGCCTTTGCGGGATTCATAATCTGCGTTGGCTTCGCCGCACCATTTATCGGAGATACTGCCGCATGTTCTCATTGAGCAAAGCGCTCCCGCGACGGATCTGTGCATCTTGACGGTGCCGACGGAATCAGGGACATAGTTTACCGCTCTGTCTTCGTCTATGCCGAAGCTGACGGCGGTTTCGACCGCGTCAATATTTGCGCCGAGGAAAAGGAATTCCCAGCCCTCCTTCTTCTTTTTCTTTACGGTCTTTTTGACATCTGCCGCAGTGTATTTGCTGCTCGAATTCTCCATTCCGTCTGTTGTGATGATAAACACGGTATGCTCCGGCACATCCTCCGGGCGGGCGTATTTATGGATCTTTTCGATATGGTCTATCGAAATGCCTATCGCGTCCACCAGCGCGGTGCTTCCTCTGACGAAATATTCTTTTTCTGTCAGTTCCTTCGCCTCGTTGATATCCACTCTGTCGTGGATCATCTCGTATTCATTATCAAAAAGCACGGTAGTCAGGTAGCATTTGCCCCCGATCTCTCTCTGCTTTTTGAGATTGGCATTGAAGCCGCCTATGGTATCGGCTTCGAGACCTCCCATGGAACCGCTTCTGTCAAGAATGAAGACGACCTCTGTGATGTTGTTTTTCATAACGAATCCTCCTGAAAAATAATTCATAAAATGATTGTGACTGCTCACCTTTCGGCTTGCAGTCACATTATATTCTTTCGGGATCCGTATTTGGTCGCTTTTGAAGCGACATATCAGAGGCATTTCTGATCGTAGCTGAAAAGCACTTCGTTTATCTCAAAAATATCGTATATTTTGTTTTCGATAAAATATCTGATTATCACATCAAAAAGAATGGAATTTGACAGACGGTAGCCCGCCTTGCCGAGCAATTCCTCCGTCTCGGAAATATCAAGCTCAAGGGCAATGGCAAAGGCGACCGCCGTTTCTTTTTTGGGTCTGTAATCCGCATTGCATCTGATTTTTGAAAACAGCTTGCGGTCGGAATTTGCCCTGTAATAACATTCGGAATCGGTCATCCCCTTCTCATCGATCTTTCTCAAAAGCATACGGCTGAAAGATTCGTCGATGACAAATTCGGGCTTTGAGTCCGAGAAATCACACTGAGCGCTTTCATAAGACTGCCCAAGCAGACGCTCCTCATCCCGCGGCTCAACCGGAAGCGAGCCCGCGGTTTTATCGGAAAACAGCCTGCGTTTAAGCGGGCGTTTTTTCTTTTTTTCGGTCGGTGCTTTTGCGGCGGGCGCACCCATACAAGGCATAGGTTCGACAGCCGCAGTGTGGAGAAGGTTTCCCTCGCGCGAGAATCTGCGCTCGGTTTCGCTCACATAGTTTTCATCAATGTAGGATCTGAGTGAGCCGAATTTGCCGCTTCCGATAACAAATGAGCCGCGGTCAAAAATAACGAGGGTAACATCGATTTCGTTATCTTTGATAAAACGCTTGATCTCATCGCAGGCGACCTCGATCGCTTTATCCTTCGGATAACCGTAAACACCGGCTGAAATAAGCGGGAAAGCAACGCTTTCGCATCCGTTTTCGGCAGCGAGGCGCAGGGAATTGCGGTAGCAGGAACGAAGCAGAGCTTCCTCGCCGGAATCGCCGCCGCTCCATACGGGACCGACAGTGTGGATAACGTACTTTGCGGGCAAATTATATCCTTTTGTAATTTTAGCCTCGCCCGTTTTGCAGCCGCCGAGGGTTTTGCACTCCTCAAGAAGCCCTTTGCCTGCCGCTGCGTGAATGGCGCCGTCAACTCCTCCGCCGCCCAAAAGAGAATTATTCGCGGCGTTTACTATGGCATCCGCCTTTATCAGGGTAATATCGTTTCTCTCTATTCTGAAAGGCATACGCGTCTCCTTCGGTAAAATATATTTCTAACGGCGATTATATCACGAATATTTTTTTGAATCAATGCGAACGATTTATTTTTATCAAAAAGTGTTGATAAAATACGAAAAGAGTGATATTATACTTAATTATAAAAATAAAGGAAGGAGACTTCATTTTGAGTAAAAAGCGGCGCCTGATAAGCGCTCTTGTATTCTGTCTGATAATAATCGGGCTGATTGTCGGAATAATCCTGACCTCCCCTCCTCAAGGCGAGAAAGAACCCGTCAAAGAAGTCATGCGCGACGCGGTTTTACACGAAAGCGGAAAAATCGCGCTGCCGATCGTCGGCGAGGTAAATCCCGGATTTATTTCCGCAATGGCAGTATCCGCCGTGCTGATGATATTCGCGGCGGCAGTCAGGATCTTTGTAATACCGAAATTCACCATGAGACCGGGGAAATTCCAATATCTGCTCGAAAAAGCCGTGGGTCTGTTTACCGGGCTTGCGAAGGAAAACAGCGGCCACAAGCCTGTTTTCATAGGCGGCTATATCTTTGCCGCAGGCCTGTATATCTTTGCGAGCACGATATTTGAATTATTCGGGGTGCAGGCCGTAACGACAGCGGGAAGGTCGATATCTCTCTCCGCTCCGCTCTCGGATATAAACGGGGCGATCGCCATGGGTGTATTCTCATACTCCGTAATACTTCTCGGAGGGCTTGTCACAAACGGGCCTAAGGGCGCAGGCAAGGCGCTAAAGGATTTTTCGCTCCCAATCTCGATGAGCTTCAGATTATTCGGCGCGTTGCTCTCCGGAGCGCTCGTAACTGAGCTTGTATATTACTTCTCCCTTACAAGCTATGTGATACCGGTATTGGTCGGAATAATGTTTACCCTGCTTCACGCACTGATACAGGCATACGTTTTGACTATGCTCGTTTCAATTTTTTACGGGGAATCAACAGAGCCCCCACACAAAATCAAAAAACAAAAAGACACCGAAAAGAGGTTAAATAATCATGAAAAAGTATCTTAAAGCAATATTTGCCGTTTTGGCGGTCATGCTCATAATCACAGCCGTTTCTCTCTCCGCTTTTGCGGCAGAGGGCGAAGAAACGACAGCGGCGGCAACTCAGGAAGCGCAGGAAGCCGCCTCATCCGACAGCACGACCAAAGCAAAGGCTTACGCCGCCGCGATAATGATAGCCGCAGTGGCTTCGGCAGGCGCAGTGGCGATGGCGATATCCATCAAGAGCGGCTCAAACAACATCGCACGCCAGCCCGAGGCGGCAGGCAACATAAGGACCAATGTAATGCTCGGTCTTGTTTTTATCGAGACTGCGATAATCTACGCGCTCATAGTCGCGATTTTGCTTATATTCGTGCTTTAACCGGAGGATCTTACAATGCCTTTGAATATAGATATTCAGCAGATACTGCTGCATATGCTTAATTTTGCGATTCTTTTTGCAGCATTGTATTTTTTGCTCTATAAGCCCGTCAAGAAATTCATGGATAACAGAGATAAATACTATGACGAGCTTGACGAAAAATACAAATCTTCTCTCTCCGAAGCGGAGAAGGCAAAGGAAGAATATCAGAAGGAACTTGACTCACTGAAGGAAGAAAGCGAACAAATAAAGGTGCAGGCCGCTCAGGAAGCCCGTGAGCAGGCAAAGATAATCGTTTCCGACGCAAAGAAGCAGGCGGACGAAATCATAGCCAAATCAAAGGCGAGAGCCTCAAAAGAGAAGAAAGCCATGATAAAATCGGCGAATAATCAGATAAGAGAGATCGCCGAGCAGGCCGCTCAGAAGCTGATACTCGACGGCGAGGACGCTTACGAAACCTTCCTCAATTCCTTCGACAGCGAGGAAAACTGATATGGCCCGAAATAAAACTGCATTCATTTATTCGGACCGTGAGCCGACGGCGGAGCAATTTGAGAGAATTCAGAATCTCATTCGCCGCAGATACGGTATAAAAGAATTAAAATTCGTCAAGGACGAAAAAATAACCACGGGATTCAAGCTCGAATTTGACAACAAGCTCTTTGACTGGACCATAGAAGGAAGACTTCACCAGCTCACGAGCGAATTCGATACTCTTGACTCCTACGATTCAAAGAAGTCGGTTATGCCTCTGATGAGGAAAATGGTGGCCGGCTTTGAACTGCATGCCGTCAGCGAAGAAATAGGCACGGTCGATTCGGTCAGAGACGGAATCGCTTTCATAAGCGGGCTTGACAGCGCCGAATACGATGAGATACTCGTATTTGATTCAGGCGTAAAAGGACTGGTGCAGGATATAAAAGAGAAGCAGATAGGCTGCATCCTCTTTGACAGCGACGAATTTGTTTCGGCCGGCAGCAAAGCCGTAAGGACCGGGCACATCGCCGGTATGCCCGTAGGCGAGGATTTTCTCGGCAGGGTTATCGATTCGCTCGGGAACCCCATTGACGGGCTCGGCGAAATAGACGCGGACGACTATTGGCCGATAGAAAAGCGGGCGCCCGGTATAATAGACCGTCAGCCCGTCAACACCCCTCTTGAAACGGGAATACTCTCAATTGATTCGATGTTTCCCATCGGCAGAGGTCAGCGCGAGCTGATAATCGGCGACAGACAGACGGGAAAGACCGCCATCGCGGTGGATACCATTCTCAATCAAAAGGGTAAAGACGTTATCTGCATATATGTTTCAATTTGCCAGAAGGCGAGCACCACAGCCGCGCTTGTAAACAAGCTGAAGGAATTCGGCGCGATGGATTACACGATAATCGTCAACTCCCCTGCCAGCGACGCCGCTCCGCTTGAATTTATGGCACCCTACGCGGGATGTACGCTCGGCGAATACTTTATGTCGCAGGGCAAGGATGTGCTTATAGTATATGACGATCTGTCAAAGCACGCCGTAGCATACAGGACAATATCGCTTCTCCTCGGCAGGACTCCCGGAAGAGAGGCGTATCCCGGAGATATATTCTATCTGCATTCACGCCTGCTTGAGCGCTCGGCTCATCTGAGCGACAGCCTCGGCGGAGGCAGTATGACGGCTCTCCCCATAGTTGAGACGCAGGAGGGCGATGTTTCCGCATATATTCCGACAAATGTAATATCAATAACCGACGGGCAGATCTTCCTTGAGAGCGAGCTGTTTTTCAGCGGTCAGAGACCTGCAGTAAATGTCGGCGTTTCAGTTTCGAGAATAGGCGGAGACGCTCAGTCACAAGCAATGAAAAAAGCGACGGGCACTCTGCGCCTCGACCTCGCTCAATACAGAGAAATGGCGGCGTTTATGCAGTTTGCCGGCGACCTTGACGCCGCATCGAAATCAAAGCTCAATTACGGCAGAGGGCTTATGAATATTCTCAAACAGAAGCAGTATAATCCCATACCCAGACACAGGCAGGTCATAATTCTCGTTACCGCTCTCGCTCACAGAATTCAGAATATGGATGAGCAGCAGGCAAGGCTCTATCTCGACGCGGTTTGCGAAAAGGCAGAGCGCGAGGACGAATATCTCTGCTCCGATATTGACGGCAACGGCAGTTTTTCACCCGAGATCAAGCAGAGAATACTTGAGATCGCCGACAGCACGGTGGTATAAATGAGCTCTGTAAAAGAAATCAAAAAGCGAATCAAAAGCGTAAAAGATACGCAAAAAATAACCAACGCCATGTATCTCGTTGCCAGCGCAAAGCTGACGACTTCAAAGGCGCTGATAAATTCATTCAGACCTTATTTCAATGAGGTCGCAAAGCAGGCGCAGGCGATACTCAAAACCGTAAATCCGTCTGACAGCATATACACCCGCACCGACCTGCCGGGCAACAAAGCGTGCCTTGTGATAGGCAGCGACAAAGGGCTGGCGGGTGATTTCAATAAACAGATCGCAAAATGCGCCGCGAACTACAGTGCGGGCAATCCCGATACGGTAATCTATGTGATAGGCGAAAAGGTGAAGCAGATCCTCGAAAACGAAGGCGTTAAATACGATAAATCATTCAATCACTCCGTTAAAAAGCCGGATGACGAGGCCGCAATATGCCTTGAAAACGAATTCAAAAAGCTCTATAAAGACGGCGTTATCTCATCGCTCGACGTCATTTACACCGATTTCGGAAACGGTGTGAATCATAAGCCGGTAATAAGCAAAATACTGCCGGTCGAGACCGGAGGGGACGCTTACGGCGACACGGGCGAATTCATTCCGAATAAAAAAACGGTAACGGATATAGTGATTCCTCTTTATCTGAGAGCGCAGATATGGGCAATACTCTACAATTCATTTTGCAGCGAGCAAAATTCGCGGATGACCGCTATGAAAAACGCGAATGACAACGCAAAAGACCTGCTTTCACAGCTCACTCTCGAATATAACCATGTGAGGCAAAACGCCATCACCCGCGAGATAACTGAGATCTCCGGCGAAAGGAGCAAATCATGACCAGTAAAACAGTCCAGATAAACGGCTCTGTCGTTGACGTATATTTTCCGGACGGCGAGCTTCCGAGAATAAATGAAGCGCTGATAATCAAAGCGGACTCAAAGATAAAAGTGATGGAAGTAGCCGCCCACATCGGAAAAGGGAAGGTGCGCTGCATCATGCTCTCCGAAAGCCAGGGGCTTTCAAAAAATATGGATGTCGAGGCGACGGGCGAAGGGATAACCGTACCCGTAGGCTCACAGACCCTCGGCAGATTATTCGATGTATTCGGCAACACCATTGACGGAGGAAACCAGATAAACGGCTCGTCAAGAATGCCCATCCACAGAAAGCCGCCCGAATTCACGCAGTTAAACCCCAAAATAGAGATACTCGAAACGGGAATAAAAGCCATCGACCTGCTTGAGCCCTATGAAAAAGGCGGCAAGATCGGCCTTTTCGGCGGAGCGGGCGTAGGCAAGACGGTGCTCATTCAGGAGCTGATACACAACATCGCCAAGGAGCACGGCGGATACTCCGTTTTTGCGGGCGTGGGCGAGAGATCGAGAGAGGGAAACGACCTCTGGCGCGAAATGAAAGCAAGCGGAGTGCTTGAAAAGACGGCGCTCGTATTCGGTCAGATGAATGAGGCTCCCGGCGTCAGGATGAGAGTAGCGCTGACGGGGCTTACAATGGCCGAATATTTCAGAGACACCGAAAACAGAGATGTTTTGCTCTTTATCGACAATATATTCAGATTCATTCAGGCGGGCAGCGAAGTTTCGACCCTGCTGGGCAGAATGCCCTCGGCGGTAGGTTATCAGCCTACACTCGCGGAGGAGATGGGCGACCTTCAGGAGAGGATCACATCGACCAAAAGCGGATCGATCACCTCGGTGCAGGCGATTTACGTCCCTGCGGATGATCTGACCGACCCTGCGCCCGCAACAACATTTTCACACCTTGACGCAACGACGGTATTAAGCAGGAAAATAGCCGAGGAAGGCATTTACCCCGCCATCGACCCGCTCGCATCCACATCCAACATCCTGAGCGCCGATACGGTCGGTGAAGAGCATTACAGGGTAGCGAGAAAGGTGCAGGAAATCATTCAGAAATACATTGAGCTGAAGGATATTATCGCCATACTCGGAATGGAAGAACTCAGCGACGCCGACAGGATCACCGTTTCAAGGGCGAGAAAGGTGCAGAGATTCCTCTCTCAGCCGATGTTTGTCGCGGAGAAATTCACGGGGCTTGACGGCAAATATGTTCCTCTTGCCGAAACTGTCAAAGGATTCGCCGCAATAGTTGACGGAGAATGCGACGATATGCCCGAGGAGGCTCTCTACAACGTAGGCACGCTTGACGAGGCGCGTGAAAAAGCCGAAAAAATCAAAAGCGGTGATGTGAATGGCTGAATTTGATCTGAAGATAATTTCACCCGAAAAAGAGCTTTTTGACGGCAAATGCGAATCTCTTGTATTTGACACTCCCGACGGAAGCTACGGGATCATGGCGGGGCATACTCCGCTGACCGCGAGCGTGAGCGAGGGCGAAATAAAAATCACCTTTGAAGGGTCAAGACAGAGCTTTATTGTAAAAAAAGGGATACTCCATTTTGAAAACAATTCCGCTCTCATCATAACAGGATAAAATTAAAACGGAATCGCCCGGGCGATTCCGTTTTTTTTGATTCATATTACATTTTTTCGGGAACGGTGATCTTGAACATATTCAGGATATTCGCCAAAACCGTTTTAACGCACAGGCAGAGCGAAAGGCGGGCGTTTCTGAGCGCTTCATCATCACAGTTTACCCTGCAGGCATTATAGAATTTATGGAAGAGCGTCGCAAGATCGACGGCGTATCTCGTGATCCTCGCGGGATCGTAATTTTTGGCGGAAACAACGATCTGATCGGTGAACGCCGAGAGATGCTTTATGAGCTCTTTTTCTTCGCTCTCTTTAAGCAGCATGATATCCGCAAACTGCGGCTTTGAATAAGCTCTGCCCTCCTCCTCAAGTTTTCTGAAAATGGAGCAGATCCTCGCGTGGGCATACTGGCAGTAATAGACGGGATTTTCGCTGTTTTGAGAAACGGCAAGCCCGAGATCGAACTCCATCTGTGAGCCGGGCTCTCTGATATTGAACAGGAATCTGACGGCGTCGATGGGGATTTCATCAAGGAGATCGGAGAGAGTGATCGATTTGCCGGAGCGCTTACTCATCCTGACTACTTCGCCGTCTTTGGTGAGATTGACAAGCTGCATAAGCACGACATCTAGCCTGTTGCCGTCATAACCCACGGCGTCGAGAGCGCCCTTCATCCTCGCTACATGGCCGTGATGATCGGCTCCCCATACATCAATCGCTTTATCGAATCCGCGCTTGAATTTGTTGCGGTGATAGGCTATATCCGCCGCGAAATAGGTGGGATTTCCGTTTTGCCTGATGAGCACTTCATCTTTAAGTTCAAGCTTTTCGATATCTTTATCGCTCTTGCCTTCGTTTTTGAGCCTCGCGGAGAGGACTTCTCTGTTTTTATACCAGAGCGCACCGTCCTTCTCGTATGTGAGCCCCTTATCTTTGAGTATCCCGATCGTTTCGACAAGCTCGCCGTCATTATGGAGGGTGCTTTCGAGGAACCAGGTATCGTAAACTATACGGTACTTATCCATATTTGCCTTCATAAGCTTGATATTCTCGGGAAGGGCAAAATCGATCAGCGCCTTCCTGCGGACATCTTCGGGCTCATTCAGATAAGAATCGCCGTGTATTTCGGCAAATTCCTTCGCTCTTTCGATAATATCATCGCCGTGATAACTGTCTTCGGGCAGCTCGACCGCATTTTCACCGAGGAAGAGCTGACGGTATCTGACATCGAGCGAAAGACCGAATTTGGCGATCTGATTGCCGGCGTCATTCACATAAAATTCTCTCTCTACATCATAACCGGCAAAATCGAGCACGGCGGCAAGACAATCGCCGAGAGCGCCTCCCCTCGCGTTGCCCATGTGCATCGGGCCGGTGGGGTTGGCTGAAACGAACTCGACATTTATTTTTTTGCCCGAGCCGTAATCGGAGCGGCCGTAATCTCCGCCCTTCTCAAGTATATCCTCGATAACGCAGGCATTGAATGAATCGCTGAGATAAAAATTAAGAAAACCGGGTCCGGCTATTTCGCATCTGTCTGCAAAAGTATCGGCAAGCACGAGCCTCTCAACCAGCAGGGAGGCGATCTCACGGGGAGCCTTGTGAAGATCTCTCGCCCAAGCCATCGCCGCATTTGAAGAATAATCTCCGTTTGCCCTGTTTGCGGGCACCTCTATCACAAAATCACCGAGCGGAGCCTCGGGAAATACACCGTCCGCCACGGCTCTGCCGGCGGCATCCATAATCGCCCTTCTGATCTCGGTTACAGCTTGCTTTACAATCACTGACATATTTGATCTTCCTTTACCTCTACCGTAATTTTGATTTCATTTTCACTTACGAGATCACCGTTTGAATCAATGGTGAACGCCAAATGGATAACTCCTCCGTTCTCATTGAAATCGGTAAAAATCGCATTGGTATATACGCCTATCATTATTTCGCCGAAAGGCGTTTCATAGCAGCAGATATGCCTTTTTTGCTGCTCAAAAATCATACTTGTGCTGTATTTGCCGCTCCTCATCATGGTGACCCTGCCCTGCTTGATCATAAGGCAGGTGGAGCAGCTGAACATTTCGTCGAATTTTTCATAGTATCTGACAACTATCGAATCTCCGTCAACGCCGACGGTGCAGGAGGTCGAAAGCTCGCCGAATTCGTCTTCATCCGAGCCGCCGCCGAAGTGACGGTCTCTGACCGTAATTATACCGTTTTTCATTTAATTCTCCAGGGCAAGGGTGATGAGCCTGTCCGTAAGTTCGGCAAACGAAACGCCGCTTGCCTCAAACAGCTTCGGATACATACTTATCGAGGTGAAGCCGGGTATCGTGTTCGGCTCGTTGAGCATCACCCTGCCGTCACTCTCTCTTACAAAGAAATCTATTCTCGCCATGCCGGTACAGCCGAGAGCTCTGTATGCTCTGACGGCTTCGCGCCTCACCTCTTCGGTTTTTTCGGCGGAAAGACGGGCGGGAACATAGAGATCCGTGTTATCGTCTATATACTTTGCCTCATAATCATAAAAATCGTTGCAGGGCACTATTTCGCCCAAAACGGAGGCAACGGGCTCACCGTTACCGAGGACCGCGCATTCGACCTCGGCGCCGACAACTCCCTCTTCAAGCACGATTTTGGTATCATAATCAAAAGCGAATCCGCAGGCTTCTGCAAGAGAAGCGGCATCGGTCGCTTTTTTGATACCGACCGACGAGCCCGCATTCGCGGGTTTTACAAATACGGGGAACGAAAGGCAGGAAATGACGGATTCCACCGCCTTATCGGGATCCGCATCATATTCACGCTTTGTGAGCGCTTTCCACTTAGCCTGAGGGATATTGTGATAATCACACATGGCGTTGGTCAGCGCTTTATCCATACAGACTGCGGAGGCGGCGGTCTTACATCCGACATAGGGTATGCCCGCTATCTCAAGAAGCCCCTGCATGGTGCCGTCCTCTCCGTTTTTGCCGTGAAGAACGGGAAAGACAACATCAATGCGGATAACTTCGCCGCTGTCAACGATGAGGATACCGTGATGGCCTCTGTCGGGAGAAATGATGCATCTTTTGAGGCGGGAAGGATCTTCGAGCCATTTCCCGCCGGGGATACTGTCGGGATCCCCGCTGTAAAGATAAGAAAGCCCGTCCTTTGTGATACCGAGCATATAAACTTCATATTTGTCACGGGGAATATTATTTATGACCGCTCTTGCGGAAACAAGCGACACATCGTGCTCACTCGAAACTCCGCCGAAAACGGTAAGAACTTTTAATTTCATGATTTTCACTCCGCAGCGCAAATAAATTCATAATATATTATCACAATATTTTTGATTCGTCAACGCTCAATCGGGCATCAAAAGAAAATACGGGTCAAAACTGCTTTATTTATTATAAAATATTTATATAATATACTTGATTACTAAGTGTTAGTATGATATAATTATTGTGAATTTTTAGACAGAGAAAAAGGAGCAAAAAAATGGCTGAAATCAGACAAGCGCTTGAAGCAATATACAAAGGAATACAGCCGGCTGTTAACGAATGCGGATTCAACCCGGTTTTTCCCGACGGAGCGGACAGATCCGAGGCTCCGGTGCAGGAGACGGGCGGCAGATACATAATGGAATTTGCCGGTGAAAACAAGGCATTCAAAATCGAATATTTCAACAGCAGGCTTTTTGTTTACGGAGTAAGCAAAGAGGGCGAAATAAAAAGCGGAGATTTCGTAATGCTCGACGAATCGCTTTTTGAAGCCGAAAATGCGAACGCAAAGGATATAAACTACGCCGTCAACAACTGCGCTGAGACGCTGGTCCAGAACTTCGGCACAAAGACGGTGAAGCCCGTAAAATCCAAGCTGCCAACTCCGGTTTCAAAGGCTCAGGCAAAGAGCGGCGCCGTATCATATGACCCGAACACTCTCGCAAACAGATTCACGGCTATTTACCCCGAGCTGAGGAACGCATACAAAGAGAACTGCGAGACATACGGCAGATTCCTCCCGGAGGACTTCTTTATGAATCACGGCAACGCAAAGGTGATCGAGGTCATCCGCAGAAACAACCCGACTGAAATGAAGAGACTTTTCAAGCTCTTCAATGAGATATATGATGACGGCACAAACGAGACGCAGAGCCTTATCTGCGTGACTATCCTCGGCTCTCTCGAAAACGATGTTGAGCTGCTCGCCAACTGCACCGACTACATGAGCGCCGACCTCGCCCAGCCGGTAATAAGCGTAAACAAATATCTTTGGTCAAATGCCGGCAAGGGCGCGAGAATGAAGCTTGACAATCCCCCGCCCTACAAGCCCAAAAAGAAAAAGAAAAGCGTGATTTCAACGCTCGGAATGTGATAGAGAGGTTAACGAATTGAGTACAGATAAATCCAAAGAAAAAGAAAAGATCGAGCCGATGGCTCCCGTAGATCCCGAAGAGGAGGCTGCAAACGCAGCCGCTGCCGCGGATATTGAGGAATTTGAATCGGATGCGGATATGAACACCGTCGTTACCGATGATTATGATGCAAGCCAGATCCAGGTGCTTGAAGGCCTTGAAGCCGTCCGCAAAAGACCGGGTATGTATATCGGCTCAACCGGCGAATCGGGACTTCATCATCTCGTATATGAAATAGTCGATAACTCCATCGACGAGGCGCTTGCGGGATACTGCACGCATATCGAGGTTGAAATCGAAGAAGGCAACATAATCAGCGTAACGGACAACGGCAGAGGAATACCCGTTGATATTCAGGAGCAGACAGGCAAGAGCGCTCTTGAGGTTGTTTTCACCGTGCTTCACGCGGGCGGTAAATTCGGCGGCGGCGGATATAAAGTATCCGGCGGCCTTCACGGCGTCGGCGCCTCGGTCGTAAACGCCCTCTCGGAATGGCTTGAGGTCGAGGTACACAGAGACGGCAAGATACACCAGATGAAATTCTCACGCGGAAACATCACACAGGGAATAAAAGTGATCGGCGACACCGACCATACCGGCACCCACGTAAGATTCAAGCCCGACCCCGAAATGTTTACCGAGACGCTTGTGTATAACTACGATACGCTTCACAAGCGTATGCGTGAGGAGGCGTTTCTCAACGCAGGCCTTGCCATATCCATAACCGATTCGCGCAGCGAGAGCGCAGGCAAGCCCGAAAAAGAGCGCTCGGATAAAATGTGTTATGAAGGCGGCATAAAAGAATTCGTTACCTTCATAAACAAAAACAAAACTCCGCTCCACGAAGATATTATCTATATGTCGGGCAAAAAGGATGATATTCTTGCAGAGCTCGCATTCCAATACACGGACACTTACACCGAATCCATCGTTTCTTTTGCAAATAACGTCCACACACCGGAGGGCGGAATGCACGAGGACGGTTTCAAGAGAGCGCTGGCAAACGCGATAAACAAATACGGCAAAAAGGCTAAAATCCTCAAGGATAACGATAAGGTTTCGGGCGAGGACTGCCGCGAGGGCATCACCTGCATAATCTCCGTCAAGCTGACCGACGCTCAGTTTGAAGGTCAGACCAAAGCAAAGCTCGGTAATCCCGAGGTCAGGACCCTTGTCAATTCTCTCGTAAACGAGGGAATGGAGCAGTATTTTGACGATAACCCCGCCGTAGGCAAGATAATTCTTGATAAGGCTCTCACCGCAAACAGAGCGAGAGAGGCCGCGCGAAAGGCAAGGGAGACGGTCCGCCGCAAAACGGGCCTTGAAAGCGGTCAGATGCCGGACAAGCTTCAGGACTGCAATGAAAAAGATCCGTCCCTGTGCGAATTATATATCGTCGAGGGCGATTCGGCTGCCGGCTCCGCCATTCAGGGCAGAGATTCGAGATTCCAGGCTATCCTCGCTATGTGGGGCAAAATGCTCAACGTTGAGAAGGCCCGCCTCGATAAGGTTTATGATAACGACAAGCTCAATCCGCTCATTATGGCGCTCGGCTGCGGCATAGGCGACGATTTTAACGCTGAAAAGCTGCGTTATCACAAAATAATAATCATGTCGGATGCCGATGTTGACGGCGCTCATATCAGGACTTTGCTGCTTACCTTCTTCTTCAGATATATGAAGCCGCTCATCGAGCACGGATATGTTTATTCGGCGGTTCCTCCCCTTTATAAGCTCACCAAGGGCAAGACCCAGAAGGTGGCTTATTCGGACGAGGAGAGAGACAGAGTCTCCGCCGAAATGAGAGGCGACAAAGCCGACACGAAAATAGATATAAGCAGATTCAAAGGTCTCGGCGAAATGGATCCGGAGGAGCTTTGGGATACGACCATGGACCCCGAAGCGCGTACCCTACGCAGGATCACGCTTGCCGACGCCATAGCGGCGGATACGGTATTCAATCTGCTCATGGGCGAAGAAGTCGATCCGCGCCGCGAATGGATAGAAGAAAACGCAAAATATGTTGTTAACATTGATATTTAAGGAGGTGGCGAATTTTGGCTCACAACAGAGATTATAAACCGGAGGATATATTATTCCCCAATCAGGCCATAACTACTTCCGATATAGTGCCCGAGATGAAGGCGGCGATGCTTGAATACGCCATGTCCGTTATCGTTGACAGGGCTCTGCCCGACGTCAGGGACGGTCTCAAACCGGTACACCGCAGGATCCTCTACACAATGTATGAGGATAATCTCACATCGGATAAGCCGTTTAAGAAATCCGCGACCTGCGTGGGCGATGTGCTAGGTAAATATCACCCGCACGGCGACACCTCGGTATATGACGCCATGGTAAGGCTCGCGCAGAATTTCTCGATGCGCTATATGCTTGTAGAAGGCCACGGAAACTTCGGCTCGGTGGACGGCGACCCGCCGGCCGCTTACAGATACACCGAAGCAAGGCTGAGCAAAATCAGCAACAAAATGCTCGATGATATCGACAAAGATACCATTGACTGGAACCCCAACTTTGACGAAACGAGAAAAGAGCCGAGGGTCTTGCCCTCAAGATTCCCAAATCTGCTCGTAAACGGCTCACAGGGCATCGCCGTAGGCATGACCACGAATATCCCTCCCCACAACCTCAGAGAGGCGATCGACGCCTGCATCTGCGTGCTTGACAACAAAGAAGCGACGCTTGACGATCTGATGATGCACATCAAGGGCCCCGATTTCCCGACCAGAGGAATCATAATGGGCAGAGCCGGTATCAGAGCGGCTTACGCCACCGGCAGAGGCAAGGTCGTAATCAGAGCGAGGACGGAATTTGAAGAATACGGCAGGGATAACCGCACGAGAATAATCGTGAAAGAGCTGCCGTATATGGTCAAGAAGCGCGCTCTGCTCAAAAAAATAGCGGAGCAGGTCAGAGATAAGCGCATTGAAGGCATATCAGATCTGCGCGACGAAACCGACAAGAACGGTATGCGCATAGTCATCGAGCTCAAGAGAGACGCCAACGCGCAGGTCGTGCTCAACAAGCTATACAGCCAGACCGAGATGCAATCGACCTTCGGCATAATCATGAGAGCTCTGGTGGACGACCAGAAGCAGCCGAAAATACTGACGCTTCGCGAATACATAGACGAATATCTCGCATTTCAGGAGCAGGTTATCCGCCGCAGGACGGAATTTGACCTCAAAAAGGCTCTTGAAAGGGCTCACCTGCTCGAAGGTCTTATCATAGCCCAGGATAACATAGACGAAGTGATCCATATCATCCGCTCGAGTTACGATGACGCGAGGCAGAAGCTGATGGACAGATTCTCTCTTGATGAAGTGCAGGCGCAGGCTATCCTCGATATGCGTCTCAAAGCGCTACAGGGTCTCGATCACGAAAAGCTCGAAAACGAGTATAAGGAGATCGAGGAGAGGATAGAATATTACCGCTCGCTGCTCGCCGACGAGGCGAAACTCGCTCAGGTGCTCAAAGAGGAGCTTATCGCCATCAGAGACAAATTCGGCGATGAGAGAAAGACGGAGATAGCCGATGTAAGCGGAGAGGTGGATATAGAAGACCTGATCCCCGAGGAAGAAAGCGTATTCACCCTCACGGAGATGGGCTATATCAAGCGCACCCCCGCCTCGGAATACAGGCAGCAGGGCAGAAACGGCCAGGGCAGAAAGGGCGTAAAGACAAGAGAAGAAGACACCGTTAAAACTATTTTCTCATGCTCGACCCACGATTACATAATGTGCTTTACCGATTTCGGCAGAGTATTCAGGGTAAAGGGCTATGAAATACCCGAGGGCAGCCTTGCCTCAAAGGGCACGAATGTAGTCAATGTAATTCAGATAAATCCGGGTGAAAAGATCACGGCGATGCTCAAAGTCCCAGATTTCGGCACGGATGATGTTTATCTTGCGATGATGACCAAAAAGGGCGTTATCAAGAGAACCGCTCTCGATTGCTACAAGAATCTGAGAAAGAGCGGAATCATCGCCATAAACCTCGATGAGGGCGACGAGCTCGGCTGGGTAAGGCTGACGGACGGCAAGCAGATCATATTTGCCGCTACAAAATACGGGAAACTGCTTTCATTCCACGAGGAGCAGGCGCGTCTTATAGGCAGGACAGCCAGAGGCGTGAGAGCCATCAAGCTCGCGAATGACGACGACTGCGTTGTGGGTATGGATGTACGCAGCGACGACAAGTTAGTGCTCACTATAGGCGAAAACGGTCAGGGCAGGCTCTCGACGACGGATGTTTATCCGATACATTCAAGGGCTACGCAGGGTCAGAAGAATTTCAACATCGTAAAATACGGCTTTGTGGTAAGCGTACAGAGCGTAAACCCCGATGATGACCTGATGATGATAACGCAAAACGGCACGATAGCGAGAATTTCTCTTGAAGGTCTGGGCACAAAAGGCAAGACAGCAAGAGGAGTCAACTTCATGAAGCTCAAAGAGGGCGACAAGATAATTTCAGCCACACCGGTGAGCAAAAACGAATCCGACGGCGACGAGGCAGAACCGGATCAGATTCAGACGGCGCAGGACGGATCCGATGCGGCAGACGAATCTCGATCCGAAGAGTAATCCACAAACAAGAAAAGAGGTAACTATGAACATTGCTTTAATTGCACATGACGCGAAAAAAGAGCTGATGATCCAATTCTGCATAGCTTACTGCGGAATACTCAGCAGACACAACCTCTACGCCACAGGTACCACCGGAAAGGTAGTCGCCGAAGCAACGGGTCTTGACATCACAAGATTCCTCAGCGGCACGCAGGGCGGCGATCAGCAGATAGCTTCACGCATAGCCTGCAACGAAATAGATCTGCTTCTTTTATTCAGAGACCCTCTTACGGCTAAAATGAATGAGCCCAACGAGGCTACCCTGCTTCGCCTTTGCGATGTACACAACATCCCCGTCGCTACAAATATCGCGACGGCGGAGGCGCTTATCCACTCGCTCGCAAGAGGCGATCTTGACTGGCGCGAAATCGTTAATCCTAAAAAGAACAGTGAGGACTGATCAAATTGGCTCTGTTAACCAAAGCAGTCAAGGGCACTCAGGATATGCTGCCCGGCGAGACCGGGAAACAGCGATTCCTCGAAAATACCCTTTTTGAAATAGCCGCTTCATTCGGCTTCAAAGAAATAAGGACACCCGTTTTTGAGCACACCGAGCTTTTTCAGCGCGGAGTGGGTGAGACGACGGATGTCGTACAAAAAGAAATGTACACCTTCGATGACAAGGGCGGCAGATCGATCACACTTCGCCCCGAAGGCACGGCGGGAGCTGTAAGATCCTTCCTTGAGCACGGGCTTTTTAACGAGGCTCTGCCGCAGAAGCTCTGTTACATTCTCAACTGCTACAGATATGAAAAGCCGCAGGCAGGCCGCTGGAGAGAATTCCAGCAGTTCGGAGTGGAGATGTTCGGCTCAGCCGCCCCGAGCGCCGACGCCGAAGTAATATCCGCAGCGAATGAGATATTCGGCTTCCTCGGAGTTGAAAACCTTGAGCTCAGGCTCAATTCAATCGGATGCCCCGAATGCAGAAAAAACTATCATGCCGCTCTCAAAGAATACTTTGAAGGATACAGAGATCGGCTCTGCGGCACCTGCCTTGAAAGGCTTGACAAGAATCCCATGAGGATCCTCGATTGCAAGAGCCCGGTATGCAAAGAAATCGCGGCGGGCGCACCCGTAATCCTTGACTATCTCTGCGATGATTGCAAAAATCATTTTGAAGGCGTTCAAAAATATCTGACCGCCATGGGCATAGAATTCAAGATCGACCCTCAGATAGTGCGTGGGCTCGACTATTATACCCGCACAGTGTTTGAATTCGTTTCCACGGCGATCGGCTCTCAGGGAACGGTCTGCGGCGGCGGACGGTATGACGGGCTTGTTGAAGAGCTCGGAGGCCCCAAGACCCCCGCTCTCGGCTTCGGCATGGGCACAGGCCGCCTCAAAATGGTGATGCAGGCGCAGGGGCTTGAGCTGCCCGAAGACAGCAAATGCGACATTTACATCGCTCCGATGGACGGCGACGCCTCATATAAAGCCATGGCGCTGGCTTCGGATCTGCGCTCAAGCGGAATCCACGCTGAGACCGATGTAGTCGGCAGATCGCTCAAAGCCCAGATGAAATATGCCGACAAAATCGGCGCGAAATACACGATGGTTATCGGCAGCGACGAGCTCGCCGAAAACAAGGCAAAGGTAAAGAATATGGCAAGCGGCGTTTCGACCGAGCTGTCATTTGAAAATTTTGAGGATAATTTCCTCCGACTTACGATAAACGAAGCCGCTTCCGGTTTAGGTGACGACTCCGATCTCAACATTTCACTCACCGATTTATTCGGCAATATCAACTGAAAGAGGTGCGTCACCATGGATTTTATGACAGGACTTAAAAGGACCGATTATTGCGGGGAGCTGAGAGCCTCCGATATCGGCAGAGAGGTCACAGTCGCGGGCTGGGTTCAGCGTCAGCGTGACCTCGGAAAGCTTATATTCATTGATTTAAGAGACAGAAGCGGAATCATTCAGCTCGCTTTTGACGAATCGACAGAGAAAGAGATATTTGACAAGGCCTTTGCCGCAAGAAGCGAATATGTATTGATGGCGAAAGGCACCGTCAGGGAGAGATCCTCCAAAAACGCAGAGATCCCGACCGGCGATATTGAAATAGAGGTAAATGATCTCAGGGTGCTTGCCAAGAGCGAGACTCCCCCGTTTGAAATCGCCGAAAACAGCCAGACCTCCGAGCTAACAAGGCTCAAATACAGATACCTCGATCTGAGAAGACCCGATCTTCAGAGAAATATCATTATGCGTCACAAAATCGCAAAAATCACCCGCGATTATTTTGACGAAAACGGATTTATAGAAATCGAGACGCCCATCCTCATCAAATCAACTCCCGAAGGCGCGAGAGACTATCTCGTTCCCTCAAGGATACACAAGGGTAAATTCTACGCTCTGCCGCAATCGCCGCAGCTGTATAAGCAGCTCTCAATGGTCGCGGGATTTGACAGATATATGCAGATCGCGCGCTGCTTCCGCGATGAAGATCTGAGAGCGGACAGACAGCCCGAATTTACACAGATAGATATTGAAATGTCTTTCGTTGATATGGAGGATGTGCTCACCATAGGCGAAGGCTATATGAAGAGAGTATTCAAAGACGCTCTCGGGGTGGATATAGCGACGCCCATCCCCCGCCTCACATACAAAGAGGCTATGGAGAGATTCGGCAGCGATAAGCCGGACACAAGATACGGCCTTGAGATAACCGATCTGACGGATGCGGTAAAAAGCAGTGAATTCGTCGTTTTTTCGGGCGCGATAAACGGCGGAGGATCGGTCAGATGCATCAACGCAAAGGGCGCGTACTCCGTCTTGACGCGCAAAGAGATTGATAAACTCACCGAAGCTGCGAAGGGCAGCGGAGCGAAAGGCCTCGCATATATCAGAATGGCCGATGACGGAACATATAACGCATCATTTGCAAAATTCATGACCGATGACGAAATGAAAGCCATCCTCGAAAAATCCGGCGCCGAGCCCGGAGACGTCATTCTTATCATAGCGGACTCCAAAAACTCGCTCGTCCTCTCCGTTCTCGGAGCGCTCAGGCAGGCTGTCGCCAAAAAAATGGATATTATCCCCGCCGGCAAATACAACCTGCTCTGGATAACGGAATTCCCGTTTTTTGATTGGGATGAGGAACTCGGCCAGTTTGTGGCGATGCACCATCCGTTTACGGCTCCGATGGATGAATGCCTTGACTATCTTGAAACGGACAAGGCACAGGTAAGGGCAAAGGCCTATGACCTCGTTTTGAACGGTATAGAATTATGCTCGGGAAGCATCAGGATCACTAACCCCGAATTGCAGGGCAGGATATTCTCGCTGCTCGGTCTGAGCGATGAGGAGGCTCACAATAAATTCGGCTATCTGCTTGACGCATTCAAATACGGCGCTCCGCCTCACGGCGGAATGGGCATCGGGCTTGACAGGCTGATAATGCAGATGCTCGAATGCGAATCTCTCAGAGATGTAATAGCCTATCCGAAAGTACAGAACGCCTCAGAGCCGATGACAGACTGCCCCGCGCAGGTGGATGAGATCCAGCTTGAAGATCTCGGCATAGGCATAGTCTCAGACAAATCCGTTTAATTTTTCTTTGAAAGAAGGTAAAATATATGGCAAGAGTTTACAACTTTTCAGCAGGACCCTCAATGCTCCCCGAAAGCGTGCTTAACAGAGCCGCCGAGGAAATGCTCGACTGCAACGGAACAGGGCAGTCCGTTCTCGAAATGAGCCACCGTTCAAAGGCGTTTGAGCCCATTATTTACGGCGCATTCGATCTTTTCAGAGAAGTTCTCAAGGTACCCGATAATTATAAAATAATCTTCTGCCAGGGCGGCGCATCCACCGCTTTTGCCGCGATCCCGCTCAATTTTATGAACGGCAGCCGTCAGGCGGACTATGTTCTCTCGGGTCAGTTTTCGACCAAGGCATATAAAGAGGCTCAGAAATATGGCGATGTAACAGCGGTCGCTTCATCAAAAGAGCAGAATTTCTCCTGCATTCCGGAGCTTGACAAATCAAAATTCAATCCGGACGCGGATTACTTCTACATCTGCCAGAATAACACCATATACGGCACAAGATTCACCACCCTGCCCGATACCGGTAAAGTGCCTCTCATAGCCGATGTTTCATCCTGCTTCCTTTCGGAGCCGATGGATGTTTCAAAATACGGTGTGATTTACGGCGGCGCGCAGAAGAACGTAGCTCCCGCGGGCCTTACGGTCGTAATAGTCAGAGAGGACCTGCTCGGCAACGAAAGACCCGAGACGCCCGCTCTGCTCAACTACAAGCTGCTCGCCGACAATGACAGCATGTATAACACTCCCCCCTGCTACTCCATCTATATGTGCAAGCTTGTGCTTGAATGGATAAAGAGCATCGGCGGACTTGAGGCTCTGAAGATTCGCAACGAAAAGAAGGCCGAGATCCTTTATAATTTCATAGACAACAGCAAAATGTTCCACAATCCCGTTAAGAAGAGCGACCGCTCGATGATGAACGTAACCTTCGTCACCGACAGCGACGAGCTCAACGCAAAATTTGTTTCCGAAGCAGCTGCCGCTGGATTTGTCAACCTCAAGGGTCACCGCTCCGTCGGCGGAATGAGGGCGAGCATTTATAACGCGATGCCGATCGAAGGCGTAGAAAAACTTGTTGATTTTATGGCGGAATTTGAAAAAAACAACTGAGGAGGTAAATTATGTTTAATATACTCACTCTGAACAAAATTTCAAAAATCGGTCTTTCCGTACTTGACGCGGAAAAATACAACTGCGCAGACAACATCGCGGACCCCGACGCTATACTTGTTCGCTCGGCTTCAATGCACGAAATGAAGCTCAGCGACAGCACTCTCGCCGTTGCCAGGGCGGGCGCGGGAGTTAACAACATCCCCCTCAGCGATTATGCCGACAGCGGCGTGGTGGTCTTTAACACACCCGGCGCAAATGCAAACGCGGTAAAAGAGCTTGTAATATGCGCTCTGCTTCTCTCCTCAAGAAAGGTTGCCGCTTCAATTGAATGGGCAAAGAGCCTCAAGGGCGAGGGTGAAAATGTACCCAAGCTCGTCGAAAAGGGCAAATCACAATTCGCAGGCCCCGAAATCGCTCATAAAACTCTCGGCGTTGTGGGTATGGGCGCGATCGGCGCACTGGTCGCAGAGAGCGCAAAGGCTCTCGGGATGAGCATAATCGGTTTTGACCCCTTCCTGAGCGAAGCGAGAAACAAAGAATTCAGAGACAAGGGATTCAGAATCACCGCAGATATAGAAGATATCTGGAGCTCGTGCGATTATATTTCGCTACACCTTCCCCTCAACGACGGCACAAGAGGAATAGTCAACGCCGAAAGCATAGAAAAAATGAAGGACGGCGCCAGAATCATCAATATGGCCAGAGGCGAGCTTGTGGATTCCGACGATATATTAGCCGCTCTCGACAAGGGCAAGATCGCGGCTTATGTAACAGACTTCCCGAACGAAGCGCAGATCTCACACCCCGGCGTGACCGCAATCCCCCACCTCGGCGCCTCCACTCCCGAAAGCGAAGACAACTGCGCCGTTATGGCCGCGACCGAAGTCTCTCACTACCTTGAAAACGGCTCGATAATCCACTCCGTAAATTATCCCGACCTTGAGCTGCCCGAGGATTTCACGATAAGGACCTGCTTCCTTCACGATGAGAATGAAAAATTCGCGGATAAAGTGACAAAGGCGGCAAAAACCGGCGGAGCCAAAATCGAGAATATTTATTCAGCCTCCAAAAAAGGCAAAGGCTACACGGTTATTGACACAGATAAAATATTCGACGCATCCGACATTAAGGCGATCAGAGTAAGATTACTCAAAAACAATTAACGGAGGGTCATTTATGAAAAAATTACTGGCTGTATTACTTGCGCTGGCAATGCTTGCCGCTCTCGCTTCATGCGGCTCAAAAACCGGCGGCGACGAAAACTCTTCCACCACTTCTACCGAAGCCGACACTGCCGAAGCAGTGACGGATGAAACCGAAGCAGTGACTCAGGAATCGGAAACGGAAAAAGCGGAGGAATCGACCGAAGCCGAAGAATCAAAGACCAAGGAAGATAAATCCGAAAAAGAGACAGAAAAGAAAGAAGAAGAGGAAGAAACTCAGGCGGTTAAAGCTCCCGAAACAAAGGCGGAAGTTCTCGCCGCATACAATGACGCGATAAACGGCGCATACAGCGCAAAGGCGGGCTTTTCAAAAGAGCGCTACACCGACAACGCGCAGTATGATATGAGCATAGTGCTCAACACCTTCAAGAGCCTTGTTGAAAAATTCATCGGCATAGGCGAAAGCAATAAATACAGCGAAACCGTCACAAAAGGTCAGTGGGATTCGGACGCAAAGCATCACTATCTCAGAAAGAGCACTCTGACCGAAGCCGATATAAGCAACGCGACCTGCAAAACCGAAGGCAATAACTATGTATTCACCATTGATATCAAGGGCGCGTCAAGCGTAGGAAACAAAAACAGCAGGCAGTCAAGCGGCCCCATAGACAAATGCGGAATCTGCGTAGGCAACGAGGATAAAAACTACTACGACCACAAGAGCGGACCCGTTATTTATGACGCTATCGGCGGCACCTTTGAAAATGCCGAAATCAAAGAGAGCTACAGCAACGCAAAAGCGGTGGCAAAGGTCGATAAAGAAACCGGCAAACTCGTGAGCCTCACCGTTACCTTTGACATCAAGGTGGATATTTCCGGAGTAGGCGGCAAGGGCACTGCAACAGGCACAACGCACGTCGCTTATAAGAATTTCAAATACTGATAAAAAACGGCAAAAGACTTGCAGAGATTTTCTGCAAGTCTTTTATTATCCGTAAAATTCACTTTATTTCATAAAGAATTCAAAAATACGCTCTTTATAATCCGGCGCCGTGTCAAATGCGGCGTGGCCGAATCCGTCATACATATAAATCCCGGAATCGGGCGAAGAGGTCAATCCGCGGTAAATTTCGGCGGACGCACCGCCCGAGAGCACCGCATCATCAGCCGAGCCGAGCACGAGGACGGGGCATTTTATCTCGCCGAGCTTATCTGTGATATCGTAACCCCGAACGGCAAGCGCGTGAATAACGAATCTCTCAAATTCATCATCCGAGATATTATCGCCGAGCAAACGAAGCGCCTGCCTGTTTTGCTCATAAAATGCCGGGGGATAAATATTTCTGCCGAATTCATCAAAAAGATCCGCTCCGGCTTTTGCTTTGGCGAGATTTATCCAGTTTTCGATAACGGCAAAACTCTCATTATCGGTTTTTGCGCACGAGGAGCCGATCACGGCTTTTTTCACAAGCCCCGGATGATGGGCGATAATGTCGAGGGCGATCATCCCTCCCTGCGAGGCGCCGAAAATATAATTATCGCAAAGCCCGAGGGAAGCAATCGCCCGGGCGGTTTCCTCCGCCATTTGATGAACGGTGAGATCCCCTCCCGTCTCATTTGCTCTGTCAAACACATAGACGGTAAATTCGCGGGTAAAAAGATCGTAGGCATCGGCGATCATCCGTGCAGAATCCATAACGCTTTGGATGCTGAGCCCCGGAAGGATTATAAAATTTTTATCCCCGCTCCCGAATGAAAAATAATTCATTGAATTATTCTCAAGGCTGACGGTTTGGATATTTATTATATCGTTATCTGACATAACTGACTGCCCTTCTTATTTTTTGCGGAATGCGCTTTTTATATCTTCTTTGATAAATTCACCTGCCGCGCGGGCAAGACCTCCTGCAATAGCTCCGCCTGCAGCAGAGCCTGCGATGGTTTTGATCAGATCAAACACCTCGTCACGATCCTGCTCATCCTTTATCCTTTGGGCTTCCTCGGCGGATTTTTCCTCGGCTTCAATTTTTTCAAGACGAAGCCTCGTTTTTTCTTTGAGTATAACATCGCGGAGAGAGCCGCCGCAATTTGGGCAGGTCTCATTCTCATCAACGCTCACATAAGAGCCGCAGTATTCACAGCAGACTTTTTTAAGAATAAATTCGGAATCCATACCGCACCTCCTCGGTTTTTATCATTATATTACATTCTCGGGCTGCTTTCAATATTTTTTGTTTACTTATTGCGTATTATATGATAAAATAGAGCAAATATGGGGTATGGCGCCTCAAAACACTATCGGAGGGGATTTTTATGGCCGGCATAAGGGAATATATTACACAATTCGGCGACAAAACTTTTGCGGAGTATCCTTTTAATGACTGCGACGCTCTCACACTCAGCGAGCTTATTTATATGCCGTTTGAGAGAGTTGTTTCAAGATCGTTTGACACGGAGCCGAAGAATTATTCCGTGGCCGCAAATGAGCTTTTTGCGCTTAACGGCTTCAAGCATAAAAAGCTCGGGCTGATGATAACAAATCATTCGAGCATAAACATGGTGGCGATGGCCAACACCGTGAGATTTACCCAAATGAAAATCGCCGCGGTGCAGGAGGTTTACAGCGTAAAGCCCGCCATACAATATTGCGCAGGCACATTCATACTCCCCGACGGCACCAATGTTGTTGTATTCAGAGGGACGGATGATACGATAGTCGGCTGGAAGGAAGACCTCGATCTTTTCACTCAAAAGAATCCTCCCGCATATAAAATGGCGCTTGAATACATCGAGCAGGTCGCCGAAAAATTTGACGGAGATATAATTATCTGCGGCCATTCAAAGGGCGGAAACATTGCGCTTATGACCGCTCTCAGATGCTCCGACAAGGTCAGAGACAGGCTCAAGGCGGTATATAACTGCGACGGCCCCGGTTTTCACGATTACGGTATATTCCACCTCGGCACTTACGAGGAGATACTGCCGAAATACAAGCACTATGTGCCGAGCTCATCTTTTATCGGGATGCTCATGGCTCACGATTATGATTATAAAGCCGTTAAAAGCACAAAGCACCTGGGCCCATTCCAGCACGATGTGGGCACCTGGAAAATCAAAAACGGCGAAATCGAAACCGCTCCCGATATAGATATACTCGCAAAAACCACCGACGCCGTGCTCGCCATAGTATGCTCATACGCAGACGACGCCTGCTGCAAGGCGGTTGACAATATAGTGACTCATCTGACAGAAGGTCTCGGGCAGCCAAATCTGACGCAGACCGCAAAGCACGCTCTCACCTCTCTCAGCGGAGCGATAGGAGCGGCGAAGCAGATAACTCCCGAAGTAAAAGACATCATCAAAGATTCTTTCGCGGGCTCGGGCAAGAGGATAATCGAGGCCGTAAAAGGCATAAACAGATCCAACGTAGCCGAAATCACTTCAGAAGCGTTTGCGGCAATTACAAGGTGAGGTAAGAGAATGGCAACCGAAAAAACCAACAGAAATCTTCCCGAAAGCTCTCATCCGAATAAAATCGGAATAAAAGAGGGCATGGGTTATATGCTCGGCGACGCCGGCAATCTGTTTGTATTGACCTATGTATCTTCGTTCCTCAAGGTTTTTTATACAGACGTGCTCAAGCTGGATACAAAGAAGGCTGCTAACCTCTTTTTATTCACGAGATTATGGGACGCCGTCAACGACCCTATGTGGGGCGCGATAGTCGCCAAAAGGAAACCGACGAAAGACGGAAAATTCAGACCGTTTCTCAAATATGTGGCGATCCCTCTGGGCGTTTCGCAGATAATCTGCTTCTTTAATATCGGCAGATTCACGAGCAATCAGGCTCTGCTGCTGGTATTCGCCTATGTGACTTATATAGCATTCGGTATGCTTTACACCGGAATGAACGTTCCCTTCGGCTCGCTCGCCTCGGTCATCACCGACGACCCCGACGGGCGCACACTTCTCTCGACCTTCAGAACGATCGGCGGAGGTATCGGAGGAGCCGCTCCCCTGCTTATCGCGCCGTTCCTTATCTATACAAAGGTTCGGCAGGCGAACGGCGAAACATACAATGTTGCCAACGCGAAGGGAATGTTTCTCTTTGCCCTCGCTATGGGCATTCTCTCGATAATCTTTTATTATTCCTGCTACTTCACCACAAAAGAACGAGTACCTTCGGAGGCGGAGCCGCAGGTAGATATGAAAAAGACATATCTCGGAATGCTCAAGAGCAAACCCTTTATCATACTCGCGCTCACTGGGATCCTCATTAGCGGTCAGCTTCAATTTGCTTCGCTTAACCAGTATCTCTACAAAAACTATTTTTGCAACACAAATCTCTCGGTGCTCGGCACGATAGCGCAGTATCTGCCAATGGCGATAATGATCCCCTTTGTGCCGAAGCTCGTAAAGAGATTCGGAAAGAAAGAGCTCAGCGCTTTCGGCGGATTCTTTGCCGCCGCGGCAGCCATATTGACTTATATTCTCAAGCCTTCGCAGAATAATCCTTATTTATTCATCGCCCTGCTCTTTGTAATAGGATTCGGTTATTCATTTATCTCGATAACCAACTGGGCGGTCGTGGCGGATGTGATAGACTATCAGGAATTCACGACCCATATCAAGAGCGAGAGCGCGATCTATGCCGTATATACATTCTGCCGCAAGCTCGGCCAGACCGCGGCGGATTACGGCGGGCTGATGCTGCTCGGAAGGATAGGATATAATGCGGAAACGATGGCAAACGCCGGATTCGTACCCGGCGTGAGCGAAGGGATCCTCAAAGTATGCACGGCCATACCCGCCGTGACTTACAGCCTTATTTTCCTGCTCTATGTGATATTCCCGCTCACAAAGAAGAAGCTTGAGCCGATTTATTCATATATCAGAGACTACAACGCAAAAATCAAGGAAGGCGAAGCGCAGAGCGACGCCGAATAAATAAAAGCGGGTGATTTGATGAGCGACAATCTCATGCGCGATCTGCCTGAAGAATCGGCAGGCAAAAAATATGTAAAGACCGGCAATCTCCTCGCTTACGCGGTCGGGCTTGCCGGGCAGAATATCTCATACGGATATATCTCAAGCTGGCTGTTTTATTACCTTGAATATGTAAGAGGTATTTCCCCGAAGCTCTCGGGAATCATTACCGGCGTTTCGAGGATATGGGATTCGATAAACGACCCCATTGTCGGAGCGATGGTGGATAAACATAAATTCAGAAGCGGCGAAAAATTAAGGCCTCTGCTTCTCATCACTCCGCCGATCATCGGCCTGCTCTCTGTCGCGATGTTTATGCCCTATAAAATCGGCAACGCGGGATTCATAACGATAGTTTGCGCGGCATACCTGCTCTGGGACCTCTTTTATTCATTCCAGGATGTTGCCCTCTGGGGCATGGTTGCGGTATCTTCTCCCCATTCGGAAGAAAGAAGCAGGGTGTCTCAATGGGTATCTATCGGCGCGGGCGCCGGCTCGACGATAGCAGGGCTTTTCCCGACATTCAGGAGCATGATCGAAAACATCGGCATATCCACCATTCATGTATTCGCTCTGTTTGCCGTGATATTCGCATTCGGCGGCGAGATCATCTCAATGCTCGCTCACAGGATGAAAGAGACTGTCGAAACGGAGCAGAGCAAAGAAAGCCTGCTGGAAGCGATATTTGTCTTGAGGCATAACAAGACCTTGCTGCTCATATCAATAGCGAGATATTTCAAAGATGTGGCAAACACGATACTCCCCTGGGTTTATTTCTTTGAGAGCCGCGAATTTTATGATTTCGGCTTCGCAAAGGTCGGCTACGGCAATATGCAGGTATTTTACGGATTCTTTACGGGAGCCGTCGGCGCAGTCGCCATGCTCTTTGCCACAAGGATAGCGAAAAAACTCGGAGGAATGAAGAAACTGCTGATAATAGCTCAGATAAGCAACATTATTTGCAGAGTATCGGCATTCTTTATCGGATTCGGCACTCCCGGACAGATGATAGCCTCAATGGCGCTCATGGGAGTGGCAAACATCCCGATAAATTCAATGGATATTGCTCACCGCTCGCTTACCGCGGATTCGATAGACTATGTGGAATACAAGACCGGAAAGCGCACGGAAGGAATTTCATTCTCGATGCAGAATTTTATCTCAAAGATCTCTTCGGCGACCGTTCAGATAATAAACGGCTGGGTGCTTTCATTCCTCGGTCACGATTCCGGGCGCAAAAATTTCGATCAGAACCCGACTTATATGAAATGGCAGTGGCCGATATTTATGCTCGGCCCCGTTACGGGCGCGATCCTTTATTCGATAGTGATTTCCTTTGTAAAAGACGACAAGGAGGAAAGGCAGAAGATCGAAGCGATCCTGCTCGAAAGGCACAGGCTCGAGGATGAAAAGCAGGAAGCGATCAATGCCGAATAAACGATATAATGCTTGAAACCAAAACTTTACTTGATCTGAGCCACACCGCTGCCGCGGAATATCTTGAGAAATTCACCCATCCGTGGGAGGCTCTCGCGGGAATTAAAGATGAAATTCTCAGACTCGGCGCATCGCTCGATAAAAACGAATACACCGAGATCTCCGAAAACGTATGGGTGCATAACACCGCGAAGGTTGCCCCGACGGCATTTATAGGGGCGCCCTGCATAATCGGCAAAGACACCGAAATACGCCACTGCGCATTCATCAGAGGCAGCGCTCTCATAGGCGAAGGATGCGTTATAGGAAACAGCGTTGAAATCAAAAACGCGATCATATTTGACTCGGCTCAGGTGCCGCATTTCAACTATGTGGGCGACAGCATTCTCGGATATAAAGCGCACATGGGAGCAGGCTCGGTCACCTCAAATGTGAAGCAGGATAAATCCCCCGTAAGCGTAAGGACGGAAATAATGAAGATCGAAACGGGCCTCAAGAAATTCGGCGCGATCATAGGCGACAACGCCGAGATCGGCTGCAACAGCGTTTTGAACCCCGGATCGGTGATCGGAAGAGGCGCGAGGATATATCCCCTCTCATCCGTAAGAGGCTTTGTACACGAAAGCATCATTTATAAAGGAAACGGAAAGGTAGCCAAAATCCAGGCAAGGTGACATCATGGGTAAATATTTCGGAACAGACGGTTTCAGAGGCGAGGCAAATATAGTCCTCACCGCTGACCACGCATATAAAACCGGGCGGTTCCTCGGCTGGTATTACACCGAATTAAACAGGCGCAGAGGTATCGACGAGCCCGGCAGGATCGTGATTGGCAAGGACACAAGGCGTTCAAGCTATATGTTTGAATACTCTCTGATAGCGGGTCTGACCGCCTCGGGAGCGGACGCTTATATGCTCCACGTTACGACAACGCCGTCTGTTGCATACGTTACAAAAACCGACGAATTTGACTGCGGGATAATGATTTCCGCAAGCCACAATCCTTATTATGACAACGGAATAAAGCTCATCAACCGCGAAGGTATCAAAATGAATGATGAGACGATAAGTCTCATTGAGGCGTATCTTGACGGCGAGCTGACGGTATTCGGCGAAAAATATGATACTCTCCCCTTTGCCACGCGCGAGCATATAGGCAAGACCGTGGACTATGTTTCGGGCAGGAACAGATATATCGGCTATCTTATATCTCTCGGAATGTATTCATTCAGAGGCAAGAAGGTAGGTCTTGATTGCGCGAACGGCGCGACCTGGAATGTGGCAAAATCGGTATTTGAGGCTCTCGGGGCTACAACATACGTAATAAATGCCGAGCCGGACGGCTTTAATATCAACGAAAACGCGGGCTCAACTCACATAGAGGGGCTGCAAAAATTCGTGGTAGAAAACGGCCTGGATGTCGGCTTCGCTTATGACGGCGACGCGGACAGATGCCTTTGCGTTGACGAAAAAGGCAATATCCTCACGGGCGATCATATCCTCTATATCTACGGAAGATATATGAAGGAGCGCGGAAAGCTCATCAATAACACGGTCGTAACAACGGTAATGTCCAATTTCGGGCTTTACAAGGCATTTGACGAAATCGGCATAGATTATGCAAAGACCGCCGTGGGCGACAAATATGTGTATGAATATATGGCGGAGCATAAAAACTTCCTCGGCGGAGAGCAGAGCGGCCATATCATATTCTCAAAATACGCCACAACGGGCGACGGAATACTGACCTCGCTTAAAATGATGCAGGTGATGATGTCTAAGAAAACGACAATGAGCGAGCTTGCAAAGCCGCTCAGGATATATCCGCAGATACTCGAGAATATCAAGGTAGCCGACAAGCCCGCCGCAGTAAACGACAGCGAAGTTTTACAGGCGGTAAAAGCCGCTGAAGAAGAGCTGGGCGACACCGGCAGGATACTGCTCAGAGAATCCGGAACGGAGCCCGTTGTCAGGGTAATGGTCGAAGCGGACACAGAAGAAAAATGCCGCAGATATGTTGACCTTGTAGGCGGGATAATAAAAAGAAAATACGCAGTATAACTGCGAATATCCGATATAAAATTTTCCGGGGCTGTCCGTTGGACAGCCCCGGGTTTTGTTTTTATTTCCTGAATATATCGGCAAAGCCTTTTGCACCGAAAATCTTATAGACCGTATCATTCAGGCCTTTGAGAGCCTTGGTCGCAAAGCTCGGTGATGAATCTCCGTCGGAAGAATAAACTCCGAAGGAAACGAGCATAGCTTCGTAATCATCCAAAACCTTGTCGTCGGCTTCTCTGCGGTTTAATACGGATTCTTCCATTTCGGAAGCGGCAGCTTCGTTTTTCTCAAGCAGAGCCTTCTGCTCATCGCTGAGAGAATTCGTTTCGAGCCATTTCTCGAGATCGGGGCGATAGTTTCTGTTAAGCCTCTTGAGATCTCTCGACTCATTGAAACGCGGGTAGATATTATTCTCATCATTTGATGAAGTTATCTTGCCGAGAGCAAGATCGAGAGCGAGGCGGATAGCGGTATTGTTATATTCAAGCTCATGCTTCTGACCGCTGAAGAGCCAGGATCTGTCGGGGAAGAATGAGGTGGAGATATCAACATCCTTTTCGGGAGTGATATAAGCGGCATCGTGAGATGAGAGATAGGATCCGTCAAATGATTCCCCTGCCTTCACGAATGTTGAATCGGGAACGGTTGAGGAAATCTGAATGATCTCATCGGAATTGGTGGTATCGGCAGTTTCAAAGAACTGGAAGAATTTATAATCATCGCTGAATCCGCCGAATTTAAGGCCGTAGCCCGCGATATAGAAGAAATCTACACCGTAATCGCTGTTAAGCGTGCTGACGGTTTCTTTGAGATTCTTTTGGGCGAGATAATATTTATCTGCCGTCTTTGTAACATAAGAGAGATCTTCTCTGCCCTCAAGGCGCGCCGCTCTGATCGCCTGATATCTCGTATAAGGAATGAGCGCGCAGAGAGACGGAGTTTTGATAACGAGATTTTCAACAATGGAATTGAGAAGCTCGTCGATAATGCTTCTGAGGGTCGCTTTGGGGAAGATCCTGAGAGCGACATTCACAAGGTAGCCCCAGGGCTCGCCTATCAGATCGGAAACTACGCCGTTATAAAGAAGCTCGGGAGCGTTTTGCGAGAATTTCATTTCGATAAGGTCGGCAAAAACATCGCTGCCGTGCCAGGCGCCGACGATGCTGACAACTCTGGCGATCTTGCCCTGAGTTCCGTAATCCTGAAGATAGGCGCTGACAACACTTGCTCCCATACTCATGGGGATGAGCACTACCTTATCTTTACCCGTCTGAGGAAGAACGGAATCATTTATGAAAGTATTGAGCGCTTCGGAATTCTTATAAGTATCTGAAAACGCGGAGTAATTGAAGCAGTAAATATAATCTTCGCCGATCTCGCCGATAACATTATGGCAGGGAATGGTCCTGAAGAAATTATCCCTCTGCTCCTCGGTATATTGCGAGAGAGGATAGGACATCCTCGGGGTAACGACTACGGGAGGAAGCTCGCCGTTTTCATCGACGGTATTATATCTGAAAAGGATCTTAACGATATTGTCAACAGCACTTTTGCTGACAAAATTATGATCGGTAACGGCGGATAACAAGAAGGTGCCCAAAACAGAAAGAGCGTTTAACCAGAATCTCGGCTCTTTAAGAGCAAAACTGAAATCATTGCAGAAAAGATTCCAGCGGGCAGTGGCTCTGTCCGTCTCATTCGCCTCGATATCCGCTTTCGCATCCTCTTCGCTCTTATAGAGATAGCTGTAGCTCTGGCCGATGCCGGTAACGAAAACTATGGGGTAATCGGTATCGCTGTCGCCGTAAGAGGAAGTCTGAGCGGGAGCCTCGGGCTCTGCGGTATCAGCCGAAACGGCAGGCACGAGCAGAGAAAACGCAAGCGCGAAACAGAGGATCAAAGAAACAATCTTTTTAATTTTCTTCATCAAAATCCATTCCTTCCGTTTTTCTGAATTACAGAGTAATTATATTACAAAAAAATCAAAATATCAACAGTCAATCAGGCGAGATATTCACGAATGGCGGCGGCGTCTTCATATCCTTTGCGATAGAGCCTGTCAATACTCTCTTTATCTTTTTTTACCGTACCTACGCCGCAGGTATTATCGGGAGCGATTATAAGGCACCTGCCCTCTGCCTCAAGCCTGAGCAGGGCATCTACCTGATCGTTATAAAGATAGGGATAAACGGCGGTCTGCTTTGCGATAACGGGATATTTGCTCTCGATGAGCTTTGACATAAGAGCTTCTTTTTTGCCGCTTTTTCTGTAATCCTTCGGCTTTGTAAGAATAACAACGAGTTTATCGCATCCGAGAGAAAGCGCTTTTTCATATGGAACGGGGTCTGAAAGCCCGCCGTCAAAATACATACATCCGTTAAGCTCCGTAGGCCCGCAGACAATGGGTATGGAGCAGGATGCGCTGATTATCTTATAATCATCCTCGGAAATGGTATCTGACCCGAAATAAAGCGGCTTCCCGGTCCGGGCATCGGTCACGGTAAAAAATGATTTGCCAGGATAAACGGACATCGCCGCAAAATCAAGAGGGTCTTCACCGTCTGAATTTGAGAGGACGGAATAAACATAATCAAGATCTATATATTCACCTTTTGAAAACAGATTTGAGAGGCTCATATACTCTTTGCGAAAGGCGTAATCGTGATAAAAGCGATAGTTTCTGCCCCTCTGCGAGCAGGTGTAGGATATTACATTCGCGCTGCCTGCCGAAACGCCGATACAAATATCAAATTTAATATTTTCATCCATAAGGCGGTCAAACACACCGGCGCCGTAAGCGCCTCTGTTGCCGCCGCCAACATCTACGATTCCGGTCATAAAATCTCCGTAAAACAAAGGCTGCCGCATCCGCGATACGGCAGCGAATTTTTAATTAGAGGATTTAAGCTCTTTTTCGAGCTCTCTTTCAAGCCAGATGGTGCTCAGCTCAAGCGCGCTGTAGAGCCCGATACGCTCAGCCTTCTTGACTATTTTATCCTTGAGCTTGGTGATGGCGGGATCGGTCTTGAAAAGCTGGACATAGACTTTATCCGCTACCTCCTGCCCCTGAAATTCTTTGGTGGAGGCTATCTGCATTATAGCCACCAAGGGCTGATCCATATAGCCGTAATAGATGGTGTTGCCGCTTCTGACAAGCGGCTTGCCCTTATACATCAAAACATCTTTTGCCATATTATTACTCCTTAGGTCACTTAATGCCGAGATAGGTCTTTACCATAGCCTGAAGCAGCTCGTCGCGATCAAGGCGGCGCACAAGGCTGCGGGCGTTGTT
The DNA here is from genome assembly GCA_947166625.1 of uncultured Clostridia bacterium. Taxonomy (GTDB): domain Bacteria; phylum Bacillota; class Clostridia; order Oscillospirales; family Acutalibacteraceae; genus CAG-177. The sequence continues at coordinate 133,273 of CAMVEX010000001.1, forward strand.
ATGGGTAGTGATATAAGTAGGATCCTCCGAAAGGATATACCCGACTATCTGGCTGATCGAATTATAGCCCTTTTCGTTGAGCGCCTCATAAACGGTCTGAAGGGTCTTCTTCATCTCGGCTTCGTTTTCATCTTTGATCGAAAATTTAATGGTCTTATCTGACATCGGAATCCCTCCATTCTGCTTAAATCATCGTTGATTCCCTGATAAGTTATTATAACCCGAAAAGCATAATATTACAATAGTTTTTTGAAAATTTATGCGCGAAGGGCAACGCCTATGCCGGAGAGATTATCAAGGATGGAATCGATATGCTTCTGGACCTCATCCATTTCAAGAGTCCTGTCCATAGCGACAAAGTTGAATCTGACGGTAATGCTCTTGATACCGAGACGCTCAAAGGTATCTATGACCTTCACGCTCTCGAGCTCGGCGATATTCTCTTTGTTCCAGCATTCGGCAAGATCGGAGAATCTGATGTTATCGCCGAGAATGAGCGAGAGATCATAATAAATGGACTGCATATCGCTCGATTCTTTATATTCGATGGCCTGAGCCTCAATGGCGTTGAATTTATTCATATCGAATTCTATACAGACCGCGCAGCCGGTTTTGTCGAATTTAACTCTGTTGACGGGATGAAGGGCGCAAACGGTGCCGAATTCGCAGCCGCCCGCGGAGATGACCGCGGTATTTTTGGGATGCTGCCATCTCTTGCAGGAAGCCGCTTTTTTATACTCGGGCTTCATCTGCTTGATTTCTGACACGATGCAGTCAATCATTTCAAGAGCCTTGAAATAAAGGGCTTTTTCATTCAGAGTCTTGCTGTAAAGAACGGCTCCGAAATGCTTTCTCTCATTCGCGGTACCGTCCGCTTTGATGCCGTCAACCACTCTGCCTATCTCAAAAAGGCCGAAATCATCGGCAAAATCTTTATTTTCGCTCGCCATCACAAGGAGGGTCGGGAGCATCGAATTCCTCAGATTGCCGTTTTCGGAATTTTCGATATTGAGTACCTTGACATTATCCTCGACCTCGATACCGAGTTTTTTGAATTTCCTGCCATCCTGCCATACATAGGAATGGACCTCGTGCATAGCGTATTTTTTGACAAGGATATCTTTTATCTCTTCATCCTCAAGCCTGCCGTAATCGTGATGTACGGGCTTGAGGGGGCTCTTTGTAGTGGTTATCCTGAAATTATCATAGCCGTAAATTCTGGTGATTTCCTCGATGATGTCGGCTTTGATGGTAACATCTTTTGTAGCTCTCCACGACGGGACGGAAACGGTGAATACACCGCCGTCATACTCCACGCCGAAGCCGAGAGAGGTCAGGGTATGGATGATCCTCTCATCGCTGATCTCAATGCCCGTATATTTATCAACATAGGCTTTATCAAAGGTGAGCGAGATCTTGTCATAATGCTTTACATATTTATCATTGACCTTGGAGGCAACGCGCGCGCCGGGATCGACGGATCTGACGATCTCAACAAATCTGCCGACAGCATCCATTGTGAGCTCGGGATCGAGCATCTTTTCGTATCTCGCGCTTGAATCGGTGCGGTGACCGAGGCGAGAGGATGATTTACGAACGCTGACGCCGTCAAAGCAGGCGCTTTCAAGGACGACCGCGCCGGTATCCTCAACGATTTCGGAATCAAGCCCGCCCATAATGCCGGCTATGGCAACGGGCGTATCATTATTATAAATCATCAGAGTGTTTTCGTCGATGTCGCGCTCAACGCCGTCAAGGGTGGTGAATTTGACGGGCTCGCGCGGAGTGTTGACGCCGATACTGTCGATCATGGCGGCATTGAATGCGTGAGTCGGCTGACCGATTTCGAGCATAATATAATTTGTGACATCAGCAAGGAGGTTTATGCCTCTCATACCGCAGTAATAAAGCCTTATCTGCATTGAGAGAGGGCTCTCGTTAACGGTGATATTATCCATTTTGAGAGCGGTATATCTGTAAACAAGATCTTCCCTGCCTATATTGACGGGCACCTGATAATCGCCGTCATAGCTGAGATCGCCGAGCTTCAGAGGCTTCAGTTCTCTGCCCGTGAGGGCTGCAAACTCTCTCGCGATACCGTAATGACCCCAAAGGTCGGGGCGGTTGGTGAGCGATTTATTATCCACCTCAAAGATAATATCGTCAATGGGATAAATATCCTTGATATCGGTGCCGTTGGGGGCATCCGTTTTAAGCTCGAGAATTCCGCTGTGATCGTCGCTGATACCGAGCTCTTTGCCCGAGCAGCACATACCTTCGCTCTCGAAACCGGCTACCTTAGTGACAGTGATCTCGCCGCCGGGCACCTTTGCGGGAGCGAGGGCGAGGGCGACCTTCATCCCCTCTCTGACATTGGGGGCGCCGCAGACGATATTCACAATCTTTGAGCCGGCGTCAACCTTGAGAAGATGAAGCTTTTTGGAATCGGGATGCTCGCTTATCTCTTTGATTTCGCCGACTACGACATTCTCAATATCGGCGCCTTTGACATACACTTCCTCAACCTCGGCTGTGGCAAGGGTGAAGGTATTTATGAGCTTTTTGATATCAAGCCCGTCAAGATTCACATATTCTTTGATCCAGTTAATTGAAACAAACATTGTTTACGCCTCCTTGCTTTCGGTGGGGTGAGTGAACGAAATATCGGTAAACTGCGACAGTTCTTTGAGATTTCCGCTGTTGAAAAGGCGGATATCCTTGACCTCATATTTCATCATGGCGAGGCGGGTAAGACCGAGGCCGAAGGCAAAGCCTGTGTATTCCTCGGGGTCGATACCCGCGGCGGTGAGAACATTGGGATGGATCATCCCGCAGGGGCAAAGCTCAAGCCAGCCGCTGTCTTTACACGAAGCGCAGCCTTTTCCGCCGCAGATGGAGCACTGGATATCAAGCTCAAAGCCGGGCTCAACAAAGGGGAAGAAACCGGGGCGAAGGCGCACGGTAATATCTCTCTGGAAAACTTCGGAGAGCATAGTCTTCATAAAATAGATAAGGTTTGAAATAGAAATATCCTTATCGACCATTATGCCTTCCATCTGGAAAAACGTATTTTCGTGGCAGGCATCGATCTTTTCGTTTCTGAAGCATCTGCCGGGGAATATGGCGCGGATGGGGTTGCCGCTCTCAAGATTGCTCTTATATTTGCGCAAAATCGTATTCTGAGCGGCGGATGTGTGGGTCTTGAGAAGCTGATTGCTGCTGAGATAATAAGTATCCTGCATATCTCTTGCGGGATGATGCTTCGGAATATTCAGAGCCTCGAAGCAGTTATAATCATCTGTGATCTCGCTGTAATCCTCAACATTGAAGCCCATGGAGAGGAAGATCTTTTCAACCTCACGCTGAACGAGGGTGATGGGATGATATGAGCCGTAGTCAACGCTTACGGGCATGGATTCATCATAGCTCTCGGAGGCGTTGATGAGGGCGTTTATCTCTTTCTCTTTGATCTCGGCAAGCTTTTTGGAGATGGCATTCTCAATATATTGCTTTGCCTCATTGATCTTTTGACCTGCTTCTTTTTTATTCTCATTGGGAATATTCCTGAGTTCCTGCATAAGACCTGAGATCAGGCCCTTTTTGCCGAGGAACTCAATGCGGAGCTGCTCTATATCGGCAGACGCTCCGGCTTTACTCGATTTTTCTTCAAAAAGTTTTTTTAACTCTTCGGGTCTCTCAAACATAGCTGTCAAATCCTTTCGATAATAAAATCCCCCATTGCCGAAGCAATGAGGGACGAATATTCATTCCGCGGTACCACCCTGCGTTCCCGCCCGTAAGCGGACTCTCGAGGCGATAACGGAGCCACCGTCTGCGACTACTCAGTTTCACCGCAGACGCTCGCGGGCGAACTTCGATAAGGCACGGATGACCCGCTCACAGCATACGCGGGCCTCTCTGAAATCCGGACTTTTACCTACTCTCCCGGTCAAAGCGTATAATTTATTTACGGGCAGATCTATCTGCGCCGAAAGCTGAAAATCCCGGCACATCACCCGTTTATTCAATAAGCAAAAAGGCAGGGTAAGCCCTGCCCATTCATCAGTCAGCTTCCTTGACTACAACCTGTCTGCCGTTGTAATAACCGCACTCGGGGCAGAGTCTGTGAGCTCTCTTGTATTCGCCGCAGTTGGGGCATTTGACCAATGCGGGAGCGTTGATCTTCCATACGCTTGAGCGTCTCTTATCTCTTCTTGCCTTGGAAACTCTTCTTGCAGGTACTGCCATTCTAAAGCACCTCCTTATTCGGGCTTATAATAATAACATTATTCACTGTCTAAAAGCTGCGCAAGAGCCGCCAAACGCGGATCTATCTCTTTTTTGCAGCCACACGGACCTTCGTTTAAGTCTTTGCCGCATTTGGGACAGAGCCCCTTGCAATCATCATCACACAAAAACTTTGAAGGCAGATTCAAAAAAATATCGTCGGTAACAAGCGAATCAAGATCGAAGTTTTTGATATCTTCCACAAGGAGAAGATCATCATTCTCTTCATCATTGAGACTCGCCGCGAGAGTGTGATCGAGCCCGATGTCACACGGATAATCAAGAGGCTTTGCACATCTGTCACAGCAAACCGAAAGGGAAAAACTCGCATCGCCCTCGAGCGAAACGATGCCCGCTCTGTTTGCCAAAGTGACTCTGACATCGACAGGCCCGGTAAACGGCTTGACACAATTCAGCTCTTCATCCGACAAATCAAGGGAATAATCAAAATCCTTTGACAGGCCCTCGACATTGAAAAAAGGTTCAAGATCAATAATCATATCAGTTCCCGTAAATCACGCAAAAGATATTATATATTCTATCGCTGATTTTGTCAATAAAAAATTCAGATTTTTTCGCAATAATCAAAGATTTCTTTGGGCAGATCGGATTCATCAGCGGAAATGGTGAAGGTGAAATCCTGATCGGCCAATTTGCTCAGGCCGGATACCTTTTTAAGGAAAGCGGCGAGAGCCTGATAATCTCTGCCGCCGATTTTAAGGGTCGCATCGACGAGGATATCGGTGATGTCGTGATCCCCTGCAACGATACCGCTGAGGAATCCGTAAAAAGCATCATATCCGCTGACATTATAATGATCTGTTTCAACAAGCCTTGCACGATAATTGATATCATAGATAAGCAGGCGTTCCTTCTCAACACAAACAACATTGCCGTTTGATCTCTCGACAGCTTCGTTTACGAGATTGATGAGACGCTTTGTTTTGCCGGAACCTTTGTTGCCGATAATGAGTGAAACCATAGTAATTACCTCCGTAAAATATATAATGAATCGTAACTTAAAGTCTCTCTTTAAGCTCAGCGGCAAGCTCCTCATAGCCGGGCTTACCGAGCAGAGCAAACATATTCTTTTTATAGCTCTCAACGCCGGGCTGATCAAACGGATTGACCGCAAGAACATAGCCGCTGACGGCGCAGGCAAGTTCAAAGAAATAAATGAGCTCACCGAGATTCTCTTCATCCTGCTTATCAATGGTGATGAGGATGTTGGGGACTTTACCGTCCGTATGAGCGAGGACGGTGCCGTCGTGAGCGTTTTTATTTATCTCATGCATTGATTTGCCGTAGAGGAAATTAAGACCGTCGCCGTTGGCTTCATCGAAGGGGATGCCGAGATCGGAGCCGGGCTCTTTGACCCACAAAACAGTTTCAAACAGCTCTCTCTCACCCTGCTGGATATACTGACCCATTGAATGAAGATCGGTGGAGAATATGACGGATGAGGGATAGATCCCCTTGCCGTCTTTGCCTTCGCTCTCGCCGAAAAGCTGCTTGAGCCATTCATTCCACATAAGCATTGAGGGCTCATAAGAAACCATGATCTCTATCTTTTTGCCTTCGCGATAAAGAAGATTGCGAAGAGCGGCATATCTGAAGCAATCATTGGAAGAAGCATCGCCGAGAGAATATTTCTCTCTCGCCTTCGCGGCGCCTTTCATAAGAGAATCAATATCTATGCCTGCCGCTGCAATCGGAAGAAGGCCGACCGCCGTGAGAACGGAAAATCTGCCGCCGACATCATCGGGAACGACGAAGGTCTGATAACCTTCGGCATCGGCGAGCGCCTTGAGTGCGCCTTTTTTTCTGTCTGTAGTAACATAAATCCTCGAAGCCGCCTCTTCTTTGCCGTATTTATCCTCGGCGAGCTTTTTGAAAATTCTGAAAGCAACGGCTGTTTCGGTGGTGGTGCCGGATTTTGAAATCACGTTGACCGAGAAATCTTTACCGTCTATGAGAGAGATGAGCTCGTTGACGGCGCTCGATGAGAGAGTGTTGCCGCCGAAATAAATCTCGGGGGTATCTTTTTTAAGAAGATTGTAATTGGGAGATTTAACAAATTCAATGGCAGCTCTCGCTCCGAGATATGAGCCGCCGATACCGAGAACTACGAGAACATCGGAATCTTTTTTGATTTTTTCGGCGCACTGCTTGATACGGGCGAATTCCTCTTTATCATAATCAACGGGGAGATCGAGCCAGCCGAGATAATCGCTGCCTTTGCCGCTGCCGTTTTTGAGCATATCGACCGCTTTACAGACCTCGGGCTGAATGGATTTTATCTTATCTTCGCCGACAAAGCTCTCGGCGTAACTGAAATTCAATGACAATGACATAATACCAACTCCGGGAATTTAATTGTTTTTATTTTACAATATAAAAGCCGTTATTTCAAGTGTTTTGTAATCATTGAATCAAAATTCGGTTTATTGCCCTAAAATTATGAAAAAAGAGGGACTCGCTTGACTATTTTGCCACGCGAGCCCCGATAATTGCTTTATTTTGATTTTACGCTCTGGAAGCTATAAGCTGAGCGATCCAGGTGCCGATGGTGCCGAATGAAAGCTGGAAGAGGCTTTTGAATACGGAAACGACGTCGATATTATTCATAAGCTCGCCGAAGCTGTTTTCATTCCAGAATTTTGCCCAGTCAAGAGCCTTGATCCTCTCCCAAAGGCTGAGATTTTCCTGAGGAGCATCAACCTTTTTGGTGCTGACAATATAAGCGCCCTTTGAATAGTTGGAAGCGGTAACTTTGATATAGAAAGTGCCTGCGCCCTCGGAGGCGATATTTATCTCTGCGGGCTTTGCGAAGGTAACATTGCCGCTGCCTACGCTCTTCTTTTCGGAATTGAATACTTCAACATTCCATGAGCCTTCGGGATCATTCCTGCTGTCACCCGCGGAGGTGTCTGCGGTAACAACGATCGCAATATTCTTATCGGCGTCTGTGGTAGTGATCTTGAAGAAATCAACATCATCGGTCGCTGAGAGGTTGCCGAATCTTCTCGCGGATGAGGTGAAGGAATTCGCATAGGCGAAATCATTATTGTATTCGCTCTCGTTCTCGGCGGAAATTCTGGTGTAAACTCTGAGAGAATATGCGCCGTTGCCGCTGACCTTCACATAATAAACCTCGCCTTTGGTGCCGATGTCGGCGCTTCTCTCAAAGTTATTCTTTGAGGAAACAAAGGGATCTGAGGTCGAGAATTTGGCAACATGCTCTTTGTCGGAGGATTTGAGATGGAATACCTCTACGACAACTTCGCCGCTCTGATTATCCATCTTTTTGAGATCGATGAAAGTGTAGCCGGCGTTTGCTTTAAATGAGAAGAAATCTTCATCACCGCCGGAAACGCTTCCGTAAATCTCATCTGAATTGCCGTTTGTGTCCATTGTGAAAGCGTTTGCGGTGGCAAATTCATCATTGGGCTCCGTTTCCATCTTCAGCTTAGAGGTTTCGGTGATTTCAAGAGTATATTTTGAGCCGCCGGTAACAACCGAATTCGCCTCAACAAGGATGTAATACTCCGAATCCTTCATAATGGTGAAATAGCTTGAATCAACGCTTGTGCCCGATGCAACAAAGGGGCCGGCAATGGAATTGCCTGCGCTGTCGGAAACGGTGACCTTATAATCATCGCCGCCGATCATGGTGATCGTAAGGAACGCAAGTCCGCTGTTTGTCGCCTTAAATTTGAAATAATCCTTGTCGGCGGAGCCGGAGATAGCGCCGGTCGCGGTGCCGTTGGCATCGTCAAAAACGGTAGCCTGTGCCTTTTCGTCATTTGGTTCTTCTTCGGTTACGTTTACCGTATCGGCAAAAGCAAGAGTAAAAATACTCAGAGCTATTATGCAGGTAAGCAGAACCGATAAAAGTGATTTTGCTCTTTTCATAGTTTTGTCCTCCCGTAAAATTTATTACAATAATGGATTATAACACCGTTCACGGAAAAAATCAATTCCGCGAGGTAAATATATTGTAAACAATCAATGAATCTCTGCCGATTCTATGAGCCAATCAAAAGAATCGGTGTTGAGAACACGCCCGCAATAATCGCATTTTGAGCTCTTATTGATATTGACAGGCGCTCCGCAATAGGGGCAGTTCTGAGCCGAAATGCCCGTGAGCTGAGGCGAGACCCTGCCGGATTCGCGCCTTAAGACGACCCTGACGGTCATAAACTGCTCTTCGGCGCTGCCGCTCAAACGCTTGCGGGTTTTGATATCGGCGACATACTCAACCGCTCTTACCCTGACATCGGCGAAAATCCGGTCAAATCCGACCTCTGTTTCAAATCCGAGAAGCTCGGTGCCGAGGATCGTGATCCGCTCGGTGTAGAGAACTTTTCCGCTCTTTGCTCTCACGGCTGTTTCGGAGCTGATTTTTTGATAAAGCTCCGGGGTAAGATAAGGCTCCATCTCTTCAAATTTGCCGTCGCTCGCCGTTGTTTTGAAGCGGCGGTAAATATTTGAAAGCTTGGATGAAAATTTAGCCGCGTCAAACGCTTTATCAAGCTTTGAAAATTCTTTGATACTGTTCATTGAGCATCACTCCGTCAGGTATAGTATCTCAATCTTAGAGAGACGAGTTTGATAAAGGCGATGATGATGAAATAGAAAGGTCTGAAAAAGGGGCGCATCTTTCTCGCGAGGGTATCGGTCGCCTCATACCAGGTGTCAACGACCGAATAATCACCGGAAACCTGCGCTCTGAAAGCGTCGTTTTCTTCATCATAGAAAAGATACTGCGGATATCTCTCATCGGTGTTGATATTGAAGCCCTCCGTCTGAAGGATCAGATGAATAAGCTCTTCGTCGCCCTTGATATAAAAATCATCGTGGACGCTGTTATTCACAAACCAGGTGGTATCTCTGAGAAATGAGGTCGAAGCGTCAATGCGCTTATCGGGGGAGATATATTTATCCGTCCCGTCCTGCGCAGCTTTTTTGAGATAACGGTTATTGAAGGTTTTATCTATCTTGCAGGCTGCGGCTCCGAAGGAAGCGTCGCGCACGGTACAGAAGCCGTCGCCGACATCCTTGCCCCTCTCGGAAACGGGATACATCGGGATTCCGTATTTTACGATATTGAACACCTCGGTGCCGCGCTTCTGAGCCTCTTTGATGATCTCATCATTGCGAAGGCCGACGGTTTCATGGAAGTGATCTATCCTCTTGATAAATTCGGAATATTCTTCCTCCAGACCGCCGAAAATGAGAGCTTTGGCATCATCGTAATATTCGTTGCCGACCATGCTCCAATAACCGGGGAAGGAGCCGAGGGTATCGCGCATCGTGCGCGGAATTATATCCTTATAAATATTGTGATAAACATTGTTGATACAAAACGCCGCAACATCGAGCCCGCAGATATTATTGAGATCGGTCACTATCTCTCTGAGCACTTCATCGGTAACGGTGAGGAAGCCGCCGAGATCGTAATTAAGACCGAATTCGGTATTGTAGAGAAGCAGCTCTGCGCTGTCGGCATTGATATTGAGTTTGCCGGAGAAGATCTCACCTATGGGATTTACGCCCTGAGCGGCGGAAGCATAGAAGATCACCTTTTTGAGGGCGGGATCTTTATATTTTTCCATATAGGCAAGAGCAAGATTCGCTCCGAGGCATCTGCCGGCGATAGCATACTCGGTCTTGCCGGTTATGCGCAAAATGCGCTGAATGTAATCGTGAAGCTGCTCCATATTATCAAAGGGATCGAGACGCCAATCGTAATGATACTCCCAATCGTTGGGGTCGGAGGAACCGCTGAGATACCTGCTTCTGATATGATTATCGGAATAATCCACATCGGGTATCGTATTATTAACGGGCATACCGTATTTGCCGAGCTTGAGATCTTTGAACATATCGCTCATTATCTCATAGAGCTTATCATCAAATTCGCTCCAATCCTGGGTAATGATCGCATCAATGAGAATATCTTTGTTTTCCGTGACATATCCGAGGATCTGATCCGAATCTTTTACAACGGGATAGATCCAGTTATTATGATCATCGGGATCGGTATCGGCAAAATAGATCGGGCAGCCGTAGCCGGCTATATAAATCAGAGGCATCTCGTCACCGGCAGAGGCGAAGGAAGTAAACCCCGCAGCCGCAGTGCCGACGACAAGGATAAAAGCGAGAATAATCGCAACGGTTCTTTTCATATCAAAATCCCCCGTAACTTTCTCCGAAAACAGGCTTTACGCACATTCAGCCGAAGCGCACACTTAAAACTTGCTTAAAACCTCTTTGACGACATCCGCTTCGGTCTCGACATGCTCAAAGAAGAATTTTTCTCTCTCTTCGTTATTGATGACCGTAACGGGCTTTATCTGATTGAGGACCACGCCTTTTGAGGCGAGGAAATCATTATAATCAACATAGGTCTTGGGCTTGAGGAAGAGCACCTCGGGTCTGTTAAGCATACCCCAGCGTCTGTATTTATAGCATTTCTCATTGATCTCATCAAACTGATGATCGAGGGTATCAATGAACTTCTGCCTGCCGTCTTCATCAAGAGCTCCGTCTTTAAGCTCGATAAGGAGGGTGTAGCGGGGCGGCTTGGTGGTGAAATCGGGATAGAAACTGAAGCCGTTGAATTCAACACCCATTTCTTTGACGGTATTATCTATAGCCGCATTGACCATATCGACGGTAGTCTTTTCGTTGGCGACATTCATCATAAGGTTGCGTCTGTAAAGGAATTCGCACTCGGGAGTGTTATTATACATTCTCGTAATGTGGACAACATCCTCTACTCTGTATCTATAAAGGCCGGAGAAATTGGAAACTATCATTTCATAATCTTTGCCGACCTCAAGCTCGTGGAGAAGGAGCGGCCTCTCGACCTCTTCGTTTGTATCGCTGTCGCGGTCAACGGGAATGAACTCGAAGAAGAGGCACCAGGGAAGGAAAACATAATCGTTGACATTGAGATCGGTCGGAGCGGCAAAGAAGCCCTCAGCCGCCGCATAGCCCATATTATGAATGGGAACATTGGGGCCGATATGTCTGCGAAGCTTATCAACATAGACCTGAAGATTTGAGCCCATCATGCCGTAAGCCCACTGGAGCCTCGGCCAGATTCTCGGAGCGATGGGGTCATCAAATCCTTTGGCAAACTCTCTGCGAAGCTCTGCCGCTCTCTCGGGATCGGGCTTGAGCTTCTTTTCAAATTTCTTTCTGTATTTCTCGGGGCAGTCGATATTCGGATTGATAATGCCCTTCTCGATATCGTCGCAGAGCATCTCCCAATTCTCTTCAAGATAATCAAACATCTGGGTAAGCAGGGTGACGACTATGGAGCCGAGATAGCTTACCTTGCGGTTGCCCAGGCAGAAGCGCAGATGAAGATATGAAGTATCGAGCTTATCCTCAAGATCGGGGAAAAGCAGCTCGAGCGGAGAGGTGCAGAAGAAGGGAAGGAGAACTTTGAGATAACGCAGAGGGATCTGACCCGCGCCGTTGCTCATCTTGCCGTCAGGAGTTTTATGGCCGGAGAGATTGAGGGCGAGAGGGCCGACCTGGTTATACATACGCACTCCCATTTTTTCTTTCATCCAATGGAAAGCGGTGGCGACAGAAACGGAGAAGCCAATGCACTGCATCTTCCACAGATCGTTGAGACCTTTGGGGAGCATCTTGGGCTTACCGACCGAGCCGGAGGAAGAAGCGTATCTGATATTTTTACCGGAAAACATGAGCCTGTCTTCGCCGTTATTCATCATACGGTCAACATAGGGCTCATAATCGGCGTATGTTGTAAGAGGAACGATCTTTTGATAATCCTCAATGGAATGGACATCCTTCAAATTGAGCTTTTTGCCGAGCTCGCAGTTTTTATTGCGTCTGATGATTTTTTTAAGCACGCTTTTTTGAGCCTTGAGAGGGTCTTTTGTGAAATGTTTGATCTGAGCGCGGGATATGTCACCGAGAAAAACGCCGAAATCCGAAAAAGTCATGTTTATCACCTCTGGTAAAAATTAAATCGAGTAATTATATAATAAAACAGCTTTTTTGTCAACAAATCATCACAGTATAAATTGACGGATTTATCTGCCGTATGTGAATAATTCACCGTAAAAAACGCCTAATTTTGCGCCGGAAATATTGACTGAATCATTGTATTCAAAGTATAATTATTGCAGTGTTAAATTTCTTTTTACAAAAATGACTTTTAATCAAGAAACAGATAATATATCCATGCTGCCGGCAATGCGGCGGTAAATATTCAAAAATATTTTTGTTACATTTCTGATTTCGGGCGACTGCGTATTGAGGGCGGTCAAAAGCCATTAACGAAAGGAGGCGGGGCAATGAAAGATAAAGCAGAGATAAACGCATATCTGAAAGAATGCTTTGAAGCATATCAGCGCGGAGTCTATAATTATTGCCTCGCCCGCCTCGGCGGCTCCCGGGAAGCCGCGGATGACTGCGTTCAGGAAACGTTTCTTGTATTCAATAAAAAACTGCTCGGCGGCGAAGAATTTGAGAATCCGAGGGCTTTTCTTTACAGGACTGCGGATAATTTCATAAAGCGCAGCAAAAAGAAAACGGCTCAGGCGCAGATAAGGGAAATACCGCTTGATTCGCTGAGCGATATAGGCGAGCTTGATATTTCCTTCGCCGAAAAATTCACTCAGGCAGATTATGATCTCATCGCCGAAAAGATTCTGAACGCCCTCAGCGACGGCGAGATGCGGATATACAAAATGCGGTATGTAGAGAAAATGAGCGTTGAAAGCATTGCCGCCGCACTCGGCATCACGCGCCCGACAGCCTCCATGAGGCTGCTCAGGATAAGAAACAAGGTAAAGGAAACGGTTTATGAATATGATTTTTACGGGAAAGGAGAGAGTTAAATGCCGATAATCAGCAGGGAAATATTGGCGCATCCGGATTTTTCGGAAGGATTTGAGGAAAGACTGATCGCAGAGCTTGAAGCGGCGATGGACGAAGAGCTTGAAAACGAAGACGCGGATTTTGATTTTATCGACGCCTGCGCATCGGCGATAAACGCCATCAGAAACGGCGACGATACGGAGCTGTTTTCATTGATGACCTATGAAAAGCTCTCAAAAAAAATCGGCGCGGGCAGGAATCGCTCAAGGGCGGTCGTCGCGGCGGCTGTATGCGCCTTGATCGCGATAACGGGATTTGCCGGAGCGCTGATCAAGACAGACGAAAACACCACGGTAATTCAGTATGTTTCTCAGAAGCTGAATTCAATATTTGAAAAAAGCATTACATCCCCTGAGGATATTGCTGCCGAAAGCACGGCGCCGGATAAATCCGACGGCAATAACGAAAAAGAAAATTCAACAGTACCCGCGGCGGTCATAACGGGCATTAAGGTAATAACCGGCAGGGATTTCAAGGATGAATACAAGGTGGGCGAAAGCTTTGATAAAACGGGGCTGTCGGTAATCGCGGAATACAGCGACTCAAGCACGGCGGATACGGAATTCACCCTGACGATCCCGAAAGATTTTGCGAAAAAATCGGGATATGAAAAGATAAAGATCTCCGCCGCAGGTTTTGAGAATGAAATAGAGGTAAGAATAACCGACGCCCCCGAAACACCGAAGCTCAACTCGATCTATGCGGTCTTCCCCGACGGATACAGTTTCAGGCAGGAAAATCCGGATTCACCCGATCTCTCCGGAATAGAGGTATTTGCCGTTTACAGCAGCGGCGAGGAAAGAAAGCTCAGCCCCGGAGAATACACCGTCGAGAAGGAATTCATTGATAATTCCGCAGGCGATAAAGTCACCGTCACATTCGTTTATGAAGGGGTTTCATGCTCATTTGTTGTCACTCAGGCAAAGGAGGTCTCATAATGATTAAGAAAATCTTTTCAATATTGATCTGTGCCGTTATGCTTTTGAGCGCGATAGGTATCTCTCTGCCTGAGGTGCAAGCGGCAGAGCCGGGTTTCAAGCCGACCTATACCCTCGGCACAGGCAGCTACAGATCGGGAGATTATGCGTATCGTGTGAATTACAGCCCCGGCAGCTCATCCACATACCCCGACACGATTGAAATAGTGCGTTACTTCGGAAACAAAAGGACTGTTTCGGTCCCCGCAGTGATCGACGGCTACAGGGTAGGCACCATAGGCGACAACGCCTTCTCGGTAAAACAAAATCCCGAAATGGCGGAGCTCCGCTCGGTAAACATACCCGGCTCGATCTATGCAATAGGCCAGTATGCCTTCAAGGACTGTAAAAACCTGACCAGGGTAAAGCTGAACGAAGGACTTCAGGTGATCAACTCCAAAGCGTTTTATGGCTGTCTAAGCCTCAAGAGCATAGATCTGCCCTCAACACTCATCGCTCTTGGCACTGATTTTACGAGCACGGGCATCAGTGAAGTAACTGTTCCCGCCGCAAACGATGAGCTTTATGACAGGCTTCAGTTTTGGGGCGACAATGTTTCACTCTACGGTGGCGGAAAACTCAGAAAGCTTACGGTGAAGAAAAACAACTGTGAGATCATCCCTACATCGTTTCCTTATGAAGAAGCGGTATTTGAGGGTACGGTTTTTTGCTCGGAAGTGTTTGAGATGCCGTTCCCGAGCTATTTCCCGTCAAGTATAAATACAAGCAGGATCGTTTTCAGAAAAGGCACGCCGGAGGATCTGACTTCAAAGCTCAATATGGCAAACAGGCGTATTGACCCCGACGGCGAAGGAGTAATTTTTTACGCCGGAGAGACGCAGGCAGCACAAACAAGCGGAGATTACACTTATATTCTTGATTCCCGCGGCAAGGCGGTGATCACCGGCTATACAGGAAGCGATACGGAAATTCAAATCCCCGAAACGATCGACGGGCATACGGTGATCAGGATAGCCGAGGATGCGTTTAAGGGAAAAACGGCGATGACCTCCGTTTCGATCCCGGACAGCGTTTTGTCAATAGAATGCGGCGCCTTTTCGGGCTGTACGGCTCTGGAAAATGTAAATCTTGAAGAGGGATTGCTGAGCATCGGCGCCGGAGCATTCAAAAACTGCTCTTCGCTCAAAGGCATCGCCCTGCCGGACAGCTTAACGGAAATAAATGAATCCGCATTCAGAGCGAGCGGACTTGAGAGCGTCGCAATACCCGAAAACATCACTCAGCTCAAGGCAAACACCTTCCGCTCATGCACGGCGCTCTCGGATGTGACGCTCCCGGACGGTATAATCAGAATCGGCAACAGCTGTTTCAAAAGCTGCTCGGCGCTGACCGGATTTGAATTCCCGGTTTCTCTTGAAACCATCGGGGCAAAAGCCTTCGGTTACACCGGCATCAAAAGGGCGGTAATCGACTGCAACATCAAACACCTTGAGGAAGATATTTTCGGCGGCTCCGCTCTTGAATACCTTTACATCAGCGGCTGTAATCTGGCGCTCGGATACAGCTTCCGCAATTCTCAAAAACTTAAATACGCCGAAACGGGCGACGGCGTAAAATGGCTGCAAAAAAATACATTTGCAAATTGCACAAGCCTTGAAACGATCAAACTCGGCAGGGATATAAGCTTCATAGGAAACGGAGCCTTCGGAGAGATAACCTCGCTCAAAACCGTGATATTCAACTGCGCCGTATGCACCACGGAGGCCGATATACGCGTTTCAGATCTCAAAAACGAGCTTGATCCTAACGGCTGGTATTGGGCTTCGCTTCAATCGCCGTTCGGACCGTCAAAAATCGAAAATGTAATATTCGGCGAAGATGTTGAATTCATCGCAACGGGACTGTTTGCAAATCAGACGGCTCTGACGCAGATAATAATACCCTCCGGCACCCGGGAGATCAGAGAGGTCGCCTTCATCAACTGCACCGCGCTTCATACGGTAATATGGAACGCAGGCGAAAAGGTGCTGAAAGCCGGAGCATTCTGGAACTGCAACGCGCTTGAAAACTTTGATTTTTACAATCTGTCGGAAACGGATTATAAAGCATTCTCGATAAACAAGATACAGAGCGCGAATATCGGCGGCGACTCAAACCGGGAAGCGGCTCGGATCGACACGGTGGCGGAGGAATGCTTCAGCGAAAACACGGAGCTTGAGGCGGTCGGAATAGGCGGAAATGTAAAAGAAATCGAAAGCCGCGCATTCGGAGACTGCGAAAACCTTGAAACCGCCGTCATATCCGACAGCGTAACGGATATAGCGCAGGACGCCTTTGAAAACTGCGATAAGCTGACTATCTACTGCACCGAGGACTCCCCCGCCCACCTCTTCGCGAAAGCAAACGGCATCAAGGTAACCACTCTTGTGATCGACCCGATACCGAATCAGGTATTTACGGGATATGAAATAAAGCCCGAGATCACGGTATCCTGCTCGGGAGAAGCGCTCACGAAAAATCTGGATTTTGACGCAGTTTATTCCGACAACATCAATGCGGGCACCGCAAAGGTATCGGTGACCGGTAAAGGCGAATTTGAAATGTATGCTTCAAAGGCGAATTTTACAATTCTCACCAAATCACTCGACAGCGCTTACATTTATCTCATTCCGTCTCAGGCATACACGGGCAGGGAAATAAAGCCCGAGATCAGAATAGTTATCGGAGGCAAAACACTCAGAGAGGGCATTGATTTCACCGTAACATATTTTGACAATGTCTCCCCCGGCACCGCCTGCGCGAGGATAAGCGGCAAGGGGAACTATTCGGGATATAAGACGGTAGATTTTGAAATAGAAAAAATGTCGGCGGGAGAGGCAGCGCTCAGCCGGATACTGACCGCAATAAGGAATCTCTTTATGAGCTTATTCATGATAAAGATAAAGTAACCCGGCAACCGAAATAATTCACGGGCTCACGGCTTCAAAAGCCGTGAGCCTTTTCGCATGCCGCGGCTCAATATATTATTGACTGAAAAAAATTTATATGTTAACATTGATATGAAAGAGAAAACGGAGGAATGAAAATGACGATCATCGAAGCCGCAAGGCACAGAAGAAGCGTGAGGACCTTTGACGGGAAGCCTCTCAAAGCGGAAGAAATCAAAAAAATCAAAGACTTTGCCGATTCGGCGGCAAACCCGTTTGAAATTCCGATAGAATGGGTAATGCTCGATACGGAGGAATACAGCCTCTCCACTCCCGTTATATCGGGCGAAAAGCTCTATATTGCCGGCAAAATGAAACGGGTAAAAAACGCAGAGGCGGCATTCGGCTATACATTTGAAAAAATCGTCTTGTTTGCCGAAACTCTCGGTATAGGCACGACCTGGATAGCCGGCACGATGAAAAGAGAAATATTTGAGCAGGCGATAAATTTGGCGGATGGAGAGGTCATGCCCTGCATAAGCCCTCTCGGCCGCCCTGCGGCAAAAATGTCGCTTCGCGAAACGGTGATGCGCAAGGGAGTAAAGGCCGACACAAGGCTCGGATTTGAAGAATTATTTTATGATTTCGATTTTGATACTCCGCTTGCGGAAGAAAAGGCAGGGAAGCTGAAAACCGCTCTCGAGCTGGTCCGCCTCGCGCCGTCCGCCGTAAACAAACAGCCGTGGCGGATAGTGATAAAAGACGGGCGGGCGCACTTTTATGAGAAGAAAAGCAAGGCTCATGCCAACGCCGATTCGTGGGATGTTCAAAAAATAGATATCGGCATCGCCCTCGCGCATTTTGAGATCGGCGCCGCGCACGAAGGGATAACGGCGGAATTTGAAATATCCGACCCCGGGATCCCCGCAGCGCAGGGCACGCAGTATATGGCATCATTCGTATTGAAATAAAAATCCGAAAGGACGGGTAAAGATGAAAAAGGCTCTTAAATCCGCATTATCGGTTTTGCTCGCCGCCGTTATCTTTGCGGCCGGCATCCCCGTATTCGCCGCATCAGCCGGCGAAGAAGAAGCGCTCCCGGCGCTTCACACTCAGGGCGAAAAAATCGTTGATTCAAGCGGAAAAGAAGTGGTATTGAGAGGAACGAATTTCGGCGGATGGGGCATTATGGAAGACTGGTTTTGCCCCTATACAAACCCGGCGGGTCTCGATCCCGTATATCAGACGCTTGTGACGAGATTCGGCGCAGAAAAGACCCACGAGCTGTTTAAGCTCTACAGGAGCAACTGGATAACCGAGACGGATTATAAAAATGTCGCGGAGCTCGGAATGAATGTCATCCGCCTGCCGATCTGGTACAGAAACTTTCAATCGGATGATAACGGCACCTGGTACAGAGACGAAAGCGGAAATATAGATTTCAGCGAGCTTGACGAGGCGGTCGGGCTCTGTAAAAAATACGGTCTTTATCTCATAATCGACCTTCACGGTCTGCCCGGATATCAGAATGACTACGATCACTGCGGCAAGTCAAAATCCATGTCTCTCTTTGACAACACGGAGAAGGGGGAAAGATACAGGCAGGTTGTTATCGAATTCTGGACGGAGCTCGCGAAGCATTACAGCGGCGAAACGGCCGTTGCCATGTATGATCTGATGAACGAGCCTCTCGGCACCAACATCACAAGAGATTCAAGCTATCAGCAGACCTTCTGGGATCTGAGCAACGATATTTACAAAGCCGTCAGGGCAGTCGATCCCGACACCATTATATCAATGGAGGCTATCTGGGATCCTTCGGCGATACCCTCCCCCGAGGTTTACGGCTGGGAAAACATCGTGTATCAGGAGCATCTTTATGATATAACGAATTTCACGATCCTGCGCAAGATGAACGAAATCAAAAACGCCGGATACAACTCACCCTTCTACATCGGGGAATTTTATCCGAGAGGGCTTACCACATTCGGCTACCTCTTCTCGATTTTTAATGACAGAGGAATAAGCTGGACTACCTGGACATATAAAGGCGCGGGACCCGACGCTGATAAATCGCCGTGGTTTCTCTACGGCTCCTCTGAAATCGAAAAAATAGATCCCGAAAACGACAGCTACGAAAAGCTCTGCGAAAAATTCGGGGAAGTTCTCAGGACTGACGGCGGCAAATTCAACAAAAACACCTTCGCAGACTACGCCGCGAATTTCGCCGACGGAACGGTTGACAAGCCCTGCCTTATGTCATTCGGGCTGATAGATACCGTCGGCAGCAGAGATCAGCGCAGCGCCATGCTCAGCGAAAAGCTGACCGCGATAAAAACCACGATACTTGACTGGCTCAGAAAACTGAAAACAGGCGATCTGCTGTAAAAGCGATATAAAAAGTCTGCCCCGGGCGGGGCAGACTTTGATTTTAATATGTTTTATCAGATTTCGTTTTGTTTCCTTACGGCGGTGATCACTCCGTCTTTTACAATAAGCTTGCAGATCCTGGCGTTACGGCGGTCTCCCCGAAGCCCGTCAGCCTCGGTATTCCTCGCATGATAGACCGCGTACCATTCGCCGCCGTATTTGATCATGGAGTGGTGGCCGGCTCCCTCCTCCCATTCATTTGAGGCTATGACGGGAGCGTAAGTATCATCGTCGGGATATTTTTCAAATTTTATCTTTGTGAGATCGGTTTCGTCTGTTTTCGCCCTCGAATATCCGATAAAATAATGCTCATTCTGATAGCAGGCGCCGGAATACATCACATATTGCCAATCCCCTTCTCTGAAATAAAACGCGCCCTCTATGGTGTGCCAGTGAGTGCCTTTTTGATATCTGTCACGCATATATATCTCTTCATCAAGGGTGGGAACAACGACGCTCGAAGGCTTGCCCTGCGCCGTAAAAGGATCGAGCAGCCTGTCAACAACTATATAAGTACCCGGTCTTTCTCTGTCAAAATCATTGGTGGAATAGAATATAAACAAACAGCTTTCGT
Organism: uncultured Clostridia bacterium; assembly: GCA_947166625.1. Classification (GTDB taxonomy): domain Bacteria; phylum Bacillota; class Clostridia; order Oscillospirales; family Acutalibacteraceae; genus CAG-177. Next base: position 153,357 of record CAMVEX010000001.1, read on the forward strand.
TTTTGACAACATGAGAATCTATCGAAAACGGATGGAGAAGCTGACGGGCATTCTCAAACGGGCCGAGCGGATCATCGGCGACGCTTACATGCATAGTCTGCCTGTGGCCGCCCTTATCGGGCGTATCGCCGTAAAACTCAAACGAGCAATACATATAAAATCTGCCGTCAAGCTCTATGACGGACGGCGCCCAGAATTCACGCACCCCGGGATAGGTGAAGACCTTGCCCTCAAACTGCCAGCCCTCAAAGAGATTATCGGAGGAATAGGCATAAACGGCGTCATCGCCGGTGGTGTAGATATAAAATCTGCCGCCGCTCTCGAGGATGAAAGGATCCGCCTGACCGATATAGTTATCTTTATCTATTTTTAATAACTGCATAATTCACCTGAAAACAGGGGCGGAAATATAAATTTCCGCCCTTTGAGTTTGTTATTTTACAAATGTATCAAGGATCTTGCCGAATACGGAGAGAGCCTTTGCAATGGAAAGAAGCATCGGACCGACCGTCTCATAAAATGCCGCCTTGAATTTGCTTGCGCCTATCTTTGAGGCGTAATCTGCGTCTTTAAGCACATAGCCGTTTACGGTGACGACCTTTGATTCGAATGAGCCGGTATTTTCATCAATGGTGATGACGCGGCAGCCGTGATTCAATTCATCGCTGTATGAATGATAGGTGATCGCGGGGGTGTTGATAACATGGATCCCCTTGATCTCGACATCGTATGAATTGACGTGGTCGTGACCGCTGAAAACGGCCTTGACTTCGCCCTTTTCGGCCATTGCGTCAAGCTGACCGTGGTTATAATAACCCGGGCAGGGAGGCTCGCTCAAGAAGCCCTCAAAATTCTGGCACTTGGGGACGAAGGTGTAATAATTGCCGTAATACTTGCTGCAAAGCCCGCCGAGGTCAACGGGTGACTTATAATAGAGATAATCATACACATCACCCACAACGATATGCTGGAAAGCGAGAGCGGGAATATAATTGCCGTTTTCATCCTTATTTTCTTCTCTGGTTTGCCTGTACCAATCTATCTGATAGGGCTCAACGCAGCCGTAACCGAGTTCGTTGCCCTCTTCGTCAAAGACATAGTTGCCCGAATCGAACATATAAAGCCCGTAAGCGACCTTTGAAGGATCCTTTGAAGAATAAACGGGGATGAAATTGGTGCCGGATTTACCGGATTCCTCGGAATCGACCTCGTTGCTGCCGACGAAATATTCGCCGCCGTATTTGACATAGAGATCGTAAAGCGCGGAATTTGACCAGCCCTGCTGATAATCGTGGTTACCGTTAACAACCGCAAAATGAGTGCCGGTCTCAACATAGGGCTTCACAAGCTCCTCGACCGCCTGCTCCTTTGTCTCTTCTGGGCCTACGGTGTTATCGCCGCCGAGCACGACAAGATCGGGATGATATTCGTCGATGACTTTATAAATAAAAACGAACATCTCCTCATGAGCGGGATAGGTATCCTGACAATCCGTCATGTGAATAATGGTAAACTTGCCGTCATCATGGAATTTAAGCATTGCTTCCTCACTCTCTGCAAATGCGCAGACACAGACGCCGAACGCCATCACGAGCGCAAGAGCAACAGATAAGAATTTTTTCATATTAACCCTCTTTTCGGATTTGATAATACAAATTTTATTACAATTCAAAATCAAAGTCAATAAACGCCTGCAATTATTTTGTGTCATTTTTGAATTTATACCAAGAGTTTACAAGGCTTCTGAAGCCGAGTTCTTTAAGAGTTTCATACCGCACGGAATAATTTGATTTGGTCTGCCTGCCGGTATAAACATACCTCGCCCATTGGGCAACATAAGAATCGATCTCTCTGAGAGATCTGTCGGTATTTATGACCGGGAAATACCATCGGGTCCAGGTTAAATCGCTGCCGCCGGTCTTTGAATAGAATTTTTTATTGACGGCGCGCAGGAATGCCCTGACCGTCTGCTCGGAGGTCGCGCCCTTCCTCGCCTGCCAGCGCTTCAAGGCACGGGCGCGGCGACGGATCTTTGCCTTTAATTTTTTCATCGCGGACGCCGAAACATCGATCTCGCCCGATAAATATGAAAAACCGAGGAATTCCCATTTTTCGCCGGGTGAGGTCTCCGATTCTTTGGAGGGGTTTATCTCAAGCCCTTTTTGGGCTATAAATGATACGATAACGGAGCGGGCGCGATCCCTCTCATCCGACGAGGGGGCAAAGACGATGATATCATCGGAATATCTTGCATAAAGGATATTTTCGCTTTTCATCCTGTAATCAAGATCTTTCAGATATAGATTTGCGAGAAAGACGGAGAACGGAACGCCCGCCATCACTCCCTTTTTTACCTGCCTTATCTCGGAATCGACCGAGGCACGTTCATCACACAGAAGCCCTTCAAACAGGCGGTATATCTCATCCTCACCTTTGAGAAGCTCTTTGAGATCCGGCAAGAGAAGAGATATATCTATGCTGTTGAAATAATCCGAAATATCGGTTTTATATGAATACATCTCTCCGATATCACGCCTGAGCAAAATATCACCGACAGCCTTGTTGACCCCGCTGCGCACCCTGAAGGAGTAGAGATTATCGCAAAAACGCCCGTCATAACGCCGCATAAGGATAAAGGTGAGCAGTTTGAAAATATAATTTATCTCGCGTTCATAGATAAATACCCGGCGCTTTTCGCGCGAGCCGGATTTGCCGATAGACTTCATTTCGGGCAGAGGTATCTCTCCGCGAAACAATCTCCCGGCGGCTTCAATATATTCACGGTTTTCAATATATTGACGAAGGTCTGTTTCTTCGCTTTTTGTGAGATTGCCGGAGCCGGTTTTATATTCCAGATATGTTTCCCACTCGGCGGGGTCGGTAAGCCGCTCTTTAATCAAGACGATCACTCCGAAAATAAAAAAGCAGAGGGAAATGGCTTTGAAAGCCGGTATCCGGCTTTACGGAACCGTACACGGACACGCTCCTGCAAAGCGGTCAAAAAGTCCGCGCTGTGTTCTCCGCAGGGCATATTAAATGCATTCCCTCTGCTCTTTTTATGATTTTGGCGCGCGTTTCAACCGTCAGATACGCGCAACTGTTTTGATCCTGCCGATCACATACGAAGGTTTATTTTCAAATTCTTTGAAGAATCTGATCGCCGGAAGCCCTTTTTCTTCGCAGGCGTTCATGGTGTTGATAACTCCGTAGAGCCTGTATTGATTCTTATTGCAGACTATTACGGCGAGCACCGGCTTTGAATCCTTCATCAGCACAAGATCGACGGGGACAAACTTCTTGCCCGGATATTTATCGGAAGAAATATTTGCTCCCCTTTTAACGGTAACTCCCGGAAGATTGAGCGAGATGAGATCCTCAATATATTCGCAGGTTTTCTTTCGTGAAACGGAGCTTTTTACCGCGCCCTCAAAAGGGATGATCGGCTCGCAGTGTTTTTTGATCAGGCGGGGAGCCGAATCGGGCGACACGGTGTAGGTTTCGCCGTTGTCTTTTGCCACCTGAGACGGGGAATAAGCTGATTGGGATTGATCGCTGCGCATGGAAGACTGCTTATCCTGCAAGGTTTCTGCGGTTTCTTTGAGCTTTTCCTCCGCAAGCTGAGCCGCGGATTTGACAGTGGATCTGATTTTGTCCTGAGCCTCTTTGCTTAAAAGCTTGTCAAATAATCCCATAAGTTAATCCTCTTTCTTTATATTTTTATTGGCTTACTTAAAAAGGTTTCTGATTTTTTCAAAGAGAAGCTTCACGGTAAGTCCCGGAATTTCGGAATACCCGTCGGTGCCGAAATTATCAAAGAGGAAATTGCTGATTTTGCGTAAAAATGCCGGATTTTTTTCTTTCTCTGCCTTGAAGGCGCCCGCCTTCACAAGGCAGTCCGTCAGCTTTTTCTCGCACCTTGCGAAATCATCCGAGGTGGTGAGATTATCCGCCATAACTCTCTCGGTTTCCGCGAGAGCGGCTTCAAGCTCGGCCTTGTCGGAAGAATTCAGCTTTGATGTATCGAGAGCCTTCGCGGTTTTAATAAGCTCATTGAGCTTTCTCACATCTCTGCCCGATATAAACTGCGGAAATTCAGGAGAGGAATATACATCCTTTATCTCATCATCGGCTATCAGACGCATCGCAAGGCGGAGAATGACATCGTTATGAGCGGTGAGATCATGCCTCTGACCGTCAAAATAAAACGTCGTATCGGGAAGAAGGCCCGCGGATGCGTCGATCACTTTATCGGGCGAAATATGATTATGAGAGGGATCGGAGCAGTGGGTATTCTTTTGAGCGTAGCCGTCGGGCAGGGTCTCGCCGCAATTTGCAGAATAAGCGCCGAGCGAGGTGGAGCTGACATGGATGATAAAATCGCCGTTCATCTTATTCCAGTTTTCACCCACGTTTATCACGGGATAATCGTATTCGACAACATCGAATACCTGCACTCCCTTATCGACCAGCTTCTGAATATTATCGTGAGCGTGAAGCTGAGCCTGATAATATTTATCGGTCTGCTCTTTTATAGCCGCCATTTCGGGCGAGGAGAGATATTTTTTTGCGGCTGAGGGATAATCCTCGGGCGGGCAGAGAGCCCACATACTTGTGCTCTTGATCATTATATTCTCAACAAGATGCTTGACGCCCTTTTCGAGGGTCGCCATGACTATCTCATCGGGAAGGATCCTCACGAGGACTTCAATGAGCCTTGCGGTATATTCATCAAGCAGGCGTATCTCTTCGAGAAATCCGTTATAGAGATAATCTTTATCGAGGAAATTTATCCTGCCGTTGAACACATCGCCGATAATGATGGAGCCGCCGATGGCGGGCACAACGAACATAACCTTATGGAGCTGATCCATCACTTCGGGTCTGTATTCGAGCATGGCGCTCACAACAGAAGCGCCCTGGCTGAGAGGGACAAGATTCACTTTATCGTGACCCGTCTGCTCTTTGACCATCTGAATATAATCATAAAGCTCATTTGCAAGACCGATATGATTATCAAATGAATCATAGGAAAAATAATAGATATGATCCTTGGGCAGAGCGGTGGGATACATTTCAAAAGGAACATGAGTATTTATGACGCCTATTTCATAATCGCTGCACTCGGCATAGGAATGAGGGAATTTTTCGGTAACTTTATTCGTTACGATTTTTCCGTTATTGTCACAGGCGTTGATGCCGAAAAGAGTATCTATAACATCCGCAAAAGCATCCGACATCCCCAGATCTCTCTGGGTAGCGAGCGAGCCGAGGACGGGAAGAAGCATTTTTGAAATGATCTTGTTTATCTGAATGTAAGCCGGGAAAGCGGATATTTTTTTGCCGTCTTTATCCAGAACGAAATTCCCGTTGCCGTCAGTAACGCAGACACTGGACTGCCCGAGACCCGGAACGATTACCGTGGGATAAAATTCGCAGTTTTCACCGCAGGAGCTGACCTTGGCATCTGCGGCAAAGCCGGTAAGCGCAACGGACATTATCATTATCGCGCTTAAAATGAGGCATATAATTGATTTAACGGTTTTTTTCATGATTTCCTCCTTTATTCTTTACCGAGCAGAGCTTTGAAATGAGCACCCCGGCATATAAATATCTCGCGGCCCGCCATAACGGTCAAAAAGCCGAAGGTACCGCCGACAAGCACATCGCTGAAAAAGTGAGCGCCCACCATGATACGGCTGATGGCGACGGTCGCCGTCCATATAAAAGGTATTATCCATAAAGCGGCGGCCTTTTTCCTGCTCATACCGGGGAAAAGATCTTTGAACATAACAAGGCAAAATGCCATTGCGGCGCTTGAAGTATGCCCGCTGGGGAAAGACTTGCAGGCATCGGTGCTGCTGAAAGTTTCGACCATCCATTCTTTATCGGGCTGGCCGTTGATAACATACCATCTTGTGAAATAACTGAAATCACCCGCGTAATTCATTGCCCTGTATCTCGGCCTCCCGAAGGGCCTCTTGACCAGCTCAATCGTAATGGTTGAAACAGCTATGGCAAACAGAGCGGCATAGGTGAATCTCAGCATTTTTTTGACACTGTCATCTGAAAAATTGTTGACGGCGAGTATCTCGGGAAAGGCGAAAAAGATACCCGCAACAGTCAGCTCCGCTTTCATAAACCCCGGAGTGCCTTCAACTCCGTAATGCCTGAGATTGAAGCCGAGCACATCTATCAGCACGGCGATATTGACCGCGCAAACGGCAATGAACATAATAAGGCAGAGCAGAGTTTTCAGCTTTTTATTCTCAACAAATCTGAATGAATAAATAAAAAGCGAAGCAAAGCAGAAGGAGCCGACCAGAAACGGAGCGACGCACCCGAGGCATTCAAAGACAACGCCGAAGGTGCCGTCCGCAAGGAATTTACCGGGAAGCAGTGTGCCCGCGGTAAGAATACGCGACACCTGAAGATCCGTAAAAGTAGCGGTAACAAGCAGAGCGGCAAAAATCAGACAAAACACGATCATACCGAATGCCGTACGCTTTCTGAGCTCAGAATTCAACATATCGCCGCCTTTCGGGAATAGTATTCCTTGAGTTTTGACGAAATTACGCAGTCATCCGCTCCGTCAAAAACGAGAAGATCATCGATCCTGAATATCAGACCGCGTTTGCGATTGAATTCGGATCCGGCATCATCGCCTATGGTAAACACCGATCCGCAGGAAACGGAATCAATAAAGCGTTTCTCCGTGATTTCGGTATGTTCCGCTTTGAAATCAAAGGAGCAGCGGACCTCGTTTTTTTCATAATCAAATGAAAGAATGACATGGATCCAGCCGCTGAAACCGTCCGCCCCGAAGGCGGTGACGGAATCGGTATCGTCATCTCCGCAGCCGATAACGGTCATCAGGGAGTGATTTCTGAGGAACACGGCAAAACCTTTATCGCGGCGGTCTTCTGCGGATTTATTGCCGAGCACATAAGCGGGCTCGGGCAGATCGGAATCCGCGAGCAGCCAGAATGCGAGGGTAAAGCTTTTATCAAACGACAATCCGCCGACGGAATAAGAGCCTGTCGCTCCGAATTCGGCAGTTTCTCCGCGGACGCCGTTTGAATAGAATTTGACGCTGCCCGTTTCCGAAACGGAGCATCTGCCGGTTTCATCGGCGCTGTCATTATCAAAATACATACAAAGGCGAAGCTTATCGTCGAATAGATCGCCGAGCCCTCCGGGAGCCTTGAAACCGGGTGAGGCTTCGTGAGCGACGGGCGGCTTCTCTGCGGGAATACGGTATCCGGGCGCGCCTTCGCAGATAAGCGCAGGCACCTGAGAGGAAAAGCCGGATTCGCAGTATTCTGGAACATCGATACCGAGCGCCGCCAAAACGATCGCGGAAATATCCTTAGTCACGGCGTATTCTATTTCGCCGGGGGTAACATACCTGCCCGCCGCCGCAAGGAAAACGAATTTTTCGCCGACGCTCCATCCGCCGTGCGAATGGCTGTTGCCGCCGTGATCTGCGATACAGATAAACAGCGTTTCATCCGCTATCCCCTGCCTGACATATTCATCATACATCCTGCCGACAAGCGCATCTGTTTCGCCTATCTTTTTGATATAGTCTTCGGTACCGTAACCGAAATGGTGGCCGGCGCCGTCAACCTCATCGAGCTGAACAAAAAGGAACTTCGGCTTTTGCTTAATGCATTCGATCGCCGCCTGAGTAACGAGGGCGTCATTATCCGCAGTTCGTTTATCGACGCCGATACCGTCCTCGACAATACCGATATTTATCGGCTCCCAGTTTACGGCGCTCGCAAGATAAGAATCGGGATAAGCGTTCCTTATTCTTTTGAAAACGCTCGGAAGCCCCTCATCGGTATATGGATGAGCGGAGATATAGCCGTTGGTGAGCCCGTGGACTGCGGGAAGAGCGCCAAGGAGCATTCCGCCCCAGTTTTCGGCGCTTATGGTGGGATCCATACTCATGGCGTTATAGGTATAAGCGCCGTTTGCAAAGATCCTGTCCATACAGGGGGTATCGGCTGATTTATTGAAGTTACCCATGCCGTCAATTCCGATGACGGCAACATAATTATATACGTTTTTCAATTTATTTTCACCTTATTTAAGCAGGAGTTTGATGCTGTCATCATCGCCGGTCCGGGTATTATAAAGGAAATCCTGCGCCATTATTTCAAGAGAAGAGCCGGGCGGGATAAGGGCGGCGAGTTTCTCTATCTTAAAGAGAGAAACGATTCTGTCAAGCCGTCTTGCAACGCCGCTGACTATTATATTCTCCGCGGTATCGGGAGAATAAGGCGCGTTACCGGTATAAATATGGCTGAGAATTTCATAGACGACATCGGTAAGAGGCGTATTCTTTGCCGAACGAATCTGCTCTTTTGAGAGATTTTTACGCGATTTGCCGAGCTTTATCAAAGATGAAAGCCTCGCCTTGGTAAGACGGCGGAAAGCAAATCTGACGATTTTCTTATGCTTCTTTAACATATCGACCGGGAGAAATCCCTCCGAAGCATCAAGGAAAGCATCATAATCCGCAAGGGCGAGCGGAACGATTTTTTTGACGATACCGGGGAAATTGAGCGAATAGAGATATTCATACAATGACGCTTCACCCGTATCAAACCCGGGGATCTTATCTATGCCGACGCTCGTTATCTCGCATTCGCCTGAGGAGGCATCGACCTCGACCTTACGCATTTTACCCGCCGCATTCACAAGGGAAATAGTGGAAACATCGACAAAGCGGTTACCGTTTTTACCGGTAAACTCACGGATATTCTGAACATGGGTATGCCCGGTGAATATAACTCTGACATCGTTTTCACACATCGTGTCACACAGTTCTTTATATCCGCCGTACATCTCATAATCGACCATGTGGCTGAATACATCCCAGGGCGGAATTACGGGATGATGGACCGCGAGCATTATTAAGTCGCCCGCCGCTTTTGCCTGAGAGATCTGATCGGAAAGCCATCTGTTACCCTCTTCAAAAAGGCCGCAATGGCTCCTTCCGTTGCCGTTATCAATGATGGCGGCAAGCCTTAATCCGTCGCCGATTCTGACGGTATAAGACCCGCTCTCGGCATCAACGCTCAGCGCCTGATCGGCTCCGTAGGGGCGGTAAAAATCAAACAGATCGCTTCTTTTGAGAAATTCTATCGGCTCCGTCCCCGTCTGAGTAAATCGGCACGCACCGTGCTGGAAGCATTCATCCTCACCGTTCGGGCTGCAATAATCATGGGTGGCGTAAGTGACATAAACCTTTTTGCCCGCCGCCTTAAGCTTATCAAGCCTCTCGCGGAATTCATTATGGGAATCGACATCGCCGCTGTTGGTGTTATCACCGAGAAAAATAACGGTATCGGTCTGCGTATCGGCAATTATCTTTTCGATAAACGCATCGAGAATCTCGGGAGACGCCTTCAGCGCTATCTGATCGCCGCGCTCCCTGTTATTTATCGGTTTGCCTTCAACCCAGGTTTTCTTTGAAACATAATGGGTATCTGTCAGAAGATAAAACGAGGATTTTTTGCTCATCGGTCCGCTCCTTTTATTGCGCAGTAAAGGTGAGTTTCAAGGTTTCGGATCTCTTATGATAGGCGCTTTCGGCTCTGACGGTCAACGTATATTCGCCGCCGCTGCTGAGCGTGTCGCTCCCTATCCTGAAATCCGCTGTATCATCATCGTCAAACACATAATAGTCATTGACGAATTTTTCACAGATAAGTTTTTTGCCGTTTGAATCGGTTATCGTGACATCGTAATTATGGACGATATACCCTTCGGCAGCCTGCGCCTCATCAAACGAAATCACCCACTCGCCGCCTTCGTTTTTGTAAGCGGTCGCTTTGGTATCTGGCCTGAATACAGGCGCTTTGTCATTCGCTTTTCTGTTTTTATAGGTGTAATTGAAGGTGGAGCGGTCATTTGCATCGTCAATATAGACATCGTTAACGAATCGATCCGAGAACAGATCGTAAACGCGGATCCTCACGCTGCCGTCATCATCTGCCTCGACAACATTCATCTGTGCCGCGGGATCGACACCGTCCGGATGCTGACCGGGAATATAATTCTTCTCAAGCTCAAAGCGCTCCATAGATCCGCATCCGACGGCGGTATAAGTTGACTGGAAAATACTTCTCGGATCATTCGCCGGGAAATGGGAATGGCCGGAGAAATCAACGATACCGGGATGCTTCGCAAATATGATATTGAGCTGAGGATCGCCCCAGGTGGTGCTTCCGTAAACCGTACCCCACGGGTGAGGATGCTGGAATACGAAAATCGCCTTTGAATCATTTTTCTTTTCGGCTTCGCTTATGGCCTTATCGAGCCAGGCAAGGCTTGATGGGGTAAAGGTCCATTCGGTTGCGGATCTCGTGCCCGAAAAAGCGATGCAGGAAAATCCTTTTACATCGGTAACGGTGTTGGGATCGTGGCCGAAATATTTGCGGAAATACTCATCGTAATTATCATTCTTGAATTCGTGATTGCCGTGAATATTGACAAGGGTAGTTTCTTCGCGCACATGCTCTTTGAGGGTATTGACAAAGTTTACATAATCGCCCTCGCCCCCTACGCTTGAGAAATCACCGAGGCCGAAAAACGCATCTACTCCGGGATAAACGGAGTCATCGTCAAAAAGCTCGTAAGATGTGTCTATCGCGTCTGCAACGACCTCGTTGCGGTTGTGGGAATCGGTAAAAATAACCATACGCACCGTAGGCACAAAATCATCGGGAGCACCCGGGATACCGTCGGTCACCTTGCCCATACTTAAAGCCGCTATCTGCATGGGCAAGACCGCGAACAGGACCGAAAATACTCCGAAAACTATGCCTATCGCCCAGTTTTTAATCTGAGCCATTAAATATGAATCCATTTGCAATCTCCTTATCAGCCTTCATCCGTTACGGCATCGGCAGTTACGGTATCCATATAATCGGTAATCATCTTGTTTCTGCGCTCCGAAAGCTCGTAATACATCTGGGCTCTCTTCTTTTTGGAGATGGGCCAGAGCATTTTGGGAACAATACCGAGAGCGCTTGTAACGAGGGGTACCACTGTGCTCAGATAGAAGAGCCACTTCTTGGTCCTTACATCCTGAGTGCCTATCTTGAGACCCTGGACATATCCTACCTTCTTCATAACGAAATTGTTGATACTGCCCATAAATACGCCCTGAAGCTTAATTACAAGCCCCTTGGCAACGCCGGTCGTTGCCTCCATACGGTAGCCGTGCTTCCATTCGCAATAGTCCATAGCCTCATTCCAGAGATCGGCGTTGATGACCTTATTGACGCCGAAAAGAAGCTTGCTTAAGAATTCGGTAACGCCGTAACCGGCAAGCATGGGCTTGAGCTTGAGATAGTTGTTATTTGTAATACCGAGCAGGAAGAATCCGAGAGTAACCATATCACCGTACATATCGGACCCGACCCACAGGAACTTTGAAGAGAAACGCTTGCGAAGCGGGGAAACAAAGGCGTAGCTGATGCTTCCGACGGGGCCGGAAATACCGCTGACGAGCGCTTTGAGAGTATTTATCATCGAATTTGCACCGAATACATCGATCCAGTAGTTATCCTGGCTGGTGCCTACGCCGAAGCCCTGAAGGAACTCGGAAAGACACATAAGCAAGACGGGATAGTTTGTGACTATCGCCTTAAAGCCTTCTTTGACGCTTGGCTTCTCGATGGACTGCGGTACGCGCTCTTTTGATACAATAAAGAACCAGAAGGTAAAAGCGGATGAGATAAGCGCTGTGGTAACGCCTGCGCCCATGAAAATGCTGCGCATAGAGACCTTCCATCTGCCGGTGGTGACCATATCATACATAAAGCCGAATATATATCTGGGCATATCCTCGCCCATATAGCCGGTAAGAAGCTCGGCGAGGGTGATAAGGTGAACACGCTCATTCGGATTGGGGGTGATGGTGCTCATATATCCGCTCTTGGCAACGCCGGTGAAGGTGTTGGCGGTTTCGGTCAACACGCTGAAAACATAATAAAATATGAGCTTCGGCATATAAGTCGCAGCGCTATTGGGGAAGAAATAGGGAATAAACCAGTAAAGAAGTCCTATTATGGTCATGGGAATCTGAAACATAACCAGATATGGGCGGAATTTACCGATCCTTGTACGGGTATTATCGACTATGGCGGAAATGAAGGTATCATTTATAATATCCCACGCACCCGTGAAAAGGTTTACTATAGCCGCAATGCTGAAATCAATTTTGACTACATCCCAGATAAATCTCTGGCTGTATCCGTTTATATTAAAAGCGTTGGACCAGTCATTGAAAAGATAAGCTATCGTTTCTTTGGTGCCGACATAGTTGAAACTGCGGTAAATATTTTTATCATCGCTCTGCGCCGCAGTTTGCTGAACATCGAGCTCTTCGGTCCGGTTAAGCTGCTCAGACATTTGTTTCCTCCTCCAATTCAGTGACATAGAGAGTCAATTCATCAGTATAGGTATGCCCCTCATATTCGAGAATCATCTTGATAATGAGCGGCTCATCCGTCAACTCCGCAACGGTCATAACTCCCGTTTCATCTATTGAAACTATACCCTTCTGAGAAGGCTCGAATTTAAGTTTATAATCATCTGCCGTCGCTTCGGAATTAACGGTAACCGCGGCGGGAAGCGCCTTGATATCGCCCGGCTGGACTACCATATCGCGCTCGGTGAATTCGGCGCCGTACCATTTGAAGCCGATCCGATCCGCCGTCTTATACGGGAAGTAAACTGCGGTTTCGCGGCTTCCGTCTTCGAGCAGGGCGGAATATTTATCCGTGAGCGAAATATCGAACTTGCTCTGATAATCCTTTGAAATATCTACGGACAGTATCTGATCGTGAATTCTGTCTATCTTGACGGCTATCTCATACTTCTCGCAGACAAACTCCGCCGATTTGACGCTCAGCGCATCCTTAAGCAGAGATTTTGCCTTGGCAAACTGCCTGCTGTGAAGCATAGCTTCGGTATCAACAGCCTCGGGTTTCATTTTGAAGGTGATGAAATAGAAACCGTCTTCGGTGACATTCCCCTCTTCATCGGTATGGCCCTGCTCCGCCGTGAATTCATCAATATCAACGGCTTTAAGAGCCATTACGGGCTTGCTCTTTGCCTCGCTTATCTTTATATCGGATTCCGAAGGGTAGAGCGCGGCTATATCGCCGGCGGCTCTGTCTTTGATAAGCGTGATGATTTCGGAATCGCTCGGCTTGAACTGCGAAACAAGCTCGCCCTCAAGATTAACATCCGTATGCCATGAGCCCTCGGCGTTATCTGCCGCAAGAGCCTTTTCCCAAAGGCTGTTGACATAGGCGCAGAGATCGGCTTTATCCTCGGGAAGCTCGGTCACGGATTTGAGCGGCTCGGCTTCGGGCTTTTTGAATTTAGGCTTATTGAACTCCTTCTTAGCATAGATGCCGACGGTACCGAAGCAGGCGCCGAGCATGGCAATAACGACCAGGACTATAAGAGCGGCCTTCGTGCGCTTTTTCATCGGTTTGCTCATACCTCTTTGCCCTCCTCTTCTGCTTTCAGCGCTTCTTCAAGAGCTTTGAGACGCTCCGCGCGCTCCTCTTCGCTCTCAAAAACGGGCACGGGAAGATCGTCAAGATTCACTTCGCCGGCTCTGACCTTTTTAAGAAGTTCTTTTCTCTTTATATCATTTTCTCTGTAAACGGGCTCAATGCCTTTTTTGAGAAGCGCTCTGTTGAGAATGAACATAAGCACAAAGATCGCGAGCGAGGCGAGAGCCCCGAATCCGATATAAACCGCCGCGAGCGAGCCGTTACCCGACATCGCTTTGACCGTAATCACGGAGATCTGAGCGGCGGCGGAAACGATTGCGCCGATGAGCGAGGCATTCTTTTGAATACGGGCACATTTGGTAAGATTCAAAAATCCCACTATCCACACGGCTAAAATAAAAACATCAAGCAGGGCAACTGCCGCAAAAAAAGCCGCCGGTATGAGGAACAGAGCCGTTTGCTTGGCAAATAAGGCGCTGCCGAGAAAAGCAGGTATTTTAAGCAGGATCCCGTCATTGAATGACTGAATGAGACCGATCAATCCCAGAGAGATTTTTTTATCGAACAGAACGGCGCTCAAATGTATTCCTCCGAAGGGAATCATCAGGGCGCATGCCGCAGCAACCACGGCTATCATACGGATAATTTGCAGTTTGCCGCCGATAAACTCGGCCTTGATGCGCGCTACTATCATCCTGGCGGACGCCGACTCGAGCTCAGTCCTTTTTGCATCGCGCATAAGCCCTTCATTCTGCGTATAATACATAATGTTGACTCCGCAATGCTTACAGTTCGGTCTGAGATCGAATAAGGGTATCTCGCCCCCGCATTTGGGACACTTCATTTTAACATCTCCAATCAGCAAAACTAATTTCTGAATTCGATTTTTATTTCGCCTGTCATATAAGTAAACGTGATCCTTATCACGGTATTGTCATCCTTGACCGTGAATTTGCTCTTGCCTCCGTCTCCGGAATAAGGGAATCCGCCGTCATCGCAATAGCAGGCGGAGAGAGTTCCCCAGGTCGAGACACCCACATCGTATTCACCGGCATAGGGCAGGATAAAGCTCAGGGAATATTTGCCGTCTCCGATATAATACATCCTGGTGATCTCGCTGTTTGAATCATTTTCCCTCGCTCCCACATAGGGTTGAAAACTGCCGTAAAGGACTACCTTCTCGGGCAGCCTCACTCCCGTTTCGGGATCGTCAACATCCTTTCCGCCGTAGTCAAGCATCGAGGGATTGGCAAATTCACGATAATAACCGTAGCCTTTATTGAGAAGCCTCGCAGCCTCATCCTCCTGCGAAAAGCCGGAGGGGCATTTATCGGAGCGGTTATTCAGGCGGTAAACGCTGTCATTGCCGTCTCCGCCGGAGCCGATTCCTCTCATCAGCGGGAAGGCGAAGAAACCGTCGGGATTATTAACGGCGGTCCACTTGAACGTATAGTCAAGGAATTTGTTTCTTGATTTCTCATTCTGGCTCGCAAACCACGAAATCTGATCGCCGCCCCACCACTGGCTCCACGCCAGCTTTTCAAAGCCGAAATGCTCGTGGGCGTAAGTATCTCTGCCGCCCCAGTTATCATATTCATAGAGGAACGGAAGAGATTTTTCATAAACGCCCTCGGGGGAAATACCTCCGCCCGATTTGCCCTCGCGCACAAGCACTATCTTTTCTCCCGTTCTGTCAAGCACGGGGAATCTCGTCAGAGGCATGGCGTTATAATCAAGCTGGCTTTTGCCGTTGAGCACAAGGGAATGCGAATGAGCGTCAAACAGGACCTTATGCCTTCTGGCGTGGACTGCGCCGTATTCGCGGAGCATACCGATAATCTTTGATATACAGCTAAGGTCTTTATCGTGGGCGCAGTAAAGATGGATCTGGCCCATATGAAAAGCCTCATAGCCGCAGTCGATATAGCGGGTGCCGCGGTAATAAAACCACATCTGCGTCTCCTGCTTTGTGATATCGGGCATATTTGACCACGCGCCCGAATCCTTCGGAAACAGACAATCATCAAACCTGAAGCATCTGTCTTCTGCGGGGAGGCCGAATGCTTCAAAAACATAAGCGGGAATTTTTACGACTTCCGCATCCTCGCGGTAGATCACTTCAAAAATACAAGCCTGCAAAATAATCTCGGGGTCGGCATTATGTATTTTTTCCGCGCTTTCGCGGGCGAGAGCGAAATGCTCCTTATCATGCCCGTCTCCTTTCCAGATACCCGCCGCTCTGCCGAGAAACTTGAGCCCGGTTTTGAGTATCACCCTGATATCGTCTTCAAGCGTATCGCTTGAAAAAAGCCACTGCGCCGAAGCGGCGTGCGAGAGATAATACTCAAGGACTTCTCTCGGCATGGATCCGTCGAAATATCCTTTACTCATTACACTCCTCCGTATTCTTTTTTGATTTCAAGCAGCTCGCTTTCGGTGACATAGCCTGATAACGCCCCGACCTCGGTCACCGCCTTGCCGCCGGTAATATTTCCGAATTCAATACAGTCTCTGAACGGATAATCATAAAAAAGACCGTAACAAAGCCCTGCGAGAAACGCATCCCCTGCGCCTGTGGAATCTTTGTTTTTGAATATGCCGATGCTTTTACAGAAAAACATACCGGAATCATCGAGCCCTATACATCCGTCCTTATCAACCTTGACGATAACTCTCTCAAAATACTTTTTGAGAGCGCGGGCGGCGTCCTCGGCATTTGAGCAGCCGGTGATCTTAAGGGCCTCTTTTTGATTGGGAGTGTAATAATCCGCAATTTCGAGCAGATCGGAATATTTTTCAAAACTCAGCTCATCATCCCAGCCGGTGTCAAGCACCATGACGGTGCCCTCTGCCTTGAGCCGCTTATAGACAGGGGTAAACCCGCCCGGATTCATAAGGCAAATCTTTGCTCCCTTAGCAAGATCGTAAAACTCCTCGATGCCCGATTCATCGGGATCAATGCTCCCCTTGCCGTAAGTGATGAAGCTGCGGTCATTCTCAAGGATTACCGCGCTTGTGATATTGAGCGGAATACCGTCACCGTGATAAAGATTGAGCGGAGTCACATTATTCTCAATAAAGCGCTCTTTTGCAAAAGAGGAAAACATATCGTTTCCGAGTTCGGTGGCTATTTTGGTCTTTATACCGAGCCTTCCGAGATTTATCAGAGTAGCCGGTAGGCCTCCGCCGAGCTGGAGAGAGAATTTATCGGTAAAAACCTCTTCGCCGACATCGGGGATCTTGGGCATATTCTGATAAAGCAGATCAACATTTGTGGCGCCTGCGCCCGCAATAAAACTCATTTCCAATCACCCGTATAATCCTTATTGAGCAAAAGATATTCTTTGATAAGCTCGCTTGCGAGAGAATAACTCGCAACGAGAGGATGAAGCGTAAGCGCCTCGACCGCCTTAACGACGGATTTAGTCCTGATAGCCTCGCTCGCAAGGCGCTCATAGTTCTTTACCCGTCTGATAAGCTCAAGATTTTGCTCATCGACCTCTCCGAAACGGTGAGGCACGGCTTCGCCGCCTCTGATATCGCAGGTGATTTCGACCACGTCGCTGTCTTTAAGCCCTGCTATCGCGCCGTTATTGGGAACGCAGAGTATCATCGAATCAACTCCGCCGCTCTGCTCGATACCTATGAAATTGAGAGCGACTCCGGCATAGCCGCCGTCATCCTTCTCAAAAATATCAAAATGCCATTTTGTCTGCCTCTTCACTCCCGATTCGGCAGCCATATAGTTATTTTCGCGCTCGCCGTACCAGTATTCAAAAATTCCGAGAGCTTTGTCAAAATCTTTTTCTATATCCATGCTCTCAAGCTCGGCAGTCATTTTTTTATTGATTTCGCATATCTGCTCGCCGCGGGTCTTATCTGCCGCAAGGATATTGGCGACCGCTTTTTCACGGTAATAGAAATAATAGAGGTATTCGTTAAGGATCGCTTTACGCTCGCGCAGCAGCGATTTTTCAAAATATCTCATATCGGTTTCGGCGTATGCCCTGTCATTCTCAATAAGCTCATCGAGCACCTCTCTGCCGCCGATCTTTATGCTCTTGAAATATGACAGATGGTTGAGCCCGTAAAGTTCGCCCCTCGCGCTGCCCTCAGGAGCGGAATAGAGCTTTTCAAAAGTCCTGAGCATTCCGCTGGGCGCGTCGCAGATCCCGTAAGTAAAATCATAGCCCATATCGCGCAAGGTCTGGGAAACGACCCCGGCGGGATTGGTGAAATTAAAGACCTTGCAACCGGGCTTTGAATACTTTTTGATAAGCTCGCAGTATTCCGCAAGGGCCCCGACGCTTCTCATTGCAAAGGACAGCCCGGCGGCTCCGGTGGTTTCCTGCCCGAGGATTCCGTGAGAAAGGGCGATCCTCTCATCCCTGACCCTCATTTCATCCTCACCGACACGAATGGTGGTGATAACATAATCGGCGTCTGTGACAGCCTCGCGGGGATCGAGCGTAAGAGAAAAATCGATTTTATCATTGATACGGCGGGCGACCTCTTTTGCCATCCTGCCGTAAATATTCAGCTTTTTTTCGTTATTATCCATAAAAACGAGCCTGTCAATATTGAGGCTCTCCGCCTTTTGAGCTATGCTTTTGGCAAGAAACATCGAACGGACTCCGCCGCCGCCTATAACCGTGAGTTTAATGACGATCACCCCTGTGAGTACTAAATATCAATTTATTATATAATATAAGAGGGTCATTTTCAATTTCGGATAATTCATAATTTTTTAACGAATTATTTGTTAAAAATACATAAGAGCGCCCCGGATCATATGATCCGGGGCGCCGAAAGCTGTTGTTTTGTTACCAGACAAGCGAGACCTTCAGCCCGTCAACGGTATAGGAAACATCGCGGTAAACATTGAAATCAACAGATTTGCAGAAGGCTTTGAGCATCTCTTCATCCTTCATTTCAACGGTAAATTTCAAGGTCTGCTGACCTGCGGGATATAGATTTTTTGAAAGCTTGAAACCGTTTATCCACCAGTGGAGATTTTCTTCCCTCGAGAGAAGCAGCTCATCATCGTGATAAAGATCAAAGCTCATCTTAAGCATATCCTCTTCGGAGGCGCAGTTATAGAAGGTGCCGACAGACGGCTCTCTGTTATAAACGCCTATCTCGGCGCCGTTTGCGACCACGTAAATGCCCTTCCACGCCTGGATCATCCATTCCTTGCCGCCGTAGAAAAACTTGAACCTGCGTGTATGATAAAAATAAAACGGGGTGATATAGCTCAGAATATCGTATTCAAGGCAAAATCCGAAATCGCGCATCCAGCTGTTTACTGTGGCGTAAATCACCATATCTCCGATTTCAAAATTATAGCCGATCTCAAACATTCCCTTATCATCTTTGCCGTAAAACAGACCGGTCCCGGGGTTATAATAAGCGCCCGAATGGATGGATGTAACTTCTCCGTCGGAATAAGTTACATCGAGGATGAATTCATAAATGCCGTCTTCCTGCTCCTGAAGGGTGATGTCACATTTCTCGAAGCCCTTGAAATAAGCGCCGATAAGATAAAACACCTTTCCGAGAGCCGTCCTCCCCTGAGAATAGCATTTATCGCGCAGAGAATACATCGCATTGACAAAAGCGCTGTTATCAAACGGGAGAACCGTGTTTATAAACCTCACCGGAGCCGAAATATCGGGAAGATTACATACCATTTTTTCGATATCAAGATAGGAATTCTCTTTGATAATATCGCAGAGCTCCTTTGTTGATTCATCAATGGTGACCTCAAACCTGCTGCCGAAAATCACAGGCTTTTGCCTCTCTGCTTTTGCGGGGAAACTGAAGGTCGAGGAAAGCATAAAAACGGACATGAGAAAAGCTATTATTTTGGTAAATACTGCTGACATATACACTCCTGAATGTTCAAAAAATCCGCGGTTATTTTACCATATCGGCAAAATGAAGTCAATCGCCGATTTACATACCTCTGCGTCTGACGCAGTTTTCGAGCTTGATCGCTTCATACACTCCGTCATCAAACAGCTCGCAGACCCCTTTATAATCCTCAAGCTTGAGAGATTCGAGGGTCTCGCCTTTTTTAATGCAGAGAGCGACGACCTCGCCCGTAGCCTTATAGGCATCTCTGAATGCGAGACCTTTGGAAACGAGATAATCCGCGCAATCGGTCGCATTGATAAATCCTCCCGCCGCCGCCTTCCTCATATTTTCGGGCAGCACCTTCATGGTGTCGATCATCGGCACAAGGGTGGTGAGGCAGATTTTTACCGTATCAAACGCGTCAAATATCGCATCTTTATCCTCCTGCATATCTTTGTTATAAGCGAGAGGAAGCCCTTTCATAACGGTAAGCAGGGTCATAAGATCGCCGAATACTCTGCCGCTCTTGCCCCTTACAAGCTCGGTAATATCGGGATTTTTCTTTTGGGGCATAATGCTCGACCCGGTGGAAAACGCGTCGTCAAGCTCGATAAACTTAAACTCCCACGAACACCAGAGCACTATCTCCTCGCTAAGCCTTGACAGATGCACCATAATGAGCGAAAGAGCCGAGGCGAGCTCGATGCAGAAGTCCCGGTCCGAAACGCCGTCAAGAGTGCTGACCGAATAAGAATCGAAATCGAGCAGATCAGCCGTGAGCTGCCTGTCAATGGGATAGGTCGTCCCGGCGAGTGCTCCTGAGCCGAGGGGAGAAACATTCATCCTCTTTTTTGCATCCTCTACCCTGCCGATGTCCCTTCTGAGCATCTCGGTGTAAGCGAACAAATGAGCCTTGAAGGTGATGGGCTGGGCTCTCTGGAGATGGGTATATCCCGGCATGATGGCATCGGGATATTCATCGCCCTTGGCATCAAGAGATTTGATGAGATCGTGTAAAAGGCCGAGCACGGCATCGCATTCATTCCTGAGATAAAGACGGATATCGAGGGCTACCTGATCGTTGCGGCTTCTGCCGGTATGAAGGCGCTTACCTGCCTCGCCGATCCTCTCGGTAAGAGTCTGCTCGATAAAGGTATGGATATCCTCGGCGTCAGGGTCAATGGTGAGAACTCCGTCCGTTATATCCTTCTTTATCTGAGCGAGGCCGAGGACAATTTTCATGCCGTCCTCAGCCGAGATTATTCCGCGGGCGGCAAGCATTGTGGCGTGAGCTACGCTGCCGTCAATATCCTGAATATACATCCTTGAATCGGTCGAAACAGATGAATTGAAATCATTTGTTCTCTTATCGGCTTCTTTTGAAAACCTTCCTGCCCACAATTTCATGGTATTACTCCTCATTTACAGTGAATTTTGCCGCCACGAGGGCGGCAAATCGGGGAAACACCGATAGGCTCGGTGTTTCCAAATAATTATCGGTTATTGTTTTCGTGCTGAGCGTCAAGGATCGCCTTGACCTTGAGGGGAAGACCGAACAGGTTGATGAAGCCTGCGGAATCCTTCTGATTATAAACTTCGTCGGCGTCAAAGGTAGCGAAATCTTCGCTGTAAAGGGTATAGGGGGAAGTAACGCCGGCGTTGATGATATTGCCCTTATAGAGCTTGAGCTTCACATCGCCCGTGCAGGTTTCCTGAGTGCTGTCAACAAAAGCGGAGAGAGCCTGACGAAGCGGAGTGTACCACTTGCCGAAATATACAAGCTCGGCAAACTGATGGGCGATAATCTCTTTGTAATGCATAGTATCCCTGTCAAGGGTGAGGGTTTCGAGAATATCGTGAGCCTTGAAAAGGATTGCGCCGGCAGGATTCTCATAAACGCCTCTTGACTTCATGCCGACAAGGCGGTTTTCAACTATATCGTCAAGACCGATGCCGTTTTTGCCGCCGATTTCGTTGAGATACTCGATAAGCTCTACGCCGCCCATCTCTTTGCCGTCAACGGCGGTGGGGATGCCCTTTTCGAAATGGATGGTGATATATGTATCTTCATCGGGAGCCTGCTCGGGGGCAACGCCCATCTCGAGGAAGCCGGGCTTCTGATACTGAGGCTCATTTGCGGGGTCTTCAAGATCGAGACCCTCGTGGCTCAGATGCCAGAGATTCTTATCCTTTGAGTAATTGGTTTCGCGGTTGATCTTGAGAGGAATATTATGAGCCTCGGCATATTCGATCTCTTCCTCACGAGATTTGATATTCCAGATCCTCCAAGGAGCGATGATCTCCATATCGGGGGCGAAAGCTTTGATCGCAAGCTCAAACCTTACCTGGTCGTTACCTTTGCCGGTGCAGCCGTGGCAAATGGCATCTGCGCCTTCTTTTTTGGCGATCTCAACGAGCCTCTTTGCGATTATCGGGCGGGCGAACGCGGTGCCGAGAAGGTATAATTTTTCATATTTAGCGCCGGCTTTGAGGGTCGGGAAAATATATTCATTGACAAATTCGTCTTTGAGATCTTCGATATAGAGCTTTGAAGCGCCGGTTTTGATCGCCTTCTCTTCAAGGCCGTCAAGCTCCGTACCCTGACCTACATCGCCCGAAACGGCGATAACTTCGCAGTTATTGTAATTCTCTTTGAGCCAGGGGATGATTATTGAAGTATCAAGACCGCCGGAATAAGCGAGGACAACTTTTTTGATTTCTTTCATTGATTTATCGACCTTTCGTTTGTTTATGCAATTATTATACACAAATTATTCAATATTTCAAGCCAAATTTGCATTTTTATTCATTTTTGTTGAATATTTCAAATAACCGTGCATAAAGTTACGGAATATATAAACTTTGAACAATTATTTGTCAATAATAAGACCGACCTTTTTCTTCGCTTTCTGAAGGGTGCGGTAAGCTATGCGCGAAGCTCTCTCCGCTCCCTGAGCGGCGGTCTGCATAAGATATGCCTTATCCTGCATAAGCCTTGAGAAATTCTCCTGAACGGGACGAAGCTCCTCGATAACGGCTTCGGCAACTTTAACTTTGAAATCGCCGTAACCTTTACCGTCAAACTCCTTCTCTATCTCATCGTATGAAAGACCCGTGCAGCAGGAATAGATCGACATAAGATTATTGATGCCGTCTTTACCGTCTGCGTATCTTACCTTCGCTTCGCTGTCCGTAACGGCGGATTTGAATTTTTTCATTATCACATCGGGCGAATCAAACAGGAAAACGGAGGCTTTGGGATTCACATCGCTCTTTGACATTTTTTGAGTGGGATCCTGAAGGCTCATCACCTTCGCTCCTATCTTGCCGATATAGGGCTCGGGGAGCTTGAAGGTCTGACCGCGGAGATTATTGAATCTCTCGGCAATATCGCGGGCTATCTCAAGATGCTGCTTCTGATCCGCTCCGACGGGCACATAATCCGCCTGATAGAGGAGGATATCCGCCGCCATAAGAACGGGATAGGCGAAAAGGCCGACATTCACATTATCGGCGTGCTTCTGGGATTTATCCTTGAACTGGGTCATCCTCTGCGCTTCACCGAACATCGTGTAGCAATCGAGGATCCAGGCGAGCTCGGAATGGGCGCTCACCATGCTCTGAATGAAAATGATATTATCCTCGGGCGAAAGACCGATCGAGAGAAGGGTCGCATACATTTCGAGGATCTGCTGCCTGAGCTTTGCGGGCTCGGGATGGACGGTAAGCGCGTGAAGATCCGCCACGGCAAAAAGGCAGTCATTATCATCGCTCATGCTTTTCCAGTTTTTGAGAGCTCCGAAATAATTGCCGACAGTCGGGATCGAGGTGGGCTGAATCGCGCTGAGCACAACGGGTCTGCGCTCGGGTTTGACGGTATTTTCCATGGCTTTATCCTTTCATTTCCTTCGCGGTCTTTGCGAGAAGATTTATACCCTCGACTATGCCTTCATCGGAGGGAGTCGAGAAATTGAGGCGGATATGATCGCAGGGCGAGCTCATATCAACGAGGAACGCATTGCCCGGCACTGCGGAAACGCCGTTTGCCGAAGCGCGCTTCACATAATCGAGCATATTGATGCCTTCATTGAGCTTTGCCCACACGAAAAGGCCGCCCTCGGGTCTGTTGTAAGTGAGATAATCCGAGAGAAGGAGATCCATATTATCACACATCAGGTTGAGCTTGCGGCGATAGATGTCACAGATCTTTTTGACATGGGCGTCGATCCTGCCCTCTTTGAGCCACTCATAAACGATAAGCTGAGTGAGCATCGTGGTATGAACATCCTGAGTCTGCTTGGCAACAGTCATCTTTGAGATGATCTCTTTGGGTGCAAGGGTAAATCCTACGCGCATACCGGGAGAAATGATCTTTGAAAACGAGCCGGAATAAACGACTATGCCCGCTTTATCGAAACTCTTGATCGAGGGAACGCTCTCGCCGGAAACTCTGAGATCTCCGTAGGGATTATCTTCAAGGATGATAACTCCGTATTTTTCGGCAAGCTCATAAATCTGCTTTCTCTTTTCGAGCGAAGTGGTGATGCCCGCCGGATTTTGGAAATTGGGGATGGTATAGATAAATCTTACATTCTTTTCGGTCTTAAGTTTCTCTTCGAGAATCCCGATATCCATTCCGTCCGCTTCGAGGGGAACGCCCGAAAGCTTCGCGCCGAAGCCCCTGAAACAGTTGAGGGCGCCGATAAAGGCGGGCTCCTCGGTGATGACGGTATCGCCGTTATTTATGAAAATCTGAGACATGAGATTCATGGTCTGCTGCGCACCGCTCACGACTATGAGAGAATCATCGTCTCCTCCCACACCGTAGCGCTCGTGAGCGAGCTTTATAAGCTCCTCGATAAGGGGGGCATACCCTTCGGTAACTCCGTATTGGAGAGCGAGGATGGGCTCGTCTCTGAGGACGCGTGCCGCGATCTCTCTGACCTCATCCACCGGAAAAGCGTCGGGAGCGGGGTTGCCCGCCGACAGGGGTATCGTATTCCCCGAATTTTTAAGAATCTCTCTGATAACGGAAGGTTTCAAAGATGACATTCCTGACGAAAATGTGTAATTCATATCATCACTCCATTGAAAAAATATTCTGCTTATGATATAATCGCTCCGAACAGGAGAATTATTTATGAAACATAATTATGACGCCGTATTTTTTGATTTTGACGGCACTGTCGCGGATACTTCCGCGGGAATTTTCGGCTCGGCTGATTACGCCGCGAGATCGCTCGGGCTTGAGCTCCCGGATGAAAAGGGTCACAGATATTTTATGGGCCCTCCGCTGTCACAGTCTTTTAATGTGATATTCGGGCTGACGGGCGACGACATACCGCTCGCAATCAAAAAATACAGAGAATACTATAACGGCGGCGGGATATTCGAGCTTGAATTCTACCCGGGAATGCTCGACTTCTTATCAAAGCTCAATTCCGAGGGCATCAAAACAGCCGTAACTTCATCCAAACCCGAAATGTTCGTTGCAAAAATACTCGAGCATTTTGATATATCGGATAAGATCGACTGCATCGCCTGCCCCCGCTCCGACAGTATGCCCGAATCAAAGGCTTCGCTGATCGGCAGAGCTCTCGACGGGCTGAAAACGGACAGAAGCCGCGCTCTGATGGTGGGCGACCGCTATCTCGATATGGAAGGAGCCGTAAATGCCGGGGTTGACGGCTGCGGCGCCCTTTGGGGATACGGAAGCGAAAAAGAGCTCAAAGATTCCGGAGCGAAATTCATCGCTTCGCAGGTCTGCGATTTGATACCGATCGTTTTTTCACGGTGACAAATGCAATCAAAAACAATACAGCCGAAATAACGGCGGCAATATTTGCTCTGTCAAGCCCTTGCAGGAATTCTGCGGGGGCTTTTGCCGACGAAATGAGAGAGAGCATCTCGGCATCGGGGATGAGGAAAAGGATAAGAATGAGCAGAGTATAGCCCGGCAGCACGAGCCGCGCGAAATCGAGAGGCTTTTTTCTCACCGGTACCGGGAGATTTTTATCGAGTATATTCTTTTTGAGAAGCGCGAAAAGCAATACAGCCGCAGCGGCTCCCAAAACGCCGATTATGATATATGAAACAAGCTCGTTTCTTTCGGATGAAATGACCCCCGCTCCCTCAAGGGTATCGGCGAGCCTGAGGCCTGCCGCCCTGACGGGCACGGCGGCGAGGGCAAAGCCGAAAGTGAAAAGATAGTTATAAACAAATCTCACGATCTTATTTGAAATTGCGGATTCGCTCTTGTAATGTTTACCCGCCGTATATTTATCGGGAATCAGCGCGATAACGAGCATAATACCGAGCCCGATGAAAAATCCCGTAAAGAATTCCCACATACCCCATGATGTATGGCTGAGGAAGCCGGGCAGGCGCAAAGAGCCGATGATATTGCCGGGATTATGGGATGAATTGATGAGAAAAACATCCGAAACGGTGATACCGACCGCGGCGAAAAGATTTATTATGAAAGAAATAAAAGCGGTGATCTTATCGCGGAAGGCAACAAGAGAAGTCAATATCAGGGCAAGCGCTCCGAAGGCAAACGCTATATGTTCGACGGATTCGCCGTAAGCTCTGCCGTAGGAGATCTTTTTGAGCCCCGCGGCGTTGAAAAGATAATGAAGATAAACCTGCCTTACTCCGCCGTCTTTTCCGGCGTCAGCGATCCCTTTTGAAAACTCCCGTACCGCTTCGGGAATGATGATTTTAACGAGATTATGAGCAAAGGTGAGCTTCGCCGCATAGACAGCGGCAAGGAAAACCGCGGCGTAAATCAGATAATGATAAAGCTTATATTCCTTAGGAGAAAACAGAGTGCCGACGAATATGCCGTAAAGACACACGAGCGCAAAGCCCGTCATTATCAGCAGAATCAGCCCGTGATAGCCGTTGATAACGGTTTCGAGCTCCTCACCGTCTGCGCCGGTAAGGCTGCCGCGAAGCACTCCGCCCGCAAGGCCGTTTACGATCCCCCAGGCGGGTGTTGCGATAAAAGCGGAAATACATCCGATCGGGAGAAGTTCATATTTGATTTTTGCTCTGTTGCCGTAAAATGAGAAAATGAGCAAAGTCATACAGGCGAAAACAAGGGCAAGACCCCATGACGAGCCGAAGCCGTGAGTGCCCCTGACCCTCCACAAAAATCCGCAGAGAAGGGCTCCGAGAATAACTCCCGCAAACTTTTTGCCGCCGCTGAGTCTGTTATCGGCGCTCATAAATTCATCTCCCAAAACCGTATTATTTTGTATTATATAACACAATCCGCGAAAATACAACCTAAAATGTTTGCTTTTTTTGTATGGGATGATATAATTGAGAAGGTGATATTATGGAAGAATTCAAAAAAGAATACCTCGGCTCGGGTATCACGGCGTTTGTTTCTCCGGAGCATACATTCGGAACGGACGCGGTGCTGCTCGCCGATTTTGCAAATATCCGCCCATCGGATGTGTGCGCGGATCTCGGCACGGGCTGCGGGATCATTCCCCTGCTCTGGTGCAAAAGCAAGGTCAAAAAAATATATGCCGCCGACATCAGCGAAAAGGCTGTAATGCAGGCGCAAAAAGCCGCCGAATACAATGATCTGACCGGTATAATCTCGGTCATCCGCGCAGATATAAGGAAGCCGGAAGAATTGGAAATGATCCCGGCGGGGAACCTGAGCGCCGTTACAATGAATCCCCCTTACACTGCGGAGGGAGCCGGGATAATAAGCTCGTCTCAGGCGGATAAGATTGCGCGGCACGGAACGATGTGCGATTTTGACGATATTACGGGATGCGCCGCGAGGCTGTTGAAATTCGGAGGGCGGCTGTGTATGTGCATAAGGCCCGAAAGAATGTGTGAGCTTTTTGCCTCAATGATGCGCCGTAAAATCGAGCCGAAAAGGATCAGATTCGTTTCAAAGCGCGCGGGCTCTGCCCCCTGGCTCGTATTGGTCGAGGGAAAGCTCGGCAGAAAGAGCGGGCTCACAGTTGAGCCGGAGCTTTTTGTTTACTCGGACGGCGACGAATACAGCGCCGAAATGAAAGAAATTTACAAAGACTATTTGCTTGAACAGAGGGTGAATGAATGAGCGGAAAACTTTATGTGGTAGGCACTCCGATAGGAAATCTCGGAGATCTCTCCCCGAGGGCGGTCGAAACTCTCGAAAGCTGTGATTTCATTGCGGCGGAGGATACGAGAGTGACCCTGAAGCTGCTCAATCATTTCGGGATAAAAAACACTCTTATAAGCTATTTTGAGCATAATAAAGCGGAGAAAGGTCCCTATATAGTTGAGAGGATTCTCGCCGGAGAAAACTGCGCGATAGTTACGGACGCCGGTATGCCCGCCGTATCTGACCCGGGAGAAGATCTTGTAAGGCTCTGTCACGAAGCAGGAATAAAGGTCGAATCGGTACCCGGCCCGTGCGCTTTCACTACCGCGCTGGCGATTTCGGGAATGGATTCGAGAAGATTTATATTTGAGGGCTTCCCCCCTGCGGATAAGCGGGAGAGAAACGAAATATTTGAGAGATTGAAGGGCGAAACGAGAACGGTGATTTTTTATGAAGCGCCTCACAAGCTCTCAAAAACTCTCGCCGATCTTGCCGGAGCGCTCGGAGCGAGAGAGCTCGCGATAGTGAGAGAGATCACAAAGATACACGAGGAAGTCATAAAAACCGACCTCGTGAGCGCCGCAGAAAAATACGCGGGCAATCCGCTCAAGGGAGAAATAGTGCTCATAATCGGCGGAGCAAACAAAAACGAAGCCCCGGCAATGGATGAGGAGCAGGCAATAAAATATGCCCTCGAGCTGGTCGAGAGCGGTTTAAGTAAGACGGAGGCGGCAAAAGCGGCCGCATCCGAAAGCGGTATAAAAAAAGGAATCATTTATAAAGCCATAATCTGAATCATAAAAATTCGGCGGGATTTGATTTGATATATCTGCCGAATTCTTTTGAAACGGTGCCGTCCGAGAGGAACGGCGCCGCTTTTTTATCCGCTTCATCGATCTCGGAAGGGATGCAGGAAACCTCTTCATTATCGCCGTCATAAGCGCTGAATTCAAAATCAAAAAGGGAGGCGAATTCGCCGCTCGTTAGCGAATCGACGGCGGCTTTGGCGCAATCGGTCACGGGGCTGCCGTTGAGCTTAAAAAAGCTGCTCATCCCGTCGGCGGAATCCTCGGTGAAAACAAAAGCGGAATATATGAGCCTCTGACCCTGAGAAAGCGAATCAAACTCGGCGCTCATATCCGCCTTGTCGGCAACTCTTTTCATCAGATTGAGCCCGACGGCTCTGAAAAGCTCCTCATCGGGCGCCGATGAAATCAGTTCTTCCGTAAGAAATGAATACTTCTCTCTGAGAGTTTTATCCTTTTCGAGCTTTTTGATTAGCTGCTGATTCTTTTTTGCGCGTTTTTCGCTCGCCGCAGACACCTTAAAAAGCAGGAACAGAGCCCCGATTATCAGAGCCGCGATCAAAACGGCGAGAAGCGGATGATCTTTATAATATTCAAGCATTTCTTTTCTCCCCGGGAAAATGTATATTTGCAAGAGAGCGTATCTCCCGCATGATTTTGCTCACTTCGAGCGATCTTTTGCAAGAAAGCGCGTATTTTTCGCTTTCGGGGCAGCGGATGAATTCTTCAAATTCCGCCGCCTCAAATCCCATTATCTCACCTTTGGGAATATCCGGCAGAAGCGGATAAGAATTCCCTTCATTATCGGTAACGCTCGCATTGATGAGCTTTGAAATCGACTCAATATGAATACTGCCGTTATCGCCGTAAATATCGGAGCCCGAATGATCCTGACCTGTTTTTGAATAGGTCGAGGTGACGAGCTTATCGCCGTAATTGAATGAGAATACGCCGCTGCAATCCGCTCCGGAATCGAGAAAAACGGCGTCCGCGGTAATTTTTGATGGAATCCCGAAAAGATCGACGGCGGGATAGACGCAGTAGATCCCGAGATCCATAAGCCCTCCCGTCGCCATGGCGGGATTGAAAATATTCGGATTCTCACCGCGAAGATAAGCGGGATATTTTGACGAGAGCTGAGAGAAATCAAAATGAGCGCTCGTTATCCTGCCTATCCGCGGCAAAGTCTCTTTCAATATCTCTCTCGACGGGGTGTGCATATACATTATCGCTTCGAGATAAATGAGATGCTTTTCATCGGCGAGCCGCTTGCAGGCGGTATATTCTTCGGGAGTGACGGTAACGGGCTTTTCGCAGATAACATGTTTGCCCGCTTCAAGAGCGAGCCTGCTCTGCTCAAAATGGCAGATATTAGGGCTCGCGATATAGACGGCGTCGATATCGCCCGAGAGGAATTCTTCAATGTCGGTAAAACTGCGGCGGACACCGTTTTTAAGGGCAAAGGCCGCTCCTCTCTGCTCCGAGCGCGAATATACGGCGGATATTTCGGAGCCTGTTTTAAGGCGAACACCCTCAATGAATGACTCCGCGATCCAGCCCGTGCCTATAATTCCGTATTTCATTTCATCACCTGAACTTCAATATTCAATTTGCCGGAAAATGACCTGCGGACATCGCCGTAAACAAACTCCGATTCGGAGCCGGCAGGTGTTTCGATATCGAATGAAACGGCTCCCGTATCGGGATCTTTGATATATGAAACGCTGATACGCCCGCCGGTTGTTTCTATCGAGCCGGACGCTCTGTTCATCCCTTCGACAAGGCAGGGTGAAATGATAATCTTTTTGAAACCGCTCTCCCCTTCGGGCTGAGCGATGCCGAGAAGCTTTGTAAAGATAAGCTTTGTGACGGCTCCGAACATCGGATGATTCCTTGAGGATTCGCCGTTCCAGTTTTCCCAAAGGGTGGTGGCGCCCGATTTTTTCATGTGGGCAAAAGAAACGCTGCCGTCGCCTGTCATCAAATCAAACGCGAGCTGACCCTCGCCTATATCAAACAGATAACGGGTGAGGACATCGGTGGCGATTATACCCGTATCATACTGACGCAGGCTGCCGTATTTGGATACGACCCTGTCACGCACTTTCTCATTGCCGAGCCCTATATCGAGAGCAAGGCAGGAGGCTCCGTTGATATCGCCGCAGTATGACCTCTGCTGAAAGCTGAAATAAGCGCAGTTGATCGCATTTTTGATTTTGCCGATCTTTTCCTCAAAGGCGGGAATATCTGACCCTCTGCCTATTACGCGGGCGATTTCGCACGCCTGCATAAGAAATCTGACATAGAGGCAGGTATTCACGTATGTTTCGGAAATCTGTATGGGGGTAGGCGGCAGCCAGTCTCCGAGGCACCAGCCCCCCTCCTCCTCACGGCAGACGAGGTAATTCTCGCTCCTTGAATCGAGGTAGCGGAAAAACGCGAGCATCTTGGGGTAGAATTCTTCAAGCACAGATTTATCGCCGTAGATCTTCCAGTAACGGTAGGGCACTTCGACGATCGCGCCGCCCCATCCGCAGGGACCTCCGCCGCCGCCCATGGCTGGCGCAGTATGCTGAACATGGCCGCTGACTTTACACTGACAATCGGAAATATCGTAAAGCCATTTGCGGTAAAACTCTCTGCTGTCGAGCATCAGCATGGCGCTCTCGGCGCAAAGCTGACCGTCACCGGTATATCCGAGACGCTCTCTGTGGGGGCAGTCCGAAGGCACTCCCGAATGCATATTGCAAAGCTGGGTGTGAATAAATGTGTGATAAAGCCAGTTGAGATTCTCATTATCGCTGTCAAAGCGGGAGGTGACCTTGCAATCCGAATGGATCACATCGACCCTCACCGACCTTGCGTTATCGGATACTCTTATATATCTGAAGCCCTGCCAGCCGAATCTTGTCTTATATTCCTTCTGCTTACCGTCGGTGATATATTCATCGCGATACATTCCGCAATCGGAAAAATGGATCCCGTACCAATCGCAGCCGCCGATCTCTTCGGCGTAATCAACGCTGATATGCTCGCCGGGGGCATTGCATTCAAGGACGGCTCTGCCGACGGTGTTTATACCGATGTCATAGAGAACGAAGCCGTCTTTTCTGCCGATTTTCTTTATATCGGTTATCGTTTCGATGACCTTATCGGCGGGCGCGGTCTGACATTCAAACTCGGTTTCGGGTGTTTCGATCACCCTTGCGGGAGAAAAATCTTTCTCCTCGGGGAATGCGGAAAAATCCTGAAATTCGCCGTAATAGAGATTGCATCTTTTAAAATAGCCCGGATGGCAGAGCACCGAGGAATCGCTGACAACTTCTCCGCTCTCTTTGCGGATAACGAAGCAGAGCTTCGGGGTGCCGTAATCGACATTGCCCTCGGCGTCACGCATATTCTGATGATAATAGCCCGTGCCGAGTGTGATCACAAGCTTATTCGAGCCGTCTTTGAGAAAAGACGAAAGCTCATATTTCATACAGTAGGTCCTAAATCCCATCTCATCATAAAGAGGATAGCTCCAGCCCGACATATCGCGGCGGGTGTAATTTGAGGCGCAGGGAACGAGCAGATCGTCACCGACGCGCTCGCCGTTGAGATACATATCAAACCATCCGAGGCCGCACACGGTTATCTCGGCTTTTTCGCCTGCGACGGCATCAAAATCCTTAATGAAAACGGGGGCGAATTCAGCGCCGGGGCAGTCGATCCACACCGCTCCGGAAAACATTTCATTTTGTTTCATTCTCCGATTCCTCCATAAGCTGAGCAAGTCTTTTATTCATATTTTCCCATTCGTCAAGCAGAGCGGACTGAGTGCCCGTGAGCTCTTCGATAAGATCCGTGAGCTCCATTACGCGCTGATAATCCGCAGCTGTTTCCGGGGACGATAATTCTTCATTGGCTTTTGAGATCTCGCCGTCAAGGCGGTCGATCTCCGCCTCGCCTCTTTTAATTTTACCTTTGAGACGGTTTATTTCACTCTCACGCTCCTTCCGGAGCTTATATGAATTCACTTTGGCGGGAGCGGACTCCTGCTTCCTGACCGGGGCATTAAGAACGCTCTCGCAATAGGCATCATAGTCGCCGTCAAATTTTTCAAACCCGTCCGGAGTGACCCTGAAAATGCCCGTCGCCAATTTATTGATAAAATATCTGTCGTGTGAAACGGCGATTATCGTGCCCTCAAACTCGGCGAGAGCGTTTTCGAGCACCTCACGGGAAGGAATATCAAGATGATTTGTCGGCTCGTCAAGAAGGAGCACATTGGCGCCCGAAAGCATGAGCTTCAGCAGGCAGAGTTTCGCCTTTTCGCCGCCGGAGAGAGAATCGACATTCTTAAACACATCATCTCCCCTGAAAAGGAACAGCGAGAGATAATTCCTGACCTTTGTCTCGGTAAAGGAGCGGTGCTCATCCCATATTTCATCTATGACGGTCTTGCCGCCTCTCAATGATTCGAGAGACTGATCGAAATAGCCGACCTTAACATTGGCGCCGAAGCTGAACGAACCGGAATCCGCGCTCATCTGCTTTGTCAGGATTCTCAGCAGAGTGGTCTTGCCGCAGCCGTTGGCACCTATGATAAAGGCTCTGTCATTCTTATAGACCTGCATTGTGCCGTTTGAAAAAAGCCGTTTATCGCCGAAGGATTTGGAGAGAGAATCCGTAAAAAGAACATCGTTGCCCGTTTCACACTCGGGAGTGAATTTGATCCTTATTTTTGAGAGCGCCCGCTCGGGAACGACAAGCTCCGCCTTTTTTCGCTCAAGCATTTTTCTCTTGCTCTCGGCGGTGATGAAATTCCTCTCGCGAGCGAAAGACCGCTGCTGCTCGATTATCCCCTCTATCCGCTTAATCTCCGCAAGCTGATTTTTATAATGCCTGAGCTCGGTTTCAAGCCTCTCTTCGCGGGCGGCGGAATAAGCCGAATAATTGCCCTTGAAGGAATAGGCTCTTTTATTGGAGAGCTCGACGGTTTTATTGCATATCTTATCAAGAAAATATCTGTCGTGTGAAATGACAAGAACAGAGCCCTTGTATGCCTGAAGATAGCTCTCAAGCCACTCGGTGCCGGCGATATCGAGATGATTCGTCGGCTCATCAAGAAGGAGAAGATCGGCTCCGCTGAGCAGGAGTTTACACATAGCGAGCTTTGAGCGCTGGCCTCCGCTTAGCTTATCGCAGGTCAAATCAAATTCATCTCTGCCGAATCCGAGGCCGGTAAGGGCGGAAGCGGTGCGGCTCCTGTAAGTCAGCCCCTCACGGGAGGCAAAATCTTCCTGAAGCTGAGCCTGCCGCTCAATGAGGGAATCTCTGTCGCCGTCGCCTGCTTCAAGCTGCCTTGCGATCTTTTCAAGCTCGATCTCGGTAACTATAACATCGGAAAAGGAGGTAAGAGCTTCGTCATATACCGTTCTCACGGAGCCCGCGCAGGCATGCTGCTCGAGATAGCCTATCTTTGTATTTTTTGAAATGAAAACGGCGCCGTCCGTCGGCTCAAGCTGACCGGTGATGATCTTGAAAAGGGTGGTTTTACCCGTCCCGTTAGCGCCGATGAGCCCGACAAAATCGCGCTCGCCGATATCAAAAGACACATCGTCAAAAAGCAGGCTGCCGCCGAATTCCATTTTAAGTTTTTGAATGCCGGCAATTATCATAGATCAGATTTCCGTTTCGAGAATTTGTAAGGCGCCGCTCACGGTGAATTCGCCGCTTGAAGCGGGTATAAATATACTGTCGCCTTTTTTGAGTTCAAGGCTCTCGGAGCCGCAGACGAGCATTCCCCCGCCGTTGAGAACAAGCAGGGAAACAAATGACCTTTCGCCCGCAAAGCCTTTGAATTCACCGTTTATATCGTATTTATGCACCTTGAAAAGATCGCAGTCCGCAAGCAGAGCCGGATCATCTTCACGGCCGAAATCCGGCTGTGAATAGGGCTCTCTCTTTGTGACCGCGAGAGCGTCGGCTACATGGAGCTCGCGCGCGTTTCCGTTTTTATCAAGGCGGTTATAATCAAAGATCCTGTAAGTGGTATTGCTGCTCTCCTGCACCTCGGCGAGAAGCACTCCGCGGCAGATGGCGTGAAGAGTGCCCGCCTCGATAAAGAAGAAATCGCCCGGATGCACCTTCACTCTGCCGACATAATCGGTGAGAGTGCCGTCCCTGACAGCCTTCTCAAAAGCTTCTGCGGATATTTCCTCTCTGAAACCGAGCAGCAGCTCGGCTCCCTCTTCGCAATCGAGGATATACCAGCATTCCGTTTTGCTCGCTCCCGAGCCTTTTTTTTCGCAATATTCTTTTGTGGGATGCACCTGAACGGAGAGATTATCCATGGCGTCAATAAATTTTATCAACACCGGGAATTCGCTGAAACGCCTGACGGCGGCACCGCACCATTCGGGAGAAACTCCGATAATATCGGGAAGGCTTCTGCCCGCGTATTCGCCGTTTACGATAACGCTCGGCCCCATATCGAGGCAGGAGAGCATCCAGCCCTCGGCGGCATTTGACTTTTCGGTAACCACTCCGAATTCATCTATCAGTTTACGGCCGCCCCAGATGGTTTCGGAAACGTAAGGAGCGAGTTTGAGTATATATTTATTCATAAAATCATCCCTTTCAAATTTTTATTATAACATACAGTAAAATAAATTTCCACAAAAGAGAAAATTTATTTGAAAATCCGTTTTAACGGACTCTAAATGTTATAAAATGATAAGTAACAAAAC
>CAMVEX010000002.1 GCA_947166625.1 uncultured Clostridia bacterium
CCGCGGCTTTAGTTTTCCGTGAAAACCAATACTGTTTTACGAATACCCGCCCAACGGCAGGCTTTAATTGAGCCGGAAAAAATTTTTAATTTTTTTGCAACCTTTTTGCCTTTTCAATCGTATTATTGGTGAAGGACCTTCAAAACTTTCAAAAGGAGCCGAGTATGCGACTGCCCATTGAAGCCGCGGTGGAAAAGTATAAACAATCTCTCTTCGCCGCCGCATTCGCCGTATGCGGAAACCCTGATGATTCAGACGACGCCGTTCAGGAAGCTTTCATAAAATATTATTCATCTGATAAGGAATTTGAAAGCGAGGAACACCTGAAGGCCTGGCTTATAAGGGTAGCCGTAAACAGAGCGAAAGATATCTCATCATCATTTTGGAAAAGGAACCGCGTTTCGTGGGAGGAATACATGGAAACGGTCACCTTTGAAGCGCCGGAAGACAGCGATCTGTTTTCCGCAGTGATGAAGCTTGATGAAAAATACAGAGCCGTTATCCATCTGTATTATTATGAGGATTATCAAATCAAGGAAATAGCCGAAATACTCGGCAGCAGCGAAAGCGCGGTAAAAAGCCGGCTCAGCCGCGCGAGAAAACTGCTGAAAATAATGCTGTCGGAGGATTGGAACGATGAATAATTCAGAAAAATACAAAAGAACTTTTTCCGCAATTCATCCCTCTGCGGATTATATGGAAGCAATCGTTAAAACGGAGGGCAAAAAGATGGAAGGCAAAAAAAGATACAGTATGCCTAAAATTCTTGCAGCATGCCTCGCCGCGGTCCTTCTTCTGGCGGGCGTCACCGCAGGCGCTTACGCCGCGGATGTAGGCGGAATTCAGAGAAAGGTGCAGATATGGACTCAGGGCGAATTGACCGACGCTGTTTTCACGGTAACAACTGACGGAAAATATTCGGAATACACTGCAACATATACTGACGCCGACGGTAAAGAGCACACAATATCCGGCGGAGGAGTAGCCTATGACTTTTTCGGCAGAGAACGCGCTCTTACCGAGGAAGAGCTTCTTGAGGAAATCAACTCCCCTCAGATCGATATTACGGAAGACGGCAGGTTTTTTGTCTATTGCAGAGATCAAAAAATCGAGATCACCGATAAATTTGAAGACGGCATCTGCCATGTCAAGCTCACAATAGACGGCAAGCCTCTCTATATGACCGTTTCGGAAGAAGGCGGATATTCCACAAGTCCGCGCCGCTTCCCCAAAATCTGAAACCCGAAAACCATTCTCGTTTGCGAAGAGCCGCCGGCGGCTCTTCGTTTTTTTGTTACTTATTCTTAACTTGTTTCGGGGAGCGTTTTCTGCTATAATGGATATGTAAGATCGTAGGTATAAAAAATTTATTCAAGGAGTTTGCTATGAAAAAACATCTTGCCAATCTTTTTACTTTTTCGCGGATCCTCCTGTCCTTCTGGCTCTTTTCTTTCAAAGAATTCACGCCCCTCTACCTCGGCATTTTTCTGTATTGCGGGTTATCGGACGCTCTTGACGGATTTTGCGCCAGGAAATTCGGCACCGTCGGCAACCTCGGCGCGACCCTTGACACCCTCGGGGACCTGCTGCTTTATTTCGGAATGGCAAAGATACTGCTCGGCAATGAAAAATATCATTTTGATTCGCGGATCTATTTCTGGTTTATCGGCGTTGTCGTAATTTTTGCCGTCTCCGCATTCACGGGCCTCGGCAGATTCAAAAAGCTCATTTTTGTCCATACGCTCACGGGCAAACTTTTCGGCATTTTCGTTTTTCTCGTGCCTTACGCCTGCTTCTTTAATCTTCAAAACGTGTTCGGGTGCGTGGTCTGTTCATGCGCTACGGTAAACGCCGCTGAATCCTTTATTGTCCAGGCATTCGCTCCCGTCCCCGTGTCGGATATAAAATTCGCATGGGATATAAGGAAGCTCAAGTCCGCTGAAAAAGGCGATGAAAATTAAGACCCGTCCTTCATTTTGCTCACAGCTTGACTGTGAGCTTTTTATTTTCGTTTTTTGATTATTTTATCGGTTGATATTTATCCGCAAAAATGATAATCTATATACAGTAAATATTTGAGAGGTCATTATGGAAGAATATATCAACAGCTATATCTGCGAGCGCCTTCAGGGAGACGGCGGCTATGTTAAATTCGTTTCGTTTGAAGGCGGGATCCTCACTCTGCTGTTTCGCGGAGAATGCTCCAAATGCGGCATTCTTGACCGCTGCTACGACTGGATAGCGGAGAGGATCAAAAAAGATAAGGGCGAAGAAGTAAAAATCAACGCCATCCGCAAAAGACCGTATTTTCAGGAAAAATGAGGCTGACAGTTTATGGCACACATTAAAGTTGAACGCAGAAGTATGCGCCCGGAGGAGCTTACCGATATCCGCCTGACGCGGCTTAAAAAAGCGATATATTCAAGCCGTTATGAGATAAAAACCTTTACCATCCGCGACGCCCGCCAGGTAAGCGAAATGAATTTTGAGTTTTATGACGGAGGAATTCCACGCCCGCTCAAACGCGGAGATCTTTATTTCACCCCCGACGGCACAGCATTTATCGAGGCAGATTTTGAGATACCCGACTCTCTTTACGGCAAAAATTACTGCTTCGTTTTATCGACCGCCGCGGAGATGATCGTAAAGGTAAACGGCAAATATGTCGGCGGCATCGACCCCAACCGCGAAAGAATAAATCTCTCTGATTATGTAAAGGATAAGGAGCTTCACTTTGAGATAACCGCCTACAACCGCTCAAAGCCCGATGATGAGAGAAATCCCGAGGTGCTTGCAGTGCGCGGATGCCGCCAGATTTTTGAAGGCGGATATATCGCCGAGATAAATGAAAATATTCATTCGCTCATCTATGATATCGAGCTTATCAGAGATATATATTCAAGCGGAGAATTTGACGAAGACCAGGGCGCAGGGCTGATTTTGAAGCTCGGCAGGGCGCTCGATCTGATAGATTACGATAATATACGGGACGGCGACGTGATCTCCGCCCGCGAATATATTGAAAAACACATTTATTCCGATGACACTTACCGCGGCAACGGCTTCGTTGAGCTCGTGGGCCACTCTCATCTTGATATAGCTTATTACTGGCGCAGGATACACAGCGTTCAGAAAAATATGCGCACCGTGCTTATCCAGCTTCGGCTTATGGATAAATATCCCGATTTCAAATACGCCCACACCCAGGCATACACATACGAAACTCTCGAAAAATACTTCCCGGAAGTTTTTGAGGAGATGAAAGCGCGTATCAAAGAGGGGCGGTTTGAGCCTGCCGGAGCCATGTATATCGAGCCGGATTGCAATATTCCTTCTGCCGAATCGCTCATAAGGCAATGCCTCTACGGGCAGAATTACTGGCGCAAAAAATTCGGCATCACCGTCGATAACGCCTGGCTTCCCGATGTATTCGGCAACAGTTGGATTTTGCCTCAGATTCTCAAAAAAAGCGGAGTAAAATACTTCGTTTCAAATAAAATGAGCACATGGAACGACACCAACCGTTTTCCCCACAATAATTTTATATGGCGGGGCATAGACGGCAGCGAGGTGTTTGCCTGCGTCCCTCCGACCCACTTCATTTCCTGGAATATGCCCTCGCAGATCAAGGCGAATTGGGAGGCTTTTCAGGATAAAGATACGGGCAGCCGCTCCCTGCAAATGTTCGGCTACGGAGACGGCGGCAGCGGATGCACCGAAGAAATGATCGAGCTTATGCACCGATTTGAAAAAGTTTCCGCCATGCCGCGCACGAAGCATACGACGGGCAGGGAATATCTTCACACTAATTTTGACAGAGCGGAAAATCTCTCGGTCTGGGACGGCGAGCTTTATCTTGAAATGCATCGCGGCACCTTCACCACAAAGGCAAAATTAAAGGATCTCAACCGCCGCGCCGAATTTATGCTCCGCGACGCCGAGATTATCTCTTCATTGCGCCGCAAAGCCGGGGAAGAATATCCATCTCAAAAGATAAGGGATATTTATAAAAAACTGATGGTAAATCAGTTTCATGATATTCTGCCCGGGAGCCACATCACGCCCGTATATAAAGACGCGCTTGCCGATTTCGATGAGATATTCACGGGCCTTAATGAGATAATCGGGAACGGCGGCAGGTTCTTTAATTCACTGAATTTCACAAGGCGGTCCTTTACATTCGCGCAGGATGAGAATTCCTCCGACACAAGGCACGGAAAAAAGGGCAGATTTGTTTATACCGCTCTGCCTCCCCTCTCCTGCGGCGAAATTCCCGAATCCGATTCAAGCGAAAAAGCATTTTTGATTGACGGCTTAAATGCCGAAACACCTTATTACAAGATCAAATTCGCAGACGACGGCAGCATTGTTTCTCTGTATGACAGAGAGCTTGACAGAGAATGGGTCACAGACGGCGGCAATTTCAACTGCCTCAGACTTTTTAAGGATTTGCCCG
Organism: uncultured Clostridia bacterium; assembly: GCA_947166625.1. Classification (GTDB taxonomy): domain Bacteria; phylum Bacillota; class Clostridia; order Oscillospirales; family Acutalibacteraceae; genus CAG-177. The sequence continues at coordinate 4,457 of CAMVEX010000002.1, forward strand.
GGAATTATGACGCATGGGATATTCTGCCCGATTATAAAGAAAAAGAGGTCGGCTTTGAAATCGCTTCTCCCCTCAGATTTATCGGCTCAGACGGAGAATGCGCAAGATTTGAGGCGGTTTTGAAAACCGGTCAAAGCGAATGGAAAAGGATAATCAGGCTGTTTTCGCGTTCAAGAGGCATCGAGACGGAAAATATCGTTGACTGGCACGAGAGCCATAAACTCGCTAAAGTTTTCTTTGATTGCAATATTCTTTCGAGAGAACTTGTCTGCGACACCTCCGCGGGATTTATCAGGCGCGAAACTCACAGAAACACCACCTGGCAGCAGGCGAGATTTGAAACCTGCATGCACAAATGGTGTGATATGAGCGAAACGGGAGGCGGAGTTGCGCTTATAAACGAGAATAAATACGGCGTGGGCGCCGAAAACAATATCTTTTCCGTTTCTCTGCTCAGAGCCACCGAAAGGCCAGACCCGGAATCCGATGCGGGGCGCCACGATTTCTGCTATATGATATATCCCCACCCGGGCGACGCCGTTTCGGCTCAGATAAACAACCTTGCCCTTGAATATAATATCCCGCCCGTAAAAGCGGACATACCCGATTGCCTTATTCCCGATTTTTCTCCCCTCTTTTTGCAGGCTGTCAAGCTCTCGGAAGACGGAAAGATGATAATTTACCGCCTGAGCGAGCAAAACGGCGCGAGAGGAAAAATCAGATTCGGCAAAAAGATGAAGCTCCTCAATATGCTTGAGGATATTGAAGGCGAAGGGAGCGAAGCGGAATACTCCCCGTTTGAAATAATGACTGTCGGTGAAGAAATATGAATGATTATAATTACTGGATTGAACTCGATGATGAGATGAAGGCCGAGCTTACGGGAATATCCGACGATAAAGAGCTTGAGGACAGATTCTATAAAAATCTTGAATTCGGCACAGGCGGTATGCGCGGAAAAATGGGCGCCGGCCCAAACAGGATGAATATTTATACCGTTGCAAAAGCCACAAAAGGTCTCGCCGCATATCTTAAATCATCGGGCGAAGAAAATACCTCCGTTGCGATCGCTTATGATTCAAGGAATAATTCATTGCGCTTCGCGAAAACGGCAGCCTGTGCGCTTGCCTGCGAAAATATCAAGGTGTATATTTTTGATAAGCTGCAACCAACGCCCGTTCTTTCATACGCGGTGAGATACCTCAAATGCTCCGCGGGAATAGTTATCACCGCGAGCCACAATCCGAAAGAGTATAACGGATATAAGGTGTATGATAAAAACGGATGCCAGCTCACGCCGAAATATGCCGACAGGCTGATCGGATTTGTCAATGAAACACCTCTCGAGGCTGTTGCGGATATTCGCTCTCTCGACTTTGAAAAAATGCTCGATTACGGCAAGATCTCATACATCGGCTCAGAGGTGATCGACAGCTTCATAAATGAATGCGAAGCCCTTTCCTTATATAAAAGCAGCGAAAACCTCAGAATAGTATATACCCCGCTCCACGGCACGGGGAATATCCCCGTAAGGCGGATCTTATCAAAATACGATGTGATCCCCGTGGATGAACAGTGTGAGCCCGACGGCGATTTCTCAACGGTGCGCTCACCGAATCCCGAAGAAAAGGACGCCCTCGATCTCGCTATCTCAAAAGCCGGGGAGGTCGAAGCGGACCTTGTGATCGGGACCGACCCGGACTGCGACAGAGTAGGCATTGCGGTCAGGGATTCGGGTAAATACATCCTGCTGACAGGAAACCAGACAGGCGCCCTGCTCGCCGATTTCATAATGAAGCATCGCGCTCTGCCCGAAAACGCAGCGATAGTCACCACCATAGTAACAAGCTCTCTCGGAGCCGATATTGCCCGAAAGCACGGATGCCATGTTTTCTTGACCCTGACGGGCTTCAAATATATCGGCGAAAAAATCTGCGAATGGGAAAAGAGCGCAGATCACACTTTTATCTTCGGATATGAAGAGAGCTACGGCTATCTCGCCGGCACCCACGCAAGAGATAAAGACGCCGTATCTTCATCCATGCTCATCGCCGAAATGGCGGCACATCACAAATCAAGGGGGAAAAACCTTGCACAGGCGCTTGAAGAGATATATAATGAATACGGATATTACTATGACTGCCTCGAAACGATCATCCTCGAGGGCAAAGACGGCGCCGAAAAAATCAAACTCACGATGGATTCTCTCAGACAAAGCGAAAGTTCACTGTTTGACGATTTAAGCGATGTGACCGATTATCTTGCAGGAATAGGCGATCTGCCTAAAGAGAATGTGCTCCGTTTTAATTTCAATGACGGCTCATGGGCGGCGGTAAGGCCGTCGGGCACCGAACCCAAGTTAAAGCTTTATTTCTCGATCAAAGGTAAAAACGAAGCGCTTGCTTCAGAACGGCAGATCATGATAAAGAATAAACTGCTCAGTTTAATGTGAAAAGGAGAATGAACATGAAAAAAATCTTATCTGTTTTACTTGCGGCGGTGATCGCGCTTTCGTGCGCGTCTCTTTTTGCCGCGGGCGCGGCGACACAGCAGCTTTGGATTTGGTTCGGCGGAGAGGATGTTGAATCCATAGAGTCCGATAAAGCGGTTTCCTGGTTGCAGGCTGAAAACGGAGAATATTATCTTTTCGTCCCCTCATACTGGGATGCAGGCGCTCTTAAAATCTTCACAAGCGTCAGCTCAGAGGTAAAAATGGGCGATACCGCAATAGTCAGCGGCGAAACATATTCCCTCGGCGAAAGCGGAGTTTTTACCTACGCGGGAACAGACTATAAATACAATGTGGTTCCTTCATCGGGAGTGGGCACGATATTCATCAAGACCGAAAGCGGCTCGCTTGACGCCATCCACGCCGATAAGAGCCATTCGGAGAAGGGCAATATCTATATTTACAATGAAAAGGGCAAATGCCAGACCCTTGACGACAATAAGCAGGAGGATAACGAGCTCTCCACAATCAAAGGCAGAGGCAACGCTTCATGGCAGGCCCCCAAAAAGCCTTATAACATCAAGCTCGCAAATAAATATAAGATCTTCGGAATGCAAAAGAGCAAAAAATGGAGTCTCATTGCAAATTATGAAGACACCTCGCTTATGAGAAACTCCGTCGCATTCGGCGCTGCGGCAGATGCAGGTATGGCATACACTCCCGAATACGCTCCGACTGATCTCTATATCAACAGCATATATCAGGGCTCCTACCTGCTCACAAGCAGGATCGAGGCATCGAGCAAGAGAGTGGATGTAGAAAATCTCGATGATATAAATGAAGAGATCTGCATTGACAAATACGGCGAGGATTTCGATATGGATACCCTCGCGCGCGGCGGAGTTTACGGCAGATTTTCGGGTCTTCTCGAAAATACATACAAATATGTGGAAATTCCCGAGTCGGATAAAAACACAGCCGTCGGCGGATATATCCTCGAAATGGAGCTTGCAAACAGATACGCCGACGAAATGAGCGGATTTGTTACCGCGGACAGCCAGCCCATCTGTATGAAAGAGCCCGAATACGCCTCAAAAGAGCAGATGGAATTCATCAGCGATTATTATCAGAGATTTGAGGACGCAGTAAAGAGCGAAACGGGCAAAAACAGCAAAGGCGAAGCCTATACCGAGCTTGCGGATATCGAATCATCTGCAAAATACTACCTGCTGAGCGAATGGTATGAAAACCTCGATTCAGGTCTGACAAGCACATATTTCTATCTTGATTCAAGCAAAGACGGCATCCTTTATGCCGGCCCGGTGTGGGATTATGATATGGCTTTCGGCAACTTCACCGAAACGAGATTCGGGATTGATTTTGCAAATCCTGAGGAATTCGCCGTCTGCTTCAACAGGCAATACAGAAACACCGTATTCGGCAAAACGGATATATATGAGAATCCCACGATATTCAACCGCCTCTGCCAAAAGGATGATTTCGTTCAGGCTTGTAAAAGATATTGGGATGCGGGCGTAAAAGAATCCGTTACCGCATGGTCGGGCGAAAAATTTGACGAATATAAAGCTCTTATCAGAGATTCGGCCGTGATGAATCATATCCTTTGGAACACATATAAAACCGCCGATGTAAAGAGCGTTGCAGAGAAATACGATGCCGACGCCGCGGCTCTCAAAGATTTCACCGTAAAGAGGACCGCTTTCCTTGACACAAATCTCGGCAAGGTTCAGGAGAATCCTCACAAAACGGGATTTTTCGCCTCGCTCGGCAAAAAGATACTTAAAGGCGCAAATGATCTGTTTGAAAAGATCATAGTTGTTTTCAAGCTGGAAAATAAATAAACTCTTTATCACACAGAAGCCTGCCGGCTTATCACCGGCAGGCTTTTTTCGGGCTTATGCAGGGAATTCGTCATTCGACGCTCCCGTATTTTGCTATCATATCCGCTTCCATCCGGTCAACATCTATCCAATCGGATGTCTTTGAAACATAGCCCTTTTCAACGGCTTTTTCAAATTCATCGGCATTTCGGTAAGGGTAAAAGCCTTCGGGGCGCCCCTCATAATACTCGTTGATCTTTTCATCATCAAAGGTATAAATAATATCGCCGTTATAGATTTCATCCGCTTCCTGCGCAGCGTAATCCCCGGGATCCATCACCGGACTTCCGCCGAAAACATTCCGCCTGATTTTTGCCCATTTCAGATTCGCCTTATCAAAATCCTCCCTCGAAATATCAAAGTGTTGAACGAAAGCCTTCATCGCCATTTCGTCGGAATCGCCCCGGCTTTGATCAAATTTATCATACCATCTTTCGTATTCCTCTTCTTTCACGATTTGCGCAAAAGGCTCCGGAATATCATAATAAATCATTCTGTATTTCATCCCGGAAAATGCTGCCGTGCTTTCCTCGGCGCTTTTGGTGATTCCGTCTTTTACCGCTTGTGCCCCGACATTGGAATAACCTCTTCCGTAGTTTGTTTTTGAATTCTGTGATGAATAATCCTCATCGGCTTCGACATAGTTATATTCCGCAGGATCCGCGGATTTGGCTCCGAGATCAAGTCTTCCGCTTGAAACAGCGCCGATAACAATGCAGACCGTCAAAACCGCCGCCGTCACTCCAGCCGCAGTTATCCGCTTTCTGATCACCGCGCGTTTTTCTTCGTATATACGGACTTTATCCGCAACGCTTTTTGCCATTTCTTCACTCGTTTTCATAGATAAAGCCCTCCTTTTCAAGCTCTTTTTTCAGCGCGGCTCTCGCCCTGCTTATCAGCATTTCAACAGAATGAACGCTCTTTTTGAGCACCGCTGCGGTCTCTTTGTTGCTAAGCCCTTCAAAATATGTGAGCCAGAGCGCCTCGCGGTATTCCGCCTTAAGTTTATTCATCGCTCTGTGAACTGTCAGCCTGCGCTCCTCACGGAAAAACTCCTCTTCAAGATTTTGCTCATCCGCCAAATCATAGTGGCTGTCCAAAGGCTCCGTTCGGCGGCGTTTTTCCTTCCTGAGATGATCGATGGCAAGATTCCTGCCGATTGTATAGAGCCAGGTCTTGAATGATGCTCCGCCTTTATTCTTCGGCTTTTTGATAAAAAGGCGCACGAAGGTATCCTCGGCAAGCTCCTCGGCGGTGTCAAGATTTTTTACATAGCCGTTCAGATAAAGAATCAGCCCGTCTTTATATTCGGTTATTATTTCCTCAAGCGCGCCCGCGTCCCCTTTGAGAAAACGGCTGTAAGCGTCGGAGCTGCCGCTCAAACCGATCACCCTTTCATCTTTCATTATTTTAACGAATTCCGGGAAAAGACCTCACACTTTTGATCCATTATATCAGTTTATTGATTTTATTTCAATATTGCGCCGCGGCAAACGATATGTTATATTATTGCGGAAAGGGCTGATAAAAATGATAATAGATTTTCACACTCATTGTTTCCCCGATTTCCTTGCCGAAAAGACAACGGAAATTCTCCGCCGGCGGAGCGGGATACTCAGACCTGCACACAGCGGGACCGCGGCTTCGCTTCTGAATACTGCAAAACGAGCGGGCGTTGATCACAGCGTTGTTTTGAATATAGCGACAAATCCCCATCAGCAGACAAAGGTGAATGATTTTGCGATCTCTCTGCTGAATACCGAAGGGATAATTCCGTTCGGCTCCGTTCACCCCGAAAGCGAAAACGCGCTCAGTGAGCTTGACAGGCTTTATGATGCAGGCATACGCGGCATAAAATTTCATCCCGATTATCAGGGTTTTTACTGCGATGAGGACAGAATGCTCCCGATATATGAAAAAATCGGCAGACTCGGTTTTATCACCGTATTTCACTGCGGGCTTGATATGGGCATCCCCCTGCCGATCCACTGCAACGCAAAAAGGCTCGGGGAGATACTCCCCTCTTTCTCGGGCGCTCCCGTGATCGCCGCTCATTTCGGAGGCTTCGGCGACTGTGAGAATGTTGAAAAATATCTCTGCGGCAAAGATGTTTATCTTGATACCGCGTATTGCTCGGGCGTTCTTCCGCCCGCGGCAGCGAAGGAAATAATCGCGATCCACGGCGCAGACAGGATCCTCATGGCGAGCGACTCCCCCTGGAACGACCCTGCCGACAGCATTGAGCTGATCAAATTCTTTGAACTTTCGGATGAAGATGAGGCAAAGATCCTCGGCGAAAACGCGGCAAGACTTCTTAATATAAATTGAAAAAATGATGATAAAAATTATCCGGACAGTCTTTCGACTGCCCGGAATTTGTGTTTATAATGCGATTATTCGGCATCTGTATGAGGAGCATAGAGATCCTTGAGACGGAGCAGGTGAGCATATCTCTCGACGGAGGTCTTTTCAGCCTTGTCAAAGAGAGCCTCGGCTCTGTCGGGGAATGCGCGGGTAAGTGATGAATAACGCGCTTCGTTCATGATGAAATCTCTGTAGCTTGCGGTAGCGGGCTTGGAATCGATGGTAAACGGATTCTTGCCCTCCGCCTTGAGAGCGGGATTATAGCGGAAGAGGTTCCAGTATCCGCAATCAACAGCCTTCTTCATCTCGGACTGGCAGTTGGTCATGCCGCCCTTGATCGAATGCATCTCGCAGGGTGCATAAGCGATGATGATCGACGGGCCGTGATATGCCTCAGCCTCATTGAGAGCCTTGATAGTCTGGTTGTTATCGGCGCCCATAGCGATCTGTGCAACATAAACATAGCCGTAGCTCATTGCGATCTCTGCAAGGCTCTTCTTGGCAACCTCTTTACCTGCCGCCGCAAACTGAGCGACCTGGCCGATATTGGAAGCCTTTGAAGCCTGTCCGCCGGTGTTGGAGTAAACCTCGGTATCAAATACCATGATGTTGACATCTTCGCCGGAAGCGAGAACATGGTCAACACCGCCGAAGCCGATATCATATGCCCAGCCGTCGCCGCCGAAGATCCATACGGACTTCTTGGCGAGGTATTCTTTATTTGCAACGATGGCTTTGCAGTTTTCACAATCTCTGTCTTTGATAGCCTCAACAAGAGCGTCTGCCGCTGCGGCATTTGCCTTGCCGTCTTCGAGAGTATCAAGATAAGCCTGCGCAGCAGCCTTAGCGTTTTCGGGAGCATTCTCGCTCTCTGCGATATGCTTAACTCTCTCTATAAGAGAATTGCGGACTGCCTTTTGGCCGAGATACATACCGTAACCGTGCTCTGCGTTATCTTCAAAGAGGGAGTTTGCCCAAGCGGGGCCGTGACCCTTCTTATCAACGGTGTAGGGCGATGTTGCCGCGGGGCCGCCCCAGATGGACGAACAGCCGGTGGCGTTTGAAATATACATTCTGTCGCCGAAGAGCTGGGTGATAAGGCGCGCATAAGAAGTCTCGGCGCAGCCTGCACATGAGCCGGAGAACTCAAGAAGCGGGGTCTTATACTGGCTGCCGATCACGGTATTGTCGGCAAGATCTTCTTTGACGGAAACATTGGCAACCATATAATCGAATACGGGCTGCATTGCATCCTGGCTCTCTCTTGAAACCATGGTGAGCGAATTTGTCGGGCAGACGCCGATACATACGCCGCATCCCATACAATCAAGCGGAGAAACCGCGAGGGTGTATTTATAGGAATCTTTGCCCTTGCCCTTCTTGGGAACGATAATTGCGTTCTCGGGAGCGTTTGCCGCTTCCTCTTCGGTGAGGGCATAAGGTCTGATGGTAGCGTGCGGGCAGACATAGGAGCACTTGTTGCACTGTGCGCAGGTCTCGCCGTTCCATGCGGGAACATTGACTGCAACGCCGCGCTTCTCATAAGCGGCAGCGCCCTGCTCGAAGGTACCGTCAACATGATCCATAAACGCGGAAACGGGAAGTGAATCGCCGTTCATGGCGCCTACGGGCTTCATGATGCTGTCAACCTGCTTAACGAGCTTCGCGGGGCCGTTTTCGGCGGCTGCTTCGCAGGTATCGACCGCGTTTGCCCAATCTGCGGGCACTTCGATCTTCTTATAGGCGGATGCGCCGAGATCGATAGCCTTCTCATTCATTTCGACTATCTCTTTGCCCTTCTTCATGAACTTCTGGGCTTTTTCTTTCATATAGCCGATAGCTTCCTCTTCGGGAAGGATCTTTGAAAGTGAGAAGAAAGCGGACTGAAGGATCGTATTTGTACGCTTGCCGAGGCCGATCTGGGCGGCAAGGTCGATAGCGTTGACCGTGTAAAGCTGAATGTTGTTTGCGGCAATATATCTCTTTGCTTCTGCATTGAGCTTCTCGCCGAGTTCTTTCTCATCCCACTGGCAGTTGATAAGGAAAACGCCGCCGGGCTTGACATCGTTGACCATCTTGAATCCCTTTTCAACATAGGAGGGATTGTGGCAGGCAACGAAGTTTGCCTTATTGATGTAATAGGGGCTTCTGATGGGCTCGTCACCGAAACGCAGATGGCTGATGGTAACGCCGCCGGTCTTTTTGGAGTCATACTGGAAATATGCCTGAACATACTTATCGGTATGGTCGCCTATGATCTTGATGGAGTCCTTGTTTGCGCCGACGGTACCGTCGCCGCCGAGGCCCCAGAATTTGCACTCGATGGTGCTTGCGGCCGCAGTGTTGGGAGCTTCTTTTTCTTCAAGTGAAAGGCAGGTAACATCATCATTGATGCCGAGAGTGAAATTATGCTTGGGAGCATCTTTTGAAAGCTCGTCATATACTGCGAATACGCTTGCGGGAGGAGTATCCTTTGAGCCGAGGCCGTATCTGCCGCCGACGATCTTTATATCAGCCCTGCCCTGAGCGGCAAGAGCGGCAACAACATCGAGATAAAGAGGCTCGCCGAGAGCGCCGGGCTCCTTAGTCCTGTCAAGAACGGCGATCTTCTTTGCCGAAGCGGGGATCGCGGCTGCAAGTTTTTCCGCTGAGAAGGGTCTGTAAAGACGGACCTTTACGAGGCCGACCTTTTCGCCCTTGGCGGTAAGATAATCTATAACTTCCTCAGCTACGTCGCAGATCGAGCCCATGGCGATGATAACTCTTTCGGCATCGGGGGCGCCGTAGTAATTGAAGAGCTGATAGTTTGTGCCGAGCTTTGCGTTGACCTTCTGCATATATTCCTCGACAACGGCGGGAAGCTCGTCATAATACTTATTGCAGGCTTCTCTGTGCTGGAAGAAAATATCGCCGTTTTCGTGTGAGCCGCGCATTACGGGTCTCTCGGGGTTGAGAGCGCGCTTGCGGAACGCTTCAACAGCGTCCATATCGCACATTTCCTTGAGATCTGCATAATCCCAGACGGAAATCTTCTGAATTTCGTGGGAGGTACGGAAACCGTCAAAGAAGTTGATGAAAGGAACTCTGCCCTTGATAGCCGCAAGATGAGCTACCGCACCGAGATCCATAACTTCCTGCGTATTGGTTTCTGCGAGCATTGCAAAACCGGTCTGACGGCAGGCATATACATCCGAATGATCGCCGAAAATGTTAAGAGCGTGAGACGCCACGGTACGGGCGGAAACATGGAATACGCCGGGAAGAAGCTCGCCGGCTATCTTATACATATTGGGGATCATGAGGAGAAGTCCCTGAGACGCGGTGTAGGTAGTTGTGAGAGCGCCCGCGGCAAGTGAGCCGTGAACCGTACCCGCTGCACCGGCTTCCGATTGCATCTCGGCTACCTTTACGGTATTTCCGAAAATATTCTTGAGTCCTTTTGCCGACCACTGGTCAACATAGTCTGCCATGGGGCTGGACGGAGTAATCGGATAAATGCCGGCTACTTCCGTAAAGGCATAGGAAACATGAGCCGCCGCCTGGTTGCCATCCATGGTGATCTTTTTTCTTTCCATAAGATGTTACCTCCAAAAATTGTGTGCAAATTTAATAAGTGAAAAACACCATTGAATATTTTATCATCATCATTCTGTTTTGTAAATAATTATTTTTTATATTTTTATAAAGTTTTACATGTTATTTTTACCACAACTCGCCCAATTTATTTATTATTATTATACAAAATAATAACAATTTCTTGACTTTACACTTGAAATAGTATAATATTTTCGTAATGGTGTCAATTTGTGCCTTTGCGGGAGCGATCCCGCTGCACCATATATAATTTTATCTTATTCAGATACTCAAGATATTTGAACGAAAGGAGGAATCCGAATTGCACTTTGATCTTATCAGCCTTCTTATCGGCATCGTTGCCGGTCTGATAATCGGCGCTGTCGTCGGTTTCGTTGCCGGCGGAGCCCACAGAAAGAAGGTTGCGGAGGCTGCGATCGGCTCGGCTGAGAAGGAAGCGAATAAAATCCTCAGCGATGCGATAGCAAGCGCCGAAGCAAAGAAAAAAGAATCAATTCTCGAAGCAAAAGACGAGATTCATAAGCAGAGATCCGAAACAGAAAAAGAACTTCGCGAAAGAAGAAAAGAAGTCACACGCCTTGAGCAGCGCATTACTCAAAAGGAGGAGGCACTGGATAAAAAGACGAATAACCTCGAAAAGAAAGAGGAGATCCTCGAATCCAAAATCAAGACGGCTGACGAAAAGCTTACCGAAATCGAAAGTCTTAAAAAGAGCGAACTCGATATTCTCGAAAGAATTTCGGGTTTCTCTCAGGAAGAGGCGAAATCCTACATCATCAAGCAGCTTGACGAAAAGCTTGATCACGAAAAAGCGGTCAAGATCAAGGAATATGAGCAAAAGACAAGAGATGATGCGGATAATATCGCCAGAGAGATACTCAGCACCGCAATTCAGCGCTGCGCGGCAGACCACGCCAGCGAAGCCACAGTATCGGCCGTTCCTCTGCCCAATGATGAAATGAAGGGCAGAATAATCGGCAGAGAGGGCAGGAATGTCAGGACCCTCGAAATGATCACGGGCGTCAGCTTCATTATCGACGACACACCCGAGGTGATCACGATTTCCTCATTTGATCCCGTTCGCAGGGAGATAGCGAGGATCACTCTTGAAAAGCTCATACAGGACGGCAGGATTCATCCCGCAAGAATAGAGGAGCTTTATGAAAAAGCAAAGCGCGAGGTCGAGCAGACCATCAAGCAGACGGGCGAAAAAGCCGTTATCGAGGCAAATGTAGGCAACGTCAACCCCGAGATAGTCAAGCTTCTCGGCAAGCTCAAATACCGCACCAGCTACGGCCAGAATGTGCTTAACCACTCCCTTGAAGTTTCCTCGCTCTGCGGGCTTATGGCTTCGGAGCTCGGCGTAGATGTCAAGCTCGCCAAGAGAGCCGGTCTTCTTCACGATATCGGCAAGGCCCTTGACCACGAAATGGAGGGCACTCATATCCAGCTCGGCGCTGAATTCGCCAAAAAATACAGAGAAAACGATACGATCGTCAACGCCATTGAGGCTCACCACGGCACAGTTGAGCCCAAGAGCACGGTTGCGGTCCTCGTCCAGGCGGCAGACGCCATCTCGGCGGCAAGACCCGGCGCGAGAAGAGAAGATCTTCAGAATTATATCAAGAGACTTGAAGCTCTCGAAAATATCGCCACCTCATTTGACGGAGTTGAGCGCTCATTCGCCATCCAGGCGGGCAGAGAAGTCAGGATCATCGTCAAGCCCGAGGTCGTCAACGACGATAAAATGGTCATTCTCGCGAGAGAAATCGCAGAAAAAATCGAAAGCACTATGGAATATCCCGGCGAAATCAAGGTCAATCTCATCAGAGAGACCCGCGCTTTCGGCGTAGCAAAATAAAACAGACAGGGGCTTGCTTGATTTTATGCAAGCCCTTGAATATTCTCAAAGGAAAGAGACAGTTATGGTTATATTCGCTGTAGGCGACATTGTTTCGGACTCAGGCTGTGAGTTCCTGCAAAAAAAGCTCCCCGCCTTCAAAAGGCTGAAGGGCATTGATTTTACGATAGTAAACGGTGAAAACTCCGCGGTAGGCAACGGGATAACGCCCTGCTCCGCTCAGATGATTTTTGACGCAGGCGCCGATTTTATCACGACCGGAAATCATGTATTCAAGCGCAGAGAGATCTACACCTTTCTCGATGAAAATCCGAGAATAATAAGGCCCGCGAATTTTCATCCGCAGTCACCCGGAAGGGGCTATGAAATCATAGACCTCGGCTACACTCGGATCTGCATAATAAATCTGTCCGGCAGAGTATATATGGATATGTGCGGCAATCCTTTTGAAACCGCGGATGAGATCCTGAGCAAAGTTGACTGCAAGATAAAAATAGTCGATTTTCACGCGGAGGCTACTGCGGAAAAGGGAGCTCTCGCACGGTATCTCGACGGCAGAGTTTCGGCGGTATTCGGCACTCATACCCATATCCAGACAAATGACGCCGCCATTCTCCCCTGCGGCACGGGATTCATAACGGATATCGGAATGACGGGGCCCGCAGATTCCGTTCTCGGAGTCAAGCCCGAGCTTTCCATCCATTATATGAAAACGGGTATGCCGACAAGATTTGACGCCGCGGGCGGAAGATGCAAAATGTGCGGCTGCATATTCGAAATAGATAATAAAACGGGCGTCTGCACCTGCGCAGAACCCGTAACGGTGGAGTGATCTATGCAAAAGCTTCTCAGCTATATGCGCTCGGCGATCCAAAAATACGATATGATCGAGGACGGTGACAAAGTCGCCGTGGGAGTGAGCGCGGGGAAAGATTCTCTGTCTCTGCTGGCGGCCATGGCAAGGCTCCGCGATTTTTATCCGAAAAAATTTGAGCTTATCGCGATAACGATAGATATGCGCTTCGGCGATACCGACGGAGATTTCGGGGAAATAACCGAGTTCTGTGATAAGCTCGGCGTGGAATATCATATCATACCCACCAATCTTGAAAGACTGATTTTTGATGTGAGGAAAGAATCCAATCCCTGCTCCCTCTGCTCTAAAATGCGAAGAGGCGCATTAAATAAAAATGCCAAGGCTCTCGGATGCAATAAAGTGGCGCTCGGCCATCACCTCGACGATGTGGCTGAAACGCTGATTATGAATCTCTTTTCAAGCGCCTCTCTCGATTGCTTTATGCCCGTCACTTACCTTGACAGAAGCGATATCACCGTGATAAGACCTATGATATTCGCCAGAGAAAGCGACTGCGCGAGAACGGCGAGAAAGCTCGACCTGCCGGTCAAAAAAAGTTCCTGCCCCGAGGACGGCAAGACAGAACGCGAAGAAACAAAGCAGTTTCTTTCGTCACTTGAAAAGAAATACGGCAATATCCGCTCAAAAATTCTGCTCGCCATGCAAAATAAAGGCATCAACGGCTATTGATATGGTAAAACCGGCGTCCCGAGGGGCGTCGGTTTATTATTTATCTCGGTTTTATACGCATTCGATGATTCCGTTTAAGGCTCTGAGCTCAAAGGACGCCTTGATATCTTCGGACGATGTGCCGAGCATAACGGTATGATTTCCGTCGTGAAGTCCGTATTTCATATCGGAATCATAGTAACAAAAATCTTCGGGCTTCAGGCAAATTTCGATTTGGCGGCTTTCTCCGCTTTCAAGCTCGGTGCGCTTATAGTTTTTCAGCTCCTTAATGGGCCTTGAAACGCCGCAGTTATATGAGCCGAGATAAAGCTGAAAGACTTCGGCGCCCTTGAATTTGCCGGTATTCGCGGCGGTAAATGAAACGCAGACATTGTTTTTATCCGCCTTGATTTTCACTCCCGAAATTTCAAATGAAGTATATGACAAGCCGTATCCGAATGGGTAAAGAGGTTTGCCGTCATTGTCACAATAGGCGTAACCGCGGCCGGACGGTTTGCAGGTATAATTCAAGGGAAGCTGACCGACCGATTTCGGAATGGTTATCGGCAGCTTTGCGGAGGGATTTGTTTCTCCGAATAATATTTCGACCAGCGCTCTCGCTCCCTGCTCGCCGGGATACCAAGCCTCTACGACCGCCGGTGCATCATCTATCCAGGCAGACATATCTATCGGAGCGCCGTTTTCAAGGATGATGACCGTATTTTCGCACGCTTTGCAAAGGCGGATGATCGACTCCTCCTGATTATCGGTGATGACCGTCTCGCTTTCATCGACTATAAAACCGCCCTCCGCTCCCGAGGAAACACCGGAGGCGATACGGGGAAGGCGGAGATCGCTGCGGTCACTCCCCTCGCCCTCAAGAATTGAGGTGAAATACAGATTTATATCGCAAAGCGGCGCCTGCTTCTCTATTTCTTTACTGTCGCAGTAAACGATCTCTGCGCCGTCTCCGAAGTATTCTCCGAGCGCTTCAAGCGGAGAAGGAGCGTCCTCCCCGCGCCACGGGGCTTTGTAAGGTCCCGAATAATTGGAGCCTATCGGTATCAGCTCAGCGCTTTTGCCGTAAACGCCTATTCTCTTGATTTTTTCTTTTTTGAGAGGGAGGATCCCCTCGTTTTTCAGAAGTATTATCGTTTCTCTCGCGGATTCAAGGGCAAGACTTCTGTGCTCTGCGCATCTGACAAGCTTCTGAGCCGTCTCGGGATCTTTATAAGGCGATTCAAACAGACCGAGTCTGAATTTTGCGGTCAGGATCCTCAACACATTCCTGTCAAGCTCGGCTTCGGTGATAAGCCCTTTCCCGACCGCTTCTTTTACTTCGTCAAAGCGTAAAAAGGGCAGGATGACATCAAGCCCCGCTTTGAGCGCCGCCGCTGCGGCTTCCGGAACCGAGGAAACGATTTTATGAGCATCGCTCAACCCCTCCACACCGCAGTAATCTGAGACGACAAAGCCATCAAAACCCCATTCATCGCGGAGAATATCTGTCAGAAGGCGTTTGTTAGCGCTGCAAGGCACGCCTTCCCAGCCGTTATACGCAGCCATCACAGAGCCCGCTCCCGCTTCAAAGCACGCCTTAAACGGAGGAAGGATCGTTTCGCGCATGGTGCGTTCGCTTATTTCCGAGTAATTTGAATCTCTGCCTCCTGCCGCGTAATTATCGGCAAAATGCTTCGGAGTGGCTGTGACGCCGTTCTTTTGCAGACCGCGGCACATCGCCGCTCCCATATCGGATGAGAGCTTCACATCCTCCCCGTATGTTTCAACGGTCCTGCCCCATCTGCAATCTCTTGCAAGATTGACTACGGGGGAAAAAACCTGCCTTACTCCGACAGCGGCGCATTCCCTGCCTATCACATCGGCAACGCGCCCTACCATTTCGGGATCGAACGATGAAGCCAGACCTATAGGCTGAGGAAAATTGGTGCACATTCCCCACTGCGCCCCGTGAAGAGCCTCTCCGTTTTCGATAGGCGGAATACAATGAGGCTGAGCCTCAATGCTGATTTTTACATCGCGGTTGATCCTCTCCGCCACCTGCGCGGGATCGGCGGGGATTTCACGGTTTTGATGCATAAAATGCCCGGGATTGCGATAGCTTCCGCAAAGCGGATCGCGCTTTTTTTCATATTCTTCATCCACATCAAACAGCATTTCGGCTGTGACCTGATAGATTTTTTCATCAAGAGACATTTCTTTCAGCAGACTTTCGGCGCGCTCTTTGAATTTATCCGTCATCACACTCACCTCTTGTATTTGATCGCCTTGATAAGATGTTTTATCTTAACATAAACCGGCCGATAAATCAATAAAATAAAGCACCCCAAACAAATATCTTTTGAAGAAAAAGCGGAAATAACGGCAAAAATTTGCTCTTGATTTTTACCCTGCGCTCGGTTATAATACAGTAGCGTGATACATACGCCGGTGTGATGGAATTGGCAGACGTGCCGGACTCAAAATCCGGTGGGCTAATACCCCGTGCGGGTTCGACCCCCGCCACCGGCACCAAAAAATCCTCGTCTTTTGACGGGGATTTTCAGTTATATTTGCCTTCGTCGAGTTCTATTGCGTTGCAGCTATATTCGGCTTACGCCGAGTGGTATTGCGCTGCGCGCAGTTTTATTCGAATATAATATCACTTTGCGGTAAAGCCGCTGAAACAGGCTGAATTTACCACGGCAGGCAGTCAGCGGACAGTCAAAATCCCCGACCGAAGCCGGGGATTTCTTTTACATCTGTTCCATTCTGCGAGCAATCATCAAAGGTATCGGTATTGAAGATAAAAACTCGGTATCATATCAAAAACGTTCTCCGAAATCATATTTTATTTCTTTCGTCTTAAAGCGCGTTTTTCGGGCAGTTTTTTACACACTCAAGGCACAGAATACATTCCGTACCGTTTTTCCTTTTTCTCGAATTATCCGTTACATCCACATCCATCGGGCAGACGCTTTTGCATTTACCGCAATTCACGCATCTGTCTTTTTTACATTTGACCCGAAAAAGCGAAAAGAAGCTCATGGGTTTCAGAAACACCGCTACCGGGCAAAAATATTTGCAGAAAGCCCGGTTATCCTTAAATATAAACGCCATTGATATTCCGACAGCATAATAAATGATATTGCCGATTATGAATGCCCAAAACATTATGCGCTCTATGCCGCCGACCTGCGAAAGGAAAAGGAGAGAAACGAACGCAAACGATAAGGCGAATGTAATGTATCTGATCCATCCGAGTTTCTTTCTCGGGCCCTGCGGGACCTTGTAGGGCAAGAAATCAAGGATCATCGCGGTCCAGCAGGCATAGCCGCACCAGCCCCTGCCGAAAATCAGGGGGCCGAATATTTTTGCCACCGCGTAGTGGATCGTCGCCGCTTCAAATACACCTGTAAAAAGATAATACCAAAATCCTTCTATCTGCATATTCTCACCGCGTATCAACCCGAGATAAATAAGCATATAGATGCCGACGAGAAGCTGAACCGCCCGCCTTGCATACCCTTTCTTCTCAATAATGAGAAGGAGCCCGACAGAAACGGAAACGCCTATATAGCTGAAATTAAACAGATAAAAAATGTTATCTTTCGTGATCCAAAGAGCGATTGCCGCCGATTCAAAAATCAAAAACATAAAAAGCGGCAGCAGATACTTCTTGATAAGCTTCATTTCTTCACCTTCACCGGATCGGGTTTTACGGATATGATTTTAAGATTATTTTCCCTTGTACGGAAGAGCGCAGGGAAGAGATATTCCCTCTCCGTTTTCATCGGGAAACGGTGTGAGCGTATCGCCCCGGACCGCATCGCGTTCAGAAGGACTACGGAAATCGGGAATACGGATATTTTCGCCGTGATTCAGACAGCTTCTCCAGCCAAGAATGGCAGTCGCAGACATTGCAACAGCTCTGTAAACATCAAAAAACGGCTCTGCACCGTCAATCAGATATTTTTTTATTTCAAGGACCACCCTGTAATCTCCGCCGCCGTGACCGGCAGACTTCGCCTTCTCCGCATCAGCTCCGCTCTCGGATAAATCGGCGTCAAGCAGAGAAATCAGCTCTTCATTCTCTGGTTTAGTGTGTTCAAAATAATATTTTCTAACCTTTCCGTGTTCAATATATCCGCCCCACTCCGCGCTTGCTGTATCACCTGCAACGCGATAACGGCTGTAATCGCTCGCCATTGCGGTACATCCGGTAAAACGGGCTATCATTCCGTTATCCATCTCACAAAACATCATACCGACACCGTCATAGTTGTGACGCCAATCTTTGATTTTATACAGCAGATCGGAATGCGCCGCACGCGCGCTGACATAGAGAGGCATCGACTTTGTCATATACATGATCGGGCCGAGCGCGTGAGTGACATAATAAGTGCGGGGCATCCATGCACGCCAGTGATTTTTGCCGGGTGTCAGCTCCCGAAGTTGCTCATTACTGCCGGAATGATTATATTCCCCCTCTGCGTAAAGCAGGGTG
This sequence comes from uncultured Clostridia bacterium, assembly GCA_947166625.1. Taxonomy (GTDB): domain Bacteria; phylum Bacillota; class Clostridia; order Oscillospirales; family Acutalibacteraceae; genus CAG-177. Next base: position 22,655 of record CAMVEX010000002.1, read on the forward strand.
CCGAGAGATCCTTCGGAAATGATCCGCTCCATTATCAGATTTTCCGTTGAAAACGGATAATTCTCGGCGAGCATATACTTGCGGCTGGTCTGCTCCGCGCATTCAACCAATTCCACGCATTGCGCAAGGGTTGCCGCGGCAGTACATTCGCTTATGACATCAAGCCCGGCTCGCATTGCTTTGACCGCATAAACCGAGTGCTCATGGAAATAATTTGCGAGAAAGACCGCGGTCATACCGCGCTTCTTTCCCTGAGCGAGGAATTCATCAAAATTGCTGCATAGCGCCGCGTGTTTGAACTCATCTCTGTGTTCATAAAGCTTCTCTTTATCTTTATCGCAGACAGCGGCGATTTCTATTTCTTCATCCTGCAAAAAAAGATTGATATATGAATTGCCGCGCCAGGCACCGAACACACCTATTTTAAGCATTTTCAAGGCTCCTTTCCATCCTGATACAGTCGAAGGTATCGCCGTGAATGACATCGGGGCAGGTTATGACATAGCCGAGCTTTTCATAGAATTTCACGGCAACATCACGGCTCTCGACGACGGATTTTTTGTAACCGAGCTCGCGAATCCACGCCTCCGCTTCCTCGATCACGCGCCTGCCCAGACCTTTCCCTCGGTATTCGGGGAGCACGACGACTCTGCCCGTCATCACCGAATCGCCGTCAAGAGCGTAAAAACGGCAGGTGGCTACGGGGAATTCATCATCCGTCAAAACGATATAATTTGTATCGGGCGAATCATGCCCGTCAAATTCGCGGCGCAGGGTGATCCCGTGCTGCTTTGCCATGCCCTGAATGCGGACATAATATGCTCCCGCCCTCTGCCAGGTTTCGGTCGCTCTGATAACCTTGATATTCATAATTTTCCCTCCCGCCGTATAAAAATTCTCTGAAAACCTAAGCGCCGGTTTACGCGTTTTTGAGCGCATCGATAAAATCATCCATAAACCGTTCTCTTGTTTTTTCGTCTGTTTCAAGCAGAGAAAGATAAGGATTTAAGTCTTCAAGCTCAACCAAAAGCAGATCGCCGTCTTTCGTTTTGCAGGCATCCACTCTCTGAATGCCTTTCTCTATTGTATTCCATTCGATGAATCTCTTTGCGAAAGCGATTTCATCATCACTGCACGCGTATTCTTTTAAATCCCATCTTTTCGCTTTGTCCGGTGCATACAGCGCGTATTCAAATTTATCATTGATAAAAAAGAAGGATACCTCATAGACAAAGTCGATTTCGGGTTGGATTAAAAACTCTCCGCAGACCGGAGCCGAGCCGATCAGTTCCTCTTTTGTGACGAATCGAAGTCCTATTGAATCGGCGCCGTCCTTCGGTTTAACTACATATCTCTCAGATTCGGGCAAAAGGCCCAGATCCTCAAGCGAATCCACGGCAGGTATTACGGGATAGTCTTCGACGGTCAAATCAAGCAGATACTGCTTTCCGAGCATATCGGCTTTGCCTGTAAAGGAATTAAAAGTATTAAGCCGCTTTTCTTTGACACGGCTGATGAAAGAACGGTAAATCTCTTTATACCCAATAACGCTTCCGGTGTTTCTGAAAACGATCAGATCCGCCGTATCTTCAAAGCTCCCGGCGCATTTGGGATGGCAGAGCGCGATATCAAAATGATCCTTCAGCCTGCCTGTTATATAAATATCCTCTTCGCAGTAGTTTCTGCCTTTCGCTTCATAGTTCAAATCGGTAAGATAAAGCAGTTTTTCGTTCGCCATATTTTCTCCTTTTTATTGACGGTGCCGTTATTTTAAGCAAAGCTGAAAAGATTACCAATACTCATCATGGTATTATAAAGAAAGTCGCGGAACGCTCTGACGGCATTCTGAAACAAATTGCCTTCGGGCTTAACCGGGGTAAGCGAGTTTGTGGTTATGTCGCGAACTCCCATACGGAAATATTTTTCGGCAGTCTTGACATCATCTGCAATCCAGACCATTGTTTTAAGACCGGATTTTTGAGTGAGCCTGACCCATTCCCTGCCCCACACAAAAGCAAAATCAACACCGTCAAGGCCGTTGTCAAGAGCAAACTGCACCGTTTGGCTGAATTCTTCTCCGGGAGCTCCGCCTATGATTATATAGACGGGTGTTTCGGGCATAAGCTTTTTGATGCTTGCACAAATCTCTCTGTCAAAAGAGATGATTATAAACATATTTTTTCTTCATAAATACAAGCCTCCCCGTGTCTGCTCCCGATTATTGTATCATATTGTATTCCGGGATTCAACGGTATGAGCAAATAATAAACCTGCAAATCAGGATTTCACCGCGCAGCAATTTCATACGCCCGTAAGGACGGGTAAAGATAAAAAATCCTCGTCTTTTGACGAGGACTTTTCTGTGTGTATTGCGCTAAGGTGCAACTTTTAAATGTCATTATTACCAAACGAACAATCATGAAAGCAACCCGCTTAAACAGGGCAATGGGTGCTGTTGGCTGTGGTGTTGTGTATAGCGTCTCCAAATTAGAGTGTTCAATTTTCCTTCCTCGTATTTGTTGGTTTTGGTTTAATTAAATGATATTTACGCTAATCAATTTTACATAATTTGACCATATGCAACATCATATTCACCATAGTATAAGTTTAATGCGACATCAGTATACTCAATGAATTCACCATATTCTCTCCGCGTGGATTCATCAACGACAAAACCGAAATTACCTAATTTTATTGTAATTATGCTGTTACTCAAGAGCTTTTCGAACAATCCAAAAAAGTGATTTCTATGTTCGAATGACTGCTTTAGAGATAATCCATTCGCATTTTCAGAAAAAAGGTAGTTGCCCTTTGATATATATTTTTCATCACGACTGTAAATGGAAAGAGTTTTTATTGGTATTATACTGTTTTCTTTAGTTAAACCATTTCTTTTTATTAAATCGATGGTTTTGATAAAACTATCATCTGAATAAAAAAATATGTCCTTGATCGTTTTATCCTGGTTGATAAGTTTTAATTCTCCTTGAAAAGGATTCTCGTAATCGATTGCCATCTAATCCTCTCCTTGATTATGAGATATCTATCCAAATTGCAGGTCGAACTGCATTTGTATTTTCGTACCATCTATTGTATTCGCTTAAGTAATACTTTCCTGAATAATCACCATAATAAAAGCAATTAATGCAGCAACAATCGGACCGCCTATGATGGCTGTTTTTTTGTAAAGCGCCTTTTTCTTCTCGGCGGCAATTCGTGCCTCTTCCGCCTTGCGTTTGCGCTCTGCTTCTGCCTTTTCCTCGGCAATTATTATCTCTTGGATTTTAGCATTGCACTCGTCAATTTTAGTGTTGCTATCCTTCCAGTCAATAATTGATTCAAAATATTCTATTGCTTTTTTGCAGTTTTCTTTTTTGCCTTTTGAAAACTCATCAAGCGCCTTGTTATAAATGCCGTCTTTTTTCAGCACTTTAGGATCAACCGAAATCATTTCGATTATACTATTGCCACAGGAAAAACATTTCTCACTGTGGTTTATAGCTCCGCATGAGCAGATAAACAAGTCTCTGTATTTTTGAGGCAAATATCTACAGTTAATTCCAAATTGCTTTTTTATCTGATAAATTTGATCTTCATCATAATTAGCGTTTAATTCTTTAATTTCAGGGATTGAAACTGCCTGTGAAAAGTCCGCCTCATATGAAGTATCATCACAGAAGATAATCTTTATATTATCTGCCGAAAAAGATCGGGTTCCGGCATTATTCAAGAAAACAGGAATTTTAGCGCCGATTTCTTCATTGAAGTTGCAGTTTAAGTCAAGATACTCATAAACAATCTTTTCGCCGATATTATTCTTTTGTACATCGTAACCGGAAAATGAAGCAATAACAGCTTTTATAGTTTTATCACTTATATTCTTGATCTTCAACTGAATAAAGACTCTGCCAGTTTCATTATCCTTTGTTATAGCGCCGGCACTGATAACAACAGGAGAACCGACTACATACATGTTTTTATCAAGTTCAAACAGACGCTGATATCTTTCAGACATATTTTAATGCCTCCTTATATTTCGGGAATGTCATCCATTGCCGGTTTTGAAATAGCGGTGGCTGTTTTACCTTCTTTTATGTTATTGGAACCACACTCTATGTTGTCGGAAATAGATTTCAGATATTCAAGTGTTTCAGCTATGGCATAGAAGAATAATGGCATAACCAAAGCACTGAATAAACCGACAATTACCGTTCCTATGCCGATGCCGATGAATAGTTCTTCATCTGCTATACCAAATATAAACATTATAATTCCGCCGATGATTTCAAGGATTCCCACTACAACTAATCTTTTTGCAATTTTTCTGAAATTTGGTGCTACTGACATAATAACTCTCCTTCAATTTTATTATATTAGCCGTCTTGACGACAGCTTATAAAACAAAAAGTGCGTAGCCGAAGCTACGCACGAAAAACGCATAGCTCTGACTGTCGCCAAACAAAACCGACACACGATGACCGTTCAAAGTATGCGGATACAGAGTATGCATTTTTACCCAAAGACAAAAATACACACCTTGAACAGTCAATAATATTCGGTTTTGTTTGGCAAGAACAGTATAACATAAAGAAAATATATAAATCAATCTGTTTTATAAATCTTTTCTGATTTTACTACAGATTGATGGAGTGGAAAATCATTTATTACACTTTTATATCAAAAAGTTAAACAGCAAAAGCCGGACTTCTAATCATTTACGATTAAAAATCCGGCTGAAAAACTGTATTCAATTCAAAATGCGTGAGTTCGAGTCCTGTAAGCCCAGAAAATCGGTCAAAAAGTTGCACCGATAATAAAACCTGAAAACCGCCTCTAAAAAGTGTGAATCCCCTTGATACACAAGGGGTTTCGGAAGAATTTGCACTTTCGCACAACAAAGATGGAGCAGGGTACGGGAGTCGAACCCGCCGCTGAGGCTTGGGAAGCGTCCGTATTACCGATATACTAACCCTGCAAAATATTACTCAATGATATTATCACAACCGCGGCAAAAAATCAAGACAAAAAATCAGAGAAAAAAGCCGCGCCCGAGGGTGCGGCTTCAAAAATCGAAAAAAGTTTAATTCGATCAGCCTTTAACAGCCGAAATGATGGTCTTACCGAGAGCTACGATCTCACCGAAATCAACGCCGGCAAAGAGAGCCTTTACAAGGCTTACAAGACCGCCGAAAAGATCGCCCCAAGCTACGCCCTTAACTGCTTCAAAGAGCTTGCCGCCGTAATACTTAACATAGCCGATGGTGCTGTAATCGCCATTGTGGGGGCAATTGGCAACGTGAAGATCATAAGCTTCTTTGGTAGCAAACTGCTCGCCGCAGCCGCCGTCTTTGTAATCATCGCCGGTATAGGGGCAGGTTACAAAGTGACCGTTGGTGAAGTTATAGGTCTTCATATGCTCTGTGTAAGCGGCCTCAGTGGTGAAGGTTTCACCGCAATAGGGGCACTTTGTCTCCCATGCGCTTGCCATTACGGACATAGCGGAGAGAACGAAAAGAACTGCAAAAAATACCGAAAGAACCTTTTTCATCGTAAAACTTCCTTTTCTGAGATTTGCAACGCTCACGGTTGCACTGTGATAATGATTTTATCACCAATTATCCGCACTGTCAATAATAATGTTAAAAAATTATCGACATTTTGTTACGCTTTTATGAATTCACACAAGATATTGCGGTCAAGAATCCTCTTCTTCTTTATCCTCTTCATTTTCTACGGGCAATATCTCGATCTTTATCTTATCTATCCTTCGCTCATCCATTGAAAGGATGGTGAATTTGAGATTTTCATACTGAGTTTCTATCGGAAGCTCGGAATCCTCGCCGGGAAGATAGCCGAGAATGCTTATGACAAATCCGGCAAGGGTATCGTAATCGCCCTCGGGAATATCCACCCCGACAATTTCGTCGATTTCATCTATATCGGTAGTGCCGTCAACGGTGAAGGTGGTTTCGTCGATCTGCCTGATCTCCTCTTCTTCTTCATCATCGTATTCGTCGCGGATGTTGCCTACAATCGCCTCAATAAGGTCTTCGAGAGTGACGATCCCTGCGGTCCCTCCGTATTCATCCACGACTACGGCAAACTGGGTGCGGCTCTCGGTCATTGATTTGAAAACATCCTGGCAGGGCTGTGTTTCGGCGACATAGAGAGGCTTCCTCATTACCTTCTTGATAGTCAGGCTCTTCGGCATAGCCTGCCCCACATATTTGAGCAGATCCTTGGCGTAGAGGACACCGACGATATTATCCTGATCCCCCTCAAAGACGGGTATGCGCGAATAGCCGTTTTCAACGCAGAGATCCGCAACTTCTTCGAGAGATTTATTTATCTCGATGGCGGTCATTTCGGTGCGGTGGGTCATTATATCACCCGCGTCGAGATCATCGAATTCAAAGATGTTGTCTATCATCTCCGCCTGGGCATTTTCGATAACGCCCTTTTCTTCGCCGGCATCGACCATCATGCGTATCTCTTCCTCGGTCACATTTTCCTCATCGGCATTCGGATCGAAGCCGAACAGGCGCACAACGGCATTTGTGGAGAGAGAAAGGAATTTGACAAAGGGCTTTGTGATTTTGGCAAAGCCCAGCAGGATGCCGACCACTTTATATGACACCTTTTCGGGTATCTGCATCGCGATCCTCTTGGGGGCAAGCTCACCGAGAACGAGCGAGAAATAAGACATGATTATTGTGATAAGCACCACGGAAATAGCGGAAATCACGCCCGTTGGCAGAGGATTCCCCGGGATTGAGGAAAGCTTTGCCGTGAGCATTGCCGCAAAATTCTGAGACGCGGAAGCCGAAGTCAGGAATCCCGCGAGCGTGACGCCTATCTGAATTGTTGACAGAAATGCGCTGGAATTATCGGTGAGTTTGACTATCTGCTTCGCCTTTTTATCGCCTTCTTCTGCAAGGTGGCGTATCTTGGTATCATTGAGAGAAATAATGGCTATTTCGCTCATTGCAAAGAATGCGTTTATGATTATGAGCAAAAGCAGAAGCAAAAGTTTCAATACGATCTGTAAGCCTGGACCCATACGGGTTGATCACTCCTTAATTGGTAAATAATATAAATCCTGTCTGTATCTTATCTGCACAGTGAAATAAGCTCTTTGACATCGGCAAAAGCGAGGCATTCCACCATATCGGACGCGCCGTAATAAATCTTGACCTCACCGCTGTCTTCAAGGATCATTCCGCCGGGGAAAATAACATCTTTGCGGAATCCGTTTTTCAGTTCAAAATCTCTGTCGCAGACGATCAGCGGTTTATCGCTTTTTCCGATAATCTTTGAGGGATCATCAAGGTCAAGCAGCATTATGCCCGCCCGGTAGATTTTCTGCCATTTATCCTCCCAGCCGTTTTTGCCTCTTGAGAGGTCGCGCTCGACGGCGTGAAAGAGCGTGAGCCAGCCTTCTTCCGTCTTGACCGGAGGAGCGGCAGGGCCGATCTTATTATCGGCAAAAGGAACATCCTCAACGCCCATAATGAGCTTATGATCGCCCCAGTGGATCAGATCGGGGCTTTCACAGACCCACATATCAAATCTGTCTTTGCCTCTTGAATAGACCGGCATCGGGCGCTCAAGGAGCACATAGTTTCCGCTTATTTTTTCGGGAAAAAGAGCGAGATTGCGGTTATCAGGAGGAAGAAACGAGAGGATCTCAATCTCTTTGAATTCATGAAGCTTCCCCACTCCGCCGAGAAGGCCGTGTTTCGTGTCGCAGGCAAAACAGATGAATATTTCGCCGTCAATCGCGGTCAGGCGGGGGTCATAGATCCGCTTTATTTCCGGATTTTCTTCGCAAAGCGAAATGACCGTATCGCAGACATCCCATTTTATGCCGTCATCGCTGAACGCGATGCCGAGACTTGTTCCGTCAAATTTGCTGCCGTCAAACGCCCCGTAATCATTGCGGAAAACCATCACATATTTTTCGCCGGATTTGCAAACTCCAGCGTTGAAAACCAGCTCCGCCGGGTAGGGAACATCCGCTTTTGTGAGAACGGGTCTGTCAAGTTTTCTGATAATATCGGATGATTTTTCCATTTTATCTCTTAACTCTCGCGTTTCCGCTCCAGACGGACCAGATCATATCTTCATCGGCAGGCTGAGCATAATCGGTCAGGAAGGTGGTGGCAAGCGCTCCGCTCGCCCAGCCGAATTCGATCCATCTTGCGCTCTCCCAGCCCTTGATGATGGCATAGAGCAATCCGCCGACAAAGCCGTCGCCGCCGCCGATACGGTCGAGCACTCTGATCTCTCTCGGCTCGACGGTAAACCATTCATCGCCCGCGAGCATTATCGCGCCCCAGAGGTGGGTATTCGCGTTAACGACCTGTCTGAGAGTGGTGGCAAACACCTTGGCATTCGGATAAGCCGCCTTTACTCTTGAAATCATTTCTTTGAACGAATCAATCTTAGCCCCTATATCTTTGCCGCCCGCTTCGGGTCCCTGAATTCCAAGGCATAGCTGGAAATCCTCCTCGTTGCCGACAAGGACATCCGCGGCTCCGGCGATCTCCGAGAATATCTCGCTGAGCTCCTGCTCCCTGCCCTTCCAGAAGGTCGCGCGGTAGTTGAGATCGAATGAGATCACGGTGCCGTATTTTTTTGCGGCCCTCGCCAGTTCAAGGCAAAATCTTCCGGTATCCGGTGAGAGGGCGGCGATAAGCCCCGAAAGATGAAGCACTCCGACCCCTTCTCTGCCGAAAATGCGGTCTATGTCAAAATCATTTATATTCAAGGTCCTGCCGACTTCGCCGGCGCGGTCATTCTCGACTCTCGGGCCTCTCGAACCGCATCCGCTGTCTGCGATATTGAACTGGTGGCGGTAGCCCCAGGGGCCGCCCTTCTCAACATCTTTGCCCTCAAATACCATCCCTCTCGCTCTGAGATCCTGCTTGATGAATGAGGCTATCTGGCTGTCTTTGACAAAGGTGGTAAGCACCTTGACCGGCAGACCGAGATAAGATGAAATTGAAGCCACATTGGTTTCTGCAGATGTTGCCTGCATTCTGAAAAGATTTGATGATGCGACGGTCTGACCCTCTGCAGGGCAGATTCTCACGCCCATACTGGTGGGCACAACCATTGCCCAGGAACAGTTTTCTTTGATTTTGATATCCATAATTTTACTCCCGTTTCAAAAATAAGAGCATATCAGTTTGAATCTGATAGGTTTTTTTAAACGTTATACTGCTCTGCGGATGTGTCTCCGCCCTCGCCGGTCCAATTGGTATGGAAAAACTGACCTCTCGGAGCGTCGATTCTCTCGTAGGTGTGCGCGCCGAAATAATCGCGCTGAGCCTGAAGCAGATTTTGCGGAAGCCTCGCGCAGCGGTAGCCGTCATAGTAATTCAGAGCGGCGGTCATCGCGGGCAGAGGGATTCCGTTTACTATTGCCGCGGAGCATACTCTTCTCCAGCCCTCCTGAGCTTTATCCATAACTCCCTTGAAATAGGGATCGAGCAAAAGATTTGTCAATTCGGGATTATTGTCATACGCCTCTTTGATCTTGCCGAGGAATACGCTTCTGATGATGCATCCGCCTCTCCACATAAGGGCGATACCGCCGTAATTGAGATTCCAGCCGTAAGTGGCGGCGGCGGAGCGCATAAGAGTGTAACCCTGAGCGTAAGAGACGATCTTTGCTGCGAAAAGAGCATTCTCAATATCCGAAATAAACTGCTCTTTGTCGCCCTTGAACTCGGGCTTGGGTCCGGTAAGAACGCCCGAAGCCCCCACTCTCTCCTCTTTCATGGCGCTGAGGCATCTGGCAAAAACAGCCTCTGCAATGAGGGTAAGCGGGATCCCTTCGTCAAGAGCGGCGATGCCCGTCCACTTGCCGGTGCCCTTCTGGCCGGCGGTATCGAGTATCTTTTCAACTATCGGGCCGCCGTCCGTATCTTTATAAGCGAGAATATCTCTCGTGATTTCGATAAGGTAGCTGTCAAGCTCGCGCTCATTCCAGCGGGCAAAGACCTCGTGCATCTCATCATCGCTCATTCCGAGCAGATCGCGCATAAGCTGATAAGCTTCGCAGATGAGCTGCATATCGCCGTATTCAATCCCGTTATGTACCATTTTTACAAAGTGACCGGCTCCGTTTTCGCCTACCCAGTCACAACAGGGGGTGCCGTCCTCAACCTTTGCACAGATGCTCTGGAAGATAGGCTTTACATATTCCCATGCCGCGAGCGAGCCGCCGGGCATCATTGAAGGACCTTTGAGGGCTCCCTCTTCACCGCCCGAAACACCGGTGCCGATATACAGAAGACCTTTGCTCTCAACATAAGCGGTCCTGCGGGCCGTATCGGGGAAGTGGGAATTGCCGCCGTCTATGATGATATCTCCGCTTTCAAGCAGCGGGATAAGCTGCTCGATCATATCGTCAACGGATTTTCCCGCTTTAATCATCATCATTACCTTGCGGGGTTTTTCAAGAGAATCGACAAGCTCTTTAAGGGAATAAGTTCCCCTGATATTTTTGCCTGCCGCTCTGCCGTTTATGAATTTCTCTACCTTAGCGGCAGTCCTGTTGTAAACGGATACGGTAAAGCCCTTGCTCTCCATATTCATTACGAGGTTTTCGCCCATTACGGCAAGACCGATAAGGCCTATATCTGATTTTTTCATTGGGAGTCTCCTTCCTTTTTATCACAGACCCACAACCCCAGCGCGGGATTGCCGATATAAAAAATTTCTTCTCCGTCTATATTGCAAAAGCCGTCCGTCAGAGCCGCGGGATCATATTTCTTCACGGCTTCGCGATAAGGCAGATATTTGAATCCGGCTCCGGTAACCTCTTCGCCGGTCAGTTTCTCGGTGCAGTAGGTTATAGAAAATCTGCCGTCTGACGAGCCGTGGATCAAATGAGCCGCGACCGAGAGATTCGCCTTGAGGTCTTCATTCTCCGCAGTGAGCTTGAGAATGTTTTCTCTGCCAACATAGCCGTATTTGCGGATAAGCCGGTCATTCTCCGCGTCCTCTCCGAACTTGGAAACGCCGGGCGCGAGAATTATCAGCTCGCCGCCGTCCGCTATGGCCATTCTCGTCCTGTAAACGGCTTTGTTCCCGAGCCAAGTGCTTTTGAATTCACGCGGATCGAGATAAACCACGACCTTTTTGAAAGGCTCTTTTACATGGACGAGATTCAACTCGCGGCTGAGCTCGACAGCCTGCTCAAAGGGCTTGCGGCCTTCGCCGATATAAAGCCCGTGGATCAGAGTTTCGTCATCTCTGTTGGTAGTGACGGTGAGGACATACATCAGGGGCACATCCGCAAGAAAATGCTCCTGGGCGTAATCGAAAACTTTTCGCACCGGCGAAAAATCTCTGCCCATTATCCTCTCCATTCCGTAAAAGGCTCCGAGCATATGGGAGGAATTTATCATACTGCTGCCGCCGCAGCCGACAAAAATATTCTTTGAATAATTTGCCATCCCGACCACTTCGTGCGGCACGACCTGACCGATAGATATGATCAGATCGTATGATTTATCCATTATGAGTTTATTGACTTCTACATCTATCTTATCGGTGACAAGCCCCTCAGAGACCTGAGAAACAAACTCTCCGGGCACCTCTCCGATTTTTACGATATCGCGCCTCCAATTATGGACGATTATCTTTTCAAAAGGAATTCCGCTCCCGAAAAATGCAAGGCATTCCTCCTCGGTCATCGGCTCGTGAGTGCCGAGAGCGGGCATGATATCCACCTCGCAGGAATCCTTCAGAAGCTCGTAATAGATCGCCGTGATCTTCCCCGCGCCGGAATAAAGCCTGGTATAGTCCGGCGGCAGCAGCAAAACTTTATGAAGCTCTTTGCCCTCGATCGACTTTTTGAGGGAAGCGCGAAGCTCACCGTCCGATATCGTGTAAACGGGTGTTTCTGCCATTTTCTCACCCTTTCGTGTATAAATTCAGTTTATAATACCATAATTACAGCTTGCGGGCAAGGGTCAATATAAATAAAATTTAACATTTGTTTTATTGAAAACACAGCAGAGTTATGGTAGAATATATGCGGTAAACAGAAAGAAATACAGATTACCTTAAGCGAGGTGAACGAAGTGGAAGCGGTTTTTAATTTCATAAAATCGGCATTTGCCGCGCTTATGTCGTTATTTGTGATGATACAGGGGCTTTTCGGTATTCAGGGTAAAAAACCTGCCGATACGGGGATACCCGAGATCGCTCCCGGGATCATCACCGCAGACGATATATCCGATGCGGGAGCCGCTCAGCCCGTGATCGCCGAAGACACGGAAACGCCATCGGTGAATTACGCCGACCCGAACACGGCATTTGCAAGCGATTTTGAGCTGAATTTTGATTCTTCGACCCGTTCTCTGCCTTCAGAATATACGGCAAACGAAAACAAGGTTTATAAAGCGGTGTCTTCCTCATACGAAACCGCGGATACCATACATTCAAGGCTTACAGGCATTTCGTTAGTCGGTGTGAGAAACGCTCTCAATAAACTTGTTTCTGACGGATATATTCAGACCAAGACCGTATCAAACGCCGCGAATTACAAGCGGCTTGCCGAAAATCTCTATATCAACGGCGCTGTCAAAAGCGGTGATTACTACTATGTCTGCGGAGAGGGCTCGTCGATTTCGGGCAGCTATCAGGGAAGCATTTACAGCTGCTCTTTCATATCAAAGCATTCGCAGGACGGCACGCTCGTAAAATCCGTTGAGATCTCAAACGCTTCAAATGAGATCCATTACACCGATATTACCTCATCCGGCGACGGCGGAACAGCAGTCTGCGGATACAAATATACGGGGACGGGAGCGCTGAGCTACGCATTCATAGAAAAGTATGACGCGGATATAAATCTCGTATGGTCAAAGAAGCTTTACGGCGACGGAAGCGACTATCTCAACTGCATCGCTCTGTGTTCCGACGGAGGATTTGTCGCGGGAGGAAACACCACCTCCACAACCCATGATTTTGACGGCATACCCAATTACGGATTTTCGTGCGCGGTGCTGATGAAATTCAATCCCGACGGAGAGCGTGTCTGGTGCAGGTATCTCGGCGGAAGCGGCATAGCGGATGTGACGGATGTGGACACCGACTCTCTGGGCAATATTTTTGCCGATATTTCGGCGGTGCCAAACGACGGCGAATTCGCCGGATTCAGCGGAAAAATAAAGAATTCTCTCGACAATGTCATTATCAGATATGATAACAACGGTCTGATGAAATGGAAATGCGTTCTCTCGACCAACAGCCGCGATTATTTTGACAGAGTGTGCGCGGACGGCAGCGGCGGATGCCTTGCCGGCGGCAATTTCACCTACACGGCAGGCGGTCTGACGGTCGCCTCCGGCACCCTGAGCGGGCTTGTAGTCAGCGGAAAGAGCGATATAGTCGTTGTATCTATCGGCTCCTACGGTACCATTACAAAATCGAGGCTTCTCAAGGGCACCGGCGGAGATTTCCTCAGAGACATCAAGAAGGTCAGAAACGGCTGGCTGCTTGTCGGATATTCGGATTCTTATGACGGAGAGTTCGGAGCGGATCTCGGAGATTATGACGCATTTGCCGAAGTGATAGATACCAAGCTCGCCAAGGCGGGGATGACGATAATCGGCGGCTCCGAACGCGACACGGCGACGGCGGCGGTATCGGACGGCGGCTCATTCACGGTATTCGGAGATATTGATTCGACCGAAAGCGGAGCCGTTACAAGCAGCTATTTCGTAAACAGATACACATTGAACAACTGAAAACAGCATATAATAATTGCCTCCCTTTCCGATGAAAGGGAGGCTTTGAATTTCGGTTTTAATCCGCTGTGCTTTCGGGCGGAGCAACTGAACTGATGGGCTCCTGAGCGGAAGTCGAGGGTGTGAGAGTAGTGGATTCGCTCTGAGAAGCGGTGGTGGAATATATACCGGTATAGCTGTTTCTGCCGGTGGTGAATTCCTCGGTCGCCTGCTCGGTATAGACCTTGAGCGTGACCGTGGTGCCCACATCATACTCCTGATTTTCGGTGAGCGACATCTCTATAACTTCATCTTCGGAATACCAGCCTCTCTCGCTTACATCCATTCGCTCCACCTCAAAGCCGAGGCCGGTAAGCTGCTGATAGGCTTCCTCGTATGATTTGCCGACCACATTCGGCAGAGTTATCATTTCGCTGCCCTTGCTCACGGTGAGGACTATCGAGCTGCCTTTGGGCACGGATGTATCGGCGGGCACGCTCTGTGAAATGATAGTTCCTTTGGGAAATTCGGAATTGAAAACTTCATCTGCCGTGATCTTGAAATTCCTGTTGAATACGGGATTTGCCTGAATGGCGTCATAATTGTAAACCGAAAAATCGGGAACCTGGACCTGCTCTGCCTGAGTGGTGGCTTCGGCGGTAGTCTGCCCGGGATTTTTGAGGTTGATCTTTCCCGATTTATCAAGAGCGAAAAGAGCTCCCGTAATAGCGACCGCGCCGACAAGAAGGACGCACGCAAGGGTGATAAGAAATACTGCGGCGTTGCTTTTTTCTTTCTTTTGAGGCTTGCCGGCCGTCTGAGGAGCCGCGGCGGGTCTGTTCGGGATCTGAGGAGCCGGCTCAGCCTTGCCGTAATTAGTCCCCACCGCCGTCGCCGCCGGAGAGGCGGAGAGCTCTGCGCGAAGCTGCTCGACGGTCTTGGTCCTGTCCTGAGGCAAGATCTGAAGGCCGTTGATAAGCCCGTTTATCACATAGGCGGGTAGCGCTTCGGCAAATTTACCGGGCACCATAAGGCGATCGTTTGCCATACGCTCCTTTGCGGAAATCGGATCGCTTCCGATAAGGGTGCGGTAAAGCACGGCGGTAAAGGCATATATATCGGTCCACGGGCCCTGGCGGACATCAAAACCGTACTGCTCCGCGGCGGCGTAACCGTCATATATCTGCGGGGTCAGACGGCTGCCGACGGTCCTCACCTCGCCTATTGCAAAGCCGGTTATCTTGATCTTGCCGTCCTCGCCTATCACGAGAGTCGTGGGCGAAATCCCGCGATGGATGATACCGTTCGTATGAAGAGTTCCGAGGGTCGAGAGGGTCGGCATAAGAAGCTGCCTCGCCTTCTCCCAAGTAATATATCCGGTCTTGCTTCTGAGCAGGAAATCACGTAGGGAAATGCCGTCAAAATGATCATAGACCGCGTATGAGGTGCTGTAATCCTCGACCACATCCGTCACATTTATGAGGGCGGAAAGCCCGCTGAGCTTGGCAAGTTTGCCCCAGAGCTCTTCAAAACTGCGGCGGAGATCGGCATAGACCGCTTCGGATCCGAGCCTTACCTGCAAGCCGAGATTCGGCAAAACTCTCGTTGTAATGGAAACGGGAATGAATTCCCTGATATTTACGGCTTTTTTATCTCTGAGATCCCATGCGATGTAGGTCGCGCCCTCTCCGTTGGTGTCGATGACCTTTCCGACAAGATAGCGGTTGCCGACGACCGTCCTCACGGGGAGATAAGGCGCCGGCTGCGGAGTTTCAACATGATATCCGCAATAGGGGCATTTCTTTTCGTCGCCTATTTCGTGCATACAGCCCATGCAAAGGTTTTCGGAACTTATCATATATTATACTCCTTTCGAAGTTAACACTCTGTTTCGGCGTTGAATTCACGCAGGCGGGCCGTCGCTCCGCAATGAATATCAAACCGCCGGAAGATGTTGAGATACACACATCCCCTATTATGTGAATAGTAACAAACAGGTGTGTTTTTGTCAATCTATGTTACCAAGTTGTAATAATTTTAGTCATTTTAATTAAAATTTATAAAATAATTTCGTTAATCATCGGTGAGCGCAGTTCTTGAATTATTCACATAAGGCTGATATAATTTATTTTGAATATTTATATATTTAGATTACATCCGGAAGGAAAGTTATCATGTCATACGAAAACAATGTTCCTCTGTATCTTTTTCATCAGGGGACAAACGCGAAGGCATACGAATTTCTCGGCTCTCATCCCGCCGAAGGCGGAGGAGTGGTTTTCAGAGTGTGGGCTCCCAATGCCGCGAGTATCAGCCTGACCGGTGATTTCAACGGATGGGATACAAGAGCAAACCCCATGTCAAAAATCAGCAGCGGAGTATGGGAATGCACCGTGCCCGTCGTAAACCGGTATGAAAGCTACAAGTATTTTATCACCGCCGCCGACGGCAGGACTTTCTATAAGGCCGATCCTTTCGCTTTTCATGCGGAGACAAGGCCCGGCACCGCTTCAAAATACTATCCGGGGCTTGATTTCAAATGGAGCGATAAAACCTGGCTCAAAAAGAGAAAAGCAGCGGATATATATGCTTCTCCCGTAAACATCTATGAAGTCCATGCGGGCTCGTGGCAGCTCTATGACGACGGCAACCCCCTTTCCTACCGCGAGCTTGCCGAAAGGCTTGTGCCCTATGTGAAAGAGATGGGATATACCCATATCGAGCTTATGCCCGTTATGGAGCATCCTTTTGACGGAAGCTGGGGCTATCAGGTAACGGGGTATTTCGCCCCCACTTCGCGCTACGGCACTCCCGAGGATTTCGCTTACTTTGTGGATCACGCTCACAAAAACGGGATCGGAGTCATTCTCGACTGGGTGCCCGCCCACTTTCCCAAAGACGCATTCGGGCTCTATGAATTTGACGGCTCGAAATGCTATGAGTACGAAGACCTTCGCAAGGGTGAGCATTTCCAATGGGGCACCAGAGTTTTTGACTACGGCAAAAACGAGGTGCAGAGTTTCCTTGTTTCAAGCGCGATGTTCTGGATAGAAAAATATCACGTTGACGGGCTCAGGGTTGACGCGGTCGCCTCAATGCTCTATCTCGACTACGGCAGGAATGACGGCCAGTGGATAGCGAACGCCTACGGAGGAAGAGAAAACCTCGAAGCGGTCGCATTCCTGAGAAAGCTTAACGAATCCATATTCCGCGAGCATTCCGATGTGATGATGATCGCAGAAGAAAGCACCGCGTGGCCGATGGTTTCAAAGCCCACCTACAGTGGCGGCCTCGGATTCAATTTCAAATGGAATATGGGCTGGATGAACGATTGCCTGCGTTATTTCTCGCTCGACGGCATATTCCGCAAATTCAATCACGACTGCCTCACCTTCTCATTTTTCTACGCTTTCAGCGAAAATTTCGTCTTGCCGATTTCTCATGATGAGGTCGTCCACGGCAAATGCTCGCTGATCAACAAGATGCCCGGCACATACGAGGAAAAATTCGCGGGAGTCCGCTCATTTCTCGGATATATGATGTCGCATCCCGGCAAAAAGCTCCTGTTTATGGGCAGCGAATTCGGTCAGTTTATCGAATGGAATTATAAGCAGCAACTTGATTGGCTTCTCCTCGATTATGAAGCGCACAGGCAGCTCAAGCAATACACGGCCGATCTTAATAAATTCTATCTCGACAACCCTGCCTTTTGGGAGGATGATTACAGTTGGGACGGCTTCAGCTGGATAGTCAGCGACGATTGCGATAATTCCGTTGCCGCATACCTCAGAAGAGACAAGCAGGGCAAAGAGATAATCGTATTGTGTAATTTCACGGGAGTTACCCGGAAGGGCTACCGCATAGGAGTGCCCGCCCCCGGCACATACCGCCCGGTATTCTCATCAGCTTCACCCGCTTACGGCGGAAGGGATGAGAGCACAAAAGCGTCCGTCAGGGCAAAGAAAATACCGATGCACGGCTTTGATTACAGCATTGAGCTCGATATTGAGGGTCTGAGCTGTATGTATCTTAAAAACACCTCAAGGAAGAAAACAGACAAGGAGGATAAATAAATGGCAAGAAAACAGGAATGTATCGCCATGCTTTTAGCCGGCGGTCAGGGAAGCCGTCTCGGCATTCTCACAAAAAATATCGCTAAACCCGCCGTACCTTACGGCGGCAAATACCGCATAATCGACTTCCCGCTTTCAAACTGCGTGAATTCGGGAATATATACCGTGGGCGTGCTTACCCAATATCAGCCGCTCGCGCTCAACGACTATATCGGCAACGGTCAGCCCTGGGATCTCGACAGAGCGGACGGCGGAGTGCATATTCTCTCCCCCTATCAGCAGATAAAGGGCACCGAATGGTATAAAGGCACGGCAAATTCGATCTATCAGAATATCAAATTCATCGAGAGATACGATCCCGAATATGTCCTTATCCTGTCGGGCGACCACATTTATAAGATGGATTATTCAAAGATGCTCGACTATCATAAAGAAAACAATGCGGATTGCACGATCGCCATGATAGAAGTCCCCTGGGAAGAGGCAAGCCGCTTCGGCCTGATGCTTGTCAATGACGACGGCTCAATAGCCGAATTTGAGGAAAAGCCCAAAAATCCGAGAAGCAACAAGGCTTCGATGGGCATTTACATCTTTAATTGGAAAAAGCTTCGCAGCTATCTCATAGAGGATGAGGCGAATGAAAACTCCGGCAACGATTTCGGCCACGATGTGATCCCCGCAATGCACGCCGCCGGCGAGAGAATGTTTGCCTATCAGTTTGACGGCTACTGGAAGGATGTCGGAACTATCGACTCCCTCTGGGATTCAAACCTCGACCTGCTCAATCCGAAGGTCGATCTCGATCTCGACGATGACAGCTGGAAGATTTATTCGAGATCTCCCGTTGCTCCGCCTCACTATGTCGGCGCAAACGCAGTGATAGAGAATTCAATGATCACCGAGGGCTGCGAAATAGACGGCAGCGTTGATTTCTCCGTTCTCTTTGCCAATGTCAAGGTTGAAAAGGGAGCGAATGTCAAATATTCGATAGTGATGCCCGGAACGGTCATCAAGAGCGGCGCCTCGGTGCAGTATTCCATAGTCGCGGAAAATACCGTGATAGAAGAAGGCGCGACAGTCGGCAAGAGCCCCGAAGAAATGAAAAACATAGAGGATTGGGGAGTCGCCGTCGTAGGCAGCGGCGTTACGATCGGCAAAAACGCCGAGGTCGCTCCCAAATCAATGATAGATACCGATATCGGAGGTGAAAACTGATGGCTGCAAAAAATGTACTCGGAATTATTTTTTCAAACGCTTATGACGAGGTTATCCCCGAGATCACCGCTTTCAGGACCATGGGCTCCGTCCCGTTTGCAAGCCGTTACCGCCTGATAGATTTTCAGCTTTCATATATGGTAAACGCAGGCATCCCCAGAGTAGGCATACTCACCAACAGCAACTACCGCTCGCTTATGGATCATATCGGCAACGGCAAGGCGTGGGATCTCGCGAGAAAGAGAGAGGGGCTCACCATACTGCCTCCGTTCAATCACCCCGATACCGGCGTATTCAAGGGCAAGCTTGACGCTCTCTACGGCTCGATAGGCTACATCAGCGATTCGGGCAAGGATTATGTCCTCGTCACGGACTGCAACATAGTTTCCGATATAGATTATGATTCGCTTATGAATTATCATCTTGAGACAAAGGCCGAGATCACGCTTGCGTATTCCGAAGGCCTTGCCACGGGAATCAAAAACGGCATGGAATACGAGCTTTCGGATGACGGAAGAATAACCGCGATGAAATATATCGATTCGTGCAGCGACAATATGAAAACCTCTCTCAAGACGATGGTGATAAACCGCACTCTGCTTGAGCGCCTGCTTCACGAAGCGAATTCAAAAAGGATCACCGATTTTGAGACCTTATTTGCCGATAACACCTCAAATCTCAGGATCTACGGTTACCGTCACGACGGCTATGTGAAGATAATCGAAAATATCAAAACTTACTATGAAGCAAACCTCGACCTGCTTAATCCCGAAGTGAGAAACGCTCTCTTTACCCCCGAAAAGCCCATCTATACAAAGACGAGCGACAAGGTGCCCGCCAAATACGGCATTGCGGCAAAGGCGGTCAATTCTCTTATTGCGGACGGGTGCAAGGTTTACGGCGAGGTCGAAAACTGCATTCTCTTCAGAGGCGTGACCGTTTCAAAGGGAGCGAAGATCAAAAATTCGATCATAATGCAGGATACCTTCATTGGCGAAAATGCGGCTGTTGAATATGTGATCACGGATAAGGATGTTAATATCGGCGCGGGCAAAAAACTCTGCGGCGCCGAGAATTATCCGATATACATCGGGAAGGGAATAAACATCTGAGGTAAATTTGAATGGCAGCAAACAGAGCAAAGAAAGAGAATATAATCACTATAGCGGTAGTTGTTTTTGCCGTTATACTCTCGGCGGTGGTGATTCTCGTTAAAACGGGCGTTATCGGCAAGCCGAGCAATGAGCCCTCCGAAGCTCAGGAGGGTATAGACTACGAGGTAGTTACCACCAAGGTGCTTAAAAGCGTGGTAAACGATCAGGGCGATGTGGAATATGTGTGGATCGACGAAGTCTATACGCGCCCGCTCCATTCATCAAATCACCGCTACCCGACCACCACCACTACGACAAAGCCCACCACCGAGGATGATATGACCTATTTCATAGAGCAATCCGAGGTAGTGAATGTAACGGATGAGAACGGCGAGCAGGTGACGGATGAAAACGGCGAGCCCGTCACAAAGATAAATGTTGTCACCATAATAACCGACAAGAACGGTAAAACCACCACATCCAAGGATACCACGACGGAGACTACCACAGAGACAACCAGCGAAAGAACGACCAAGATAGTTTATGTAACTGACCCGATCTTAAAGAAGCCCATAAAAAATATCAAGGGCGAATATATTGTATCCGGTGTTGAAACCGAACCGGAAACAACCGCCCCGACGACTGCGAAACCGTCTTCGACAACGAAGCCGTCCACGACCAAAAAGCCTGCTTCGAGCGCCGAGGATGATACTGCATCCTCCACAACGGCTCCCAAAAGCGAATAAAAATGTCCGCATCCAATGCGGCGCAAACAAAATTAAGGAATGATAAGATGAAAGTTTTATATGCAGCAAGTGAAGCTCTGCCGTTTGCGGCAAGCGGCGGACTTGCAGATGTAGCCGGCTCTCTCCCCGGAGCGCTGCGCAAAAGAAAAACTGCGTGCAGAGTGGTAATGCCTCTCTACGGATCGGTGAGCGAGGAAATGCGCTCAAGCATGAAATTCATTACAAATATTATGGTGCCCGTTTCATGGCGCAGACAGTATTGCGGCATTTTTGAGGCTCACGCCAACGGCGTTGTGTATTATCTGCTCGATAACGAATATTATTTCAAGAGAAATTCTCTTTACGGCCATTATGATGACGGCGAGCGTTTTGCGTTTTTCTCAAGAGCGGTCCTTGAAATACTACCTTATATTGATTTCAAGCCCGATATAATTCACTGCAACGATTGGCAGACCGCCCTTATCCCAGTATATTATTCCACGATGTATGCAAACCGCGAGGGATATACCGGGATCAAGACGGTATTTACCATCCACAATATCCAGTATCAGGGAATTTACGGAAAAGAGATACTCGGCGATGTTTTCGGGCTCGGCGAGGAGCATTACAGCCTCGTTGAATTCGGCGACGATATCAACCTCATGAAGGGCGCCATCGAATGCGCCAATAAAGTGACGACAGTCAGCCACACTTACGCCGAAGAAACGCTCGATCCGTGGTTCAGCCACGGCCTGCATCCGATCCTTAAAGAGAGAAGCTACAAGCTCTCGGGCATCTTGAACGGTATAGACACGGATAATTACAACCCCGAGACGGATAAAGACATTCCGTTTAACTATTCGATAGATGATAAAAGCGGCAAGGCAAAGGATAAAAACGCTTTGCAGGAGCTCTTTAATCTGCCGCAGAGACCCGACACCCCGATAATCGCCATGGTTTCGCGCCTTGTTTCTCACAAGGGACTTGACCTTGTGAAAAAGGTTATCTGGAATATCCTCGGCACTACAGATATGCAGTTTTTCCTTCTCGGCGCCGGAGATTGGGAATATGAGGCGTTTTTCAAAGAGCTTGCCGCGGCGTTCCCCGATAAAGTGGGGCTTCGTCTCGGATTCGTCCCCGATCTTGCGCGCAAGATCTACGCGGGCGCCGATATATTCCTTATGCCTTCAAAGAGCGAGCCCTGCGGTCTGTCGCAGATGGTGGCGCTCAGATACGGCACCGTCCCGATAGTCAGAGAAACGGGCGGTCTCAAAGATACCGTTACCGACAGCGGCGACGGCAAGGGCAACGGCTTCACCTTCAAGAGCTATGACGCTTATGATATGCAGGACGGTATCTGGAGAGCTCTCGGCGCATACAGCGACAAAGACTACTGGGCAAAGCTCGTTGACAGAGCCATGAGATGCGACAACAGCTGGAGCCGCAGCGCCAAGGAATACATCAATCTTTACAAATCGATCGAGTAATATGAAAACCTACATCATATATCTTATCAGACACGCCGTCAATGAATTCGCGGATAAGGGCAGATATATCGGGCACACCGACGTCTCTCTCTCGGAAGAGGGGCGTGCCGAACTCAATCAGCTCAATGACAATTTCGGCTACCCCTATGTTGAAAGCGTTTTTTCGAGCCCTCTCAAAAGATGCACCGAAACCGCAAAGATCATTTATCCCGAAAAGGAGCCCATAATAATCGAGGCTCTTTCCGAAATGAATTTCGGAGAATTTGAAAACAAGACCGCCGCAGATCTGCAGGGAAATGAGGATTTTGCCCTCTGGCTCGAGGGAAAATCGGCTCCCCCATTCGGCGAAACAAGCAACGCATTCGGTCAGAGAGTCTGCGGAGCTTTTGAAAAAATCATAGACGGTATGATGAGGAGCGGGGTATTCACTTCCGCTGTAATCACCCATGCCGGGGTCATCGGCTCGATTCTCGCGGCATACGGCCTGCCTCAGGCACCGATGCACGAGTGGTTTACCCCCAACTGTTGCGGCTATACGCTCAGAGTCGATCCCGCGCTGTGGATGAGAAATAAAAAATTCGAGGTGTTTGCAAAAATCCCCGAAGATTCTTCTTCCGGCACCTCATAAAACGAGGTTATAATAATGTCAATAATCGAATCAAAATTTACCAAAGAAGATATCCACTCTTTTTCGGACAAGATAATACAAAATTACTATATTTCCCCCGATAACTTCGCAAAATTCAATGTTAAAAGAGGTCTCAGAAATTCAGACGGCACCGGAGTAATGGCGGGTGTGACCAAAATATGCTCCGTTGAGGGATATTATATCGAGGACGGTGAAAAAACTCCGAAGGAGGGTCACCTCACTTATCGCGGCATAGAAATCACGGATATAGTCAACGCCTGTATCAAAGAAAACAGATTCGGCTTTGAAGAAGTGGTTTGGCTGCTCCTTTTCGGCTCTTTGCCCACAAAAGGCCAGCTTGAATTCTTCAACAATACTCTTGCCGATTGCCGCGAGCTTCCCGAGGATTTCATTGAGGATATGATAATGAAGGCTCCTTCGAGCGATGTGATGAATAAAATCGCCAGAAGCGTCCTCGCACTCTATTCCTTTGATAATAATCCCGACAGCACGGATCTCGACAATGTAATAAGGCAATGCATAAATCTTATAGCTCAGATTCCGCCTATTATGGCTTACGCCTATCAGGTCAAGCGCAGGCACTACTACCGCAAGAGTATGTATATTCATCCGCTTGTACCCGAATACAGCACGGCGCAGACAATTCTCCGCTCCATAAGGCCTAACAAACAGTTTACCGATGAGGAAGCGAAACTTCTCGATATATGCCTTATTTGCCATGCCGAGCACGGCGGCGGAAACAATTCAACCTTTACCGCCAGATCTCTCACATCAAGCGGAACCGACACTTACGCCGTAATATCCGGCGCGATAGGCGCGCTCAAAGGCCCGAAACACGGCGGCGCGAACAAAAAGGTTTCTCAGATGATAGAATTCATAAAGAATGATGTCGGCAATTATACCGATGAGGGTGCGATCAAGGATGAGCTTGTAAAAATCCTCGCAAAAGAGGCGGGCGACAGGAGCGGACTGATCTACGGTATGGGTCACGCTGTCTATACCCTTTCGGATCCGCGCGCCATGATCCTCAAAAAGAAAGCCGAGGAATTCTCTGCGGGGACGGAGTTTGAAGATGAATTCCGCCTTCTCTCCCTTATAGAGAAGCTCACGCCCGAGATAGTTTCTTCAGGCAAGGGGATCAACAAGGTGATGTGCGCCAATGTCGATCTTTATTCGGGGCTCATCTACAAAATTCTCAGAGTGCCCGACGATCTTTACACCCCCCTCTTTACCGTCGCCAGATCCGCAGGCTGGTCCGCTCACAGGATAGAAGAGCTCATCACCGGCGGCAGGATAATGCGGCCCGCATATAAAAATATCAACCCCAAGCATAAATATATTCCCATTTCAGACAGATAAGAGGCAATTTTATGATAAAAAAATTCAGACCCGTTTTCACAAATCAGGCGATTGTGCTGGCTGCCGCTCTGCTGATCACCCTCCCTTTGAGGACAGTACAGCATCTGAGCAATATCGAGGCGGGTACGGGATTCTATAAAAGAATCGACGCCAATATCGTAATTTACGGAATATTGCTTGCCGCGGCAATGGCCTATTTCATCGTGACCGCGTTTATGAAGAGAAAGAAAGTGATCCTCTCTACCGCTCCCGAAAAGCTTCCGGGATGCGGAGTGCTCGCCTTCCTTGCTGCCGCGGCGGTGGGATATTCCGCCTTTCTCGATTTCAAAGGTGCGGGCGAGGATGCTTCGGCATATACGGTTTCTTCGACCGTCACAAGCGCGGTAAACGGCCCGCTTGCCACTGTTCAGCTTGTTTTCGGCGGCCTTACGGCTGTGTTTTTCATCCTGCTGGCGATCGTTTTCCTCTCGGGAAAATCGGCTTCATCTTTTAAGCTTCTGTCGCTCGCTCCCGTTCTCTGGCTTGTGCTTAAGCTCGTAAGCAGGTTTACGCGCACGATTTCTTATATCAGAGTCTCCGATCTCGCAATGGAGATGATAGCGGCAGTCTTTCTTCTGCTCTTCTTTATGGCGTTTGCCCAGACGAATTCAAATGTTGAAGCCAAGGGCAACGAATGGAAGCTTGCCGGCTTCGGATTCCCCGCCGCTCTGCTCTGCCTCAATATGTTCATCCCGAGGCTTGTCACGGAGCTTTCATCCGGCGGCAGGACTATGTATATCCTCTCCCGCGCAGATTTTGCCGATCTCGCCGTCGCTCTGTTTATCATAGCCACCGTCCTCACGAGGATCTCGCCCGAAACGGCAAATATCACTGTTAAAACAACTCAAGGGGAAGCGGCGGAATAATCAATGTTTTGGAAAAATGTATTTATTGCCGGAGATCAGGTCATAATCCTATACATAATGGCGATAATCGGAGTGATTGCCGCCAAAACCGGCATCTTTACGGAAAGCACGGGCAAGAAATGCACCGACCTTCTGTTTTATGTGATAACTCCGGCAAAAATACTTGAAAGCTTTTTTACTCTCGAATACAGCTCCGAGCATATCCGGGGGCTGTTTGCGGCTGTAGGCTGCGGGCTGCTTATGCACGCTGTTGCCGCGCTCGCGATAATGCCTTTTTTCAATAAATCGGCTCCCGAGCAATCCACGGTATATAAATTCGCCGCTATGTACGGCAACTGCGGATATATGGGCCTGCCCCTTGTGGATGCCGTGGTGGGCAAAGAAGGCGTTTTCTACTGCTCCGCCGTAATAATATCATTTCAGATCGTTTCGTTTACTCACGGCGTCTGGCTGATGACGAAGCATAAAGAGGGCAAATCAAAAATAGATTTGAAAAAGATAATTCTGAACCCCGGCGTGCTTCCCGTGTTTGTCGGCCTCCCCGTTTTTATGCTCAGCGTTGATCTGCCGAATCTTATAATGACTCCCGTTAAATCCATAGCAGGGATGAATTCGCCGCTTGCGATGCTGATATTCGGCACTTTTATAGCAAGCACGAATTTCAAATCAATATTCAGGCAGTGGCGCATCCTCTTCGTTGCGCTGTTTAAGCTGATATTCATGCCGCTCGCAATGATAGCCGCTCTCAAGCTAAGCGGCATAAGCGGCGCTCTCGCCACTACCCTGCTCATCGCCTCGGCAACACCGAGCGCAAACAACACCATAATGTTTGCCGCGAAATATGATAACGACGCTTCTCTCGCCTCTCAGGCGGTTTCGGTGATCAGCTTCCTGTCGATAATCACGCTTCCGGTCATGATCGCGCTGCTATGAAAGAAATACTTGACCGGGCTTCGCCCCTGTGGGGGATATGCCCGTTTGTAAAAATCAAAGATAATCTCATTGAATGCAGGGCAAAAAGCCGTCTGCCCGTCAATTCGCGCAGCGTTATAATCACGGCTTTCCCATATCTGCTCGATGAAAAATATTATAAAGACTCAAATATATCGAAGTATTCCGTCCCTGCGGACTATCATCCGATAATAACCGCGAGGCTTGATAAGGCCGCCGCGGAGCTGAGAGAAAAGTATCCCGGCTATGAATTTGAGGTGTTTGCCGATAATTCACCGATACCCGAAGTCCGTGCCGCGAGCATAGCGGGAATCGGCGTTATCGGGAGCAATTCTCTGCTTATTACCGAGAGATACGGCTCATTCGTCTTTCTCGGAGAGATAGTTACCGATATGCCCCTCGCCGCCGGGAACGGAGAAATAAAAGAATGTATCAAATGCGGCAGATGCACTGCCGCCTGCCCCGGCTCCGCCATAATCAACGGCAAAATAGACAGAGAAAAATGCCTTTCGCATATCACTCAAAAAAAAGGAATTCTGACAGAGGAAGAAAAAAATATGATCCGCTCTTCGGGCTGTATCTGGGGATGCGACATCTGCCAGAATGTATGCCCGCTGAATTCGGGGGCAGATTTAACTCAGATAAAAGAATTTGAAGAAACCGCCAAAAACAGAGCGGACGCCGATACGCCGATCGAAGGCAGGGCATACGCCTGGCGCGGCGAAAAAGTAATACGCAGGAATTTAGAGCTTCAGAAGGAGAAAGAATGAAAGCGACCGGCTTTGACAAATCAAATCATACTCACGCTCTTATCGCGGGCGCTCTCGAAGTCGGCAGATTTCCTCACGCCGCTCTTATCGAAGGAGGCACGCCCGATGAAAGGCGAAGCCTTGCGGCAAAAATCACCGCCGCCCTCCTCTGCCAGAATGATGAAATAATCCCCTGCGGGGAGTGTCACTCCTGCATAAAGGCTCTCGGAGGATTTCACCCCGATATTCTTTTTTACGAGCCCAAAAGAAATCCCAAGACCGCCTCAAAAACGGCAAATTATTATGTTGATTACATAAGAGAAATCAGAGATTCCTCTTTCATCATACCGATGGAAGCCGACACCAAAATCGCGGTCCTCTGCGAAGCCCAGCTTATGAATGAGCAGGCGCAGAATGCTTTCCTCAAAATTCTTGAGGAGCCACCCGAATTCGCGGTTTTTATATTGCTTTCATCCACAAAATCGGTGTTTCTCTCCACCATCCTCTCAAGGGTCACCGTCTATACCCTCTCATCGGACGCGGCGGAAACGGACAGCGATATTCCTTATGAAAATGCGCTGGCGGCTGCTCAAAGCGTTGCTCGGGCGGTGGTAGCGGATAATCATTTTGAAATTGTCAGAGCAGCCGGTGTGTTTGACAAAAATCAGGAACTTCTAAAGGCGTCTCTCCCTCTCATGAGCGAAATTTTTGTGAAAGCACTCAAAATCAAATATTCAGCCCTGAACGGCGAAGCCGGCGATGAAGTGAGCGAACTGCTCTCAAGGCGCCTTTCAAGAAGGACCCTGTTAAAGCTTACAGATTATGTGAATCTCATATCCGATTCACTTTCGATAAACGCAAATCCCAATCTTACAATAACGAGGCTCTGCACCTTATTCAAAAACGCCTCGAATGAACAGGAGTAATTATGGCAGAAATAGTAGGAATCCGTTTCAAAGAAATCGGCAAGGTTTATTATTTCGACCCCGACGGCTCGGCCTTCCGCAAGGGGGACCATGCGATAGTTGAAACGGTCAGAGGAATAGAATGCGGCGAAGTCGCGATCGAAAACAAAGAGGTCAACGAAGACGAGATCGTAAAGCCCCTCAAAAAAATACTCAGACCCGCAAGCGAGGCTGATGTAAAGGTATATAACGAAAATAAGAAAAAAGAGGTCGAAGCGGAAACAATCTGCAAAAAAAGGATAGAAGCGCACGGCCTTGAAATGAACCTTGTTGATGTGGAATACACTTTTGACAGGGGCAAGATCATCTTTTATTTCACCGCGGACGGCAGAGTCGATTTCAGAGAGCTTGTCAAAGACCTCGCGGGTATATTCCGCACAAGGATTGAACTCCGCCAGATAGGCGTAAGAGATGAGGCAAAAATGATAGGCGGTCTCGGGATTTGCGGCAGGCCGTTTTGCTGCAGCAGTTTTCTCGGAGGCTTCCAGCCCGTTTCGATAAAAATGGCCAAAGAGCAGGGTCTTTCGCTCAATCCCGGCAAAATCAGCGGAGCCTGCGGCAGGCTTATGTGCTGCCTCAAATATGAGCAGGATGCTTATGACCATCTGCTTAAAATCACCCCGAAACCCGGCGCGATAGTAAAAACCGCCGACGGCCGCGGTACCGTCACGGAAATAAGCCTGCTGACAGGTAAGATAAAAGTCCTGCTCGACAGCAATCCCGCTGGCATCCCCAAATCCTATAACCGCAAGGATATCAAGCTCATCAAGGACGCTCAGATAAAGATAGAAAAAGAGGAGCTTGACGCACTCAAGGATATTGAGTAATGATATATAACGCTCAAAATATAATAAATTTCAGAGATCTTGACGGTTTCAAAAGCCGTTACGGAGTGACAAACGGCAAGCGGGTATTCAGATGCGGTATTCCGAAAGATCCGACAGACGAAGACACAGCGCTTCTGAAAAAGCTCGGGATCAGGACGGTAATAGACCTCAGAGGCAAAGACGAAGTGTCTCAGGCGCCGTCGTTATTTGAAAACAACTCCGAATTTTTTTATTATAACATTCCCCTGCTCGAAGCGAACCCCGCACTGAATGATGTCAGGCTTCCGATATGGAAGATGTATGCCTTATCACTCACGGAATACGCAGACGGATACAGAGATCTGTTCAGACTTATGGGAAACCTTGACGAGCCGTTTCTCTATCACTGCTTTTTGGGCAAAGACAGAACGGGGCTGGTATCCGCCCTGCTGCTCGGCGCCGCGGGAGTTTATGAGGATGAAATAATCAATGACTATACTCCGTCTTTTGATCTTATCAAGCCTTTTATCGACCGCGAAATCGAAAACGATACGGGGCTGATATGGGATCAGGATATTTCAAGGCTGCAATCAAACGCCTCTTATATCCGCGATACTCTTGAATATCTCAGGCGCGAACACGGCGGGATAAACGGATATCTGCTCAAAACCGGCCTCACTCAAACCGAAATCAACAAAGCTGCAAATAATTTATTTAAGGAGAATATATTATGAGAAAGAATTTAGGACCTATGCCCGCCGTTTTTCCCATGCCCGTGCTCATGGTCGCTGCCTATGACAAGGACGGAATCCCCTGCGCGCTCAACGCCGCCTGGGGAAATATATGCGATATGGATAAAATTATTCTCTTCATAAGCGAGGATCATAAAACGACGGAGAATATCCGTCAGTCAAAAGCTTTCACGGTCTCTCTCGCTGATAAAGACAATATGGAAGCCGCCGATTTCTTCGGAATCGCAACGGGCAATTCCATGCCGGATAAATTTAAAAAATCAGGATGTCACGCCGTAAAAAGCGAATTTGTAAATGCTCCGATAATCACCGAATTCCCGGTCACGATGGAATGCGAGCTCGCGGATATTATCAACAATGAGAATTTCTATGCCGTAGTCGGCAAGATAGTCAATGTGAGCGCGGATGAAAAGGTGTTTGACGAAAAGGGCAAAATAGATCCTCGCAAGGTAAACGCTCTGGTGTTTGACCAATTCAAATCGGGCTATTATGTGGCAAATGAAAAGGTCGGCAAAGCCTGGAACGCAGGCAAGGAGCTTATGAAAGCCGCTCAGGGTAAATAACAGGTTAAAAGACAAGGCGCCTCCCCTCGGGGAAGCGCCTTAAATTATTATTCTCAATCTATGGTAGTGGGCTCGCTCGGGTCGGACATATCAACGGAATATGTGACCGAGTCGCGATAGCGAAGCTGAACGGGAACTTTGCCGATGCTCTCGAGCTTTCCGTTTCCGGTAACGGAAGTTTTCACATCAATATTTTTGATATATTCTATCGAAGTGATCTCATCGGTCTCTACATCGGCGCGGAGTATTATCTGGCAGTTATCATAAACCAGCACCGGCTTTTCGACCGACATATAAGCGTTCGCTTTTTCAAATTCCTTCAAAGCATCATCGACATTGCCCATATCATAGGCTTTTTCGAGCGTTTCGGGCAGGGCGGGGCTCTTGAGGGTGACGGTAACGGTCCTCTGAGTTCCCTCGTCGCGGCAGGTCGCGCTCTCTACATCATCAAGCGTGAGCTTGCTCACATAATTCTGACCCTTTACGGGCAGGAAATCGGTGAGATCGTCGCCGTATTCCGCCTCGGCTCCGTCTTCGCGGAGCATATAATCCTTGAGGGAATCTATCGCGATATTCACATAATCGTTTTCGCTGTAAGGCAGGCTCTCTCTTTCCTCGACCTCGTTGCCGTTTTCATCCTTTGTGAGAGTGACCTTTTCGATTTTGCCAATGCTCTTATCGCGGCTCATCGAAACGCTCGCCTTGACCTGTTTGAGCTCATTTATCTTCAGATTGAAATATTCAAAAATCGTTACGGTATTTTCCGCAAGCTTTTCGGGCGTGTATTCCGTATCGGTCACTACCTTGCTCTCGCTGTCATAAGAGGTGGTTATATCCGTCGGGAGAGGAGTTTTGGCCTTCACGGTGGTCGTGGTTTCTTCATCCTCATAGAGTGTACAGCCGGCGAAGCTGAAAAGCATCGCAATTATAACAAGAGAAGAAACGGCAAAAAGAGCAATTTTTTTCATACAATAACCCCCATAGTTATATGATTCGCCGTAAAAATTCCGAAAGACTGATTATGAAAGCCCCTTTTCATCAAAGAGGAACGCGCAGTTGAGGCAGAGATCAACGCCGGCTTCAATGGTCTTAAGCTCCATATTATCGGCAGTGTCAAGCCTTGTATGATAATAGCGCGCGGGAGCGGGATCCATGGCGGCAAAGCAGGTCGCTTTAAGCCCCGCCTGGGTGATCGCCGCGGCATCCGAAGAGCCGAAGAACAGATTTTCGTAGGGTATATCAAGATCGCAGAGCTTGCCTGCGTCATAGACGAGTTTTGAAACCTCGTCGCTGTTTTTGACCGTGCCGGTCATATCCTTATGATAAATGCCCATAAACTCATAATCTCTTATGGTATCAAGGCAAACGAACACCGTTTCAACATCCTTCTCGGCTTTGAATTCATCGGCGTGAGCCTTGCAGAATGCCTTTGCTCCTCTGAGGCCGGCTTCTTCCGCGCCGGTGCATATAACCATGACCTCGGTATTTTCAAAGCGGATATCGTGATCCTGCATAAATCTCGGGACAGCCATTGAAACGAGGCAGCCGGTGAGATTGTCATTCGCGCCGTCAACGATTCTTTTTTTATCATAGAAAAGCAGGCATACGAGGAAAACGGGGATAAGGCAGGCATTCACGATCGAGAGGATCCAGAGCGCTCCGCCCTGCTGAACGGGCTTATCTTTCAGCACAAACACAAGGGCGATAATTCCGTGAACAAGGGTATAGGCGGCGCCGCCGAGTCCGAGACCGATCACGGGAAGCAGGAGCTTGGGACCTCCCCAATAAGTGAATCTCCATTCGGGAGCCGAATCGGCGTGGCCCGAAAATACTATCCTTCTCTTTGTTTCGCCCGAGGCTTTCCTCACGGCGATAACATTATGAGAAACCTTCTTTTTCATAAAAGGGTCAAGAGTCTGCTTATAGAGCAGAAATTCAGTGATAACAAAGAAGAATGCTACCGCGACTATGCCTACGGCAACCGCTGTGAATATCAGGGCAAACTGAGGCAGGAAATGGGTCAGTAAAAGCAGAATTGTCGCCGCCGTGACGCAGAATACCGTGAGCTGGACCCAGCTCATAAACGCCCACGGAGCAAGCTTGAAATCCTCGATTTTAACATCATCGCAGGTGGTTTTAAGCTCATCTGCCATCCACTGCTGGGCTTCATACTCTTTTTCGCTGCCCGCGCAGCGCGGACCGAATTCCTTGCATATCTTCTTTATGTTTCTGATAACATAATTTGAATACATCCTTCTTTCGGAAGGATAGTTTTTTACGGTTTCACTCGGTTTCATAATCTCACTTCCTTATCTGTCAGGGCGTTTTGCCGAGATATTCTTCAAGGCAAAGACCGCTGGCTTTGATTTTTTTTGCGTTTTCGACGCCGACGTAGCGCCAATGCCACGGCTCATATATGATTTCGGTTATTTTTTCTTTATCCTTGGGATAGCGGAGAATAAATCCGTAATCCTGCGCATGAGCCTGGAGCCACGCGAAAGCCTTCGTATTCTCAAAGCTCTGCTCAAGCGAGATAATATCCATCGCGAGGCCGGCGTTATGCTCGCTCGTGCCGGGAGGAAGGATTATCTTTGCCGCCGCCTGCGTTGCCGCAACTTTGGTATAACCCTGATTTATATATGTATTTATCTTTCTCTCAAAATTCGTCTTTTGAAGCTCGTATGAGCGGTAGCCCGAAACGGTGTTGAGATATATTCCGTCCTTAGCGGCGGCGAGATACATCTCGTTATAATGAGGCGCAACCCTGTAATCGAGATATTTGCTCTGGGTGTTGCCCGCGATCGAATAGGCAAGCTTCGGCTTATAATCGGAGCTTATGATGTAATGCCTGTTAACAAGCACCATTTCCCAGTTTGAATCGGTGATCTCGATATAAGTGGGGTTAAATCCCGCATAAGAATACTCATAAGCGCCCGCGACGCTTGCAGAGGTCTTTGATGAAGCGGCTGCGGAGGAAGTCTGCTTCGCCGAGGCGGTCGTTTTGGTCGAAGCCGAAGTTTCGGCTTCTTTGTCTTTTCTGCCAAAAAGCCCCGATTTTTTTGTTTTTTCGGTAACAGCCGATGTGACCCGGTCAATGGCGGAGGTTATTTCGCGGCTTGTACCGACATAGACGGTGTGCGCGGTCTCCGGCAGACCGGATGATGAGCCTTCTGCCTGGGTCTGAGTATCATCATATTCCGAAGCGGATTCATAGGGATAATCCGAAACGGGGCTGAAGGTCTCCGACGAATCGCCGGCATTATTTGAAATATCTATAGTGCCGATGCCGGAGGGCTTAAATACGGTTACTGCGCCGAAGGCAAGCAACCCGACGGCAACCAGCGACACGGCGACCGTCATCATCGTTTTTTTCATTTTAATTACCTCTCATCGTCTTTGCCCGCGCCCTCTACCACATCTTTACCGGTGAGCACGGCAAAAACCGTCTTAAACAATATCTTGATATCAAGAAACAATGTGCGATTTTCAACATACTGTCTGTCAAACTCCGCCTTTTCTTCGGCGGTGAGATTATCTCTGCCGTTTATCTGAGCAAGCCCCGTCATACCGGGCAGCACGGAATACACATTGTAACGCTCTCTCAGCTTTCTGATATCCTCTTCCTCGGGTATCAGCGGCCTGGGGCCGACGAAGCTCATTTCTCCGCGCAGGATGTTTATGAGCTGGGGCAGCTCGTCAAGGCTTGTCTTTCGGAGGAATCTGCCGCTTCGGGTGATACACTCCCTCGATTCATCGAGGGCACCGCTCGCGACATTCCTCGTCCCGTTTTTCATGGTCCTGAATTTGAGGATATCAAACAGCTCATTATTTTTGCCGACACGCGGCTGCCTGAAAATGACCGGCGACCCGTCATCCGCTGAAATGATCAGGCTTATGATCAGAAATACGGGCGACAGAAGTATCAGCAAAATAAGACTTGCCGAAAAATCAAATACTCTTTTCATTGTCCACCTCTTAAAAAATCAGCAGGCTTAAAATTTACAATTATTTGTTTTTCAGCGATTCCATTTTAAGATAGGCATTGATGAAGCCGTCAATATCGCCGTCCATAACCGCCTGAATATTTCCCATTTCGTAGCCGGTGCGATGATCCTTGGCAAGGGTGTAGGGCATAAAGACATAAGAACGGATCTGGCTGCCCCACGCGATTTCTCTCTGCTCGCCCTTGATATCGCCTATCTTATCGAGATGCTCTCTCTCTTTGATCTCGATAAGCTTTGAGCGGAGCATCTTCATTGCGACCTCGCGATTTTGATGCTGGCTTCGCTCTACCTGGCAGGCACAGACTATCCCGGTGGGGATATGGGTGATCCTGACGGCGGACGAGGTCTTATTTACCTTTTGGCCTCCCGCTCCGCTTGAGCGGTAATAATCTATCTTGAGATCGTCGGGATTTATTTCGACCTCAACGGTATCGTCGATTTCGGGCATAACCTCAAGAGATGCGAAAGATGTATGCCTCCTGCCCGATGCGTCAAACGGCGAGATCCTGACAAGGCGGTGAACTCCCATTTCGCCCTTGAGATAGCCGTAGGCATTCTCTCCCTCAATTCTCAAAACGGCTGATTTGAGGCCTGCTTCATCGCCGTCGAGGAAATCTATCATACTGACCGAGAAGCCTCTCTTTTCAGCCCAATGCTGATACATTCTGACAAGCATCTGATTCCAATCCTGCGCTTCGGTGCCGCCGGCGCCCGCGTGGAAGGTGAGAATGGCGGGGCTATTGTCATATTCGCCCGAGAGCAGGGTGCTGAGGGTCATATCCTCAAGTTTTTTAACAAAGCCGTCAACCGCCGCCTTGCATTCATCGAGCATATCGAGATCTTCCGCCTCATCGGCAAGCTCGATAAGCACAAGCGAATCATCGTATTCCGCAGAAAGATTCTCATAAGATTTTATCTTGTTTCTGAGCTGTGTGATCCTCTGCTGGACCTTCTGTGAATTTTCAACATCGTTCCAGAAACCGTCAGCCTCGGTCTGCTTCTCAAGATCCGACGCCTCGGCATTCATTTTTTCTATTCCGAGCGCCTCACCGAGCTGCTTGAGTTTCTCTTCATAATCGGTGAGAGCAAGTCTTAATTCTTCAAACTGTAACATAAATCGAGCAAGGCAAATATGCCTTTCCTTTCTACCGCAAATCATAATTTATCAGTTATATATTATATAATAGGATAAGTAAAAAGTAAAGGAATAATTTATGAATAAAAGCCCTCTTCCGAATGGCGGAAAAGGGCACGGTGCCGTTTATACTTTATCGGTTTATAAAATCTATCGTTCTGTGATAAATATCTCTGCCTACGGCAGGCTTCATATAATATACCGTCAATGAACTGTGGCCGTCGGGAATTTCGCCCGTAAATTGAACGCTCATCGTTTTGCCGGGCGCGATCATTCTGCCCGCGGGCAGCTTTAATCTGACCGAATCCATTTTGACCGCGAGGATCACGATTCCCGATCTCCCGGAAAGATTGGTGATAACAAGACGGTTTTCATCCTTATCTGTATAGCCCGGAGCGCAGCCGTAAAAATCGGCGGCAACGCTTCTGTAAGGTGCTCTCGAATAATTGAACTGCGGGAAAGATTCATCGGAATGGACATCCATTCTTTTCTCTGCGAAGAGCAAGGTCTTTACAAGATCGAATCCGTAAGGGTCCTTGGCATAACAGCCGTGATATTCATCCTTGATAAACCATGTATGCTCGGGCAGGTAGCAGCTTGTGGCATCGATCTGCATCGAAGGCGCAAGGTGGCAGTGTCTCTTATCGTTGCAGACGGTGAAGGCAGGCTTATAACCGTCGGGCAGGCGCTTCTCCGCTCCGGAGCATATTGCTCCGCTTGTTCTCTCTGCGTCAAGCAGCATATCGGCGAGTTTTCCGCCGCCGAAAGCCGTATAATCCACATAGTTGCAGATAATCGAGATATTTATGCCGCGTTTCATGCAGCTCAGGAAATTCCTGCGGTAGTTTTTCATCACATCATTGTGAATGATGTCGCTCTTTTTGATAAGCTTCGCGCTCGCTTTTTTATCGAGAAAAATGGGCTTGAGCTCATTATAATCCTCGGGTGTGAGCAGATCCCAGAGGCTTCCCCAGGTAAGCGGCATTTCTCTTATTTCTTTAAGGAACGCCTCGACCGTCGGCTCAAGACGGCTCAAATCAAGATTTTTGAGCACGGGGGCGATATTTGTTTCGGCTCCCAAAAGGCTCTCGGCAAGAGCGATAAGGCTCCTTGTGCAGAATTCGGTTTCGCCTAAAAAGAATCTGCGGGTAAACGAGGTCCCTCCCAAAGCGGGAACATCCATTACGGCATTTTTAACGGGAGCGGTATTTTTGAAAAGCGAAAGATACACGCCTGTGATAAATCCGCCGTAGCTCATACCGAAAATATTGACCTTTTTGCTGCCGGTATAACTGAGTACATCTTTTACATAGCGGTCAAGCTCCTGCGCGCAGTCATAACCGCCCATCCTGAAATCATACTGGAAGAGAAACACCTTCTCAGCACCGATCTTTTTCGCTGAATAAGCGCACAATTCGGGCTCGTTGATCTCATCGGGAGCATTTTCCAGCAGGTAAGCGTAATTTGAAATCGCCGGATCATTGGGATAATGGACGATATCATATTTTGACGAGCCGTCCGGATTTGTGTACATCTTATCGAGAATTATCTCTCCGCCCTGAGCTACGGTCACACCCAGCGGCGCTCCGTTACCCAGCAGGAAAACTGCAAGGCATCTGATAAAATTGGGGAAATCCCTCAAGGTCTGCCCGAGAGCGTCACCGACCCCGAAAGGCCATATCGTTTTTTGAGAAGCTGTGCCGAAATTTTCATAAAGGTTGCCCGAAGAATATCCGCTGACGATTATAACGGGCAGATCGCCCTCCTGCGCAAACGCAGGCATAACGGACAGCGCAATAATTATCGCAGTAAGAATAATTCCCAACGCTTTTTTCATACTTTCCTCCTGTAAGGGCGTGAAGATTTATTTCTTTCCGAAGAGGATAGTCCCCGCTATGCCGACGCATTCGATCAGCATAATGAGAACTGCCGCAAGCACGCCGAGCCCGCTCTGCGAAACTCCGAAGACGATCGTGAGAATGATCCCGACCGCCATTGCGGCTATCTGCATAAAGAGGCCGATCTTATTCTTTGCAGCCATTGAGCAGGCGGC
The DNA here is from genome assembly GCA_947166625.1 of uncultured Clostridia bacterium. Taxonomy (GTDB): domain Bacteria; phylum Bacillota; class Clostridia; order Oscillospirales; family Acutalibacteraceae; genus CAG-177. The sequence continues at coordinate 59,888 of CAMVEX010000002.1, forward strand.
AGCCATCGCCTTAAGCATGGAATAAGCCGAGCCGTCATGGATTATGCCGGCAGGCGCTCTGTCGATGATAGTATCCTTCCTGCGCTTGTAGAGCCTGCCCGCAACCGATGAAAGGATCTTGAAATTGTCGGGATTCAGCCCGAAGCTCTCCGAGATCAGATTTTCCGTTACATTCACGTCATTGGTGCGTACAAGTATCTGAACTCCGTTATTCTCAAGCTGTTTGAGATAGTTTCTTATGTTTTCATCCACGCTGTAACTCACCACAAACATAGCCGCGAGCTGCTCGTTGCAGGCAAGATAAATCACCTTCCTGCCGTCGTGGGCGTATCGGTCTTCAAAAGCCTTTTCGGGAGCCTTGATATTATGGTGGATGAGCATATTTCTGTTGCCGAGAAGCACCTTCTGCTCATAGATCCTCGCGGAAATGCCCATTTTATCTTCATAGACAAGCTCTCTCACAGGAGGAAGAAGATCCTGTCTGCCGTCCACGACCTGCTCAAAGCATTCTCTGAGGGGTCCGCCCGATTTTATCACCATGGCGGCGGCGTAAAGCAGAACCACATCTATACGCATGCTCTTGAAATCCTTCATTCCGTGCATGGTGCAGCTTCTGCGGTCAAAGATATCGGCGCTGTCAAGCACCACCGCATTCGCCTGCGCCACGGAATCCGCCGTATCGATCCCGGCGATCATGGTGCCCTCGCGGTTAAGGCGCTTATTTGTGATAAAGGTAATGAATGAAGGGATAAATCTGCCGAAAATCGGTGCGCTGAGGCATACGGCGGCGGCAAACGCCGTGAAAAATGCCATAAATTCTTTTTTGACTATGCCTATAACTATTCCCGCCGCAGCGGAAACAACGAGGGAAACTATAAGCATAATCTTTGTGTATTTATCGGAATCTTTTTCGCTCTCTGAATTTTTGATAAAATCCGTCGGGAACTCAAGATTTGATGAATAATACATCTTTGCGTCGCCCATAAGGAGACCTCTGCCGAGCTCAAAAACCTCGCTCTCATTCTCAAACGGATGGACGGCATACATATTATGATCGTAAGTGAAGGCGCAAACGGCAAAATTATCAAGGATCCTGCGCGCGTCTATCATATCGGTGATTTTATTGAGAAGCAGGCCGAATACCGCGATCGCGCCAAAGACGGGATATGCGCCCTTGTCAACGGTGACAGCGGCGATGGCATTATGGATCAGCGCGATCACGACCGCGACGACGGTAGCGGAATTGCCGGTTATTTTGCCCTTGACGGTCTGTGTGAATGTGTCAAAAAATCTCGTTGAATCAAAGAAAACGGCAAGAATGATAAGCAGAGCGTTAACTACATACATAATAACGCTGTTTTGCCCGAACAAAGTGAGCTCAATTACTCCCGACTTCACCAGAGAAGTAAGGAGAGCGATTATCACGAGCACTCCCTCAACAGCGCCCATTATCGCCACATTTCTGACCGTCTTTTGCGCTCTCTCGGTGAGCCTGGTGTGGATCCTGCTGCGCTCGGAGGGATCGTTATATTCGCCGATGGTATCCGCGAGAGAGGTGCTTGCGGCGGATTCCTGCTCCTCGGGCTGATATACATCATCCGCGAGAGGAAGATCCTCATTCATCTCATCAAAGACATCGCTGAATTCTTCATCCAGATTATCTATCTTGAAGCCCCTTGCCTTTTGCCTGCGCTTCTCAAAAAGAGTCTCCTCAATATCATCCTCTTTGGACTGCTCAGGAACAGCCTCTTCGGGAATATCCACAAAATCGGTGAGGATTATCTGACCTTCTACATCAGCCCCCGCTTTTTCTTCGGGCTTATCGGGGCGTGAAGGCAGATTGACTATCTTTGTTTTTTCTTCGTCAAATTTTCTTGAAGCGGCGTCTTCGGCAGCCATGACCACAGGCATTCCGTCGAGATCTTCGCCCTCTTCGGATTCATTCTTTTTGACTACGATGCCGGATTTATCATAGGGATATTCCGGCTCTTTTTCTTCATCCTCGGGAAGCTCGATATCCTCGGGTCTGAGCTTCTCAAAGAATTTCTTTCTGAAATCCAGCCCAGGCTTCTCAGCCTCTTCTTTCTTTGTTTCCACGGGCTGAGTAACAGTCGGCGGGAGAGGCTCGCGCTTCTCGGTATGGTTGCTGTATTTGATCTCGGCAGGCTCCGGGACCGCATCCGGCATAACGACCGTTTCAAGCTCAAAATTAAACGGATCGAAATCATCGGCTATACCGTCATCCTCAAAAAACATCTCCTGCCCGAATACCTCGCCGCCCGAAAAAATATCGGTGGGCTCGGGGATCTCCTCCTCTGCCGATAAATTGAAATCATCGGTTTTGAGAGTAAACATCCCTTCATCGTATTCGCTGCCGGAAAGCATCTGCTCAAGCTTTTGAGCGGCAGACCTCGTCTTGGGCTCCGACGGTTCAAATGATTCTCCGCTCTCCTCGGCGATGAGCCTGTCTATATCCTCAAGCGACCATTCTTTTGAAGGCGTACCGTCTGCATCTCCGGCTTCGGGAATTCCCTCCGAAGAACGGACCTCGCTCAGAATCTTTTCAAGCTCTTCGTTTTGTAAATCCGTATTTGTAAAATCGCTCATGCCCTTCACCTCACCTGTGTTTAATAACTTCATACATAAGAATTCCCGCCGCAACGGAAGCATTCAGTGAATTTATTTTGCCCTTCATGGGCAGGGATACGATAAAATCGCATTTTTCTCTGACGAGCCTGCTGATGCCCTTGCCTTCATTGCTTATTACCAAAGCGACCGGGCCGGAATAATCGACGCTGTCCCACCGGGAGCCGTCCATATCGGCGCCGTATATCCACAGGCCTTTTGATTTAAGCTCATCTATAGTCTGGGCGAGATTTGATACTCTCGCTACGGGAACATATTCCACCGCCCCCGCCGAAGCCTTGCCCACGGCGTATGTGAGAGAGGCTCCTCTTCGCTTCGGGATTATTACTCCGTGAGCGCCGCTTGCGTCTGCCGAGCGGATAATCGCACCGAGATTATGAGGATCTTCAATACCGTCAAGAATGATGATAAACGGCTTTTCGCCCGCCTGTCCGGCTTTTTCGAGAATATCATCCACCTGAGCATATTCTATTGCCGAAGCCCTCGCGGCGATCCCCTGATGGTTGGCTCCGCCGCACATTGCGTCCAGCTTCCTGCGATCGACCTCTTTGATAACTATTCCGAGCTCTCTCGCCTTGCCTAAAATCATGCCTATCGAGCCGGTACGCTCGCCGGATGCCACATACACCGTATCGGTCTGCCTGCCGTTTTTTATGGCTTCAAGCACGGCGTTCCTGCCGATTATCATATCGTCGCCGGCATCATTATTCAATTCCGTCTTCGGTCTTTTATCCATTATCTCACCTCCGCAAACGGATGATTTATTTTCAATACAGTTCCTTTATATACGCCTCAACATCGCTTCTTGTGCCCTTGAAGGGACCGGGCGTTTCCATTTTGAGAGATACCGTGGCGGTAGCGGTAAGGAGCGAATCCTCTATCGAATTATCAAGGCGCTCGTTTATATAGGCGGCAAAGGTGGTGTCTCCCCTGCCGGTCCTACCGCTCAGATTTCGTGATTTTATCGGGCAGGTATAGAATTCTCTGCCGTCATAAATGAGCACCTCGGTATTATGGGTGATCATTATTTCACGGGAGCCCCACGAATAGAGATGCTTTGCCGCTTCTTTACGGTCTGAGCAGCCCGTGAGTATCTCCGCCTCGGCGGCGTCGGTTTTGAGATAGGTGATGCACGGGAGGCATTCTTTTTTATCCGCCCAATCCTCAAAATACATGGAGCCGTCTTCGGCAACGTGCCTGAGCATGCCCTGAACATCGAGGGCAAGCGGTTTTTTCTTGGAGAGAGTTACGATCATTTCCGTATCAAAATCCCCGTAAACAAGACCGGCGAGATGATAGATGCCTACATCGGCAGCGGGTATCTCGGAGGCTTTGAAGGGGTCGCCCTTTGAGGTGCAGGTGCAGGTGCGTCTCTCCTTATCGGCTGTATGATAAATATTGGTGATTTCGGTGCTTTTTTTGCTGTCAAGAAGAATGATATCCTCTCTCGGGATCGTAAACTGCTCAAGGCGGTCTGCATCCTTGGGGGCAAGCTTCGTTACGGCAAGCACTCTGTGACCCAGAGCGTAAGCCGACGCTGATGAATAGACTACCGCGCCTCCGACGATCTTTACGGTGTTGCCGAGGTGATCGGTATTTGTGTCAAGGGTAGCGTGGCCGATTATCATTGAACTGAATTCAGGCATATTTTTTACCTCATATTTCATAAGTCTCGCCCTCGTGAGCAACGGATATTCCCGGAAAGGCCGCGAATTCGGGCTCGGGATCGTAATCGGGGCTCAGATGGGTGGACAGGATTTTTATATCGTAATTTTTATTTAATTCTTTCGCGATTTCAACATTCATGTGAGGGCCTTTGAAATCCGCGGGCTTTGATGTATCCGCAAGGAGCAGATCCGCTCCGCGGCATAATGCGGGAATATTATCGTTATAAACAGTGTCGCCGGTATATGCGACGGTTTTTTCTCCCTCGACCCTGACCGCGAGGCAGGGCACGGTATGCTTCATATCAAAGAAGCTCAGGGTAAAATCCCCTGCTTTCACCGAATCGGCGCTTGTGACGGGGATCACCTCAAATAGAGGGTGATCGAGCAGCAGACGGCACCACGGAGTATCATCGACCTGTGTGATGATTTTTACCCTGCGGTCAAGCTCTTCGAGCCTGTATCTGAAGGAGAGCAGATCGCTCGTATGATCATAATGCAAATGAGAGATAAACACGGCTGTGAGCTCTGAAATATCAACAAGCTGCGTGAGCCTTGACATCGAGCCCGGCCCCATATCCATCACGAGATTTGTATCGCCCTGCGAAACGAGATAGCAGCTTCCGGCGTGATTTCCGCTCCGCGCATAAGGGCCGTATCTGCCTATGACGGTGAGCTTCATATCTTTTTACCTATCGCCTTTGCGTATTCTTCTCTGAGCTCGGGTTTTACGATATTTTTGAGAAGGTTGAGCCAAAGAATATAATTTTCCTTCATGTGATCCCTGGTCATAAAATCTCCTGCGATAATATTGACCTTATCGAGCAAAACGGGGTCCGAAGCTATCTCTTCGATTATCTGAGGGAAATAGATCCTGTCTTCCTCATCGAGAGCCTTAGGCCATTTGAGCCCGTTTTCCGTGCCTATATTCGGGGTCTGCTGAGATTGGAACCAGAAGAAACCGTCGCTGTCAAGTTCTCTGAGATAATTCACGCATTCCTTTGCGAATCTCTCGGGCTTAAGGCCGAATACAACGGGATCCCAGGGCTCGAGAAGCTTTATGTCACGGCTGAATTTATATTCTTCATCCGCGTGGTGTATCACATATTTTTTGCCGCTCTTTCTGATGTCGCCCACCGTCAGCGCTTTGAGATCGGGGATATCGGTGAGAGCATATTTCTCCGGCTGAAGATACTTATCTATCAGCTCATCGACAAGCTCCGGATCGGAATGGTTGCTGAGGGTGAAAGGACCAACGGTCTGCTTCTGATAAGCTCTGACATCGAGGATAAAGAAATCATCATAATTACTGACTATCTCGCCGAAATATGAGAACGCCTCATCCGCGGTCATCCCCTTCATTATCCCGTGGGCGATGTAGAGCTTATTCTTTTTTTGACTCAGGCGAATCCCGAACTTACGCACACCGTAGCGATACTGATCGAGCGGAGTTCCGTTTTGACAGCAGGCCGTGACATTCATTCCCTTCGTGCCCGAATTATGAGCGCCGGGAATGGCGACCTTGGTAATCTTAGCATCATCGACGATGTAAGTGAGCCAGTTTTCATAAAACATAATCAAATCACCTGAAAAATATAGAATTTGAGATAATCGGTCTCGGGTACGTTTCTGAGTATCGGATGGTCGCAGCATTGCTGCCTGACCTCTATCTGCTTGAGCCTCACTCCCGCATCCGCGGCAGCCTGGGAGAGCATATCTTCAAAAAGATCGCTTCTCATAAAATGGGAGCAGGAGCAGGTGGCGAGATAACCGCCTCTGGGAAGAATTTTCATCGCCCTGTAATTTATCTCTTTATATCCTCTCTGCGCGGAGGCGACCGTCTTGCGGCTTTTTGTGAAAGCGGGAGGGTCGAGGATAATAAAATCGTACGGTCTGCCGCCGTTTTTTTCCGTTTCGGTAAGCAGCTCGAAAACATCTGCGCAGACAAAATCAATACTTTCTTCAAGTCCGTTTCTCACGGCATTCGCTCTCGCCTGAGCTATCGCCGTTTCGCTCACATCCGCCGCGGTAACTTTAAGCGCGCCGCCCTTCGCCGCATTAAGCGCGAATGAGCCTGTGTGGGTGAAGCAATCAAGCACCCTTCTGCCCTTTGCGATGCGTCTGACAGCGAGGCGGTTATACTTCTGATCGAGAAAATATCCCGTCTTTTGCCCGTTTTCAAAATCAACATCAAAATCTATGCCGTTTTCGCATATAACGGTATGAGTGGTTTCGCCGTGAGGGTATTTTTCATACCAGCCCTTGCCGAGTTCAAGACCTTCACGCTCTCTCAGAACGGCGTCATTGCGCTCATAAATGCCCGAAATATCCACTCCGTATTCTCCGAGGATCTTAATGAGCAGAGAGTAGATCATATCCTTGCGCATTTCAATGCCGTATGACAGCACCTGAGTGACGAGTATATCCGAAAATCTGTCAACGGTCAGCCCGGGCAGCTCATCCGCCTCGCCGAATACCAGGCGGCAGCATCCGAAATCATCGCCCATTACCGCTCTGCGGTAATCAACGGCATAGCGCAGCCTTCTCTCCCAAAAAGCGGGCGAAAAGGTTTCATTGGCGTTATCGGAGAGAATGCGCAGCCTTATCTTGCTCTCAAGGCTGACAAGCCCGGTGCCCAGATACGCGCCTTTGCGGGATGCGACATCGGCAAGGCAGCCGTTTTGAATATCACCCGTGACGGCGGTTATCTCCGCGTCATATACCCAGGGATGCCCTCCTCTGAGCGCTCGCTCCGCTTTGGGTGTAACGGAAACTATCGGAAATTGACGATTTTTCATTTTGACTCCGTAAACTATCGGTTGAGAATGGGTCTTGCTTACACCCGGCTTTTTGAATTGCCGCCTCACCTGAAGCGATATTCCGGAAAACCGGCAAAAAAGTCGCACTGCCGAATGTGTGCAGCATTCGGCAGTGCTTGGGGAAAGAGAAAATAAAAATGAAAAAAGAAGATGTCAAAACTGTATGGGGCTTCGCTACATATCATAATACCCGATTTCTGCTATATAATTATGAATAAGCAAAGAATATTCTGTTAACAGTTTGTGAACAAGAGCATTTTTATTCACTGCCTGATGCTGTTTTTACGCTGAATTCGATCTTATTTGCTTTCGAGGAATGCCTTGAAGCCCTTCCAAGCCATATAAACATCGTTTTTGGCAACTATTTCAAATGGGGCATGCATTGAGAGCACAGGCACTCCGACATCGACTACATTTACGCCGAGGTTGGCTATATATTTGGCGACTGTTCCTCCGCCGCCTCCGTCAACCTTGCCGAGCTCGCCGGTCTGCCAGACGGTTTTTGATTTATCGAATATCGTTCTGATTTTTGAAACAAACTCGGCGTTTGCGTCATTGGTGCCGCCCTTGCCGCCCGAGCCCGTGTATTTTGTGACAACGATACCTTTATTGAGATAGGCGGAATTATTCTTTTCAAAAGCGGAGGCGAAGGTGGGGTCAAATCCCGCATTTACATCCGCGGAAAGACATTCCGACGCCCTGAGCACATCCCTGCACGGCACTCCCGCGAGAGCGGCGAGGTCACCTATGAACTGCTTGAGATAAGCGGACTGAAGGCCGGTGTTTCCGTCGGAGCCCGTTTCTTCTTTATCGGTTATGACGGTAACGGTTGTAAATTCGGGCTTTTTGACATCAAACTCCGCCATGACGGAGGGATAAGCGCAGACGCGGTCATCGTGGCCGTAAGAGCCTATCAGGCTTCTGTCAAATCCGACATCCACCGCAGGATATGCGGGCACGGCTTCAAGCTCCGCCGAGAGGAAATCCGCCTCAACTATGCCGTATTTCTCATTGAGAAGCTTCATGAGATTAAGCTTTACGAGCTTATCGCCCTTCTCTTTCCCGAAGGGACGGGAGCCGATGAGGATATTGAGCTCCTCACCCGCGATAACCTTTTTCATTGAACGGTCTTCTCTGTCAAGATGGGGAAGAAGATCGGTGATCACAAATTTGGGGTCGCCTTCATCATCGCCTACGCGAACGGTGACGCAGGAGCCGTCTTTCTTATAAATTACGCCGTGAAGCGCAAGGGGAACCGTAGGCCACTGATATTTTTTGATACCGCCGTAATAATGGGTCTTGAAATAGCCGAGCTGCTCATCCTCATAAAGCGGATTGGGCTTGAGGTCGAGCCTCGGGGAATCTATATGCGCGGCAACGATTTTGGTGCCCGCGGCAACGCTCTTTTTGCCGAAGGTGGTAAGAATAAGCGCTTTGCCGTGAACATCATAAAAAACTTTATCGCCGCTCTTATATTTGCCCTTGGGGTCAAACTCCCTGTATCCCTTTGAGGAAGCAAGCTCTTTGACATAGGCGTTTATTTCACGCTCCGTGCGGCAGGCATTCAAAAATCCGATATAGCCCTCACAGAATTTTTCCGCTTTGGCTATCTCTTTGTCGTCGCATACAAAATATGCGCTTTCGGGTGTATAGAAGAGCTCTTCTTTGAGAAGCTCCTGCTCTGTTTTTTTGCTCATATCAATTCCTCCTTTACTGTCTTTGCTATCTGAGCAACTGTATCATTCAAATCAACATTGTTGATTATAACATCCGAGTGTGATTTATAGTATTCCTCATCCTTTTGCGCATTGATACGCAAAAGAGCCTCCTGCTCGCTGACGCGATCGCGGGCGATGATCCGACCGAGCCTTGTCTGCTTATCTGCACATATACAGATAACCTTATCGCAGACTGCGGTCAGCGGGCTTTCAAAAAGCACGGGAGCGTCTATCAAGGCAGCCCTTGCTCCCGATTTCTCCGCATCATGGATCGCCGATATGCTCGCCGCCGTTATAGCGGGATGAGTGATCCTGTTTAGGATCTCCGTTTTTTCGGGGGTTTCAAAAGCTCTCTTTGCAAGAAGCCTGCGGTCAAGCTTTCCCTGCGCGACAATATCCGCTCCGAAGCTCTCGCAGAGAGCATTTATTATTTCGGGACCTTCCACGGCTTCACGCGCGATCATATCCGTATCTATCACGGAAAAACCGTATTTTTTGAATTCGTCCGCCGCCACGCTTTTGCCGGCGCCCGTCTGCCCCGTAAGCCCGTAAACGGGTATCTTGATATCGAGGTCGATAATACGGAACGCCGCCGATCTGATAAGCCGGTTGAATACTGCAAGACCCACTCCGTCGGATGAGGGGCATCTGACAAACGCCTTTTTGCAGCCCGTTTCATCCACTTTGCGAAGCGCGTCAAAAAGATCATGCGCCTGCGAAAGGCTGCTGTTTTCACTTCCGTACTCTATAAATTTATCAAAATGCCTGCCTTCGCCTTTGAAGCAAACCGCGCAGATTTCTTCATTATGAGCTTTAAGGAATTTTTCGTATTTTTCAAAACTGCCCTTGATGATCGTGACCTGCGCTCTCGGCGCATAATGTTTATATTTCATTCCGGGAGAGCTTGCTTTTTCGCCGTCGCGGAGCTTTTCAAACACAGCGTGCGATATTTCGATCTTACCGAGCACTCTCTCAAGGTCTGCGGGCGTAACGCCTCCCGGTCTGAGAAGAGCCGGAGGATCCGTGACGAGAGTTACGACCGTTGACTCAACGCCGACATCGCATTCTCCACCGTCAACCACGGCGTCTATCCTGCCGCCGAGATCTCCGATAACGTGCTCTGCCCTTGTGGGGCTCGGCCTGCCGGATGCATTCGCAGAAGGGGCGGCAAGCGGAAAACCGCATTTTGCTATTATCTCCCTCGCGCAGGGATTTGACGGCATTCTTATGGCAACCGTATCAAGCCCCGCGCTGACCTCATCGGGAATCAGCGATGATTTTTCCATAATTACCGTGAGGGGCCCGGGCCAGAATTCACGGGCGAGGTCATACAGCCTTTCATCAACTTTTTTGACCAGCGGCGGGATCTCATCAAGAGATTGAACATGGACTATCAGCGGATTATCCTGCGGTCTGCCCTTCGCTTCAAATATCTTTTTTACCGCTTCGCCGTCGAGAGCATTCGCGGCAAGCCCGTAAACGGTCTCGGTGGGTATGGCGACGAGCCCGCCTTTTTTAAGTATCTCCGCCGCGGTCTGAGCGGCTTCGGGGTTATCTGATTTCAGATAAAGGGTTTCCATCGTTTTCTCCAAATATATCAGTTAAACAGTCAGCCTTCCGGGGCGCTTGCTTTCAGCTTCTCCGCGGTATCTGCGGTGATCAGCGCGTCGATTATCTCATCGAGATCGCCGTTTACGATCGACTCTATCTTATAGAGCGTAAGGTTTATACGATGATCGCTGACCCTGCCCTGCGGGAAATTATAGGTGCGGATCCTTTCGCTTCTGTCACCGGTGCCTACCTGAGCGCGGCGCTCGCCTGCTATTGCGCTCTGCTGCCTGCTCATCTCCATTTCGAGAATTTTGGAACGCAGCACCTTCATGGCTTTGTCTTTGTTTTTATATTGGCTTCTCTCATCCTGACACTCGACCACCGTACCCGTCGGCAGGTGAGTGATGCGGATGGCGCTCTCGGTCTTATTTATATGCTGGCCTCCGGCTCCGCTTGAGCGGAAGGTGTCTATCTGCAAATCTGCGGGATTTATCTCAACATCGACCTCTTCCGCCTCGGGCAAAACGGCAACGGTGGCTGTAGAAGTCTGGATCCTCCCCTGGCTCTCCGTTTCGGGCACTCTCTGGACCCTGTGGACTCCGCTCTCGAATTTGAGGCGCGAATACGCTCCCTCGCCCTCGATCATAAAGCTGATTTCTTTGAATCCGCCGAGCTCCGTCGCATTTTCGCTGACGATCTCACACCGCCAGCCCTTCGCCTGGGAATACATTGAATACATCCTGTAAAGCACGCCTGCGAAAAGAGAAGCCTCTTCGCCTCCTGCCCCTGCCCTTATCTCGACAACAACATTTTTATCATCATTGGGATCGCGCGGAAGGAGCAGGATCTTAAGCTCCTCCGAGCAGACGGTCAGGCTCTCTCTGGCATTTTCAAACTCATCGCGCACCATTTCCTTAAAATCGGGCTCGAGACCGCCCGCGTCGAGCAGTTCCTTTGCCTCGATCATTTCCGACTCGATTTTTTTATATTCTCTGTATTTTTCAACAACGGGCGTAAGGACCTTGATCTCCTGCATTATTTTTTTGTATTCTTCGATATCGGAGGCTATATCGCTTTCGCAAAGCCGCTCATTGAGCGACTCATACCTCTGCTCAACCTCTCTTAACTTATCAAGCATCTTCCTCACGCATTACTTTCTTGATATTCTTTTCCGCTTTTATGCGCTCAAGCATTATTTCTCTGCCGCATTTGAGGCATCTGATTTTGAAATCCGCCCCTATGCGAAGCACGAGGAATTCATTGCAGCCGCAGGGATGCGGCTTGCGCATAAGCAGTTTATCGCCTAATCTTATATCCATATTCACTCACAAATTCGTTTTTAATGCCGATCGGTAAATCAGCCGCTGTAAAAATGCTGAACCCAGCAGAGATTTTTGGTGGGGTCCGGCTCGGCGGCGACGCCGATTCCGATCTTTTTGAAATTCGGATTCATAATATTTTCATAGTGGCTCTGCGAAGCCTTCCACGCGGCGCATACATCCGCCGGGGTGGAATAATACCAGCCGAGGTTTTCGCCGGACATCCCAGTGGTGTAGCCGTTTTCTTTGAAAAGCGAGGTGTAACTCTGAAGATTGGGTCTGTAATGGGAATGCTTGCCGGACCACGCAAGCTCCTCCGCTCTGACATTTGCCTGAGTGGTGAGCCTTTCATCGAGAGTAAGTGGAGCAAGGCCGCCCGCGGCTCTCATATTGTTTGTGAGCCTGAGCACCTCGTTGATATATGCGGCGTAGGTCTGCCTGTTGGCCTTTGCGGCGGGAAGCAGATCGTTGTAGCTCGCGATATAGGTGCTGCGGTCATAGATCCTCTTTGTTTCCTCCTCTTTGAGCAGGAACTTTTTGCCGTTGGCATCATAGCCGTAATAAAGCGTAACATAGCGGTGAAGATCCACTCCGTATTTGAGATCGGAATTATATACCTTCTCCGTCTTATCAACTCTGCCCGAATAGCCCGAAATGCTGCCTGAAGAGGTGGAGGGCGCCTTTGTGGTTGTCGCACGGGTGGTCGTGGTGCGCGCCGCCCTCGTGGTGGTGGTGCGGGAAGTCCTCTGAGTCGTTGTGCGCGAAGTCCTGACGGCCGTGGTCGCTTTCGTGAGAGTTTCGGTAATTTTTTCCGTTATTTTTTCGGTCGTCTCTGCGATTTTTGACGCAAAGGTACCGGAAACTGCGGCGGTGGATTTGCCCGTTTGCTCCCGGCTTTCGGTCTCGGACTCACTTGTATCGGATTGAGTTTCGGTCATTTCAGTTTCCGAAACGGATTTTTCGGTTTTTGTTGACGTGATGCTGCTGACATCAATCTCTTTCAGCTTCGGCAGCGAGCATGATGCAAGGATAACAAGCATCAACGTCAGGGCGATCGCCGCCGCTGTTTTAGCTTTCATAACTAACACCTCGAATTACCAGTAACTTTTGGGACATTTATTCTTTTTGAACGCCGCTCTGAATTCCGGATAGCATCCGCATTTGAGGCAGGTGCCGTCCGCAAGGAACTCACATTCGCCGCATTTGGCGAGCCTGAATTCATATTCTGCGCTGTCTGTTTTTTCATTTTCCGTCAGTTTTTCTATCCTGCGGCGTATATCCTCAAGCACATCTGCGCGCCCGCTCTCAATAAGCAGGCATCTGCGGCAGATCCTTACATCATTCATCTTTCAATAATAAATTTCACGACCGAGCAGGCGGGGATATCGGCGACAAAGCCGTCCGCCGTTTTGGTGAATCCTTCAAAAGCCTGAGTTTTGACAGCTTCCTTGCAATCAAAAGTATTGTAAGCGTCAATGGCGCCGGTGAGGATCTCGGCTCTGATTTCTTTGATCTCGCTGTCTGCCACCTGGCACTTTATCTGAACGCTCTCGGAGGCGCTTGTGTTGGCGACGGTGGAACAGATCACTCCGTTTTCATCCTCGGTCGCGCTCTCGATGAGACGGGGAAGCCTGTCGCTGTCGGTCCCGACCTCGTCGGTGGTTATATATGAGCCGAGCAGAGTGTTATTCTGATGATCCTTAAACATTTTGAAAACGTAATAGGTGGGAGTGAGCACCATATCGGCGCCGTCCGTAAGGGCAACGGATTGAAGCACATTTATCGTCTGAGCTATGTTGCACATCCTGATCCTGTCGGAATGTTTATTAAAGATATTTAAGTTTATCGCCGCGACTATCGCATCGCGCATTGAATTCTGCTGATAAAGAAATCCGGGATTTGTGCCGGGCTCGACATCGTGCCAGGTGCCCCATTCATCTATAACGAGCTCGACCCTCTTTGAGGGATCGTATCTGTTCATTATCTCAAGATGACGGCGGATGATTTCGTCTATATGATAAGCCTTGCGAAGGGTGGTGTAATACTCATCGGTCGAAAATTCCGTTGCGCTGCCTTTATGCCCCCAATCGTGGGTAACGGTGTAGTAATGGAGAGCGAGGCCGTCCATGTGCCTGCCCGCGTTTTTCATCACGGTTTCGGTCCAGTTGTAATCCTCGGCGTTGGGTCCGCAGGCGACTTTGTAAATCCTGCTGTTTCCGTCATAATTGCGGACATAAGTCTGATAGCGCCTGTATTCATTCGCGTAGTATGCGGGATCCATATTGCCGCCGCATCCCCAGTTTTCGTTGCCGACTCCGAAATATTTTACGCGCCAGGGTTTATCTCTGCCGTTTTTGCGGCGGAGATTTGCCATGGGCGATTCGCCGGCGAAGGTCATATACTCGACCCATTCGCTCATTTCTCTGACGCTGCCGCTGCCGACGTTGCCGGTGATATACACATCGCAGCCGAGCTGATCGCAGAGCTCAAAGAATTCATGAGTGCCGAAGCTGTTATCCTCGATGACGCCGCCCCAATGGGTATTTATCATCTTTTTGCGCATGGCAGGGTCGCCGATACCGTCCATCCAGTGATATTCATCTGCAAAGCATCCGCCCGGCCATCTCAATACGGGAAGGCCCATCTCTTTGAGAGCGTTTACGACATCCGTCCTCATCCCGTTCACATTGGGAATATCGGAATCTCTGCCTACAAAAAGGCCCTCATAAATACATCTGCCGAGATGCTCCGAAAAATTGCCGTAAATATCCTTGCTGACGGTTGATTTCTTTTCGTTGGGGTTGATGAGATATTTTTCCATAACAGCCTCCGGTGAAATATAATATGCAGAGATTTCCGCCTCAAAAATGCGCCGGATCTCCGATTATCTGATATAGTATATCACATATATTTTAATAAATAAATACTAAATTTCAAAAATAATGACTTTTTTCGCATTTATCGGGTAGGGGAAGAAACGGCATATAAACGAAAATACGGAGCCGCAAAGCGGCTCCGTACCCGTGATAACGATATTCAAGCTGTCTGTGAAGGATCCACGGTGACATTGCCCGGCATTTCGCCGTCCGGTTTCATATTGCCGGGAAATACCGCGTTTCCGTTTTCGTCGGTCGGCATTTCGGGAGGAGTTGCTCCGTTTGCGCCGAAATCTTTTCTGCCTCTGCCGGTCACGGTTTCGCCGTTTTCATCGGTGAAATTTTCTCTCTCCGGTCTTGTGAGAGTTTCTCCGTTTTCATCCGTCATCTGCTCTCTGTTACCGAATCCGCCTAAACCGCCGCGCATTCCGCCCATAGCTCCGCCGAATTGATTTGACATTTCGGTGATCTTTTCTCCGTTCACGGTCACTTCGCCGCCGTTTATCTTTCCGGAGGTTACATAATCAAAAGCCGACTGCGCCGTTATATCAACCGTTCCGCCGTTTATCTCAATGGTACCGTTTGAATCTATCGCGTCGGTATCGCCTGCACCCATTTTGATCGTCAGGCTGCCTGCGTTGATGATCACCTGAGGATCGTAAAATTCGCTCTTTGCCGCGGCGTTGATGCCGTCATCGGAGGCGCTGATGTTTATCTCTCCGCCATTTATGGTGATGACCGTTGCCTCAAGCGCCTCGTGAGCGGTGATATCAAAGCTGCCGCCGTCTATTGTCAGAGCAGTCACGGCATGGATCCCGTCATCGGAGGATTCGATTTTGAAAGCGCCTCCCTGAATATAGACAAAGCCTTTTTCCTTATCCGTCTCTTCATCGGCATGGAAGGCGTCATCGCCCGATTTGACGGTAAAACTGCCACCGCATATCCTTACGGAATTCTCGCCCTCGAAGCCCTTTTCCGCGGAAGTTATATCATATTCTCCGCCTGTTATCACGAGGTCGCTTTTGCTTACTGCGGCGTGCTTCCAACCGGCGTTTACGGTGAGCTTGCCCGATCCGTTAAGAGTGAGATCGCAATCCGCGAATATCACGCCGTCAACCGTTTTTTCCGAATCGGTCTGCGTATATTCTTTTCCGCCGTCGGCAAGCGAATTTTCCGTCCCTTCGGCAAGGGTTATAAACAGCTTATCGGCAGATTTCGCGTAAATCGCGGCGCCGTCCGAATTGCTTATCTCGGCTCCGTTCAGGACTATCTGAATTTTATCCGTTTCTTCGGCGTCAACGATTATTTCGCCGTCCGTCAGTTTACCTGAAACAATATATACGCCCTCGTCGGTGATAGTGACCGACGAGCCGTCGATTTTAACGGCAGAAGAGGTTGACTCCGCCGAGCTTCCGTTCAGGACTATCGTCTGCGTCTCTCTGTCGGCATAGGAGAAATCAAGGTCTCGCTCGGTAAAATAATCCGCGTTGGCTTCATTGACTTCAACCTGCGCGCTCTTTTCGGAATTATTCGTTGCTGAGCCGGAATCATCTGAAGCGCTGCCCGCGGAGCAGCCCGCAAAGGCTGCAATTATCATTATCAGAGAAAGTATGATCGC
This sequence comes from uncultured Clostridia bacterium, assembly GCA_947166625.1. Classification (GTDB taxonomy): domain Bacteria; phylum Bacillota; class Clostridia; order Oscillospirales; family Acutalibacteraceae; genus CAG-177. The sequence continues at coordinate 76,099 of CAMVEX010000002.1, forward strand.
CGTATATTTCAAAATATTTCTTTTCATTTCATTTCACTCCTTATTATCGGTTTGATCGTTGATTCGTGATTTCGGTCAAAGCTCGCTGCCCTCGGTCGAAGGATAGCCGCAGCTTATCTCAAGATTTCCGTTTTGTTCTCTGAGAGAATCAATGAATTGTTTGAGCGACGCTCCCTGCTTCATTTTTATCCTGTAGGTCAGCTTGTAAAGCGTGCCCATATTCGAGGTCTTGACATCGGTCATTTCATGAAGATCGGTGAAGGAAGAGAGCACATCTTCAAATACCCCTTCAAATTCGAGATTTTCGGGAACGGTTATTTTAAGGATCCTGTATCCTTCCTCTTTTTTATCGAAGAATCTGCTCATGATAAGCAGCAGAACGGATATCACAAGGGCGAAGATCGCGGCGATCCCTATATATCCCATACCTGTCGCAAGGCCTACCGCCATAGCAAGGAATATCGCGGTGATCTCCTGCGCCTTGCCTGCCGCGGAGCGGAATCTCACAAGGCTGAATGCGCCCGCGACCGCAACGCCCGCGCCTATGTTTCCGTTTACGAGAAGTATCACAAGCTCTACTATCGCGGGGATAAGAGCGAGAGTCACCGCAAAGCTTTTGCTGGTTTTTATCTGACGGGTGTAAAAGAAGGCTATCACGCCTCCGAGAATAAGTGACACCGCCGTAACAACGAGGAACGACGCCCCCGTAAAAGTTCCGTTTTCAAGTACGGTTCCGAGTATATTGTCAAGCATATTTGTAAACTCCTTTCTCATTCAAAACAGGTAAAATGATTTTTTCCGTTCTCTCGACGGAATTTTCTTTTGATTTAAGGTCCGTATATGCGTTACCGTATTTTGAGAAACTCATCGGATAAATACGGTATTCAGAGAGCAGCCTCGCTATGTTGAGCGGCACGGCGCCGGCGATTTTAAGCTCCATAAGGTGCATTCCCTCTTTGATTATCGGGCTGCCGCCCGCTCCGTAAGTGAGATCGAGGGCGGATGTCCGGTAGCGGATGTTGTCATCGAAGGTGATCCTCAGATCCGGATCGTCATCCCCCGCGAGGGCGATCCTGTCATAGCTGAGCACCACGGCGGGCGCAAGATTTTTCCATGCCGCCAGAAGGCTGTCTATTTCACCGGAAATCTGTGTTTCCTCATCCGGCCGGCACGCGCCTGCGAGATATCCGAGAGCGCGGTCATAGGGCATTGATATTCTCCTCTTGTAAACCACGCCTTTGTATTTTTTCTTTATCTCTACAAATGCGTTTGAATCGGATGAGGGGACTCCGTATGTCCTCAGGCGAAGCTTTTCTTTATACACCGGTTTTTCAAGAGAAGCCCTTATCATCCTGAAATCCGGAGTATCATAGTATATATTCATTATCTTGCTCCTGCCGTATTGATCGATATGCGCGATCCCTTCAAGACTTGAAAAAAATCCGGCAAACTGCTCATCATCAAGCATATACTTTATTTCGGTACGTTCAAAGCAATTCTTAAACATTTCGCTCACTCCTTGTCTGTGCCTGTGAGTGCATAATAAACCGTCTGCCTTAAACGAAACTTAAAGCCGAAAAACTTTTTTGAAAAATCTCAAAATTTCGGAATCATGAAAAAATTGTTGACATCATCGTAATAAAGTGGTAAATTATCTATCAAGAATTACGAAGGGAGTTCCCGTTATGACAGATAAGCTCAATACCCGTATCAACGGGAATTCATATTTTTACGCTTACGTTCGCTTTTTTGCGGGCTTTTATTTCCGTACTCAATAAGTATATTTTCCGACGTAAGCAGATAGGATAAGACCAAAGCGGTTCTGTTTCGTACGGAGCCGCTTATTTTAATACCCGGAGGAAGAGAAAAATGGCTGACATCAACAAAGCGAGAGAAGAAATCGCCAATGCGGACAGAGAGATAGCAAAATATTTTGAGATCAGGATGAACGCCGCGGCAGAGGTAGCGGCTTACAAAAAAGAATACGGGCTGCCGATAGAGAGCAAGGCTCAGGAGGCGGTCGTGATAGAAAGAAATCTGTCGCATATCAAAAACAGCGAATTAAAAAACTATTATCTTTCGCTCTGCGAGCATCTCATAGAACTGAGCAAAAAATATCAGTATCGGCTCAACGAGGGCACAAAAGTAGGATATAACGGTTCTGTCGGCGCTTTTGCTTACATTGCCGCCACAAAAATATTCCCCGGCGCCTTGCCGACGCCGTTTGATTCATTTGAGAGCGCTTATAACGCGGTCTGCAATGATGAATGCGACCTTGCCGTGCTCCCGATCGAAAACAGCTACGCGGGCGAAGTAAGCACGGTGACGGACCTGATGTTTGACGGTCCGCTGAGCGTAAACGGAGTATATTCTCTCCCCATCACTCACAATCTCATAAGCCTTCCCGGGGCGGAATTATCCGATATAAAAACGGTGATAAGCCACCCTCAGGCTCTCGCTCAATGCCGTAATTTCATCAAAAGCCACGGCTGGAAATGCGTTGAAGCGGAGAGCACCGCGCAGGCGGTCAAATCCCTGGCGGGAGCGGGCGATATTCACACAGCGGCAATAGGCAGCGAAGAGGCGGCAGAGATAAACGGGCTCAAAATTCTTTTTGCGGGCATTAACGAAAGCAGAGATAACACTACGAAATTCGCCGTATTTTCAAGATCTTTTATCCCCGAGGCATACGCCGAAAAAGACAGCAAATTTATTCTCATGTTTACCGTAAACGATGAAGCGGGCGCTCTCGTAAAAGCGCTGAGCGTAATAGGAAAATACGGATTCAATATGAGCGCTCTGAGAAGCCGCCCCGTAAAATCAAAGGCCTGGCAATACTATTTCTATACGGAGATTGAGGGCGACGATAATTCGGAGCCGGCGCGGAAAATGATAGACGAGCTGAGCGCTCAATGCAAAAAAATACGCATCATAGGCCACTACAGCGAAAGCGGTGTTTCAAATGATAATTAAAGCAAAAGGATATGACATAATCATAGAAAAAAATTCCCTCGGCAAGGCGGGAGAATACTTTGATCTGAATAGAAAAGCGCTTATTGTTACCGACAGCGGAGTACCCGCAGAGTATTCAAAAGCGGTCTTGGCCTGCTGCGGGAAAGGCTCGCTGATAAAGACGATACCTCAGGGAGAAAAAAGCAAATGCTTCGATATGCTGGAGGAGCTCCTTGAAGCCATGCTGAACGCCGGCTTCACGAGGAAAGATTGCGTTGTCGCCGTAGGCGGAGGCGTTGTGGGAGATCTTTCGGGATTCGCCGCCTCAATGTATATGAGAGGTATCGATTTTTATAATATCCCGACAACTCTGCTCTCGCAGGTGGATTCTTCCGTCGGCGGAAAGACGGCGATCGACTTCCGCTCGGTAAAAAATATCGTGGGCTCCTTCTACCCTCCCAAAGGGGTGCTGATAGATGAAACGGTCCTCTCCACCCTGCCCCGCCGCCAGCTTAACAACGGGCTTGCCGAGGCGATCAAAATGGGTATGACACATGATGAGAAACTGTTTGAAATATTTGAAAACGGCGATCCTTATGAAAGCCTTGATGAGATAATCGAGAGATCACTCAGAGTCAAAATATCGGTGGTCAACGCCGATGAAAAAGAAGCCGGGCTCAGACGGGTGCTGAATTTCGGCCACACGATAGGTCACGGCATCGAATCAGAAAAGGACGGAGCGATGTATCACGGCGAGTGCGTCGCAATAGGAATGATCCCGATGTGCTCCGAAAGCGCGGCGCAAAGGCTAAAAAAGGCTCTTGAAAAAGTCGCCCTCCCCTCATCCTGCGACGGTGACAGAGAAAAAATATTTGAAACCGCTCTCCACGATAAAAAGAGCGGCGCAGACGGAATCACGGTCACGCTCTGCGACAGACCAGGCTCTTTCAGATTTGAAAACATATCGCCCGATACTCTCAGAGAAAAAATCAATCGGGCGGTAAGGGAGAAATAATAATGAAAAACACATTCGGAAACAGCGTTTCGCTGACAATTTTCGGCGAGAGCCACGGCGAATTTATAGGCGCGGTCATCGACGGTCTCGCGCCCGGGATCACGGTAGATGAAAATTTCATCTCTTCACAGCTCGCTTTGAGGCGCCCCTACGGAAAAACGGGAACAAAGAGAATCGAAGCGGACGCTTTCAAAACGGTCAGCGGAGTTTTTCAGGGCAAAACCACCGGCACTCCCGTCTGCATACTCATACCAAATGAAAATACCAGAAGCTCGGATTATTCGCTCAGCGCTTATATCCCGAGACCGGGTCACGCGGATTTTACCGCGAATAAAAAATATCACGGCTTTGAGGATTACAGAGGCGGAGGGCATTTCAGCGGCCGCATCACAGCCGCTCTCACAGCCGCGGGTGCAATAGCGATATCGGCTCTGCGCAATAAAGGGATCCTCATAGGCACCCATATAGCGAGATGCGCAAAAATCAACGACAGAAAATTCAAAAATCTTGAAGAGGATATAGCCCTCGTCAACTCTCTGCGCTTTGCCGCTCTTGATGAAGACAAAGGCAAAAAAATGCAGGATGCGATAAAGCAGGCGGCGAAGGAGGGCGACAGCGTAGGCGGAATCCTCGAAACCGCCGTCACCGGTCTGCCGGCAGGGCTCGGCGAGCCGTGGTTTGATTCGGTGGAAAGTCTGCTTTCTCACGCGCTGTTTTCTATCCCTGCCGTCAAAGGGATACAGTTTTCAAACGCCTTTTCCAAGATCGACCTGCCCGGCAGCAAATACAACGACCCGTTCATTCTGAATTCGGGCAGAGTAGAAACGGCGACCAATAATAACGCAGGGATCAACGGCGGGATCACAAACGGTATGCCCATCATCTTTGAATGCGCGGTCAAACCGACTCCTTCGATTTTCAGAGAGCAAAAATCCGTTGACCTCATGCAGATGAAAGAAACGGAGCTTAAAATCGAGGGCAGGCATGACCCCGCCGTCATTCACAGAGCGAGGGTAGTCGTTGACAGCGTGACCGCGCTTGTGATCTGCGATCTGCTGGCTCAGCGCTTCGGCACTGATTATCTGGGTGAATAAAATGAGAGCTGAAATATTCCCTTCAAAAGCAAGCGGAGAAATTACCGCTCCCCCTTCAAAAAGCGCGGCTCACAGGGCGATAATCTGCGCCTGCCTCGCCGACGGAGAGAGCAAAATCTCCAATATAGAATATTCGCAGGATATACTCGCGACGGTTGACTGCATGAGAGCTCTCGGAGCCGAAATCAATGCGAATGACGATTCTTTAACGGTAAAAGGGCCTGTTTCAAAGCGCAAATGCGCCGTTCTCGGCTGCAGAGAAAGCGGAAGCACGCTCAGGTTTATCATACCGCTCGCCTCACTGATATGCGAAGAATGTTTGTTCGCTCTCTCCGGCAGGCTTGCCGACAGGCCGCTCGGAGTTTATGAGAAGCTGTTTGCGGAAAACGGGATCTCAATGGAAAGAAATGCCGACGGGCTTAAAATCAGAGGCAGTCTCAAGCCCGGCATCTTCACTGTTGACGGCGGCGTGAGCAGCCAGTTCATAAGCGGTTTGCTCTTCGCGCTCCCTCTGCTCGGAGGCGGCAGCGAAATAAGGATTATTCCTCCGATCGAGAGCAGACCTTATATTGATATGACTTTATCCGCTCTCAAAAGATTCGGCGTCGCAGTTCAATTCAGCGATAAAAACATAATCAGAGTAAAGGGCGATTCACGATACCGCCCCTGCGATATAAGCATAGAGGGAGACTGGTCCAATGCCGCTTTTTTTGAGGCTTTGAATTTTTCGGGCGGCAGCGTAAAGATAAACGGGCTTGACCCCGAAAGCGCTCAGGGCGACAGAATATGCACGGAGCTTTTCAGAAAACTCAAAGGGGAAAACAGCGAAATAGATCTCTCCGACTGCCCCGATCTCGGCCCGGTGATGATGGCATGCGCATATCTGAACGGCGCCGTTTTTACGGGCGTTTCACGGCTTCGCCTCAAAGAGAGCGACAGATGCGGGGCAATGGCTCTCGAGCTCTCAAAATTCGGGATAAAAACGCAGCAGACCGAAAACACCTTTACCGTTTACAAAAGCCGGCTTCAAAAACCGGCGCAGCCCCTTGATTCGCATAACGATCACAGGATCGCGATGGCGATGTCGGTCCTCTGCGCTCAGACGGGCGGCGTGATCGAAGGGGTGCAGGCGGTAGGCAAAAGCTTCCCCTCATTCTTTGATAAACTCAAATCAACAGGAATAAAGGTAATATTAAATGAAACTTCTTAATACGCAAAACATAATGATAGTGGGTCTCGGCCTTATGGGCGGCAGCTATGCGAAGGCTCTCAAGCGCCTGGATTTTCACATCTGCGCCATTGACACAAACAGCGATTCCATAGATTTCGCGCTTGAAAACGGAATAATAGACGAGGGCTTCACCTCCCCCGATCCCGACGCTCTCGGCAAAGCCGATATATTGATCTTCGGCCTTTACCCGAATGTTTTCAAACAATGGATAGCGGATAATCAGAAATATTTCAAAAGCGGCGCGATCATCACCGATGTCACGGGCGTGAAGCAATGCATAGTGTATGATATTCAGAGCATCCTGCGCGATGACGTTGAATTTATCGCCGCTCACCCGATGGCGGGCAGAGAGGTTTACGGAGTGCGCAACAGTACGGAAAAAATGTTCAGAGACGCAAACTTCCTCGTTGTACCCACCGAAAAAAACACTCCCGGCGCCGTTGAATGGTGCAAGGAACTCGGCAGGCTGCTCGGTTTCATAAATGTGACCGTTCTTTCGCCGGAGGAGCACGATAAGATGATAGGCTTCGTCTCGCAGCTTACCCACTGCATCGCGGTAGCGCTCATGACCTGCTCCGACAACACTCACCTCGCCGATTACACTGCCGATTCATTCAGAGATCTTACGAGGATAGCGAATATCAACGACAATATGTGGAGCGAACTGTTTTTGCTCAATAAAGAAGCTCTGCTGAGCGATATTGACAGATTCATGGCGGAAATGCAGACTCTTCGCGATTTGCTTGAAAGCGATGACCGCGAGGGACTGAGAGCCAAAATGCGCCTTTCCACAGAGAGAAGAGCTGCATTCAATAAGAAATAAAAATCCTATAAGGAGAGTGAAAATAATATGAATATGGATTTTGAAAAAAAGCTTCCGATACCTATGGAAGTAAAAGAGATGTATCCCGTTTCCGTGCAGGTCCAGCACACATTTGAGGAGAAATGCGCAAAGCTCAAAAGTATTTTTTCGGGCAATGACAACAGATTTCTGCTTATCATAGGCCCCTGCTCGGCAGACAGGGAAGACAGCGTGATGGACTATATTTCAAGGCTTGTTCCCGTTCAGGAAAAGGTCAAAGATAAAATTATGATAGTCCCGAGAATTTACACAAACAAGCCCCGCACCACCGGCTCGGGCTACAAGGGTATGCTTCATCAGCCCGATCCTAACGCAAGGCCTAATCTCTTTGAGGGTATCATCGCCATCAGAGAGCTTCATATGAGGGCTGTCAGAGAAACGGGCTTCGTCTGCGCCGACGAAATGCTTTACCCCGGCAATTACAAATATCTCGATGATATTCTCGGATATGTCGCCATAGGCGCGAGGAGCGTTGAAAATCAGGAGCACCGCCTTACCGCAAGCGGTATCGATGTGCCCGTGGGTATGAAAAACCCGACCAGCGGAGATATAGATGTGATGATTAACGCGATAACCGCCGCTCAGGGCTCTCATCATTTCATTTACCGCGGCTGGCAGGCGAAATCCGCAGGCAACCCGTACGCTCACGCGATTCTCAGGGGATATGTGAATAAGCACGGCAATTCTCTGCCCAATTATCATTATGAGGATCTCAAATTCGTAAACGAAAAATATCTCGCCTCCGGGCTCAACAATCCCGCGGTCATCGTTGACTGCAACCACGCGAATTCCGGCAAGCAGTATATCGAGCAGATAAGGATTGCGAAAGAGATAGCCGGAAGCAGAGCATACGATCCCGATATCAAAAAGCTCGTAAAAGGCCTGATGATAGAGAGCTATATCGAGGACGGATGCCAGAAGGGCAGCGGCGAATACGGGAAATCAATAACCGACCCCTGCCTCGGCTGGGAAAAGACCGAAAAGCTTATCTGCGAGCTCGCGGATATACTCTGATAAGAGGTCGGATCATGTACGGTTTACTCGGAAGGAAACTTTCACATTCGCTCTCTCCGCAGATCCATTCATATTTCGGCAGTTACGGCTATGAACTTTTTTGCCGCGAGAGCGAAGAACTCGATTCATTTTTTGAGGATGAGTCGATCGACGCATTCAATGTCACGATCCCATATAAAATCGAGGCCTTTGAGAGATGCGATATCCTCAGCGATACCGCGAAAGAGATCGTCAGCGTAAATACCGTTGTCCGCAAAGGCGGCATGCTTTACGGCTACAACACCGACCTTTTCGGTTTTGAATACATGGTAAAAAGGGCGGGCGCCGAATTCGCCGGCAAAAAGGTGCTTGTGCTCGGAAGCGGCGGAGCAAGCAAGACCGCGGTCGCCTCTTCAAAGAGGCTCGGAGCGCGCGAGGTGATTGTGATCAGCCGTAGCGGCGAGAATAATTATGAGAATATTTATGATAACGAAGATGCGCAGATCATAGTAAATACAACGCCCGTGGGGATGTTTCCCGAAAACGGTGTCTCACCCGTCAGCCTTAAAAAATTCAAACATATTGAATTTGTCGCGGATTTGATATATAATCCCTGTATGACAGCTCTGCTTATCGAGGCAGGCGAGCTCGGGATCCCATATACAAACGGTATGCCGATGCTTGTGGCTCAGGGCTTTTTATCCTCGGAGCTGTTTTTTGATAAAAAATATGATGACGGTATAATCGAAAATGCCTTGACCGATATTCTTCACAGGATGAAAAATATCGTCCTTATCGGTATGCCCGGCAGCGGCAAGACCACCGCGGGCAAAAAACTCGCGGCTCTTACGGGAAAAGACTTTACCGATACCGACGAAATCATCGTTGAATCCGAAGGCAGATCCATTCCGGATATTTTTGAGCAAAGCGGCGAGGAATATTTCAGAAACGCCGAGACCGCCGCTGTATCCGAATGCGGCAAGAGGCTCGGTATCATCATAGCCACCGGCGGCGGCGCAGTTATGCGCAAAAAAAACAGAGACGCTCTCAGGCAAAACGGGCTCGTGATCTATCTCAGGCGCGGCCTTGACGAGCTTTCGCGGGAGGGCAGACCTCTCAGCTCGGGCGACGGCGCTCTGAGCAGGATTTTTGAAGAACGCAGAGCCGTATATGAAGGCTTTGCCGATTATATCATTGATGTTGACCGTGATCCCGAGGTCACGGCGGAAAGGTTGTTAAAATGCGTATCCTTGTATTAAACGGTCCGAATATGAATCTGCTGGGCATAAGAGAAAAAGACATCTACGGCGAAAGCTCATACCGCGAGCTTTGCAGGATGATCGAGCGCAAGGCTGATGAGCTCAATGTTTATGTTGATATGTATCAGTCAAATCACGAGGGCGATCTTGTTGACAAAATTCAGGAAACCTACAAAGGCACCGACGGAATCATCATCAACCCCGCCGCCTATACCCATACCAGCATCGCAATTCTCGACGCTCTTAAAACGGTTAAAAAGCCGACGGTAGAGGTGCATATCACCGATATCAGCGAGCGCGAGGATTTCCGCAAGCTCTCTTATGTGAGCATGTATGCGGAAAAGACCATCATGGGCAAGGGATTTGACGGCTATATCGAAGCTCTTGAATATCTTGTTGAAAAGCTCAGCGCTCAGGAGGCGGAGGAAGCCAAAAAGCGTGAAGAAGAGAGAGAAAAGGAAAGAGCCGCCAGAGAGGGCGAGCAGGCCTGAGCCGACGCGGACAAGACCTTTTTTAACTGTTTATCCCTTAAATTTTGCCTGCCATCGTGCGGGTGTTCATAAAAAAGTGATGCCTCAAAGAGCGATCTTTGCAAATCCGGACAAATCTCATCTCTTTGAGGTAAAAAGCAGTTTTCCCGTGAAAAATAAGCCGCAGAACAAGGAAGGTTTGCGAAAGCATACTTTGTGTATGGAAAGCAAATCCGGCGATGTTCTGCGGTTTCAGTTTTCCGTGAAAACCATTACTGTTTTGCGAATGCCCGCCCTTCAGCGGGCTTTTTGCATATTTTATTTGTATATTCCGAAATTTATGTTATAATTCCGTCAGAGGAATGATGTTTATGAATATAATCGAAATAAAAGATTTTGCGGCAAAAGAGCTTGACGCATACGCGCGGCTGAGCGAGCGGGAGCTGCTCAACAGAGATAAACCCGAAAACGGGCTGTTTGTCGCGGAGAGCCCCAAGGTTATCGCCAGAGCTCTTGACGCAGGGTATGAGCCGGTCTCGCTCCTTTTAGAGAGAAAGCATATTGAGGGCGAAGCGAAGGATATAATCGAGCGCTGCCCGGGTATTCCGGTTTATACGGCGGAGTTTGATGTGCTCACCCGGATTACGGGATTCAAGCTGACGCGAGGTGCGCTTTGTCTGATGAAAAGGAAGCCGCTCGCCTGCGTAAAAGAGATCTGCAAAAGCGCCGACAGAATTGCGATCCTCGAGAGCGTGATGAATCCCACAAACTGCGGCGCGATAATACGCTCTGCCGCCGCTCTCGGATTTGACGCGGTGCTGCTCACCGCGGAATGCTCCGACCCTCTTTATCGGAGGGCGGCAAGGGTGAGTATGGGCACGGTGTTTCAGATCCCGTGGGCCTTTATCCCGAGATCCGATTGGCAGAGAAACACCTTTGAATATCTTAAATCGGAGGGCTTTGCAACGGTTTCAACGGCTCTCGAAAAAGATTCCGTCAGGCTTGATGATAAAAAGCTGAATTCTGAGGAAAAGATCGCGGTGATCCTCGGCACAGAGGGCGAAGGGCTATCGCCCGAAACGATCTCTCTGAGCGATTATACGGTAATGATCCCTATGAAACACGGGGTGGATTCGCTCAATGTCGCCGCCGCTTCCGCCGTGACCTTCTGGCAGCTCGGCAAAAGATTTTGACGCGGCTATTGAAGAACGGGCGGCACGGTGATAAAATAAGGTTGATATAGATATTTCGGTGTAATTTCAAATTATAAATTCGGTAAAAAGGCTGTGAATCTATGAAAATAATGTTTATCGGCGCAAATCACGAGGTAACGGGCTCCTGCACTCTCATAGAGGCGTGCGGCAAAAAAATACTTGTTGACTGCGGTATGGAGCAGGGTCCCGATATATATGAGAACTGCGAGCTCCCTGCCGCGCCCGGCGAAATAGATGCGATATGCCTCACTCACGCGCATATCGACCATTCGGGCAAGATACCCAATATGGTCGCGAACGGATTTTCGGGTAAGATACACATGACCGAAGCTACCGGCAAGCTCTGCTCGATAATGCTCCGCGACTCCGCCCATATACAGGAATTCGAGGCTCAGTGGCGTAACCGCAAGGCAAAGCGGAGCGGTGAGGATGAATATTCCCCTCTCTATACTTCGCAGGATGTGGATAAAACAATAAGGCAGTTTGCCACTCACGGATATGAGGATACGGTAAGGCTTTTTGACGGAATAGAGATAAGCTTTTATGACGCGGGCCATCTGCTCGGCTCATCAAATATTCTTTTCAGGATCACCGAAGGCGGCGTTACAAAGACCATCCTCTTTTCGGGAGATGTCGGAAATCTTAACAGACCTCTCATAAAAAATCCTCAGACTCCGCCGAAATCGGATTACGCCGTATGCGAATCCACATACGGTGACAGAGTCCACGGCAAAGCTCCGGACTATGTAGGTCAGCTCGCAAAGGTCATAAACGAAACTCTGACTCAGGGAGGAAATCTCGTTATACCCGCCTTCGCGGTCGGCAGGACTCAGGAGCTGCTTTATCTGATAAGGGTGATAAAAGAGAATAATCTCTGCCCCGATTGCGGGAATTTCCCCGTTTATATGGATTCGCCTCTCGCTATAGAGGCCACAAATATATATTCGTCGGAGGTTGCGGAATATTTTGACGATGAAACGGTGAGGCTGATTGAATCGGGTATCAATCCGATCTCGTTCCCGAATCTCAGGCTTGCAGTTTCAAGCGAAGAATCCACCGCAATAAACAGTAACCCGGAGCCGAAGGTCATCATTTCTGCCTCCGGTATGTGCGAAGCGGGCAGGATCAGACACCACCTCAAGCATAATCTCTGGCGCAAGGAGAGCGCTGTATTATTCGTCGGTTTCCAATGCGAAGGCACTCTCGGCAGGCGTCTGGTTGACGGCGCGGCAATGGTCAAGCTCTTCGGCGACAATATCACCGTCAGGGCAAAAATCTACAATATGAACGGATTTTCGGGCCATGCTGACAGAAATATGCTGCTTGACTGGCTGAGGCAGGTCGGCGCCGGGCAGATATTCATAAATCACGGCGAAGATTCGGTTTCGACCGAATTCGCCTCGGTCTGCGAAAAAGAGCTCTCCGTCCCCTGCTGTGTCCCCTACAGCGGAGATGTTTACGATCTTATTACCGGAGAATGCATCGAGAAGGCAAGGATTACACGCGCCGCGGGCAAAAAGGAATTCGCGACAAAGCGTGCTAAGGATGTGTTTGACAGGCTTATTTCGGCGGCGGCAAGGCTTCGCAGAGTGGCCGAATCCCTCAAGGGCAGTTCAAATAAGGAGATTGCTCAGTTTACTGATAAGATCAACAATCTCTGTGACAAATACGAAAAATAATCAGGACAGGCGGTACGTCAATGAAATATTTATCGGATCATTTTAAGGAAATAGAAAAAAGGACTCAATTCCCCGAGGAAGCGATCCCGGTGCTCGAGGAGGTTGCCGAAAGGCTTGACAGCGATAAAAAGTTCGGCGCAAAATTCGAGGCCCTGCGTAAGGGTTATATGTATGGCAGAGGCAGGCTCGGCAATTATACAAAAAAGCTTGAAAAGCTTGCGGAAAAATATGATATTCACCCCTACACCCTTGAAATGGTGTTTCTCATGGTATGCTGTGAGCTGCTCCATAAGCGCTACCGCCGCAAGGGAATAAGCGAGGAGATTTACTGGGACGGAGTGTGCGATCTGAAATACAAGCTCGTTGAGTGTATCGAATGCGAGCATGTGGTCGGCACCTTCGTGGCGGATTGGAATGACGGCTTTTTGCGTATGACAAGATTCGCCCTCGGCAGATTCCAGTTTGAATACAGCGATTTCGATAAGGATTACACAACCAAATTGGGAATAAAAATCAAAAAAGGGCAGGATTGCCTTAATTTCCATATACCCTCATCGGGAGTTCCTCTGACGGATGATGTCAGGCTTGATTCTTACAGACGCGCCTGGGAATTCTTTAAGGATATAAGAACTCCGGACGGATATCTGATTCTCACCTGCGGCTCGTGGCTTCTCTTTCCGAAGCACGAAGAATTTCTCGATAAAAATTCAAACATAATGAAGTTTTACCGGGATTTTGAGATATTTGAGGGCAGAGAAAAGGATAATTTCAACGATGATTGGCGTATCTGGGGCCACTATTCGGATCTGCCTCTTGAAGAAAGACCCGCCGACACCAAGCTGCGCGCCGCTTATAAAAACTGGATGATGGCGGGCAACAAAACCGGCTACGGAATAGGTCTGATAGTTCTGAAAGACGGAAAACCGGTTAAATGATCCGAGATCGAAGACGAAACAATATAACAGGTTTTAGCACTCTGTAAATCAGAGTGCTAATTTTTAACATTTTGTTCACAGTTTGCTCCGATTTTATTCATAACGAAATTGTAGAATACAATCGGAAACATTGATAAAGGGGGGCAAACCATGAATTCGGAAAAACTCACAAGAAAAAGCATTGAAGCAATTCAAAACGCTCAGCGTATCGCCGCGGAGCACGCAAATCAGCAGATAGAGCAGATCCATATTTTCTACTCTCTGCTCAGCTCGGAAAACGGGCTTGTGCCTTCGCTGATACAAAGCATGGGCGTTAATTCCGCGGCGCTCACAAACACCCTTCAGACCAAGATCGATTCTCTCCCGAAGGTAAGCGGCGGAGATTCATATTTTTCGCAATCCGCGGCGGCGGCGCTCGACGAAGCGGAAAAAGCGGCAAACAGCATGAAGGATGATTATATCTCGGTCGAGCATATTATGCTCGGGCTCATCCGCAGAGCCGACCCGGATATGAAGCAGATATTCAGAAACTGCGGCATTGATGAAAACAAATTCCTCGTCGCCCTCAAAAATGTGAGAGGCAGCGGCTCCGTAAAGAGCGACAATCCCGAAGAAACTTATGACGCTCTCAAAAAATACGGCAGAGATCTTACCGAAATGGCGCGTGAGCAAAAGCTCGATCCCGTGATCGGCAGAGATGAAGAGATAAGAAACGTTATAAGGATCCTTTCAAGAAAAACAAAAAACAACCCCTGCCTTATAGGCGAGCCCGGAGTAGGCAAAACAGCGATAGCCGAGGGGCTGGCTCAGCGTATCATAAAGGGCGATGTGCCCGAAAGGCTGAAGGGCAGGACCCTGTTTTCGCTTGATATGGGTTCGCTTGTAGCGGGCGCAAAATACAGAGGCGAATTTGAAGAGCGCCTCAAAGCCGTGCTCACCGAAATTCAAAAGAGCAACGGCAAAATAATCCTGTTTATCGATGAGCTTCATCTTATAGTCGGCGCGGGCAAGACAGACGGCGCCATGGATGCAGGCAATATTCTCAAGCCCATGCTCGCAAGGGGCGAGCTCCACTGTATCGGCGCGACTACTCTGAATGAATACAGGCAGTATATCGAGAAGGATGCCGCGCTTGAAAGAAGATTTCAGCCCGTTATGATCGACGAGCCGACCGTTGAAGACACCATTTCCATCCTCAGAGGATTAAAAGAGAGATATGAAGTCTATCACGGCGTAAAGATTCAGGATAACGCCCTTATCGCCGCCGCGACATTATCAGACAGATATATAAGCGACAGATTCCTTCCCGACAAGGCGATAGATCTTGTGGATGAAGCCTGCGCGACCATCAAGACGGAGATCGACTCCATGCCCGGCGAGCTTGACGAGATCTCTCATAAAATAATGCAGCTTGAGATCGAGGAGGAAGCCCTCAAAAAAGAGACGGATAAACTCTCCGTAGAGCATCTTGAGCAGATAAAATCCGAGCTTTCATCACTGCGTGACGAATTCAATTCGCTCAAAGCAAAATGGGAAAACGAAAAATCCGCTATAGGTAAGATAAGAGAGCTTCGCAGCGAAATCGAGAATATAAATTCACAGATCGAGCACGCTCAGAATGATTATAATCTTGAAAAACTCGCTCAGCTCAAATACGGCAAACTCCCCGAGCTTCGCAAACGGCTTGAGGAGGAAGAGGCAAAGGCGGATACGGGCTCCGCTTCCATTCTCAGGGATAAAGTGACGGATGAAGAAATAGCAAAAATCGTTTCACGCTGGAGCGGCGTACCCGTTTCAAAACTCGTTGAGAGCGAGAGAGACAAGCTGCTCCATCTTGACGAAATTCTCCATAAGCGAGTTATCGGGCAGGATGAAGCGGTGCAGAAGGTGTGCGAGGCGATACTCCGCTCAAGAGCCGGCATCAAAGACCCCGGCAAGCCCATAGGCTCATTCCTTTTCCTCGGCCCCACGGGCGTGGGCAAAACAGAGCTTGCCAAAGCGCTGGCTCAGGCTCTCTTTGATGATGAGCATAATATGATAAGGATAGATATGAGCGAATATATGGAGAAATTCTCCGTCTCGCGACTTATCGGCGCTCCTCCGGGATATGTAGGCTACGACGAGGGCGGTCAGCTCACCGAGGCCGTGCGCCGCAGGCCTTACAGCGTTGTGCTCTTTGATGAAATTGAAAAAGCGCATCCGGATATATTCAATGTGCTGCTCCAGGTGCTTGATGACGGAAGGATAACCGATTCGCAGGGCAGGACCGTTGATTTTAAGAATACGATAATCATAATGACCTCAAATCTCGGCTCCGATCTCATACTTGACGGAATCGAAAACGGCGAGATCTCACAGAGCGCGAGAGACGGCGTGACCGCCCTGCTCAGAAGCTCATTCAGACCCGAATTTCTCAACAGAATCGACGAAACGGTATTTTATAAGCCGCTGACCCGCGAAAACATAGACGGAATCATCGATCTGCTCGTCCAATCGCTCAGGCAGAGGCTTGAGGAAAAGCAGCTCGGCCTTGAGATCACACCCGAGGCGAAGAAATTCATTGCAGACGAGGGCTATGACCCGGCTTACGGCGCAAGGCCGCTGAAGCGATTCCTTCAATCGAGAGTTGAGACCCTCGCGGCTAAAATGATCATCGCGGATGATCCCGCTCCCGGCTCGACCCTTCTGATAGACTTCGACGGCGAAGCTCTCACGGGGCAGGTCAAATAAAACAATTTGATATATCTGCATTCTCGGCAGGCGTTCTCCGGAGCGCCTGCTTTTAAATATTGTTCCAATTTAGTATATTCAATACTTTGTGTGTAGTGTTATACCGTTCATGTAATTGAGTTCTTATTTCGTAAGTTTTGTTTTTGGCTGAACTAATTTTAACAGGCCTCAATCATTTTTTATGTCTCTTTGTCTCATATCTATTGCAAACTGACACACATTCGCTATTTTCATCAAAACTCCTTATTGAATATTAGGTGATATTATGATATATATGATTTAGAGGTGATTGATATGTCAATATTAGGGGATATTTTTGCCAGTTTTAAT
Source organism: uncultured Clostridia bacterium (assembly GCA_947166625.1). Taxonomy (GTDB): domain Bacteria; phylum Bacillota; class Clostridia; order Oscillospirales; family Acutalibacteraceae; genus CAG-177. Next base: position 92,863 of record CAMVEX010000002.1, read on the forward strand.
TCAAATAATAACAACACAACAAAAACATATGTAAATAACTCTAATCAGCCTACAAGATATATGGAATTGACTTGTTCAAAATGCGGAGGCAAGCTCAATCTTGATTTGGATCACCTTCAGGCTTACTGCCCTTACTGCGGGGAAAAACTGATGATTGATACCAATCAGTTGGGTATGATTCTTGCTGAAAAAGAAGAGACTAAGCGCAAACAGCTTGAGCTTGAACACGAAGAAAGGATGGAAAAATATAGAACAGAGAAACAAGAAAAATCAGAAAAAACCACAACATTGATTATTGGCGTTATAGTTATTATTTCGCTTCTTTTTATTTGTCTGCGACCTATATTTTCATTATCCTCTAAAAAGACTTACCCCAAAGAACAGGATATGAAGGATCAAGTTGCTCGGCTTGAATCATTAGTTCAAGAAATCAAGTCCGATATGGATAATAAAGATTATGATTCCGCTATGTACAAGGCAAATCAACTTCATTATACTTATGTGGGTTGGAGCCGTGAACAAGAGTCAGCTTTGGCTGAAAAATGGGATAGCATCCGTGAAGAAACAATCAAAATGATAGAAGAAGCCAAAGTAAGAGATTCAGGAGCCTCGACAACAAATGCAGCCGTTACCTTCAATGGTGGCGGCTTTATGTTTTCTATTTAGCACACCATCAAAACCGCTTGCATTTGCCGGATGTTTGTTGTATCATAAAATCAGATCTTTACCGGGGGAATGAATTATGGACAAAATATTTGATTTGCTTCATTTCGCTTTCAGGCAAAAAGATGCGATTTACAGGGTCGGCAGGATGCTCGGCTCCCTGTTTGCGGGCGGATTCTCATTCAAAAAGATCGCTGCCGTGATCGTCGCTTTTTTTGAGATGTTCGGCTGCGTATTATTCGATTTGCCGCTGACCCCTGCCGGAGAGGAGCTTGATCTTAACGGTTATTCGCTCGTTTTCAGCGATGAATTCGAGGGAGATTCTCTCAACGAGGATGTGTGGTTTCACAGAGGGCTCGGCGCGAGGAGAAACGGAATAAACTCCGCCGGCCAGGTCAAGGTAGAAAACGGCAATCTGGTGATCACCTGCGAATAACTGGAAGACGGCGCATACGGCGCAGGCTGGTATGCCGGAGCGATAGCGCTTAAAGAAAACTACAAAAACGGTTATTTTGAAATCAAATGCAAATGCAATGACGGCGGCGAATTCTGGAGCGCATTCTGGATCCAGGCGGAGCATCCCTATGACCACGATTTATCAAAGGGCGGCGTCGGCGGAGCGGAGCTTGATATCTTTGAGGCTCCCTACGGCGCAGAAAAGAATCCTTCGCTCAGAAACTCCGTTACGCAGACCATTCACTGCAACGGCTGGGATGATGACAAAGAGAATATCGATTCGAGGATGCTCGGCAAATTCAAGGGCAATAATATCTATGAGGAATATAACACATACGGCCTTAAATGGACCGAGGATGAATATATATTCTATATCAACGGCGTTGAAACAGCGAGATCGTCATTCGCTTCAGGCGTATCTCAGGAAGAGGAGCAGGTGATAGTTTCTCTTGAGATACCCGATAAAATCACTCATGAAAAGGATTTTTCATCAAGCTTTATCGTGGATTATGTAAAAATCTGGCAAGAGCAGTAATTCAAAGCGGGTCAACGCAATAATCACAATAAGTTTTCATAAAACGGAGGAAAGAATATGTCAGTCATTACGGTCGCGGGAGCCGGTACGGGCGGCCTTGTCGCGGCGATGAAGCTCGCCTCGCAGGGGCATGATGTCACCGTATATGAGAGGCTGAGCGAGCAGGATTGCGGCTATGAGCAAAAAGACGCTTTTGACGCCACAGCCATGGAATACGCGGGCATTGAGATACCCGATGATTTCATCGCGCCCGGAAACGATATCACATTCTATCCGCTTGATGAAAATATCGAGCCGATAACCACTCCCTCGCCCGAGAATTATAAAAATATCACGGTTGACAGAAAGGTGCTTTTCAGATACCTCTGCTCTCTGGCAAAGGATGCGGGAGCAAAATTCGTTTTTGAAACGGAGATCACCGCTCCGATCATCCTCGGCAGCAGGATCTGCGGAATCAAAACATCTGCGGGCGATATATATTCCGATCTCGTCATCGACGCCTGCGGTATGAATTCGCCGCTCAGAAAAAATATGCCCGAATTCACCGCTATAGACAGAGAAACGGAAACTCACGATTATCTTCACGCCTACAGAGCCGTTTTTGACCGCACTCCGGATGTGACCGAATTCGGCGAGAGATATAAGATCTATATCAACAGCGATACGGGCTTCACCTGGATAATCACCGAGGAAGACTGTGTTGACGTGCTGATAGTCGATTTCAACGAGATCCCATTTTCCATGGTGGCAGACAGGCTCCATAAAATCAGCCTGAGAAATCCGCAGATGGGAAAAAATATGATAAAAAACGGCAAATTTATGAGCATCCCCATCCGCCAGCCTCTCGCCGTCCTTGTGGCGGACGGTTACGCCGCCGTGGGCGACAGCGCCTATATGACCTACGCGGCAAAAGGGTCGGGCATTGCGTATTCGATCAAGGCAGGCACAATGCTCGCAAATACCGTCTCGCTCGATGATCAGGGGCTTTTTGAGGCGGAAACTCTCTGGGATTATCAAAAGACTTTTTATAAAGAAATCGGCTTTGACGCTTGCAGGATCGCGCTTGTCAAAAACCTGCTGCCGTATATGACGGCGGATGAGATCAACGAGATATTCAAGCTCAGACTCGTCACATCCGAAGAGCTCGAAAAGCTGATAAACGGCGATTATCAAAAGAGCAAGCTCCCAGGAATGATAATGGATAAGATCAAGCTCATCGGCGATCTGCCCGAATTCCGCTCTCAGCTGCTTATGCTCGCCGGCTGGTTCGGCAAATTCGCCGTGATCGAGCCCTTCCTCCCCGGCAAATACTCCCGCGAAGACGCGGATAAATGGCGCGACAGATACAATAAATTCTTTGAATCTGTCGGCAGCAGCTCCGATTCTCTCGCGCAGGCTGTGGAAAAGGCGGAGGAAAAGAAAGAAAAGAAGGATAAAAAAGCCGCTCAGAAGGCGGAAAAAGCGGAGCAGAAAGCCGAGCAAAAGGCCGAAAAGGCAGAGCAAAAGGCGGAAAAATCCGACGCAAAAGACAAGAAGAAGAAAAAGAATCAGGAAAATCAGGATACCGAAACGGCGGAGTGATCCGCCGTTTTTTTATTTTATCCGAAAGCTCTTGACATATACCCTGCGGGGGTATATAATAAAACCATAAAATACCCCTTATGGGTATGTGAGGTGAATCAAATGACAGAAAGCAAAAAATGTTGCTGCGAAAAGCATACGGCAAGGAGCGAAGAGCAAAAGAAAAGGCTTCTCAACCGCCTTAAGAGGATAGAGGGGCAGGTCAGAGGTCTTGAATCAATGATCGAAAATGACACCTATTGCAACGATATTCTGATTCAGTCCGCCGCCGTAAACGCCGCGCTGAATTCATTTAACAAAGAGCTGCTGAACGCTCATATCCATACCTGCGTTGCCCGTGATATCAGGGCGGGAAAAGACGAGGTGATAGACGAGCTCTCGGCAACGATACAGAAGCTTATGAGGTGACTATGAAACAGTATAATGTTACCGGAATGAGCTGCGCCGCCTGCTCGGCAAGGGTGGAAAAAGCCGTATCTTCCGTTTCGGGGGTGACATCCTGCTCGGTGAGCCTGCTCACAAATTCAATGGGCGTCGAGGGCACGGCAACAGATTCCGAAATAATCGAAGCGGTAAAAAAGGCGGGCTACGGGGCATCGGTCAAGGGGGCGTCGGCGGCAAAAAAGCAGGATGACGCGCTCAAAGATAACGAAACTCCCCTGCTCATAAAGAGGCTCGTTTCATCCGCCGTATTCCTGCTGATACTTATGTATTTCTCAATGGGCCATACGATGCTCGGTTTGCCGCTTCCGCCGTTTTTTGACGGCAACCATATCGCCATGGTGCTTGCGCAGATGATACTTGCCGCGGCGGTCATGATAATAAATAAAAAATTCTTTGTAAGCGGCTTCAAAGGGCTGATACACAGAGCGCCGAATATGGATACGCTCGTCGCCCTCGGCTCGGGCGCCTCTTTCGTCTGGAGCGTATCGGTGCTGTTTATGATGACGGATGCGCAGGTCAAAGGCGATTCGGCGAGGGTAAATGAGCTGATGCATCAATTCTATTTTGAATCGGCGGCCATGATCCTCACCCTTATCACTATAGGCAAAATGCTTGAGGCGAGATCAAAGGGAAAGACGACGGACGCGCTGAAAAGCCTTATGAATCTCGCTCCGCAGACAGCGGTGTTATATAAAGACGGGGCTGAGATAACCGTGCCGGTGAGCGAGGTAAACCGAGGCGATATATATATCGTGAAGCCGGGCGAAAGCATACCGGTTGACGGCAAAATCATTTACGGCTCCTGCGCGGTGGATGAATCCGCGCTGACTGGCGAGAGCATCCCTGTTGACAAAAAAACCGGCGACGAAGTATCCGCCGCAACCGTAAATCAATCGGGCTATATCAGATGCGAGGCGGTCAGGGTCGGAGAAGATACGACGATTTCGCAGATAATCAGAATGGTGAGCGACGCCGCCGCCACAAAAGCGCCTATCGCCAAAACGGCGGATAAGGTGAGCGGTATATTCGTGCCCGCCGTGATTTCGATAGCCGCCGTCACTCTGGCGGTATGGCTCCTGCTCGGCAGAGATTTCGGCTATTCGCTGGCGAGAGCCATTTCGGTGCTTGTCATAAGCTGCCCTTGCGCTCTCGGGCTCGCAACGCCGGTTGCGATAATGGTAGGCAGCGGCGTCGGAGCGAAAAACGGGATTTTATTCAAAACAGCCGCTTCTCTCGAAAGCGCTGGCAAGGTCAAAGCCATCGCTCTGGATAAGACGGGCACCATCACCAACGGCGCTCCCGAGGTCACGGATATAATTCCCTGCGAAGGATTTGACGAAGCCGCTCTGATGAAGCTTGCCTTCTCAATAGAATCAAAAAGCGATCATCCGCTCGCAAACGCGATAATCGAAAGAGCAAAGGCGGAGGGAATAACCGCCGACGAAGCGGAAAACTTCAGAGAAATTCCCGGAAACGGGCTCTCGGGAATAATCGGAAAAGAAGAGGTCCGCGCCGGAAATTTAAGTTTTATAAATCAATTTTCGACCGTACCCTCGGAATTGACACAAAAAGCGAAGAAACTTGCCGACGAGGGCAAAACGCCCGTATTTTTTTCGGTGTCGGGGAAACCGGCGGGCATTATCGCCCTTGCCGATACCTTGAAGTCCGACAGCGCTTCGGCGATTTCGCAGCTGAAAAATATGGGCATTAAAACGGTGATGCTCACGGGCGACAATGAGCGCACGGCAAAAGCCCTCGCCTCGGCCGCGGGAGTGGATGAAACGGTCGCGGGAGTTTTGCCGGGAGGCAAGGAAGAGATCATCCGCAAGCTCGGCGAATGCGGCCCCGTTGCCATGATAGGCGACGGCATCAACGACGCTCCGGCTCTGACAAGGGCAGATACGGGCATCGCCATAGGCGCGGGTACGGATGTAGCGATAGACGCCGCCGATGTTGTACTGGTCAAGAGCAGCGTTTCCGACGCCGCGGCAGCCGTCAGATTGAGCAGGGCGGTTTTACGAAACATTCGCCAGAATCTTTTCTGGGCATTCTTTTACAATGCGATCGGAATTCCGCTTGCCGCAGGTTGCTTCACATTCCTCGGCATCACACTCAATCCGATGTTCGGCGCGGCGGCAATGAGCCTCTCAAGCTTTTGTGTGGTGACAAACGCCCTCAGGCTGAATCTCGTTAAAATATATGATCCGCGGCGCGATAAGCCGGTAAAAAATCCCATTACTCTGCCGGCTCTTACAGATAAAACAGTAAACGAAAGCGAGGATGAAAAAATGATAAAAACCACGGTTAAAATCGAAGGAATGATGTGCCCTCACTGCGAGGCGACGGTAACAAAGGCTTTCAAAACTGCGTTCGGAGCGGAAAATGTTACCTCCTCACACGAGCAGGGAGAAACGGTAATAATTTCGGATAAGCCGATCGACGAAGCAAAAGCGAAAGAAACGGTTGAGAGCGCAGGATATAAATTTATCGGGATAAAATCGGAATAAAATTTCCGTTCATAAAAAACAGAAAATGACCGTCACCCAAAAGGTGACGGTCAATGATTTTTGCGGTCTTGTTTCGTTAAAGAATTACTCCGAGATCCGTATAGCCGGCGATTATTCCGTTGAGTTTCATCCGCTCCTCCTCGGTGATTTTTACCGCCTTATCGGAATTTACTCCTTTGCCGTTTACGGTAATTATACCGGAGGATGAATCATAGTAATAATATTTTTTGCCCCCGTCGGTATCGATCATTATATTTATATCGCTGATATTATCGTAACCGGGGTCTTTGAAGGAGTATTTATTGATTATTTTTTTGACTGCCGCAGCGTCGTCGGCAAGCAGCCCGGGAGCGTTGTTATAGGCAACATTGCTCACATAAACATCCGATCCGATATTGCCGACATGCGTTGTTGAGGAGGTATCATAACAGGTATTTGAATCAACGATTTTAACTTTTACGGAGCCGGCGTTTTTGCTGAGTAACGCGTTGTTTTTATCCACCTCGTCCATAATGAACCAATAAGCCATATCGCAGGTGCCCACCGGCGGCTTATATCTGTTGACCCGTATCTCGTTTCTTGCCTCATCCAAAAAGACGCCGACATAGTAATTCGAGCCGCTGCTCTCGGAGGTGACAATGATTATGAGGGCTTTGTTCTCAAAGAATTTATCGGTGTATTTTTCATTTAATTTGCTGAATTTTGATGAATAATCCTTACTCGCAAAATCATATTCCGATTGGTTTTTGTTAAAGAAACTATCCAGTTCCGCCCTGCTTTTTATGAATACGGCATAGGGATACTTACGGTTTTCACTGCAGGTATTTGACATACGGATATAGTGCAGAGTATCGGCGGAATTGAATGAATAGGAATTCGGAACGGGAGAGGTGGATTTGACCGTTGTTTTTTCCTCAACGCGCTTTGCCGGTGAAGGGGTGTATTCCCTGGATATTTTGGGGCGTGCGCCCTCGGTTTCGCTCACGGTCTTTTCGGCGGATTCTTTATCCTGCACCGAAGCGGTCTCCTCACCCTCTTTTTGAATATCCACTACCTTATCTATGACCCCGTTTTTTTCTTGGGAAACAGAGGGGACAAACTCAACCTTGACCCTGTCTCTCTTCACAAGATCGCTCATTTTTCCCTTTTCGAGAGGGATCTCGATTATTTCACCGGCGCTCAGTTCACCCGTGCTCTCCGAAACTTCGATAAAAATACCGTCTTCGCTCTTTTTGACAACGGAGCCCGTTACGGTGCTTACTTCGGGGTCTATTATCATACCCTCCCAAAGCTTGTCGATGGATTTAAGGCTGTGAGGAAATCTATAAACTTCGGTTTCGGTAAACATGAGATTCTTATAAAACGGTCTGTTCCATTTGACGATTTTATAAGCGAGTGCGTTATAGGTCTTTGTGCCGTCGGCATAAGTCTTGGGAACGGGGATAAACAGCCCGCCGGCGATCAGGACAGCCGCAGCGGCGATAATGATTTTTTTCTTCATTTTTTCTCCTCCGTTTTATACAAGGTGATTTCTTTCGGCAAAAATCATTCCGGCTTATAGGCGGAAGATGCTGATGTGTATTCAACAAGACCTGCCGTTGTGCCGTTTTGATAGGGAAGGGTCGTGCCTGTTTTGCGAAGCTCGTCAAAGGTGACATTATAGCTGTTTTTAAGGAATGATTCCACATTGTCTTTGCCGACATAGAAGGTGAAATAATAACCGATAAGATTGGTCTGGATATATCCGCTCTCATAGACCCTGAATTTTTTATTGTTGATATTCAGCTCTTTGAGACTGACCGATAAAGTCACATAGCTTCCGGTCAAAACCGCCGATTCGTCATTCTTTGCCGCAGTATCCGAAAGGAGATACTTTTTGATATCGGCTTTATTCTCATCATTTACCGGCATTGAGATATTCATTAAGCGTATTCCGCCGTATGTAACGGTATTGTCATAATCGACCGCTTTCAGGAATTCACCGACACTCGCCGGCTTATACTGCGTGTTGATATACGGATAGATATTGCTCTCTCCCTTGAATTTTACACCGATAACATACTTTTTGTCAAATCCCGAAAGGGAGTAGATATCTGCCGTAGTGGTATGCTCGGTATCTTTGCCGACCCCTGCGGGCACATAGTTTACCGCCTTTACGCCGGATTTTATCAGGGTAGCGGAGCGCTTTGTTTCCCTTTTGCCCTCGGTGTAGCCGTAGGGATAAGAATACTCAACGCCGTCATAGATTATGCCGGGGAATTTACCGGGGGTGGTCCTTCTTTCCCAATCAGTTTCAAGCACCGTTTCCGCCGAAACGACAGTTAAAGCCCTTCGGGTTGTGGTCGCGTGAGCGCTCGCCTGCTCAACCCCAACTATTGTTTCCGGCGAATCATAATCGGAATTCCCGTCTTTTTTGCCGGATGTGGGTATCTCAACTAAGGCAGTCTGATTTTTCCCCTGCGAATCAACATATGTCACAAGCGCTTTGCCGGTCGATTTAATGCTTTCTTTTTCATCTACTTTTGCAACCGCAGTATGCGTTTCGCCGTTGTCATCGGTATATTTTATGAGAATCTCATCATTCTCTTCAAAGAAAGAAGACTCCTCAACGCTTATCTGCGCGGCGGCAGATGAAGTGCCGCCGTCTTTGATTTTTTCATTCACCGAATCGGGGGTAAGAGTGATCTTGTTATTGCTCAGGCTCTTTACGGCAAATCCCGCGCCGATAACAAGCGTGATCGCTGCCGCAGCGGCAACAAAGCTCTTGGTCCTTTTTGCTTTAAGGCTCTTTATCTCACCCGCAGGCTTAATTTCGCCCGCCCGTTTTGATATTTCATCCCATCTGTCGGGGACGGATGCGTAAGCTTTCTCTTTTAATTCTTTTTCAAATTTACTTTTCATTTCCTTCGCCTCCCTTAAAACTCTTTTTAAGTTTTTTAATGGCGTTGTTATAGGTCCAGAATACCGTGCCTTTCGGCAGATTCAGCTCTTCGGAGACCTGTGTGAGAGTCATTTCGCCGAATAATCTCAGCGTAACAATATCACGCTCTTTTTTATTTAACGCCTCAAGCATTTTAAGCGCGGAAATACGGGAATCGGAGCCGTCGGTGAAATCTGCCGCTTCGGGTAGTTCCGAAGCCTCATCAAGCGATGTGGCTCTGTTTGACCGCCTGAGATGATCCATCGCACGGTTTTTGGCTATGGTAAATATCCACGATTTCCCTTTTTCGCGCGAATCGTATGAGGCGCAGTTGCGCATAACGGAGACAAATGTATCCTGCATCACATCCTCGGCGGCGTCCGGATCGCCTACAAGACGCAATGCGTAAAAATACACGGGCTTGCTCATCGCCGCATATAATTCTTCGAGAGCAGTCATTTCTCCACGGGCAACTCTTTGCATAAGCAGGTCTGTCTCGTGATTTGTCATTCTCTCACCTCCTCATTCAACATAACGCCGGGGAAAGGAAAAGTATTTGAAAAATTTGTTTCTCTGTTTATTTATATCATTTTTACAGGTGATTGACAATATCGGATATTTGTCTTATACTGTAATCACGGCAAGTTTAATTTTATATAGCGAATATAATTTATCTGTTACGAAAGGAAAATAACTATGTTCTGTCCACATTGCGGCGCCAAGGCTGACGACGGCGCTTTATTCTGCTCAAGCTGCGGCTCACCCATTCAGGCTCCCGAAACAAGGAGCAACCCCGAGCCGAATCCTCAGACCGGCTATCAGCAAAGCGGCAGCTATCAGCCGTCACCCTATTATCAGAATAATCAGAATTACGCCGGCGGCCAAAACGCATACGGCAATCAGCCTGCCGAGCCGGACGCTCCCAACGCAGGGTTTGCGATCCTCGGATTTTTTATTCCCATTGTCGGAATAATCCTGTATTTTGCCTTCAGGGACGCAACTCCCCTCAAAGCCAAAAGCTGCCTGAAGGGAGCGCTCGCAGCGATAATCTGCTCCGTTGTAATCTCAATTTTGGGCGTTATCATCGCCATATTGATCCCTGCGATCATGATGGGGTCGCAAATCTGAAACAATTAACGGGGGACTGTTATGTTTAAGCTCGAAGAATACCGCCACCCCGATTTCGGCAGAGAAATCTTTATAAATTCGCCCGATGCGAAGCTTGTGAGCGTCGAAAAAGACGGCGTTGCCCCCGATAACTTCCACGCGACGAGCATTTTCCCGGAATATTTTAAAATAAACGGGAAATGGATGATGGCGGATGAGAGCCGTATGGACTGCGTGCCCGTATATGACGGCAATAAAATAAAAGTAACGGAATTCCGCCTGCTCAAAAAAGGAGACAGAGTGGTCTGCGGCCGCACAGAAAAATGCGAAGAGGGCATATACATTCACACAAGCGGCTTTGAAAACGGCGAAACCGACAGAGAAACCTTCGCCTTCCGTCAGGGCCATTCCAGAGAAAGCTCTTTCTCAAGAGATTATGATGAGCTTTATGACCTGCTCCGCTATGAAAAAGACAACGGAAAAATAGTGTGGGTAATGGGCCCTGCATTCTCATTTGACCACGATGCGAGAGACGCATTTTCCGCCGTTATAGGCGGCGGTTATGTCCACGCCGTGCTCGCGGGTAACGCGCTCGCCACACACGATCTTGAGGCGGCTTATCTCAATACGGCGCTCGGTCAGAATATCTACACTCAAAAAAATCAGAAAAACGGGCATTACAATCATCTTGAAACCATTAACAGGGTCAGATATTACGGCTCGATTTCCGAATTCATAAAAGCCGAAGGCATAGATAACGGGATCATCTTCAACTGCGAAAAAAACGGGATCCCCTATGTGCTTGCAGGCTCGATAAGGGATGACGGACCGCTTCCCTGCGTTTACGGCAACGCATACGAAGCGCAGGACGCGATGAGAAACTGCGTCAGAGACGCTACGACCGTTATCTGTATGGCAACCACCCTTCACACGATAGCCGTGGGCAATATGACTCCGTCATACAGAGTTTTGCCGGACGGGACGGTAAGAAAGGTTTATTTCTACTGCGTGGATATTTCGGAATTCACCGTTAACAAACTCACCGACCGCGGCTCGCTCTCATCAAGAGGGATCGTCACCAACGCGCAGGATTTCATAGTCAACACGGCAAAAGGTCTCGGGCTGTATTAAGCAAAATGAGGATAATAAAGCAAAACATCCGCAGAAGCATTTTCTGCGGATGAAATTTTTTATTTGATTTTTCTGATAAGACCCATCGGAGTCTGCTCGTGAGACTGACCGAGAGGATTGTCTTTGAGCACTCTCGCCATAAGGTCACGGTCGGTATCCGGAGGATACGCGCCCATTATAACTCCGCCGAGATCATTTATATCGGTAACGAGTACGGGGCAGCCGAGAGATTTTGAAACCTTCTCGCAAACCTCGTCCGGATCAAGCGGAGAGAGAGAAACGCATTCGTTATAGGGCGGCAGAGTGCAGTCGCACGGACCGTCGATGGAGCGTGCCTTTTCGCCGGCGATCTTATAAAACCAGCCCCTCTTGCCTATCAGCTTGCCGAAAGCGGAAACACCGGCGGCAAAAAGGATTCTCGGGGTGCCGCATTCACGCAGAGCCATTTCCATAGTCTCGGGGATCCCCAGACCGATGCCGTAGGGAGTTTTAAGCACGAATTTACAGAGAATTTTCGCAAGCTTTCTCGGATGTATATCCTTCATCGGTATCGCCCTGCCCTGAGTGCATCCGACCGCCTTTTCGGTGATAAAAAACACATCGCCGGGCTGAAGATGCTCTTTGGCGTATTGATTTGCAACATCGACTATATCATCCTTCTCCGTGATAACGTGAGTTTTGATCGCGTAGCGCTCATAGGTTACGCCGTCAACCTCAATATCCTTGACCTTTTTTTCATTTACAGTAATGTTATCCATTTTTTACCTCTGTATCTTCGCCGTATTTTTTGCTCTTGATTATTTCTTTTGCTATGTAAATCGGCCTTCTCTTGCCCTGAATATAGGTCCTCGCGAGGTATTCACCGATAATTCCGAGGCAGAGAAGCTGGATCCCGCCTATCGCAAGCAGCAGCAAAACTGCGCTGTTTGCGGCTGTGTAAACACCCTTGAAAGCCGAGCATCTTATTATGATATAAATGAGATAAATCAAAAATCCCGCAAGCGAGGCGCCGCCTGCGACCGTCGCAATTCTGAGCGGTGCGGTAGTGAATCCGAAAATCCCCTCAAAAGCATATCTTACAAGCTTCCAAAACGACCATTTTGTTTCGCCCGTCGCGCGTTTGCCCGCGGTGTAGGGGATAAATTTCGTCTTGAATCCGACCCACGAAAACAGCCCTTTGCTGAATCTGAAATATTCATCCATTCCGAGTATCGCCTCAGCCATCGGCCTGCGGAAGGTGCGGAAATCGCTCGCGCCCTGCCTGAATTCGGTGTCGGCGAATTTATTTATCAGCTTATAAAAATTATCCTTGAAGAATACGAGGGACTTGCTCTCTCCCCTGCTCTCCTGATAAGCGGCGATACAGTCAAATTCGGGCTTTGACTCAAGGCTTCTCACCATTTCGAGAGCGATGGCGGGGCTTTGCTGAAGGTCGGCGTCGATAATGGTGATAAATTCACCCTGCGCATTTTCAAGACCCGCGTACATTGCGGATTCCTTGCCGAAATTACGCGAAAAATTTACTATTTTGACGGGTATATCGCCCTCAAGCAGTTTTTTCATTTCGCGCAAGGTGCCGTCACGGCTGCCGTCATTAACGAATACGATTTCGTAATCGAATCCGGCGTTTTTGAAATCATTCTGAACCGCTTTGTAAAAGAGCGGTATGTTTCCCTCTTCATTGAAGCAGGGAACTACAAGTGAAAGCTTCATCTGCATAACCTCAGTTCATCGGCTCTGTCTGTTTTTTCCCACGGCAGGTCGATATCCGTCCTGCCCATGTGCCCGTAAGCCGCAACCTGCCTGTAGATAGGTCTCCTCAAATCAAGAGTTTCAATGATACCCGCCGGGGTAAGGTCAAATTTTTCTTTTACGATCTTTGCTATATCCGTATCGGGGATAACGCCCGTGCCGTAGGTTTCGGCAAATACCGAAACGGGCTCGGCAACTCCGATAGCGTAGGCGAGCTGGATCTCGCATTTTTTGGCAAGACCCGCCGCAACAATATTTTTCGCCACATATCTCGCGGCGTAAGCGGCGCTGCGGTCAACCTTGGTGGGGTCTTTTCCGCTGAATGCCCCGCCGCCGTGGCGCGCATATCCGCCGTAGGTATCCACAATGATTTTTCTGCCCGTAAGTCCGCTGTCCCCTGTGGGGCCGCCGATGACGAATTTACCGGTGGGGTTGATATGATAAACCGTTTTTTCATCGAGCATATCGGCGGGGATGACACGCTTTATCACATTCTCGATTATTTCGCTTCTCAGCTTTTCATAGCTCACGGATTCACTGTGCTGAGAGGATATGACAACGGTATCTATCCTTACGGCGTTTCCGTTTTCGTCATATTCAACGGTGACCTGGCTCTTGCCGTCCGGTCTGAGATAGGGCATGAGCCCGTCAACTCTGACCTTGGTAAGCCTTGCGGCGAGCTTATGGGCAAGCGAAATGGCAAGAGGCATATACTCCGGCGTTTCATCACACGCATAGCCGAACATCATTCCCTGATCGCCTGCGCCGGCTCTGTCAACACCGAGCGCTATATCGGCGCTCTGGCGGTTTATGGAAGTAATGATCGAGCAGGTGTTGCCGTCAAAGCCCTTTTCTGATGAATCGTAGCCTATATCGCAGATGACCTTGCGCGCGACGGCGGGAATATCTATCTGAGCGGATGTGGAAATTTCGCCCATTATCATTATGAGCCCCGTTGTCGCCGAACACTCGCAGGCGACTCTGCCGTTGGGATCCTTCTCAAGAATGGCGTCAAGCACCGCATCGGAAATCTGATCGCAGATCTTATCGGGATGGCCGTTTGTGACGGATTCGGATGTAAAGAAATAATGTGCCATAATAACCTCCGTAAAATGCGTTACGCGACGAAAAGCGCAGTTCCCGCTCAAAACCCGCCGAGGCGCTTGGCACCCGGCGGGCGAAAACACCTTATCTTTCGGCAGAATGCCGCAGGAATTAGCACCTTGATAACCAGGTTGCCGGGCTTCACAGGGCCTGTCCCTCCGCCGCTCTTTATAAGGAATATTTACTTAACGTGACAATTATATAACCGATACGCCGTTTTGTCAAGACTCAGATTAAGCCCTGAGCCATCATGGCATCCGCAACCTTTATGAAGCCTGCGATATTCGCGCCGGCGACAAGGTCATAACCGAAGCCGTATTTCTCAGCGGCCGCGGCGGAGCTGTCGTGAATATTCACCATGATCTGATGAAGCTTAGCGTCAACCTCTTCGGCGGTCCAGCTGTAGCGCATTGAATTCTGACTCATCTCAAGCGCGGAGGTGGCAACGCCGCCGGCATTGACAGCCTTTGAGGGAGCGACCGCCTTGCAGTTTGCCTTGAGATAGGCAAGCGCTTCGTTGGTGGTGGGCATATTGGCGACCTCAATATAGTAAGGAACGCCGTTGGCAACGATCTGCTCGGCTTCCTTCATGCCGATCTCATTCTGAGTGGCGCAGGGAAGAGCAACATCGACTTTTACTCCCCAGGGCTTCTCGCCCGCATAGAATTCCACGCCGAATTTATCCGCGTAATCCTGAACCTTATCTCTGCCGCTCGCTCTCATTTCGAGCAGATAGTTTATTTTTTCTTCCGTTACGATACCGTCGGGATCATAGATATAGCCGTCGGGGCCCGATACGGTGACTGCCTTGCCGCCGAGCTCTGCGATTTTTTTGCAGGCGCCCCAGGCGACATTGCCGAATCCGGAAACGGCGAAGGTCTTGCCCTTGATATCCTCGCCGAAATGTTTGAGGACCTCGCAGGTGTAATAGATCGCGCCGTAACCCGTTGCCTCGGGTCTGATGAGAGAGCCGCCGTATGAGAGATTCTTGCCGGTGAGAACGCCGTTATCAAATGAATCTCTGATCCTTCTGTATTGGCCGAAGAGATAGCCTATCTCTCTTGCGCCTACGCCTATATCGCCGGCGGGGACGTCAACATTGGGGCCGATATGTCTGTAAAGCTCGCTCATAAATGCCTGGCAGAAGCGCATGATCTCCCCGTCGCTCTTGCCTCTGGGATCAAAATCGGAGCCGCCCTTACCGCCGCCTATGGGCAGGCCGGTGAGGCTGTTTTTGAAGGTCTGCTCAAACGCAAGGAACTTCATAATGCCGATATAAACGGTGGGGTGGAAACGAAGGCCGCCCTTGTAGGGACCGATAGCGCCGTTAAACTGGACCCTGTAGCCGCGGTTGACATTAACTTTGCCGCTGTCATCTACCCAGGTAACTCTGAAGGTGATGGCTCTCTCGGGCTCTACCATTCTTTCAAGCAGGCCTGCTTTTTCATACTCCGGATGCTGCGCGACAACAGGCTCAAGAGAAGTCAGAACTTCTTCGACCGTCTGCACAAATTCGGGCTCGGAGACGTTCTTTGCCGCAACATCTTCGATGATTCTTTTGACATAACTCATAATACACACTTCCTTAGTGACTGCCGGTTAAACGGCAATCAAATTTCACACGGGTAATTTTATCACAACTGCACTGCCCGTACAAGCAAAAGAAAATCGCCGAAATAAATTTCAGCGATTTATACAAAATTATATTATCAACGGGAAAAGTTAGGGAATACTTTATACATAACGGCAATTTGTCAAATTCCAAGATAAGCCCTGAGATTGTCAAATCCGATACGGATCCCCGAAATACAATCCTCCATACCCTCAAATTCAACGCTCACAAATCCGTCATAACCGGAATCTTTGATCGCGTTGAGGCAGGCGGATACATCCACATTACCGTGGCCGATGATTGCGCCTCTGAGATAATTCCCGCCTCTTGATTTGAAAAATCCCTCGCCGGGGTCGGCGCCCCGTGCGCTCTTGATATGAAAATCCTTAGCGTGGATATGCTTCGCGTATGGGATCATACGCCTGACCGCACTCAGATTATCCTCATCGGCGCAGCTGAAATTGCCTATATCGATCAGCGCTCCGAAATTATCGCTCCCGACCCCTTTGATTATGCGCTCTACCCTCTCGCTGTCCTGGCAAAAGAATCCGTGATTTTCCGTCATGGTGACTATCCCGAGAGTTTCGGCATAATCAGTTATCTGCTTTGCGCCGCCGACCATCACGGGCAGGGCGTCATCAAAATCCTTAAACGGGCAGCCCTCGGGGATCCCCCAAGCTATATCGTGCCTCAAGGTAGGCGCGCCGAGGATCTTTGCAACATCGAGCTTTTTACACACTCTTTCTATCTCGGCTGAATTCGTGCCGCCGAAGAATCTGAGCATATCCGCGCCTATGGTGTAGCTGATGACGGGCAGAGAATTGCGCTCGCATTCCTCTCTGATTTCTGCGGCATACTGCTCCTCTGTAAGACCTTCGGGAGTGTTGAGATCGGTGAATTCTATTCCTTCAAAGCCCATTTCGCGGGCGATCTTGACAATACTTTTCTGATCCTGTCTGCCGGAGCTTATCAACTGCTGAAAGCTGTAACTGCTGACTCCGATTTTCATATTCAGATCCTCTCTTTAAGAAACTCTACTGCCGTGCGGATATCTTTTTCGGGGTCATCGCCGACCTCGCGCTCAATGGTAAGGAAGCCGTGATAGCCTATATCTCTGAGAGCATTCAGATATTCATTCCAGGGCACACTGCCCTCTCCGAGAGGCACCTCTTCAAAGCTCGGTCCGGTGACTATCGGATCTTTTTTGACTCCGTAAATTATCTCGGGGTCTTTATAAAAAAGCTGCTTTCCGTCTTTTGCGTGGGTGTGAACGATATAGTCCCTGAGATTGTAAACCGCCTTTGCGGGGTCGTCGCCGGTAACCATCACGAGGTTGGCGGGGTCAAGATTGACCGCGACGCCCGTTGAGCCGAGAGAATCAAGGAAGTTTTTAAGGGTCGCGCTTGTTTCGGGGCCTGTTTCGACCGCGAAATGGGCTTGAATACTGTCTGCAAAACCGGCAAGCTCGGCGCACGCCTCCTGCATTATTTTGAATCTGTCGCTTCCGCTGTCTTCCGGGACTACGCCTATATGAGTGGTAACAATATCGGTGCCGAGCTCTTTGGCAAGCTCGATAATCCTTTTTGATTTTTCGATTCTGGCGGGATTTTCATCGGGATCGGTAAATCCTCCGCCGAGGTCTCCGCAAAGAGCGGATATGACAAGACCGTTATCCGCCACGAGCTTTTTGAATTCGGAGCGCTTATGAGAATTCATATTTTCGGGAGCCATTTCTCCGCGTGTGGCATAAACCTGAATGCCCTGGGCGCCGACCTGCGCGGCTTTTACTACCGCCGTGGGAATATCCACCCTGAAGCTGTCAATGATAACACCTATTTTGAAATCAGCCATAATTATCCATCCTTTCCGAATTTACGGATTCGCCGCGGCAAATCCCGGTATGCCCTTATAATAACATCAGCCCGGCAATTTATCAAGGATTTTTAATCATTTTGAGCCGGGTGAGCATAAAAAAAGACCGCGCGAGGCGGTCTTGAAAATATGCGGTGATCATTCGATTTCGAGCTTCCTCGATTCGGGAGCTGCGGGCTGCTTCTTGGGAAGGGTGAGCTTGAGCACTCCGTCTTCATACTTTGCCTTGATGCCGTCGGCGTCTATGCCGCCGATATCAAATGACCTTGAGTAAGAGCCGTAAGAACGCTCCATACGGATAACCTTATCCTTCTCATCCTTATCCTCATACTTGCTGTGGCGCTCGGCGCTGATAACGAGGTTGTCGCCATCTATGCTCAGGTTGATGTCATTTTTGTCAAAGCCGGGCAGGTCTGCTTCGAGCATATAGTGATCGCCTTCGTCTGTTACATCGGTCTTGAATTCGGCAAGCTCTCTGTTATCAAAGAAGTTTCCGAAGGGGAAGCCGAAGAAATTGCGCTCAAAATCTTCCATAGTGCGGAAGGGGTTGATGCCGTAAGTCGGATGATTTGTATTTTTTCTTGTAAGTTCAAACATAATAATACCTCCTGTTGCTCCTTTGGGGAGCCTTTTCATTTTTTGTCCTGTCCCTTTTGACAACTATATGATAACCGTAAAAATCGGATATTTTGTTATGCAAATGTTAACTGATTGTAAATTGTTAGCACTCATTTATATTGAGTGCTAATTATTGCCTTTTGATGTTTCACTTCATTATTTTTTGCTTTTCGATCATCAAATTATTTCCTTATTTATTGACATATTTTAATATTCTGTGATAATATTACTTTTGTTAATAAATTCTTAACGAATTGACAGGAGGGATCCTATTGGAGCAGTTCAAAGAGAGCCCCGCGATGTATGCCATAGCCTTCGGAGTTATCGCATTCATAGCGGCTCAGTCTTTCTTCTTTATCGTTAAATCGTGGAAACACGGCAAAGAGCTCGGCATCAAGCGTGAAACGCTGATGAATACCGTAACATCAAGCATTCTGTTTTCGATAGCGCCGGCTATTTCCATCCTCGTGACCGTGTTTGTGCTCGCAAAAGCGCTCGGCGTCATTCTTCCGTGGATAAGGCTTACAGTCATCGGCAACCTCGCCTATGAAACCGTCGCCGCAGAGACCGCTCTGAATAATCTCGGCGGATCGCTGAGCAAAGAGATAACGGATATGAAGCAGTTTTCGACCGTCGTTTGGGCTATGACGATCGGCTCCGTATTTCCGCTCACCTTCCTCCCCATCGTTTGCAAAAAGCTTCAGAAAAAAATCGGCGGAGCCGTCAGCAAGGATGAAAGAACCGCAAAGATGGGCGATATCCTCTCCGCCGCGGCATTTATCGGCATCATCTCCGCTTTCATAGCGAGAGCCATAAACGGCTGCACCATAGCGACCGAGCCGGTGCTTGACGCTGCCGGAAATGAGATGTTTGACGAAGCGGGCAAAAAAATAACCCAGAAGATCATCACTGAATCCTCCGGCGCCCTTTCTATCCTCACTCTCATATTCGCGATAATCTTTATGCTTATATTCATGACGCTCTGCCGCAAGGTAAAGGCGCTCGAAAAATTTGAATCATTCGCAATGCCGCTCGCAATGTTTGCGGCTATGGCGTGCGCAGTCATATTCTCAAAGATACTGCCGCCGAGCATTGCCGATTTCACCTGGTATGAAGTAGGAAAGGCGGTGACGGGAAATGGCTGATAAAAAGAATTATTTTGACAGGGTCCATATCTGGGGCACCGTCTGGAACTACGCCGCACTTCTGATGATGATGATGGTACCGGTAATGATGTCGATCATCCTCAAAACCTGGCCGAGCCTCAATATCATCGGCAAGGTGGTCGCAACTCTCGCTCCCCTCTACTGGGTCACGGGCATTATCGAGGTGGTCACTTATGTGCCGATGCTCGGCGCGGGAGGCACATATCTCTCATTCGTGACCGGAAATATCTCAAACCTCAAGCTCCCCTGCGGCCTTAACGCGATGGAAAACGCGAAGGTAAGACCAAACACGGAGGAGGGCGAGGTAATAAGCACGATCTCAATCGCCGTTTCATCCCTGACGACCACCATCGTAATTGCGGTCGGCGTGCTTGCCTTCGCCAAGGTTTTCAGCACGGCGAGCGACAATCAGACTTTCAAGGCGGCGTTCAGCAACGTCCTTCCCGCCCTTTTCGGCGCTCTGGGCGCAAGCTATTTCGCCAAGCACTGGCGTCTGGGCATAGCTCCGATAATCTGCGGAGTGATAGTCCTTCTCATCGCTCCGTCAACGGGAGTCGGAATACTTATGTTTGTTACCATAGTCGTATCGATCATAGGCGCCGTGCTTATATACCACGATTTATTCTTCCCCTTGTTAAAGGGAATTTTCGGCAAAAAGAAAAACAAATAAGCAATAAGCAAATGTCAATCCGGGGGATCCGGATACGGAGGTCAAAATGAACACAGGCTTCAAAAAAATAACATCGGTTTTATCAATCGCTCTCGTAATATTGATGGCTCTTTCCGCCATACCTTTTAATGCAAAGCTCGCGGTAATACCCGCGATCACCGCCTCGGCTCAGGAGGATGAGCCTTTACTCACCCTTGAAGTTCTTTCCGATACTCATGTCGGTTCCGATGACACGCTCAGTCTTTTCAAAGACGGCGTCAATAAGATCAACGCGCAGGAAACTCACGCGGACGGTGTGATCGTTGCGGGCGATATTACAAACAGCGGATGGGAATCCGAATACAGAGATTTTTATGAAACACTGCTTAAAATCGAGGATTCAAAGCTGATTACCGCAAACGGAAACCACGATTACGGTCAGACGAAGCCCCGCGAGGAACACAGACCGGTTGCCATAAAATACCGCAATCAAAGTCTCGGAGTTGAAAGCGAAAAAGATTATTACAGCACCGAGGTCAAGGGCTACAAGGTCGTTGTGCTCGGCGACGAAGGAAGCGCTCCCAACAGCGCGTCTATCAGCGATGAACAGATCGCGTTTCTCGATTCCGAGCTCGCTCAGGGTGCTAAAGACGGAAAGCCCTGCTTCGTTATCTGCCACTGGCCTCTCAAAGGCACTCACGGCGAAGCGCTGCTCTGGCCCATTATCCCCGGCGGCAGCGTAAAGGCGGCAACCACCAGAAAACTCAAGCAGGTCATGGGCAAATACGATAATGTATTCTACATCAGCGGCCATCTTCACGCCGGCCTTAACGGGCCGATAGCGAGGCTCTTCAATATGTCCTGCGTTCAGGTAAAAAACGGTATAAACTGCATCAACGTGCCGAGCTTCGGCAAGGGAAACAGATTCGGCGTAACGGCAAAAGGCACGGGAATGCGCTTCACCCTTACCGAGGATAAGCTGCTCATTGAAGGAAGAAACTATCTTACAGGCGAGTGGTACGGCAAATATACATACGAGCTCGGAGTCAAGAGCTTCACTCCCCCCGCCGCAGATGACCCGCAGCCGGGCGACAGCCCCGTTGCTCCGCTACCCGATGACAATACGGATTTAACGGAGCCTGCCGATACAAAACCCGAGATCATTCCCGATGGGATCGATCCCGCCGCATAATACGCAGAAAAGGCTCGCAGGAACAAACCTGCGAGCCTGAAATTATATTTTGCTTTGTTATCTTACGTTCAGTAATAAATATACAAAATTTATTCATTATGATATATGTAATTGTTCCTATTTATCAATTGAATATTGATCATTGCGATGTTATAATTTATGCGATATATACAAATCAATTTTATATTTATTCATAAACCACACAACAGGGAGGGAATAAAAATGAAACCTGCCAAAACAACATGGTTCGGGATCCAGAGAAAAATAATCGCCAATATGACAACGGAGAGCTGGCAGACGGTCCCCCACATCGGCTACAGCTACGAGCCCGAGGTCTCCAAATTCATGGCGGCTGTCAAGGATCTGAACGCTTCGGGGAAATTCAGTTCAAAAATTACCGTAAACACCATGATGCTCAAAGCTATCGCAGAGGGGCTTAAGGCGGCTCCCGAGCTGAATGCGCAGATCCATTTTGACGCAAAAAGAGTGAAGGGCTATGTCACCGAATATGAGGATATTCACGCCTCGATGACCTGGGTGCTCCCGAATAACGAAATGATGACCATCAACCTTCACGATATAGGAAGCAAATCGCTCAAAGAGCTCAACGATTATATAAACGACACCGCCCGCAGGATCGGCAACACCAATCTTGACGAAGTAATGTATTCTATCTCTTTTGACGATACGATTCAAAAGCTTAAAAGGGGGCATATCCTCAAAGCGGTTAACAGACTTATCGGAGCGAAGCTCGGCAAGCACAAGGTGACAACATTAAAAGGTCAGGCCAAGAAGGATTATTATGCCATCCCCGAAACCGACCGCCTCACCAAAGAGGATATCCGCCAGGGTACGGTGTGCATTTCAAATATCGGCTCTACCACAAGAGGCATTCACGGGCGCTGCACGATGCTCGCGATCATCCCGCCCGAGGTATTTGTTATATGCATGAGTTCGGTTCAGAAACAGCCGGTCGTCACTCAGGATGAAAACGGAAACGATATCGTCGTCCCCGGAAACGTGATGCCCATGCAGCTTGTTTTTGACCACAGAGCGCTTGATTTCGCAAAGCTCATCCCATTCATTAAACGCCTTGAGGGAATATTTGAAAATCCCGAAGAAATATTCAGCTGGTAAAAAATCAGGACGGTCCTTAACGGACCGTCCGTTTTTTGTTTTTATTTGGATGCGCAGGCAGATTTTATATTTTTTACTGCTTTTTCGAGCACATTCATGGGGATATTAAGCGCCGGAAGCAGCCTCACTTTATCTTTTGCCGTGAGGCATAGAACTCCGTTTTCCATAGCGGTTTTCACGACCTCGGAGGCGCTCTTTACAGTCTTTATGCCTATCATCAGACCGAGTCCGCTTACGCTCTCTACGCCATCGGCGCCCTCAAACTCGCCGAAAATATATCTGCTCTTTTCTTTTACTTCATCAAGCAGGGCGTCATCGATCCTGTCTATTATGCTTATCGCCGCGGCGCAGCAAACCGGATTTCCTCCGAAGGTAGAGCCGTGATCTCCGAAGCCGAAAACATCCTTTACCTTTTCGCCGAGGAGCGTTGCTCCGAGAGGCAGACCGCCTGCGAGCCCTTTTGCGGTGGAAACTATATCGGGCTTGATCCCGTAATTCATATATGAATAGAGCATTCCGCTCCTGCCGTTGCCCGTCTGCACCTCATCCGTGATAAGGATAATATCATTTTCAGCGGCGTAATCATAAACGCCTCTGACATAATCCGGGTCGAGCGGTATCACTCCGCCTTCGCCCTGGACGCACTCGATCATTATAGCCGCGGCCTTTGTTTCCTCCGCGGTTTTTTTCAGCTCTTCGAGATTCCCCGCCTCAACATGGGCAAATCCCGGGGTGAGCGGCGTAAACAATTCGTGATAATGCTCCTGCCCCGTTGCCGCAAGGGTGGTGAGGGTCCTTCCGTGGAAACTGTTTTTAAGGGTGATGACAGTAAAGTGATCCCCGCCTTTTTTCTCCGCGGCATATTTTCGGGCGGCTTTGATGGCGCATTCATTCGCCTCTGCGCCGGAATTTGAGAAAAACACCTTTTTCATTCCGGTTTTAAGGCAAAGTTTTTCCGCGAGGATAACGCAGGGGTCGGTGTAATACAGATTGGAGGTATGCTGTACCTTCGAGATCTGGTCGGTGATCGCCTGCTGCCATTTTTCATCCGCGATGCCGAATGAGGTCACTCCGATGCCGCTCCCCATATCTATATATTCTTTACCCGTTTCATCCCGGAGCACGGAGCCCTTGCCGCCGACTATCTCGATAGGGAATCTGTTATAGGTCGAGGCTATATATTCCCTGTCTTTTTCTTTGATATTCATTCATTTCCTCCGTTAAACATGGTGCCCGCGCCCTCATTGGTAAGAAGCTCTATAAGGATCGAATGAGGGATGGTGCCGTTCATGATGACAACGCTCTTTACCCCGTCATCTATCGCGTCAAAGCAGCATTTCACCTTCGGGATCATACCGCCGGAAATGGTGCCGTCGGCATAATACTTCTCTGCGTCTTCCCTTGTGATCTCGGGGATCAGCGTGGTAGGATCGTCCTTATCCTTCATCACTCCCGAAATATCGGTCATGAGCAGGAATCTCTCTGCCTTGAGCGCTCCCGCGATCTTTGCGGCGGCGGTGTCGCCGTTTATGTTATAAGCATTCCCGTTTCTGTCACAGCCGAGAGTTGAAATAACGGGAATATAGCCTTTTTCAAGCAAATCAAGTATCGGCTTCTCATTTATCTTTGTGATCTCGCCCACATAGCCGAGCCTTTCATCCTTGATTTCAGCCTCGATAAGGCGTCCGTCCATTCCGGAGAGCCCGATAGCCTTTGCGCCCTTTTCCTCAAGGTAATTAACGAGGGTTTTGTTGACCTTGCCCGCAAGCACCATCTGGACTATATCGACTGTCTCTTTATCCGTAACTCTCAAGCCGTCAACAAATTCGGGCTTCTTGCCGAGTTTTTGCATCATATCGCTGATCTCGGGTCCGCCTCCGTGGACGAGGACGACCTTGACCCCGATGGTCCAGAGCAAAACGAGATCGAGCATGACCTGATGCTTCAGTTCTTCATTTATCATGGCGTTGCCGCCGTATTTTACAACGACTATCCTGCCGGTGTATCTCTTTATGTAAGGCAGAGCGGTGATTATATCGTGGATACGCTCGCTCGCCGAATATTCGCTCTTCACTCTGATCCCTCCTCAGGTACGGTAGTCTCCGTTTATTTTTACATAATCGTATGTAAGATCGCACCCCCACGCCGTCGCGGATTTATCTCCGCTTTTGAGCTCTATGAGGATCTCTATCTCTTTTTCGAGCAGGATCTCTTTTGCGAATTCTTCGCTGAATTCGATCCCGGCTCCGTCAACGCAGACGGGTATCTCGCCTTTCGCGCTCTTAAACGAAACGTCGATCTTATTGACATCCACATCCGCTCCGCTGTAGCCGATGGCGCAGAGCACTCTGCCCCAGTTTGCGTCCGCTCCGAACATCGCCGCCTTGAGCAGAGAAGAGCAAATAACGCTCTTGGCGACCGTCTTTGCCGTGGGCTCATCCTTCGCGCCCGTCACTTTGCATTCGAGAAGCTTTGTGGCGCCTTCGCCGTCACCCGCTATCATCCTGCAAAGATTTACGGTAACGGTATTGAGGGCCTTCATAAATGCGCAGAACGCCTCTCCTTCGTAATCAATGATCTCATTCCCCGCCATTCCGTTTGCGAGCACGGTGACCATATCATTAGTGGATGTGTCTCCGTCAACCGAAACCATATTGAAGGTGTTTCCGATATCGCCGCTGAGGGCTTTGCGGAGCATTTCGGGCGATATTGCGGCGTCGGTCGTGATGAATACAAGCATAGTCGCCATATTGGGATGGATCATGCCGCTTCCCTTTGCGATCCCGCCGATTTTGCAGACCTTGCTGCCGATCTCGAATTCGACCGCGACCTCTTTTTTAACGGTATCGGTAGTCATTATTCCCTCTGCCGCCTCGGCGCTCCCGTTTTCATTGAGAGAATTTATCAAAGCGGGAATCCCGAGCCTGATCGGCTCTATATCAAGCGGCTCACCGATCACTCCGGTAGAAGCCACGACGACATCGTTTTCATCTATCGCAAGAGCGTCTGCCAAAAGGCCGCTCATCTTTTCCGCGATCTCTATGCCGTTCGCATTGCAGGTATTCGCGTTTCCGCTGTTGCAGATGACCGCCTGAGCGAAGCCGTCAGACAGATGCTTTTTTGTGACCGTCAGCGGGGCTCCCTTAACGAGATTTGTGGTATATACCGCCGCCGCAGTTGCTTTGACCTCGCTGTAAATCAGCGCAAGATCTCTTTTTTCTCTGTTTTTGCGTATTCCGCAGTGAACACCGCCCGCCGTGAATCCTTTTGCAGCGCATACGCCGCCTTCGATAATTTTCATTTTTGCCTCCGTTAAATCGTCAGACCCGTTGTTTCATCAACGCCCATAACTATATTCATATTTTGCACAGCCGCGCCCGAGGCGCCTTTGCCGAGATTATCAAACCTTGAAACAAGAAGTATTCTCTCATCATTGCCGCAGACGGTTATCAGCATACCGTCCCTGCCGCTCATGAGCCCGGCAGACATAAATCCGCTCTCATCCTCATCGGAATACCTGACAACAGACCCCGAATAATATTCTTTATAGACCGATTTTATATCCTCCGCAGTGCCGTTGATATTGCCTGCAAAGAGAGGGACCGTTACCTCCATGCCGCTGTAATACGGAGCGACTATCGGGCAGAATACTGGCGGATTTTCGAGAGCGCAGACCGCCTTCATCTCGGGCAGATGCTTATGCTGCTGACCCGTGCCGTACATTCTCGGCGCATCAAGCAGGCAGTCTCTCTCATCCCCTTCATACTCCGCGATCATCTTTTTGCCGCCGCCCGAATACCCAGTAAGCGAAAAGCAATCAAGCATCGCGCTCTTCGGGATAATACCGCATTCGGTGAGAGGAGCCACAAGAGAGATAAATCCGCTCGCGTGGCATCCGGGATTTGCGATGCGCTTTGAAACCGCGATTTTTTCTCTCTGACCCGTCAGCTCCGGGAAGCCGTAAGCCCAACCTTCGCTGACCCTGTGAGCGGTGGAAGTATCTATCAGCACCGTATCGCTTCCGTCTGCAAGGGCGGCGGCTTCAATTGCCGCGGCATCGGGCAGGCAGAGGAAGGCGATATCCGCATTAAAAATCGCTTCTCTGCGGGCTTCGGGATCCTTGCGCAGAGATTCATCGAGCTTGATAAGCTCTATATCTTTTCTCTCGGAAAGGCGGGAGTTTATACGAAGACCCGTAGTCCCCGCGCTTCCGTCGGTAAACACTTTGATCATATTAAACCTCTCATGAATAATATGCAAGTATTATACAATAATATACAGAAACAGTCAAGGATTATTGCATAAAAATTGAATATTATTGCAGATTTAATGAATATTATACATATTATGAAGTTTTATTGTTCATTATTCACACTATTGCATTTGCAAACAACATAATGTAATATATATACATCACTCTGAAACGGAGCAAGACAATGAAGATTCTCGTTATTTCGGATATTCACGCAAACCTTCCCGCGCTTAACGCCGTATTGGAAAAAGAATCGGACGCCGACAGGATCATCTGCGCGGGCGACCTTGTAAATTACGGCTATCATCCGCATGAGGTCATTGAAATATTCCGCCGCACCGAAATCGAGACGGTCTGCGGAAATCACGATCTCGAAATAATCCGCAACGCCACCCTCAAGAGAGGCGAACGCGCCGTCGGATTCACAAAATTCACAGTGGAACAAATGACCGGCGAAGATATTGAATATCTCGCATCCCTGCCGCGCAACCTCAATTTTGAAGCGGACGGGGTGAATTACTGCGTAAGGCACGCATATAACACGATCGAGAGAAAAAATCAATTCCTGCTCTCTCTGATCGGCAAAGATTCACTGCGAGCATTTGACACACGGTGGAACAAATATTCAAACGCGCCGAACGCGGAGAAAAAATGCTTTATACTCGGGCATTCTCATAACGCGTGCATATTCTCTCTGAGCGATGACAGATCCGTATATAATCCGGGCACTCTTTACTACTTAAAGGGGCGCGATGAAAGAGCCTACAGAGCCGCGTCATATATGGTGATCAATGACGGGATCCCCGAAATTAGGCACTGTGACTATGACAATTCCGAAAACGCCCGCCTTGACAGAGAAACAAACAGATTCGGCGCAAGCTATTATCTCAATCATCTTCACGGAAAACAAGATGATAAATGATTTTTGAGCAAAAGCGGGAATCATTGAAAATCTTATAACCGCGCTGTTAACCCCGACCTCAGGCTGATCTGCGGTCGGGGTTTGTTTCATTTACATATTCGGTTGAATATTATTCGTCCTCGGCGTCTGCCTTGGCTTCTTCAATGACCTTCTGGGCAACGTTTTCGGGAGCCGTCTCATAATGATCGAATTCAAATGAGAAATAGCCTCTGCCGATAGTTACCGAGCGGAGAACGGTAGCGAAATCGCCCATCTCGCCCATGGGGACCTCAGCGGTAAGCTCCTGCATCTTGGGATCCTCTTCGCTCTGACCCATTCCGAGAACTCTGCCGCGTCTCTTGGTAACATCGCCCATGATGTCGCCGAGATTATCGCCGGGCATATAAGCCTTAAGAAGTCCGTAAGGCTCAAGAAGTTTGGGACCTGCCTGCGCCATACCGTTTTTGAAAGCGATTCTCGCGGCGGTCTGGAACGCCATATCGTTGGAGTCAACGGGGTGTGAAGATCCGTCATAAAGGGTCGCTTTGATTCCCACGACCGGGCATCCGGCAAGGGGACCCTTGAGGATCGCCTGACGGAGACCTTTTTCGACCGAGGGGATGAAGTTTCTGGGAACGGCGCCGCCGACTACTTCGTCTGCGAACTCAAAGCCTTCGCCCTGGAGGGGCTCGAAGCGTACCCAGACATCACCGAACTGGCCGCTGCCGCCGGACTGCTTCTTATGACGGCCCTGAACGGAAGCTGTCTTGCTGATAGTCTCTCTGTAAGCCACTTTGGGAACGGAGAGCTCAACCTCAACATTGAATTTATTTTTGAGCTTGGTGACCACTGCATCGAGATGCTGCTCGCCGAGAGTGGAAACTACCTGCTCGTGAGTTTCTACATTTGTGGAGAATGATACTGTCGGATCCTCGCTGATGATCCTGTTGAGACCCGCGGCAACTTTATCCTCTTCGCCCTTCTTCTTGGCTCTGATAGCCATCGAGAGGCAGGGAGCGGGATAATTGACGCCTTCGAGAGTGAGATCGCTCTTGGGCGGGCAGAGAGTGTCGCCGGTTTTGAAGCCGTCAAGCTTCGTGACGATACCGATATCGCCGGCAACTATCTCGGCGGTATCTTCCTGCTTTTCGCCCTTGAGGAAGAGCATCTTGCCTATCTTTTCCTGATTTTCGGTGCGGCTGTTGTAAGCGGGAACAGAGCCCGAAAGCTTGCCGGAAATTACCTTGAAGAATGACATCTTGCCGAAGCGGTCATCAATGGTCTTGAAGCAGACAGCCGCAACGGGACCGTTTTCGTCAACCTTGATATCGCCCTCAGCCGCGTGAGTGGCGTCGGGAGCGGAGGCGACTATACCGTTGAGAAGAAGATCTACGGCGTCGGTATTGTAACCGGAGCAGGCATATACGGGATAAATGTCACCGTTTAAGATGCCGGCTTTAAGACCTGAAGCAATCTCTTCGGGGGTAAGGGGCTCTTCCATAAAGAATTTTTCCATAAGAGCCTCGTCTGCCGATGCGACAGCCTCGGTAAATGCCGCCTGCATATCGGCTATGGCTGCGTCATCGGGAACGGCAACTTCGCTTGCCTTGCCGTTATTGTATTCAAAAGCTTTGCCTGTTGAGAAATCAACGTATGTGGTGCCCGAATAATGGACTACTACGGGGCAGATGGGTGCGCCGTATTCCTCTTTGAGAGCGTCAAGAGTCTTGCCGAAATCGGCATTCTCGGCGTCGCAGCGTGAAACCGCGAAAATCTTGGCTATACCTCTTTTATCGGCTGCTTTATAAGCCTTCTCAGCGCCTACATCTATACCTGAGCCGGACGCGAGGACTATGAGAGCAGCTTCTGCCGCGCGGATGCCTTCGGCAACGCCGCCCGCAAAGTCAAAAAGACCCGGAGTGTCGAGAATATTTATCTTGGTGTTGTTCCATTCAAATCCCGCCATAGAGGTGGTGATAGATGCCTTGCGCCTTTTTTCTTCGGCGTCATAGTCGAGGACCGTGTTGCCGTCGGCTACTCTGCCGAGACGGTCTGTTGCTTTTGCAAGGTAGAGCATTGCCTCGGCAAGTGTGGTTTTGCCTCTGCCGCTGTGACCGGCTATGGCGATGTTTCTGATGTCTTTTGCATTATAAGCTTTCAAAGGTCTTCCTCCTAAACCTCGGTTTAACCGAGAATAATTCACAATAGCGGGTCAATAATATCATAAATAATAAGGGATTTCAACGATTTTTTACGAGTTTGACAAAAAAATATTGCCCCGCATTTTGAAACAGGGCAATATCCACAATGATAGAGTTTTTATTTTAGATATTTCGTATATCTGTAAAGTGCTTTTACTTTACATTATCGGGAGCCGGTATTTGCTCCTGCGGTTTTTTTCCGGGCTCCTCATTTTCGGCTGTTTTCTTCTCGGTTTCCGCAGGCTGTTCACTCCCTGAGCCGCCCCACAGATGGATTATCCCTTCATCGTTGAGGGTCTTTACGATAACGACCGTGATCGGCAAAATAAGGATCCCGAAAACGCCGAATACCTGAATGCCGATATACATTGACATCAGGGTGATGACCGGGTGGACATCGACATTTGAAGAAACTATCTTGGGCTCCACCACCTGGCGGATAACGGTGATTAATCCGTAAATCACAAGCAGCCCGATCCCGAGCGGGATCTTATGCATAAAAAGGCTTATTACTCCCCAGGGGATAAGTATCGTGCCCGTTCCGAAAACGGGTAAAATATCGACTATCGCCGTGCAGATCGCTATGGCAAATATGTATCCGCCTTTATAGATCCCCGCGAATTTGAGGATATGCAGGCCTATCAGCATTTCGCAAAATGTGATAAACAGCACCGTCGCGTAGGACTTACACCATTTACCTAAAATATCAAATATGACATGCTTCGTCTTTGAGAGTGTTTTTGCGCACTCGGGGGAAGCGACTTTCTTGATCACCTTTATAAGGCCGTCATAGTCGGAGGTCATGAAGAAGCAGGAGATTATTCCGATAAGGACCGCGGTGAGAAAAGCCGGAATGGTCTTTGCCTTTGAAAGGATGCCGAAGATAGGTGTGGCGATAGATGAAAAATCGAAGCCTCCCATCGAAGGAGCTGCGGCAGCCGCGCTCTCCGAAATTACCTCGGTCTCTTCTTCTCTCACATAGCCGAGTATCTGCTCTGCGATTCCGCTCACGGTCTGAGTCAGAGAATCCCCGAGCTTGCCGGGCAAGCGTTCGGTATATCCTACAAGGTAATTTTCAGCGGATTCGATCAGATCGGGCAGAGAGCTGAGCTTTGCGGCAAGGCTTTTGCCGAATTCATAAAGCTCCGTGCCCGCGAGATAGCCCACAAGGGTCAGCACCCCGGCAAGCAACGCGATGATCAGCAGCACGAACACGACCGAAAGCAGCTTTTTATTGATATGGGTTTTATCATTTATCTTCCTTATCGGCTTCTGAAGAAGCATGGCTATGAGGAAGGCGAGAATAAAAGGCGCAACCAGCCAAAGCGCGTATTTGATAAAGAGATAATACAAAACCACAAACAGCGAAAAATAAACAATATTCACGAGCAGTTTTTTTCTTTTTTCGATAATCTCCACCGTTGTCACTCCATTGAAATATTCTGCTTTCGATTTTACAACATATTGCGCTTTTTTACAATCATATCGGGAAAAATTCAAAAATTTTTAAAAAGTGAAAATTTTCTCTTTATTCTTTGTCTGTTTTATGATATTATAGTATGAGTGATTTCACTTCTTAAAGGAGGCGATTGTATGTATGTTGCGATAATGGGTTACGGCACGGTCGGCTCAGGCGTAGCCGAGGTGCTCAAAAAAAACCATGCGCACATCGTCAAAAAAAGTCTGCAAGACAGTCTTGAACTAAAGTACATCCTCGATCTGCGAACATTCCCGGGTGATCCGAATGAATCGCTTGTGACGGATGATTTCAATAAAATTCTGAGTGACCCCGAGGTCAAAATAGTTGTGGAAACCATGGGCGGTCTCAAACCGGCTTATGATTTCGTGCTCGCCTGCCTCAACGCCGGCAAAAGCGTTGTAACTTCCAATAAAGAGCTCGTAGCCGCAAAGGGCATAGAGTTGCTCGAAGCGGCGAAGGCAAACAATGTGAATTTCCTTTTTGAAGCGAGCGTAGGCGGCGGGATCCCCATAATCAGGCCGATAATCCAGTGCCTTTCAGCCAACAAAATAACGGAGGTAGCCGGGATCCTCAACGGCACCACAAACTACATACTCACCAGAATGTTTTCCGACGGAGCGGATTTTGAAGACGCCCTTGCGGATGCTCAGGAGCTCGGATATGCCGAGCGCGACCCGTCCGCCGATGTTGACGGGATCGACGCCTGCCGCAAAATATGCATCCTTGCCGATCTCTGCTTCGGCAAAGAGGTAAAGCCCGATTCATTCAGTACGGAAGGCATCAGAGATATTACAAAGACCGATGTAAAATATGCCGAGGCATGGGGCGGAGTTATCAAGCTCGTAGCCTCTGCCAAAGCGGTAAACGGCGGCAGAAATGTTTCCGTATGCGTTTCGCCCGCCCTGATAAGCGGCGAGAGCCAGCTCGCTTGCGTGAGCGGAGTATTCAACGCGATCCTCGTGAGGGGCAACGCTCTGGGCGACGCGGTGTTTTACGGGCGCGGAGCGGGCAAACTCCCGACGGCAAGCGCCGTTGTGGCGGATGTGATAGACTGCGCGAGGCATTTAGGCAGGCGCAAGCCCTTCGGATGGGTCAAATCTCCCGAGGGGTATGTGCTCCCCGATGATGAATTCAAGGGCAAATTCTTCGTGAGATGCGATTCGAGTTTTGAAGAGATAGCGGACACTTTCGGCAAGGTCGAATACATCAATATCGAAGATCCGCCCGAAAATGAAAAGGCTTTCATAACGCCCATGATCACAAAGGGCGATCTCAATAAAAAATGCGAAACCCTCAGAGAAGTCAAATCCGTGATCAGAGTAACGGATTATTGATAATTAAGGAAAGGAGCGGTCCGCGGACCGCAGGTTGAAATATGGGACTTATTGTAATGAAATTCGGCGGATCTTCGGTAGCCGATGCGTCAAGAGTAATGAATGTCGCCGGGATCGTTACCGAGGCTTACGCTCAGGGCAACGATGTCGTGGTCGTGGTTTCGGCACAGGGCGACACTACCGATGACCTCATCGAAAAGGCAAAAGAAATCAATCCCGGCGCAAATAAGAGAGAGATGGATATGCTTCTGACAGCCGGAGAGCAGATTTCCATTTCGCTTCTCTCAATGGCTATAGAAAAACTCGGCTATAAAGCGGTTTCCCTGCTCGGCTGGCAGGCGGGTTTCAACACAAATTCCGTTTACGGCAGCGCGAGGATCAAAAAGGTTGACACCGCGAGGATAAAGCTCGAGCTTCAAAAGAAAAATATCGTGGTCGTAGCCGGCTTCCAGGGGCTCAATAAATATGATGACCTCACTACTCTCGGAAGAGGCGGCTCCGATACGAGCGCGGTCGCCATAGCGGCGGCAATGCACGCAGACAGATGCAAGATCTACACGGATGTTGACGGCGTTTATACCGCCGACCCGCGCAAGGTCAAAAACGCCGTAAAGCTCGATGAGATCACTTATGACGAAATGCTCGAGCTCGCAACGCTCGGCGCTCAGGTGCTCAATAACAGAAGCGTTGAAATGGCAAAAAAATACAATGTCGTGATCGAGGTCCTCTCAAGCCTTGAAAGGAAACCCGGTACATTAGTTAAGGAGTATGTAAAAATGGAAAAAATGCTTGTCAGAGGCGTTACCGCCGATAAAAATGTCGCAAGAATCTCTATCATCGGAGTTCCCAATATCCCCGGCATCGCCTATAAAATCTTCGGCAAGCTTGCCGCTAAAAACATAAATGTTGATATAATTCTTCAGTCCGTCGGCAGAAACGATACCAAGGATATCACCTTCACCATTTCAAGCGATAAATCCGACGAGGCTCTCGAAGTTCTCAACGAGCTCGATTTCCTCGAAGGGCGCAAGATAGAATGTGACAATGAAAATGTTGCAAAGGTCTCGGTCGTCGGCGCCGGCATGGAAACTCACCCCGGCGTTGCCGCAAAGATGTTTGAAGCGCTCTTTGAGAAGGATATAAATATCCAGATGATCTCCACCAGCGAGATCAAGATCTCGGTATTGATTGATAAGAAGGATGCCGACGAGGCCGTTATTGCCGTTCACGACGCATTCATGCCCGAAGATAACTGACCGGATCATTTTGAATAAAGCGAATGGGAGGCCGGCAATGTGAATATACTGGTTGTTGACGACCAGAGCATCATTGTTGAAAGAATTTCCGCTCTGATAACGGATAAATATCCGGATTTTTGCATTTCCACCGCGCTGGATTCATCGGGGGTGGTGCGTCTGCTCGACTCCGGCAAGGTATTTGACCTCGCTCTCATAGATATTTCTCTGTCTGATGAAAGCGGCGCCGATATTGCGAATTTCCTCACGGGCAGGCTGCCCGATATAAAGACCGTATTCATCTCAGGGTATCCCGAGATGGTTTCGGATGTTTTCTTTTCCGTGCGCCCCTTCGGCTTCATAGATAAGCCGATAAAAAAAGAGAAGCTTTATAAATATATTGACGCGGCTCTTTCCGGCGGCGGATCCGATACCGATTATTTTACGGGAAAGATCAGAGGCAAAGATATCCGCATCCCCTGCTCAGATATTATCTTTATCGAGAGCGGTGCCAAGAGCATCATCATCCACAAAGCCGATGATACCCTCAAAATAGCAGGTCTTCTTGAGGACGCGGAGAAACAGCTTCCAGCAGATAAATTCGTCCGCTGTCATAAGAGCTATATAGTCAATCTCAAATATGTGACGGGATATTCAAAGATGACGGTTTCGCTTGTAGGCGGCGGCAAGATTCCCGTCAGCCGCTCAAGGAAAGAGGAATTTGAATCCAGATTCCTTGCGTATAAAGGTCTTAAATAAATTTTACTAAACAATTTCCTCACCCCCCAAGGGTGAGGAAATTTACTATATATCATACTTTATTTTGATCCGCCCGAGCTTTTCGCGGAAGGGCTTTTCAAGCAGAAAGG
Organism: uncultured Clostridia bacterium; assembly: GCA_947166625.1. Classification (GTDB taxonomy): domain Bacteria; phylum Bacillota; class Clostridia; order Oscillospirales; family Acutalibacteraceae; genus CAG-177. Next base: position 127,581 of record CAMVEX010000002.1, read on the forward strand.
TGAAGAGGATATTTGAAAGCGAGTAAATAAGCGTAAACGGTATCGCGGTGACGATCGCCGCCGCATATTTATCAAATGAAAAAGTGTTGCTCGCCCATATAACTGTGAATATATCCATTATCAGAGAATATACCGCACCGGCAGTGAAGGTATAAACGCAAAGGCGCAGGCGGTGCCCTTCGAGAAAACGCGAAAGAAGCCCCGCGACCATTCCGATGATTCCCCACGCGAGCATCTGAAATGCGGACCATGTTCCCTGAGAAGCGACGATGTTTGAAATCAGCGCGGAGAGCGAGCCTATCATAAACCCTGCCTCGCCTCCGAGATATACTGCCGCCAAAACCGTGATCGCCGTGATCGGATTCACGCCGGGAAGGGGTGAGCAGATAACTCTGCCGATTGAAGCGAGCGCAATGAATACAGCCGTGAGTACAAGCCTGCGGGTGCCTGTTTTTCGCTTCTCAAATCCACAGAGAAAAACTATCAGCGTCAGCGCCGTGACCGCGGCTATCATATAAGCCATGCCGCGCGCTCTGAATACAAACAGCCCCGTTATCACCATCGACGGCATAACGAAAAACGGGATAAAAACCGACAGGAATTTTTTTAGAGGATTTCGTTTAGCCTCCATCAGTCTTCACCTCCGAGACGGTTTTTGACATCATCAAAGGTGATGAGGCGCGGATCTGTATCCGAAACTATCTTGTTTATGCAGGTAGTGTAAAAAATATTTTGCGAAAAAAAGCCGCGCGGCTCGTCAACGGCGATCACTGCCCCTCTGAAAAACATAGCTGCTCTGTCGGCGCACATAGCCGCAAACTCCGTATCATGGGTCACGGCAAGTATTGTAACACCGCGGTTTTTAAGCTGAGTGAGCACATCGCATACAATTCTTTTTGCCCTCGCGTCAAGCCCTTTTGTCGGCTCGTCGAGCAAAAGCAGACGGGGCTTTGCCGCCAGCACTTTCGCGAGCGCGGCAAGCTGCATCTCCCCGCCGCTCAGATCATACGGATGAGTTTCCGCCGCGTAGCCGAGATCATAGGGAATTATATCAAAATCTGCGCCGACCTCCGCAAGTTCATCCCTCAGAGTGCTTTTTACAAATACGCTCTGCGCATTTTGAGGCAGCATCGCAACGCAGTTATCATGAAGCGATTGACCGCTGTATTTTTTTATGTTTTTGCCGAAAATCTCTACCTTGCCCGAATACGGAGTTATCAATCCCGAAACGGCGTAAAGCAGAGTTGATTTGCCGGAGCCGTTCTCCCCGAGAACGCACATGATCTCGCCCTTTTTGACCTCAAGCGAGGCAAAATGCAAAGCGTCAGGCTCATCCTTTGAATATCTGAAGCAGAGATCCTTTATTTTCAGGGCTGTCCCGGTGCTTTCGTTTTTGCTTTTTTCAGATCCGGCAGTATCACGGATCAGCCTTTTATCAAGGCCCGATTCTCTTAAAAACCTCTTGCCCTGCTTTACATTCAAGGGGCATTCGCCGCCGTTTGGGGCAAGAGAAAAAAGCTTGACGCTGCCCGGCATGGCTTCAAACATGATCTCATCCGGTCTGATTTGCGCTGCCGTCTGCGAAACCGCTCCGAAATGCGTAAGCCTGCCGTTTTCGAGAATACCGAGTTTATTTCCCAGAGGTATCACATTTTCGAGCCTGTGCTCGGTGATAATTATCGTTATCCCCTGCTCGTCATTGAGTTTTTTGAGCGAGGCGAGGAATTCGCCCGCCGCAACGGGATCAAGCTGAGAGGTGGGCTCATCGAGGATTATCACCTCGGGATCCATCGCGAGAACTCCCGCAAGCGCCACGGTCTGTTTCATTCCGCCCGAAAGCTCGGAAATATTCTTATCAAAAAGCCTGCTTATGCCGAAATATCCCGAGATTTCCGCGAGCCTTCTGCTCATCTGAGATTGGGTATATCGCAGATTTTCCATGCCGAAAACTATCTCGTGCCATACCTTGTCGGTGACGGTCTGATGATCGGCAGATTGATTTACAAAGCCTATTTTCACGCTCTCGGAGGCGTCAAGCTCACGGAGATTTTGCCCCTTGTAGAGCACCTCTCCCGTCAGCTCTCCCTTTGGCTCAAGCTCGGGCTTGAGCAGACGCAAAAGAGTGGTTTTGCCGCTGCCCGTCGGTCCGCAGAGGATGACAAAATCGCCCTGCTCTATTTCAAAACTCACGCAGTCCGTTATCTTCCCGCTTCCGGGATATGAGAAAGAGAGATTTTTGACTTCAAATAACGCCATCTCAGCCTGTCACCTCCTTCGATAAACGCGGGGATAAAGCAAAGGATCCCGAAGCAGATATATCCCGATATCGCCCCCGCGCCTGAATTGATTTCAGATAATTCGGGATAAAACCAAAAATCGAAATACCCCGCTCCGGTCGAAACAAAAGAAACTGCGCTCAGCGCGGCTGTCACCGCCATTAAAGCGGCGTCGCGGGGCTTGAATGAAAAGAGCGAATACTGCCGCCTTCTGCCCGAGCCGTAGCCCCTTGCCGCCATACTGTCCGAAGTGATGATGACATTCTCGGTGGCGTAGGTTATCATCGCCGAAAACACCCTGCTCACACCTCTTATACGAGAAACTATCGTTTCATCCTTATATATTCCCATCGCCTTTTGCGAATTGTTTATTTCTTTCGCTTTGCCGATAAAAAGAGGAATGAATCGCAAAGACATCGTGAGTATCAGCGCCGCCTTGGGCGAAACTCTGCCGAGCGTATATATGATTTTATCCGAAGTCATTATTTCTGAAAATGTTGAAAACCAGTAAATCACCGACGCCGCCGTAACACCCGTGACAAGCCCGAAAATGAATGCCTGCGCCGTAATCGGATTATTGTTTATGACAAGCAGGACCGTCTTGCCGTTATGGCTGAAAAAGCCGTTGAGCAGGCAGCACCCCGCCGCTATAAGCAGCGCAGATATATGGATACCGTATCTTCTTCTTTTCTCTCTTATGAGCAGAAGCGAGAGCGAGCCCGCAAAAGAAAGAGCGGCAATCACCGGATTTAAATTAAACATCGCGATGACCGCCGTTATGATAAACCAGAAGAATACGGCAAACGGATTGAAGGAATCCAGATCTTTCATTTCAGATCATCTCCGAGATTTGTCGTATATTGCCATTTGATAACATCGTTATCGCTGAGCGTATATTCTCCGCAGCCGCGATCTGCAAATTCGCCGTTTACCGAATACATCCAGCCAGAAAGTTCGCCGTAATCGAATTCATAGAGGTAATTTATCCCGGCGATATAAGCGTGGCTGTGATCGCCGAGCGCCTGAGTATTATCTTCAATCTGAATCTTATATTTCTTCGCGGCGTATATGAGGCAGTCATAGACGGTTGAGCCTTCTTTGAGCTCAAAACGGGTTTCGGGAAGAATGATCCCGTCTGACGGCGTAATGCTTTCCTCTCCCCTGCCCGCGACGGTATCGCAGGTGATGCTCATCGTGACAGTTACCGTGCTGCCGACCGTTTCGCCGGGCTCTTTGTAATATTCATCCGCGGTCTTTATATCCGCAAACAGAGTGCCTGCCGTTCCAGCCGCGGCAAGTGCGAAAATGATTATGAAATTCAGGGCTTTTCTTTTTTTCTTTATCAGAAGGATCGCCGCCCCGATTCCTGCCGCCGCCCAAATCCCGCAGACGATATATTTCTTTACTCTGTTAAATTCAAATTTCCCGCCGCCGTTATTTCCGACGGATTCGGTTTCGGATTCGTTTTTTATATCGCCGTGAGTATTTTCAAGCGTTTCATCCGCAGTGGTTTCGGCTTTCAAAAATCCGGCGGTCTTTTCCGTCATTGAAGCCGTCGCTTCAGGCTGCTCCGTCATTTCTGCTGCCGATGATACGGCAGATTCGGAAAATGCCGCAGATGTTCCGGATTTTTCGGCGGGCGAAGATTCGGCGCTTTTTTTGGGGGCTGAGGGCGTCGCCGCAGTAGGCGCCGCCGTCTCCGAATGTCGGCTTGATTTTGCAGGCGCCGCAGTAACGGTCCGCCTTGAATAAGCGGTCATTGAAGCAGTCGTACCGGTTACGGTTTGGCGCTGTTTTGATGAAGGGCGCGGAGCCGTGTCGGCTGTCTGCGTTCGCGAGGCGGTCGAAGTTTTGGTGGTGGGAAGAATCTTCCCCGAAGACGATGAGGTCAAGTCCGGGTCTTTGACGCTCACTCCCGGCTTCAGATCATAAAGCTGACCCGCGCCTTTTTGCATACGGATGATCGAAACGAGCGCGTAGAGCACCTGTGAGGTGGCGGTAAGGTTGTATTTACCGCCCGCTTCGTGAGAATAGCCGTAATCGGACGCCTTAAACGAAAGCATGAAATCAACGGCGCTTTTGCCGTTTTTTATGAATCTCGGATCGCTTCGCGGATCTGTTTTAAGCGCGGTCAGCGCAACTATCACCTGAGCCGCGCTCTCGGGATTCTTTTTGCCCATGCTCAAATACCCGCCGTCGGGCTGCTGCATATTGCTGAGCTTTTCAAGCGCTTTGGATATTGATTCTTTGACCTTATCCCTGCCGCTGTAATGTGCGAGAGCCTGCACCGCCATAGCGGTCACATCCGTATCGGCGGTGTCTCCTTTTAGCGCCCAGCCTCCGTCGCCAAGCTGATTTGATATGATGTAATCAATAACTCCGTCCTCGTTCACGGAGCTTGAAGAGTAACCGTTCGCGAGCAGGTGAAGCCCATAGATACGGCTCATTATACCAAGGCCGTTTATTTCATTATTGACCGTTTTCCCTATATAATCGCCGCCCGTATTCATAGCGGCAAACATCAGCGCTATCCTCTCTTTTGTAACGGAATTGTCATAGCCGCTGCCGGAGGAATACTTTTTGAGCGAGGAAGCATATTTACTGTAATCATACTTTCCGCCCTCATACTGTATCAGCGAAAAAACAAGCCAATCCGATGTTATCCCGGCATTCTGAGCGTAAACTCCGTCAAGAAGCGCCTGAATATTTTTTGCCCCCGTGCGTTTCAATTCATCCGAAAAAATGCCGTCTGCCGCGCTCTGCTCGGAAACAGCGCCGGCCCGGAGCGTAAACGCGCCGGGCAGCATTGAAAGCAGTATCGTAAAAATAACGGCAGCGGCAAATACCGCTTTAAGGGCTTTTTTCATAACTGATGTTTATCTGGTAAACAGACCTTTTACGAATGATACTATCGAATCTATGATGTAATTGATAAGGCCCCAGATGTCAAAATCGACGGTAACTCTGCATACGGGAGGAACAAGAAGCGCCTCGCTTTCTCCCTCAGCCGGTTTCGGAGCCTTCGCGCTGATCACGTGCTCGCCGGAAACGGGGATCACTACCTTCGCTTTGCCGTCTTTGCCGGTCAGAATGCCGGTGGGCAGGCCGTCAACGGTAATTTCCGCGCCCTCGCAGGGAGCTGAAACGGGATTCCAGTTTTCGTCATAGGAGCAGACGTTGTAAGTTACCTCGATGGTTTCGTGTGACTTTGCCTTTACATTCTTATCGTTAAAGAATGAATATGAATCGCTGTATCCTTCGGCGTCACGGTAAGACCACGCATAGAGGAAATCGCCTTCCTTTACGGTATCGGTCAGATTCCACGCCATATTGTCATTCACATAGTAGCCAAAGCTCGATTTGTTTTCTTCGCCCCAGAGCTTGCCCAGGCTGAGACCGTACTGGCTCTCATAGGTGCCGTAGCCCTTTGCGGCTCCGCCTTCAAAATACTGTTCGTGAGCGCAGTAGAGAGCATCGTTTACGGTAAGAGCGCCGTCTTTGTCTTTATCCTCCACCAAAACAAGCTTGTTGGGGAGCGCAAGCTTTCCGCTCTTATCGGAAATCGCGACATGAAGCAATGCCCTTGCTCCGTCGGCAGCGAAAGCAACCGTAACAGCGCCCAAAAGCATCAGCATTGCGAGCAAAACCGAAATTACTTTTTTCATAATGAATGTCTCCTTTTATTCCGGGATCCGCAAGGATCCGTATTTACAAAATAAAAACGCCTTTTCACCGGAATGAAAAAGCATAGCACAGACAGGCTCTTGCAAAATCAGCAAAAGCCCGCGGCAAAATTTCCCATTCCCGGAAACCGTAATTAAAACCGCTCGTATCCGGAGAGCCTTCCGACTGTGACGGCAATGGATGTTGCGGCGGATTTTCACCGCGCTTTCCTCCCTTGAATAACGGATACAGTATCAACTTGAATTGATATTACCACAAATCGTTTTTATTGTCAAGGAAACACAAAATCACAAATAATCTCAACTGAATATTGAAAACGGCGGATAAAAGTATTAAAATAGCCGTATAATCGACTTAACGGAGGAACGATATGCTTTACAAAGAAGATTTTGATCTGAACGGCGAAAAGCTGCTGTGTGAAATGGGCGGCAAAAACAAAGAGATGAATATGACCATAAAGGTCAAGCGTCTGCCGGCAGGCGAAAAATATACCATTCTCGCTCCGGAGGATGAAACGGCGATATTGATCCTGCAGGGGGATATGAATGTTTCATGGTGCGGCAAATGCGAAAATATGAAGAGGGAGAGCCCATTTGAAAAGAAGCCCTTCTGCCTTCATGTCTGCAAAAACACTCAGATAGATATTGAAGCTGTCGAAGCGAGTGAATTTATAATCCAGCAGACCGATAACGAGAGAGAATTCGCTCCCGTATTCTATAAGCCCGAGGATTGCCTCTATCAGCATTTCGGCAAAGGCCAGTGGGAGGGCACGGGCTACCGTATCTGCTCCACGATGTTTGATTATGATAATGCGCCCTATTCAAATATGGTTATGGGCGAGGTATTTAATCAGCCCGGCAGATGGTCAAGCTATCCCCCTCATCATCATCCTCAGCCCGAGGTCTATTATTACCGCTTCAATCCCTCTCAGGGATTCGGTGCCTGCTTCAACGGCGAAGATGTTTTCAAGAGCGAAGACGGCTCATGGTGTACCATTACCGACGGAAACAATCATCAGCAGGTCACGGCGCCCGGCTACGAAATGTATTATGTATGGATGATAAGGCATATTGACGGCGACCCGTGGTATAAGACAACGAGATTTTATGAGAAAAAGCACGAATGGCTTGTCAACGCCGATTAAAAAATTCATAATGGGTAAACTGAGCGGCACGGAATTCCGTGCCGCCTTATTTTGATTTCGGTTACGGTTTTAATTACCCTGTCCTGTCATCTGTTGAATATGCTCACGATCCTCGCAAAGATAAAAAACGGCAGATATTCCAAAAAACTGAAGAAATTTTTGACATAATAGCCAAACGGCGGAATTACCGTCACCTCGACCGAAACGGATACTCCGCTCTCGGGCTCCGTAACCGTCACGGTGGCTGAGCCGAGCTTTTTGCCGGTGATGAGGACGCTGCCGAATCTGTATTCCTCAACCTTTTCGGGCTCTGCCGATAAAATATCGCCGTCGCTCACGGTTATGACGGCGTTTCTCACATCAAAGCGAGTTTCAGCCTCAAGGGGCTCGGGATAGACAACAAAATAAGTTTCTATACCCCTGTATGCGATCAGTTTCCCGTCTATCGCCGATGTGTCAAGCGATTCGAGGGCAGGCGGAGCGGAAGCCGGCTCTTCGCCCTCTGCGGCATAAACGGCGGCCATGAGCGAAAATGCAATGGCCAGCGCAAGCGCCGCGCTCACCGTCCTTTTGATAATGTTCATCTTGTTCCCTCCTTTTTGCATCTTACAAAATACATCTGTCGGTAAATTCATTTTATCATTACCTCCCCTCTTTGTCAATTATCGGGGCATTTGCTCTCATTTGGCATTGACAAACAATGATTTTTTGATATAATAAGTTCGTTAAATTTCAAACAGATTAAGGAGAAACAGTATGGCACTCGTAAACACAACCGAAATGTTTAAGAAGGCTTATGAGGGCGGCTACGCCATCGGCGCTTTCAATGTAAACAACATGGAGATAGTTCAGGGTATCGTTGCCGCGGCAGAGAATCTCAAGGCTCCCGTTATCCTCCAGGTTTCCAAAGGCGCAAGGGCTTATGCCGGCCACAATTACCTCATGAAGCTCGTTGAGGCCGCTACCATGGAGACAGATGTACCCATCGCCATCCATCTCGATCACGGCCCCGATTTTGAAACCTGCAAATCCTGCATAGACGGCGGCTTCACCTCCGTTATGATCGACGGCTCAAGCCTTCCTTATGAAGAGAACATCGCCGTTACCGCAAAAGTTGTAGAGTATGCTCACGCTCACGGCGTTACCGTTGAAGGCGAGCTCGGCACCCTTGCGGGCGTTGAGGATGATGTAGTTGTTGAATCCGGCAGCGAGAGCTACACAAAGCCCGAGCAGGTCGAGGATTTCGCAAGCAGGACCGGCGTTGACTCGCTCGCGATCGCGATCGGCACAAGCCACGGCGCATATAAATTCAAGCCCGGTCAGAAGCCCCAGCTCCGCTTTGACATTCTCGAAGAGGTCAGCAGGCGTCTTCCCGGTTTCCCGATAGTTCTTCACGGCGCTTCATCCGTTATGCCCGAATATGTTGAAAAGATCAATGCCCACGGCGGAAAGATGCCCGACGCTATCGGCATCCCCGAGCCTATGCTCAGACAGGCGGCAGAGATGGCGGTCTGCAAGATCAACGTTGACTCCGACCTTCGTCTTGCTCTTACGGCATCCATACGCGAGCATTTTGACCTTTATCCCGATCATTTCGATCCCAGACAGTATCTCAAACCCGCCCGCCAGGCGATCCAGGAAGTTGTTGAGCATAAAATGCGTGACGTCTTCGGCTGCGCAGGCAAGGCATAATTTCAACAAATTTACTGCCCGCTGTTTTCGCGGGCAGTTGTCATTATTTTACGGAGGATAATTTATGAAATGCGCCTATTGCGAAGCGGAAATTCCCGAAAACGCCGCCGAATGCCCCGATTGCGGCAAAGCGGTCGATAAGGCAGGGCTCGGAAGCACCTTAAAGTTTTATGATTGCGCTCATGCCGTAAGAGTGAGCGCCATTGAGTATTTTTTGACGGCGTGCGTCTTCGGCGGTCTTGCTTATACGTTTATAGGCTCTCTCTTTCCGCTTGGTCTTAAAGGCGGTATTCACATCTCCTTTAACCTGTTTGATTGCTTTACCGTAATAGCGGCCCTCTTTGCGTTAAGCTGCCTGATACGCGGGATCATACTTCTCATAAACGCAAAGAAATATTATTTTTCCGTCAAGGCTCACGGAGTTAAAGGATGCATCCCCGGTATTTTGAAGGCGACACGCTCATTATCGCTGAATTTTGATGAAATATCCTATGTAAACCATACGAGGCATCTCAGAGGTTACGGGCCACTCACGATCGGCACAAAGCAGGGCAAAAAGATATATGTGATGACCCTGATGCGCGATGAAGCGGAATTCGTTTACAGCCATATAAGAAGCGTGCTTTCATCAAAAACAAACGGTTTTGAAGGATAAAACAGAATAGGCGAAACAAAAACTCCGCAGGCGGTGTATCGACCGTTTACTGCGGAGTTTATTTTTATACTGTTTCGGGATCATCGTCTTTGCTGAGTTTTGCGGTCTGCCTCTGAGCCATAACGAGCGAAGCGTAAATGCCGCCCCTCATCATAAGCTCTCTGTGAGAGCCTACCTCTGCGATCCTGCCCTTCTCTATAACAACAAGTCTGTCTGCGTTGCGCAGGGTGGAAAGCCTGTGAGCTATGGCAAAGGTAGTCCTCCCCTTCACAAGCTTTGACAAAGCGTCCTGTATCGCTTCCTCGGTCTCGGGGTCGAGCGCGCTCGTCGCCTCGTCAAGTATGAGAAGCTCGGGGTTTCTCAGAACCGCTCTCGCTATCGCCACCCTCTGCCTTTCGCCGCCGGAGAGAGTGTGACCGTCCTCCCCTATCACGGTATTGTAGCCGTCACTCAGATTCATAATGAAATCATGCGCATTTGCCGCCTTTGCCGCCGCTATTACCTCGCCGGGCGTAGCCCCCGGCCTTGCATAAGCTATGTTGTCATAAACAGTTCCGGCAAAAAGAAACGTCTCCTGGAAAACGACTCCCACCTTTGAATGATAATCTTCAAGAGATATATTTTTGATATCCGTTCCGCCGATTTTAATGCTGCCGTTATCCGCATCATACAGACGTAAAACAAGATTGATAAATGTGCTTTTTCCGGCTCCCGAGTGACCGACAAGACCTATCATTTCACCCTGCTTTACCGTGAGAGATACATCCTTGAGAACGGGCTCGTATGCCTTATAGCCGAATTGAACATTGTCAAAAACAATATCTCCGCCGAAATCCGCGCGCTCGGGTTTCTCTGTGTTTTCTACATCGTGCTTCTCATCCGTTATCTCAAAGATCTTGATGAGGCTCGTCGCTACCTCGCCCAGACGCCTCGGGATAGACGACATCCATCTGAGAGGCTCGTAGATATAAGCGAGATAAAGATTGAACGCAAGCAGCTCGCCCAGGCTGATACTGCCGTTTAACACCATTCTGCCGCCGAAATACAATACGAAAAACTCGCCTATGCCCATAAAGAATGAAAGCAGCGGGAAAACAAGCGCCCACATATGCTCATTGCTGACCGAAACATCCGCGAGCCTTTTTGAAGCAGCGGCGAATTTCTCGATCTCGCGCTCCTCGTTGCCGAAGGTCTTGACTACCCTTATTCCCTTCACAATATCGTGAAGTATCGAGGTCGCTCTTGAATCGCAGCGCCACTGGCGCTCATATCTCACCCTTATCCTGCTCCAGAATTTTGAGATTGCAAGAAGAACGAACGGAACGGGCAGCAGGATTATGAGAGTCAAAAGCGGACTTACGCTTATCAGTATGATAAGAATAATTATAAACATCACCGCGCGGGAGATAAAATAGATCCCCTGCTCCGTAATAAAATCCTTGATCCTCTCGGTATCGTTGATGATCCTCTTTTGAAGATCGCCAGAGGTTTTATTTGACATGGAGGATGCCGACAGGCGCTGAGTCTTATCATAGACAAGGATTCTCAGATCATTCGAGATATTGCCGCCTATCCTGTTTGCCCTGCGGTTGCTTATGATGTTAAAGACATTGGAGAGTATCTGTGCCGCTCCGATAAGCAGGGCGGTGATGATGACTCCTTTTACCGCGTCCGCTCGGGCGATCTGAGAATTATTCAGATAATTATCTATCAGCCTGCTGTTAAAAACGGGTATCAGCGCAGAGCAAAGCGAGCTGAGCATAACAAAGATGCCCGCAAACATAAGCGAGGGCAGATAAGGCTTCGCGAGCAGGGCAAGCCTTTTGGCGAGATAAGTCTTTTTTGCGCAAAACAGGCAGGTGGTCATTCCTTTTGCGTAATGCCTGCCGCAATTCGGGCAAACCCTGAAAGAGGATCTGTCTATCTCGGTCTCTTCGCCCGTTTTGAGATAATAATTCACGACCTTGCAAAATTCGCCTATCTGCTCCACACAGGTCATGGAATATCTGCAAACAGGCACGGAATCGCAGGCATCCGCCCCGCCGCCGGAGGAAAGAATCTCAAGCTCTCCGCAGCCGACATAGGTGCGCATAAGCAGCTCGCCCGCCTTTTCGCGGCAGACTGTCTCACCGGCGTATGCGGCGGTAATATATTCGCCGTCAAAGCCAAGCTCTCCGTCGCAGTATTCCCCTGCGCTGTTCATATCAAATCCGACCTTGAGAAACATTCCTTCACCTCCCCTGCCGGTCAGCGGTTTTTAATAGAGATAGGGCTCCAGATTTCTTCTGCTCTTCGGAGAAATTGCTTTGAAATCGGGGATTCTGTATCTGTTGCCGTCAACATCTATCACATCGAAGCCCTCTCCGTGATATCTGATATTTTTCGTAAGATTTTTGACTGTAAAATTCTTTTTATAATCCCCTATCATCACATCAAAATAAAAGTTTCCGAATTTTTCTTTTACCGATTTGATCTCGGTGATGACGGGGCAGAAATAACGCTTTGAAAGCTCCTGCGCTATCAGTTTTCTCTGCTCTTCGGGAAAAACGGAGGTATCATTTATGATACCCAGCTCATTCTTTTCCACATCGCAGATACAGATATATTTATCGGGCTCGGTCAGAGGCAGAGCCCTTGAAAGAATTACCCTTTTATATTCTTTTCCGTCTATGCGCGCGCCGAGGAAACCGTGAGCGAGGGCAAAAAATTCGCAGTTTTCGGGCGAAACATATTCGGATTTCAGGGTCTCGGGCGAAATTGTCTGAATTGAATCACTCATGATGCTCCTCCTCTGCGTTTTCTTCCGCGGCTTTTTCTTCTTCGCCGCCGATCCCGATCGTTTTGAGAGCTTCGGACTGTATCTTATAGAGGCGGTAAAACTCGCCTTTGTTTGTCATCAGCTCGCGATAGGTCCCGTATTCGGCGATGGTGCCGTTATCAATGACGGCGAGATAATCGCTGTCTCTCAGGGTCGAGAGACGGTGGGCTATGGCGATGGTGGTCCTTCCGTGGGTGAGCAAACCGAGTGAGCGCTGTATATTCCGCTCCGTCTCCGTATCCATCGCGGCGGTCGCTTCGTCAAGGATCAGGATCTTGGGGTTTTGTATAATCGTCCTGGCGATCGAGATCCTCTGCTTTTCTCCGCCCGAAAGGGATTGACCGCCCGCGCCTACTCTCGTTTCATATCCGTCGGGCAGTTTCATAATGAAATCGTGAGCGCACGCCGCCTTTGCCGCAGCTATCACCTCATCCATAGAGGCGTCGGGTTTAGCGTATCTGATATTGTCAGCTATCGAGCCGATAAAAAGATATATATCCTGCGATACAAGGCCGATATTTCTTCTCAGCTCCGAAAGCTTCAGATCTTTCACATCAATGCCGTCTATCTTAACACAGCCGGACTTCGCGTCATAAAGGCGGGCAATGAGATTGGCGATGGTCGTTTTGCCCGCACCGGTCTTGCCGACTATTCCGAGCATCGTCCCCGCGGGAGCTTTGAGCGAAAGCTTGTTGATTACGGGTCTTGCGGGCTCATATTCAAACTCAAGCTCGTTTATCTCCACATCGCCGCGCAGATTTTCAAACCCGACGGCGTCGGCTTTTTCCGTTATATCGGGGACGGCGTCTGCGATTTCAAAAACACGCTGAGCCGAATCGGAGCATCTTGCCCACCAGTTTGAGATCCACGCCAGAAATCCGAAGGGCTCCTTGAGCATATTCACATAGACTATGAAGCTCAGCAGAGTTCCGGTAGTCATATTGCTCTCGCCCTTCGCCACCATTACGCCGCCCGCTCCGAGCACAAGCGTTGTGAGAAGCAAGACAAAGATTTCGAGCAGCGGGAACAAAGTGGCTTCTGCCACTCCGAGCCTGACTTCCGCATTCTTCACATTATCAGAAACGGCGGAGAAATGCTCAAATTCATCTTCCTCTTTGGCAAACGCCTTGATGATACGCTGGCCGTTGATATTATCGCTCACAAGCGAACGCGCTCTCGAATGCATTACCCACACTCTGTGATGCATCCGCCTGAAAAGCCTGTCGCCGAGGACGAGCGTGAGTATCAGCAGAGGAGTGGTTATCAGAGCAAGCAGGCTCAGCCGCCAGTTCATTGAAAACATTATTATCAAAATGCCGATGAGCATTGAAACATCTATTATGAATCTCGGCACTCCGTCGGTAAAAAACCAGTATATATTATTTGCGTCTCTCGTAACTCTGTCCATCAATGAGCCCGTCTGCTTTGAGGAATAGAATCCCACCGAAAGGCGCTGCATCGCGTCAAAAATCTTGACCTTGATATCATACATCACTCTGGGCATTATGGATGCGGATAAATATTCCTGAAATATCGTAAGGCCGGTATTCAGAAGCCTCATACCCACCACAGTGAGCACGAGCGTACCGAGAGCTTTAAGGCTCTGCTCAAGAGGCCCTCCGCCCGAGAGCACATTATCATAGAGGGCGCGGGTGCTCACCTGGGGCACAAGCACCTGAGCGGCGGCGGAAAGCACCATCACAAAAATTATGACCGCAATCTGCCGCACATGGCCGCCGAAAAACTTAATCAGGCGCACCGCCGTGCCTTTATTCTTATCGTGCTTTTTGCAATAATCCTTGCCGGGCGGGCAGGGAGCGCCGCATTTTTTACATTTGCCGCCCTCTTTGCCGGGCTGATCATCCTCCGGGATCTCTCCCGTTTCTTTGTATGAATTGAACGCTCTCGCGAAAAAATCAAAATCTCCGATAAGCCCGAGCGAGAAATAAGTCAGCGGTATATCCTCGCTGTTTTCGGACATAATGAGCCTGCCCGTGGATGTATATCGCTCCGCATTCAGAGACCTGATATTATCCGCAGGTATCGCCTCGATTTTATCAATTAAGACCGACGGCTCGGGAGAAACATGCTTTTTGGGGCGCTTGACCGTTTCCTCCCTGCCGCGTATTATGTAGATCCCCTTATCATCAAAGAAAAGCCATGAATCGTGATAAGCCGCCTCATTATCCATATCTCCGCGGCATGCTGAGATAAGTCCTTCTGTTGAAAGACCTTTTTCCTGAGCCGCTCTGCAAATATGGGCGGGCAGTTTATTTTTATTTTTATTTTCTCTCTCCGGAGGATCCGGCGGACGGTGTTTTTTCATATTGCCTCACAATACATTTCTGTAATATAATCCGCGCGTAAATCCGTAATCGGGCACCGAGCCCGAGTGATAACCGTCAATTATCTTTTTTATCTCTTCACTATTTTCCACGGTAAAATACAGCAGATCGAAATCGGTATTTTTAATATCCGCGAGCCTGTCTGTCATACAGACGGGCACGGAATTGTAAATAAATGAGAATCCGTATTTGCATCTTACGGGGAATCTCGCTCCGGTGCGATCCACAAGTTCGCTTTGCCTGCCGCATTTTTCACACGAAAGCTCATTCTTAACGGGGCAGTTTCTCGTGACCATAAGCGGAAGCCTGCCGTAAATGAGCACCCCTCTCGGAAGGCCGCCGCCCAGACGCGAAATCTCATCGGCGAGCAGCTCTGCCGAAGCGAGACAATCCGCGGCTCCGAGCTTTTCGATTTCTTCGACGGCTCTTGTGTTGAATAAATTCATACCGAAGCCTGAGGCGAATCGCATACCCGCCTTTTGCGCGAGGGCGACCCCGTCAAGATTGCCTGCCGATACAAGGCTCACGCCGAGGTTTTTAAGTTCAAGCAGTCTTTTGAGGAATTTTTCTTCATTGGAAAATACACATACCGGTATCTCGACCGCCGTCTGAGGAAATCTGCCGATGAGCGATCTCACGGCTTCATCCGGCGTATCAAGGGGTATTATTATCCTGTCGGCATATATGCCGGCGGGTATCGTTTTATGATCCGAAAACCGCAAATGAAGCTGTTTTTTATCGGATGCGATATGCGGTTTGACCGTGATCTTTATATCGTTTACGGTGTATTTGACTTCATTTTTGATTTTTTCATTCAGAGCTTCGAGAGCTCTGCGCCTGAGAGAATTTATTTCCGAAGCGGAAATATAAAGCCCCGGCTCAATGACACATCCGATTTTTCGGGCATAATACTGCGTACCTCCGCATTTTGAGAGCCTTGAAGAAATATCTTCTTCATCTGCCTCGCGGTTTACAGCAGCCGCAGGCGCCGCATCGGATGAGACGGAAACCGTGAATTTGCCGCACTTCGCTTCAAGCGAAGCGGGCACGCCGCTCTTTAAGGTGAATTTCATATCGACGGGAAGCAGCGGCCTTTCGTTTTCATAAAGATGAGAGAGCTCACCGAGGACCTTTGAAGCCGAAACGACATCGTCCTTCGTCCTCACTCCGAACATATCTCTGCCGATCTTGCCGTCATAATATCCGCTTGTGAAACCGGAGCGCGAAAAGACCGAGCCGAGCGCAGAATTCACCGAATCATCATAAATCCCGTCCCGTGAATTTTTACAGGCGGTCACCGCCGCCGCGACATATTCCGGCCTCTTCATTCTTCCCTCTATTTTGAGGGAGCAGACTCCCGCTTCGGCAAGTTCGCCGATTTTATCGGTGAGCGAAAGATCTTTGAGGCTGAGGTTGCATCCGCCCTGCCTGTTTATCCCGAAGGGAAGCCTGCACGGCTGGGCGCAGAGCCCTCTGTTTCCGCTTCTGCCGCCGATAACACTGCTCATAAGGCACTGACCCGAAAGGCACATACACAGCGCCCCGTGAACGAATGCTTCGAGCTCGATATCCGTATTGGCTGCGGCGTTTATTATTTCTTCCCTTGAAAACTCACGCGGAAGCACCGTGCGCGAAAAGCCGAGATTGCGGAGCAAATTCATCCCCGACGGCGTATTCACCGTCATCTGCGTTGAGGCGTGAAGCCGTATATCGGGGCATATCTCTCTGACCGCAGATGCCACACCGGGATCCTGGATGATGAAGGCGTCGGCTCCGAGGCGGCAGACCTCTTTGATCTCGCCGCAGAGAGCTTCAAATTCCCTGTCTTTTACAAGGGTATTTAAGGTGATATAAACTTTTACTCCTCTTTCGCGGCAGTAGTCGATCGCTTCTTTAAGCTCTCCGCCGTCAAAATTTGCGGCGTTGCGCCTGGCATTAAATGATTTGCCGCCGAAATAAACTGCGTCGGCGGAGCATCTGACAGCCGCCTTTACGGAATCGAATCCGCCTGCGGGAGCAAGGATTTCGGGTGTTTTCATTTTTTTGATTTGAGGAGTTTCAATTCATTCTGAAGGCGTTCATTCTCGCGCCTGGCTATCTCGGCGTCCGTCCTCGATCTGGCGGCATCCTCAAGATATGAATGGATCTGGCTTCTTAAATTTTCGCAGGTCTGCTCGGATTTTTTGTATCTGTCGGCGTATTCAAACGCGGTGAGCACCGCCGCCTGAGTTATCGAAAATCTGCCTCCGGAACGGAGCACTTCGTTTATTTTGCCGTCAACCTCGGCGGCGAGATTTTCTATATATTCAGCTTCGTCATCGGTATTTATGCTGTAGCCTTCGCCGGCTATATTCAGCTTTATTTTTTCCATTTCACACCTCTGAATAAATTTGATGATACAGATTTATTATACCCACAGCGCAAGATAAAAGTAAATAGTTTTTTTGAAAAATTTAATCATTGTATAGCCTGCGGCAATATGTTATAATGTAGCAGGTGATTTTATGAAAAGGACTGCGGCGCTTATTTCGGCGCTGATGATAATTCTCTCTCTGTGCTCCTGCACTCTTAAAAAAGAAAAAACCGCCCTTGTGATTTCGGGGACCGATATAGGCGAGGAGATATATGATTACTATTATGATCTTGTCGAGGGCAGGCCTTCGGACTACGGCCTCTCGGATTCGCCGAAAGAAAGAGATATAAAAGAGGCGGCGGTCGGTTTATGCAAGCGCTATATCGCGCTCAATTCAAGCTTTGTCATTCACAAACTGTCGCTCTCCGCATCGGATAAAGTCGATATCTCCGATAAAGTCAACGACCACTGGATCAGATTTGCAAACCACTACAATAAAATCGGGGTTTCAAAACAGACGCTTTATAAAATCTTCACCTCGGAAGCGTACGAGGATGTGATCTTTTCGGCCATGTATGATAAAGGAGTGAATGACTCGGCGCAGGAGAAAAAAATCAAACAGTATTTTTACTCCGAATATGTCGCTTTCAGAAGCGTATGCGTTTATTTTACGGGCACGGGCGGCAGCTCCGAAATGACCGAGGCGCAGAAGCGCGCCGTGATCGACTCGATGAATGACATTGCGCGCGAGGCGGGGGAAACCGCTGAATCATTTATCTCCGTGAGCGCGGGGAAGGGATATACCGCGAGCGATACCGTAGTCATAAAGAGAGGGTCGGACGGCTACCCGAACGGATTTTTTGACAGCATCTATGATCAGACCGATAATTCAGTCAAGACCATCGCCTACGGCGACTGTGTGTTTGCGGTGCGCAAAGAAAACCTTGAAGCTCTCGGAGAGGGGCTTTATGCCGGATACCGCTCCGCGCTGATAAAAGATATGTATGCCGAAGAGTGGCAAAGCACGCTCGACAAATATATTGAAACATTCACCGTAGATGAAAAAAACATATAAACAGAAAAAAGAGACGGACGGCTTACGCCGTCCGTTTTCATGTGATTCTGATTAAAAGTTTGCGAATGCTGCAAGGAACTTGTTTACCATTTCCCAGATGGGATTCCAAATGCTGCTGTACTTCGTGAGAAGCTCCGCAATGGTGGTGGTATCAACAGTCCTGATATCAAAGCCGTTTGCTACTGCGGCAAACATATTGACTATCATATCCTGAAGAGCCGAAGTATCAACTGCCTTGAAAACATCTGCAAGCTGAGTGAAGAAAGTTTCCATAACTGTATCCCCCGTTAAAATATTTGTAACCTTATTATATAGACCGTATTCTGACTTGTCAAGTGTCAAAATGTTAAAAATGTTTATACACAGTATTGCCTGTATTTGTCTATCAATTCAACATCGGCGGTTATGTCGAGGAATAATCCGTCCTCCCTGTATTCCTCATTTGCGATCACGCCGTCGCGCCTCATGGCGGCGGCGGCAGAGCCGTCCGTATAGGGGATCAGCATCTTTACACGCGCCCTTGAAGGAGGCAGGGTATCGGAGATTGCTTTGAGAAGATCATCAAGCCCTCTGCCGTCAAGCGCAGAGATTTCGACCGAATCGGAAATATGAATCGGGAGGGCTTCGGAGCGCGGCAAATCGCATTTGTTGAGAACGGTTATTACGGGCTTCCCCCCGCATCCGAGCTCGGCGAGCAGATCTTCCGTCACCTTTATATGCTCGGGACATTCGGGATCAGATGCATCGCATACATTCAGTATCAGCTTGGCGCCGACCGCCTCTTCAAGAGTCGATTTGAAGGCCTCAACGAGATTATGCGGCAGGCGGCGTATGAATCCTACGGTATCTATCAGCATTATTTTTCTGCCGTCCGGCAGGGTAAGTGCTCTAGCCGTTGGGTCAAGG
Organism: uncultured Clostridia bacterium; assembly: GCA_947166625.1. Lineage (GTDB taxonomy): Bacteria > Bacillota > Clostridia > Oscillospirales > Acutalibacteraceae > CAG-177. The sequence continues at coordinate 146,529 of CAMVEX010000002.1, forward strand.
GTTGCAAAAAGTTTATCCTGCGCGAGGACTCCCGCCTGAGTGAGCGTATTCATCAGAGTCGATTTGCCTGCGTTTGTGTAGCCGACTATTACAACGGTTTCCACTCTGTCTTTTTCGCGCCTCGTGCGCATCATATTGCGGCGTTTTTCAAGCTCCTCAAGCTCATCCTCAAGAGTTTTTATGCGCCGCCTGATATGCCTCTTATCGCTCTCGAGCTTTGTTTCGCCCGGTCCTCTCGTTCCTATACCGCCGCCCAGGCGCGAGAGCTTATGCCCCTGGCCGACAAGGCGCGGCAGATTATATTTGAGCTGGGCGAGCTCCACCTGAAGCTTGCCTTCGTTGCTGACCGCTCTGAGAGCAAAAATATCGAGGATGAGAGTTGTCCTGTCGATCACCCTCACTCCGAGGGCATCCTCCATATTCCTCTGCTGGACCGGTGACAGCTCACTGTCTGCGATCACTACATCTATCTCGTTGTTTTCGCAGAATTCTTTTAATTCGTCAAGGCGTCCGCTTCCGAGGAAAAGAGCGCCGTCGGGTCTGTCTCGCTTCTGAGATACAAAGCCCGCGACCTGCGCGCCCGCTGTCTGAGCGAGCTCTTCGAGCTCCGCAAGGGACGAGTCGCAGTCATATTCCCCGGTATCGACGGCGACCAGCACCGCCTTTTCGGGCTCCTGTTTGTTTTCGTAAAACTCCATATATTCACCGTTTTAAGGGGCGACAGTTTTTGTCGCCCCCGTTTTTCAGTTTATTTCAAGCGAATCCGCTTTGATAATTTTACCGCTTCCGCTGAATTTGACGGTAACGCTGTCACCTTTATTGAGAATGATGACATCCTGCGATTTTGACGCGGAAACCGAATAATAAGCATCGCCTGAATCAAGTTTGATATAATAGACGCTTTCTCCGCTTATGACGGCGGTCCTTATATCGGTCACCTTGCCGCTCGCGGTGCCCTCGCCGTCGGACGCGGCGGGCTTATCGGTATTTGTATCCGTCTGAGCTCCGCTCTGAGAATCTGTTTCATCCTCTTTGGTCGCTACATCCACGACATCCTCGGGATTGATATCGACCTTGATACCGGTGCTTTCAAGAGCGGATTTGTAGATCGAGAGACATTCGGCGAGATCCCTGCCGTTTGCGCCCATCTTGTTGTTATTATATTGCTTAACATTTATCAGCGCATACTGCTGGACTATACTGCTGCCGCTCGAAACATCCTTGAGCGAAAGGAAATATGTGGGCTCTCCGCCGATATTGAGCAGCAGCGGGAAGGTCGCGGTGTAGCCGAGGTCCTTAACTCTGCCCTCCGCGGCGCTCTGTGCCGAAGCCTCGGTACCGCCCGTAACATTATAATAAACCGCTTCCTTAGTCCTCTGATTCACAAGCACAAAGCCGATAATACTCTGGTCTGCGGTAACGGAAGTAACGCCGGTGTACATCCACACATCGTCATCCTTGGCGATATAGTTGTAGCCGGATGTGGTGTTGATAACATTCTTCTGACCGAGTATCGAATTCCAGAAGCCGCCTCTGTATCTGCCGTAATAATCATACTGTCTGACTATGAGGTTGGCGTCATAAACTCTGTCTATCCACTGGAGCTCGGGGTCGTTTTTAAGCTCCTCAACGGTGTAATATTTGCTCTCGCCGTCGGGGCTGTTTGCCTTGACGACCACCGCGCCGATCACATCGGTGCCTCCGAAAAGGCCGATCGTATTATCAAGGCGGGCGCAGATCCAGTAGGGATTGCCCTCATCGTCGATCTCAAAAGTCGCGTCGGCAAAAAGATAGGTGGGGTAATCAAATCTCAGATGCCTCTTGAGGAGCTTGTTGAAATGCTCTGCGGGAGAATATCTGATCTTGTTTTCGAGAGTTTTGAATTCTGCGCTCTCGTTTGCCATATCGACTATTACATAGCCCGGGAAGCCCTCACGGGTATTAAAGAGCCACTTGATAATGCTCGCATACTGGAGCGGAGCGACTCTGACGGGAGTGCCTTTATAGTTTATCTGGGTGTTGCGGTCATAAACCGTAAACTGGGAAACATAACCCATTTCACCCAGATCGCCGAGCGCTCTGGCTGCTATCTGAGACGCGGAATCCTCATCAAGGCGCGGAATTGCGCTGAATGAAGAAGCATCCTCCTCGGGTATTTCCTCGGAAAAATTGCTGTCGGTCCTGACATCTATGATTTTGCTGTATGCCTTCGCTCTGAAAAACTGCGAGCCTACGATGTAGCCTATGACGGCGGTCACGGCGAGGATCGCGATGATTATGCCGGGGACTATCGCCCTGCGCTTGACATAGGGAGTATATTCCGGCTTTGAAAGCGCTTTTGAAAGCAAGGCCTGGAATACGATATAAGACACCGCTACAACTCCGAGATAGAGATAGAGCGTCGTATCCTTCGGATTGAACGCCGGAAGCATGAAATAATAAGCGACAAGCGCCGTTACAGCCGTAAGAATCAGCGAAATCACGGTTTTAAGCCCCGCGCTCTCGGGAGGAATGACTATTTCTTTCTTTGCGGATTTATCCTTGCCGGAGAAATCAACTTTAATAGGATCCATTTATTCATCTCCTGTGGTGAATTTGGTGTACCTTGACAGTATAACCTATTTTATACAATAATACAAGCGTTTTGAAACGAATTTTTGGAGAAAACTTATGCTTGACAAATCGGGAAGATTAGAGTATATTATACGCAATATTGAAATGCGAAGATGATATTAAGCGCATTGAGCAAACTTTCAGAGAGCCGCCGGAGGGTGCGAGGCGGTAAGAATCTCAACACGCTGTCTCGTATCGGAGCAGGGCTTCTGAATCCATAGGAAGTCACGGGTGATCCCGTTACAGGTCAGGAGCTTGTTGGAGTTCCCTGAGAGGCCGTTTTACGGCAATACGGGTGGTACCGTGGTTATTTTTATAATCATCCCGCAGAGCAGATCGCTCTGCGGTTTTTTTATTTGAGTGCCTCCCCTCTTTGTTATCTTCATAATGCTCAAAAATTTCGATAAACCGAAGGAGAAAAGTATGAGAAAGATCTATGTTTCCGATTTTACGCTCAGACATCTTGCCGGGGAGAGAAAGAATCCCCTGCTCTTCAGAGAAAAAGTTGCCATAGCCACAGCCATTGACTCTATGGGCGTCGATGAGATCGAGCTTACCGGAGTTACAAATTTCAAAGAGGACAGGATCATATATAAAACCCTTTCATCCGCGGTCAAAAACGCCGCGGTGGCGATCCCCGCAGGCACCACCACCGAAGAGATAGATATGGCGTGGGAGTGCATTCAGAATGCGAAGAAGCCCATTCTTCAGATTATTCTTCCGCTCAGCACCGTTACCATGGAATACACCTATCATCTCAAAGCCCCCAAGATGCTTCTCCTCATTGAAAAGCTTATCAAGGCGGCAAAAGAAAAATGCGATGATGTCGAATTCATCGCCCTCGACGCCACAAGAGCGGAGGAGGAAGTCCTCAGGCAGGCTCTCACTCTGGCGGTGGAATGCGGAGCGACCCGCATTACCCTGAGCGACGACGCGGGCACACTCTTCCCCGCGGATTTTGCCGAATTTGTCTCTTCCGTAAAAAAATATCTCACCGTACCCGTTTATGTCAAGGTTTCGGGCGCCCTGTTTATGGAAACGGCGACCGCATTTGAGAGCATCATCGCCGGCGCGGACGGGGTTAAGACGGTCATCGACGGCCACACTCTCAAGCTCAACAGGATCGCTGCGGTCATAGCCGCAAAAGGCGAATCATACGGCATCACCACCGCGCTCGATACCCGCAGGCTCCGCTCGGATGTAAAGAGCCTTATCAGCATGGTGGAGAGCACCGAGCCCGAAGCACCCGACGCATCGGATAAAAATATAGATATATTCCTTGACGGCGATTCCACCATAGAGATGGTGACCGCAAGCGCCGAAAAGCTCGGCTACACCCTAACGGAGCAGGATGCGGGCAATGTGCTCAGAGGTCTCAAGCGCGTGTGCGAAAAGAAGAGCGGCATAGAGGCCAACGAATTTGAGGCTCTTATCGCCTCTTACGCCCAGCAGGCTCCCTCGACCTATCATCTCAAATATTACACTGCGTCAAGCAGCAATCTCACCTCCGCCATGGCAAATGTGGTCATCACAAAGGGCGAAGATATCGAGATCTCCGGCACGGGCATCGGCGACGGCCCCATAGACGCGGCATTCGGCGCGATCGAGCAGGGCATCGGCTACCACTACGAGCTTGACGATTTCAAAATTCAGACCGTCAGCCGCGGCAAGGAATCCCTCGGCTCGGCTCTTATCAAGCTGCGCAGCAACGGCAAGGTCTATTCCGGCAACGGTATTTCGACCGATATAGTCAGCGCGTGCATCAGAGCGTATATCAACGCTCTCAACAAAATCGTTTACGATGAGGACAGAGAGGATAATTAAATGAAAATCGGATTTTCAACCCGGAATGTCTCGTTGAATTCGTTCACTGAAACCTGCAACACCGCTCACGACTACGGTTATTCGGGTTTTGAAATATTTGACGCAAAAAAAGAAAAAAAGCAGCATTATGATACGGTGCTCAGAGACGGCTCGGCAGACGCCAAGCGCAAGCTCAGAAACAGAGATCTCACCGTTTCTGCGATAACATATCCGTTTACCGTTGAAAACGAAGAAGCAGATCCGTCGATAATAAAGCAGTATGTTGACTGGGCTTTTGAAGCCGGAATAGAAAACGTTATCGTTTCTCTCGGCTCGGAGCCCGATTACGAGCTGCTCAGAGTGAAGCTCTCACCCGCTATCGAGAGGGCGGAAAAAACCGATGTTAAAATCCTTCTCGAAACGAGCGGACCCCTCGCCCATTCTCAAAAGGTGCTCGATATAATCAACGAATTTGCCGCCGTTCCGCTCGGCGCGGCGTGGAATATCAGAGAGACCTTTTTTGAGGGCGGAGAAACTGCCGAAAAGACCATCGAAACTCTCGGCGCCCATATCTGCTATGTAAGAATCGGCGACAGAGACGGCGAAACCAACTGCCTCATCGGCGAAGGCACTCTCCCCGTAAAAGAATTCGTCAATGCGATCCGCTCGCTCAATTATGAAGGCTTCGTCTGCGTCGATTGGAACGACGAGATCACCGATTACGATATAGTTCTGACCCATTTCATAAACTATATGTCTCAGATCGAAGGGCCGGTCAAAGAAAACACCGGGCTCTACTATAACAGGGCTCACACCGGCGCTTTCCCCTGGAAAAAATACGATATGATCGACAAGACCTTTTCGCAGGTGCTCGACACCATGTGCGAGATCTTCCCCGATCAGCTCGCGTTCAAATACACCACCCTTGACTATACACGCACCTACACGCAGTTCCGCAAGGATGTGGATGATCTCGCGGCGGCGCTCATCTCTCTCGGCGTAAAGCCCGGCCATCATGTCGCGATCTGGGCAACCAATGTTCCCGCGTGGTATCTCACATTCTGGGCTACCACCAAAATCGGCGCCGTGCTGGTGACGGTAAACACGGCATATAAGATAAACGAAATCGAGTATCTGCTCCGCCAGTCGGATACCCACACTCTCGTGATGATAGAATCCAGCAAGGATTCAAACTATAAAGAAATAATTCAGCAGCTCTGCCCCGAGCTTGAAAATCTTACTCCCGGCAAGCCTCTGTATTCGCGCAATCTCCCGTTTTTGAGGAATGTGATCACCGTCGGCTTCCGTATGAACGGCTGCCTCACCTGGGAGGAGGTATTTGCCAGAGCATCGCTCGTTCCTCATGAGGAAGTGCTCAGGAGAGCGGCTGAGGTCAAGCCCGACGATGTGTGCAATATGCAATATACATCGGGCACTACCGGCTTCCCCAAGGGGGTAATGCTGACCCACAGAAACGTTGTCAACGACGGCAAGATCATCGGCGACAGAATGGATCTCTCCACTGCGGACAGAATGATGATCCAGGTGCCGATGTTCCACTGCTTCGGTATGACCCTCTCGATGACCTCGATGATGACTCACGGCGGAACTCTCTGCCCGATGCCTTATTATTCGCCCAAATCCTCGCTTGCCTGCGTAAATGATGAGAAAATCACCTGCTTCAACGGCGTGCCGACCATGTTTATCGGTATGTTCAATCACGAGGATTTCGCAAAAACGGATTTTTCTCATATGAGAACGGGCATCATGGCAGGCTCAAACTGCCCTCCCGACCTTATGAGGAAGGCGGCGAGAGAAATGCATATGTATGAGATACTCTCCGTTTACGGAATGACCGAATCCGCTCCCGGCTCCACAATGGGAGAGGTCAATGAGGATGAGGATCACAGAGTTGAGACGGTCGGCTCCGCCTTCCCGGGCGTTGAATGCAAGATAATCGACCCCGAAACGGGCGAGGAGCTGCCCGACGGCGAAAACGGCGAATTTGTCGCCCGCGGCTTCAATGTTATGAAGGGCTATTACAAAATGCCCAAGGCCACCGCAGAGACCATTGATAAAGACGGCTGGCTTCACAGCGGCGATATATGCTGCCGCACTCCCGACGGATATTTCAAGGTCACCGGCAGGCTCAAGGATATGATAATCCGCGGCGGCGAAAATATCTATCCGCGCGAGATCGAGGAATTCTATCTTTCTCACGAAAAGATAAGGGATGTTCAGGTTGTCGGCGTGCCGGATGAAAGATACGGCGAGGAGGCCTGCGCCTGGATAGTTCTTCACGACGGCGAGGAAGCCACCGAGGACGAAATGCGCGAATTCGGCAATTCACATATCGCAAGGCATAAGGTGCCGAGATATTTCCTCTTTGTAAAGGCTCTGCCGATGAACGCGGCCGGGAAAATCCTCAAATACAAAATGCGCGAGGAATCCATAGATAAACTCGGGCTTAAAAAATGATCCCGCTGCCGGTACGGGCAGCGAATAAAACCGGGCGAGGCGTGTTTTCGGGGAATTTTTCTCCGCTTGTCAAAACCGCCGCCCGGTTAAATTGAACGATTGAGAGAATAAAAATGAAAATAACGGACTGCCACTGCCATGTTTATCCGGACGCGATAGCCTCAAAGGCAGTTGGCTCGATAGCGTCGTTTTATGATTTTGAAGCAACGGATGATATGCTCAAAAGAGGGACCGTTGCTGATATGACAGAGCGTGAACACAAGGCGGGAGTGGGGCATCAGGTCATTTTTTCCGTTGCGACCACACCGCATCAGGTCAGCTCGATAAATCATTTTATCGCCCGTGATGTTGAAAATTCGGGCGGCACGCTGACAGGTCTCGGGACGATACATCCCGACAGCCCCGATCTGAAAGCGGATATCGACGAGATAATCTCCCTCGGCTTAAAAGGAGTAAAGATCCACCCCGATTTTCAGCAGACCAAAGCGGATGATCACAGATACCTCAAGGTTTATGAATATTGTGAAGGGCGTCTGCCCGTGCTGATCCACTGCGGCGACTGCCGCAAGGATTATTCAAATCCGAACAGAATACTGCCTATCCTTGAAATTTTTACGGGGCTTACCGTCATCGGCGCCCACCTCGGGGGCTGGAGCGTGTGGGACGAGGCGCTGAAATATCTGCCCGGTCACGATAATTTTTATGTTGACTGCTCGTCGGTGTTTGAATTCACGGGAACCGAAAAGGCGTTTGAGATAATGAAAGCCTACGGCGCGGAAAAAATACTCTTCGGCACCGATTACCCGATGAAAACTCCCGAAGAGGAGCTTGAGATATTATTCGGTCTCGGTTTCTCGGAGCGCGAGCTCGATCTGATAACCCATCTGAATGCGGAAAAGATTTTCGGGATAAATACCTACGCGGTAGAATATCCGTTTCCTCTATAAAGCGTTTAGCCGTTTCGCATAAAAAAGCGAAAATTTTTTGTAAAAAATGCTTGACATCGGGTCAAGACGGTGATAGAATACGGTCAATCAAATAGTCAACGGCTGTGACGAAGACGGCGAAAGCAGGCAGCTTATCAGAGAGTCGGGGATGCTGTGATCCCGGCAGCGAGCGTTTTCAGGCCCATCCCTTCCGAGCCGGAGGTTCCAAAGCGAAAGCAAGTAGATGCCTCCCGAGTTTGCTGCGTTAGTGCATAGGGTTTGTCTGAACCCGAAGAGCGGCGCTTATGCGCAAATTGAGTGGTACCGCGGGAATTTATATCTCGTCTCAAGTTTTCTTGAGACGGGATTTTTTGTTTACCCGTAATTCCGTAATTTCAAAATCAAATATTCTCTTTTCAGGAGGAAATAAAAATGGATACAAGATCGCTTAACGAAATGAACCGCCTCACCCTTATAGCAAACAGGATCAAAGAAATGCGCGATATTCTCGGCTACTCTCCCGAGCAGATGGCGGAAAAAACCGAAGTAACGGCAGAAGAATATCTTCAGTATGAAACCGGCAAGGTCGATCTCCCCTTCACCTTCCTTCACAAATGCTCCATAGCTCTCGGGATCCAGCTCACAGAGCTGCTCGAAGGCTCCGCCGCTCATCTTTCATCCTACACGGTTACAAGGAAGGGCAAGGGCGAAAACACCGCCGAGGAAGACGGTATCTCGATCCAGAATATGGCGCCCAATTTCAAAGATAAGATCGGCGAGCCGTATTTTGTGAGATATGAATATTCGGAAGAGCTTCAGAATAAGCCCATTCACCTCACAAAGCACGACGGCCAGGAATTCGACTACGTTGTATCCGGTTCAATGCTCGTCCAGATAGGCAAAAACCAGGAGGTGCTTCACGAGGGAGACAGTATCTTTTACAATTCCTCAACGCCTCACGGTATGATCGCCGTTGACGGTAAAGACTGCGTATTTATCGCCATGATACTTCCCGGCGAAAAGACCGCCAGAGAGGAGGATTTCCGCCGCACCATCGCCGATACAAGACCCGCCGTCGGCCTTATCGTCGATAAATACGCAAAATGCGAAGAGGATGAAAACGGCAGCCTCAAAAGCATTCATTTTGAAAATACGGAAAACTTCAATTTCGGCTATGACATCGTTGATAAAATAGCGAGAAAATATCCCGATAAGCTCGCTATGATACATCTTGATATCGACAAGACCGAGAGAAGGTTTACATTCAGGCAGATAATGCAGGAGAGCGACAGAGTCGCCAATTATTTCACCTCGCTCGGCATCAAAAAGGGCGACAGAGTCATGCTCGTGCTCAGGCGCCATTATCAATTCTGGTTTGCAATGGTCGCGCTTCACAAAATGGGCGCAGTAGCCATCCCCGCGACCTTCCAGCTCAAAGATCACGATTTTATCTACAGATATAATGCCGCTCATGTCAGCACCATCGTCTGCACCGCCTTCGGCGACACCTGCGAGATAGCGGAGAGAGCCGCGGAGCAGTGCCCGAGCGTTGTCAATAAAATCCTCGTCGGCGGCAAGAGAGAAGGCTGGCACGATTTTGATGAGGAATATCCGAGATTCTCATCCCACTTCCCGAGGACTTCGGAAACTCCCGGCGGAGAAGACACCGCCCTCATCTTCTTCTCATCCGGTACGACCGGCAACCCCAAGATGGTAGAGCATAAGCATACATATCCCCTCGGCCATTTCGTGACCGCTAAATACTGGCATTGCTGCGAGCCCGACGGGCTTCATTTCACCATCTCCGATACCGGCTGGGGCAAGGCGCTCTGGGGCAAGCTCTACGGCCAGTGGATGTGTGAGGGAGCGGTATTCGTCTATGATTTTGACCGCTTCCATTCCGCCGATATTCTTCCTCTGTTCGCGCAATATCAGATAAAGACCTTCTGCGCGCCCCCCACGATGCTCAGAATGCTCATCAAAGAGGATATAACAAAATATGATTTCTCATCCGTCAAGCATATGACAACGGCGGGCGAAGCGCTCAACCCCGAGGTCGCCATCCAGTTCAAAAAAGCGACCGGGCTTGAGATAATGGAGGGCTTCGGCCAGACCGAAACCACTCTTGTTATCGGCAATCTCATCGGCTCCGAGGTGCGCCACGGCTCAATGGGCAAAGCCTCTCCGCAGTATGATGTTGATATCGTCGATCCCGACGGAAATCCCGTTGATGACGGCGAAACGGGCGAAATCGTTATCCGTATAGATAAGGGCGATCCCGTCGGCCTGTTTAAGCAGTATATCGACGAGGATGAAAAGAATATCGAATGCCGCAGGCAGAATATGTATCATACCGGCGACACGGCATGGCGCGATGAGGACGGCAACTTCTGGTATGTGGGCAGAGTGGATGATGTGATCAAATCCTCCGGCTACCGCATAGGGCCGTTTGAAATTGAAAGTGTTATCATGGAGCTCCCCTATGTGCTTGAATGCGGTGTTTCCGCCGCTCCCGATGAGGTCAGAGGGCAGATAGTCAAGGCGAGCATAGTGCTCACCAAAGGCACAGAAGGCACGGAAGAGCTTAAAAAAGAGATCCAGAATTATGTGAAGCAGCATACTGCTCCCTATAAATATCCGAGGCTTGTTGTGTTCCGTGATGACCTTCCCAAGACAATAAGCGGTAAAATTATCAGAAATCAACTGTAAATATTGTATAAAAATAGGCACAATTTAATATTGACATTTACCGAAAGTTGTTGTATTATAGCAGAAAGTTAAGCGGCGCCTGTTTTCGGCGGCGTTTACCAAAGGCTTAGACGAAGAGAGCGTATATTGTCGGCTGTCAGAGAAGCGGCGGTTGGTGCGAGCCGTCAGCGCGCGATATATTGCTGTAGCTTCCGAGCCGGGAGGAAGAAAGCGCAAGTGAGTAGAACCTCCCCGAGTTTGCTGCGTGAGTGCATAGGGCTTGTCAGAGCCCGAGAGAGGCACGGTTTTCGTGCAATTTGAGTGGTACCGCGGGTTATGATAAATCATATCTCGTCTCAAAGTCAGACAGCTTTGGGGCGGGATTTTTTAATTCGGCTCCGAAATCATCACCCCGAGTTCCATAGGAGGTAAAATGGAAATATTAAATCTTGACACCAGGATCAGAGAGATGGCCGCCCGTATCAGGGAGCTCAGAGAAATCGAAGGCATCTCTCCCGAAACGATGGCGGAAAAAACCGACACGACCGTTGAGGAATATCTCGCCTGCGAAAACGGCGAACGCGACTTAAACTTCGCGTTTCTTTATAAATGCGCGGCGGCGTTTTCGGTCGATGTCACAAACCTCATTGAGGGTCATACTCCAAAGCTCTATTCATATTTTGTAAACCGCAAGGGCGACGCTCCCAAGATCTCCGACGCGCACGGCATGACTTATTACAACATGGCCTACGCTTTCAGAAACAGGATCTCAGAGCCCCTCTATGTTGTGAGCAAATATGATGAAGAGGCTCAGCGCAAAGCCATCGAGCTCACAAGCCACAGCGGTCAGGAGCTTGATATAGTTATCGACGGCTACCTCTGCGTTCAGGTAGGCGAACACAAAGAGACGCTCGGCCCCGGCGACAGCATTTATTACGATTCGGGCACCCCCCACGGAATGATCGCCGTAAACGGAAAGGATTGCAGCTTTTACGCGATAGTTCTCAATCCGTCGGGCGAGCCGATCCCTGAGCTTGCCGCGGCAAAAAAGGTGGACGCGCCTCCAAAGGGCCATATCAGAGATACAAAAGGCCGCGTATATAAACGTTACATAGAAACTCAGGAGGACGAAAACGGCACTCCGCTCTCGATCAGATACAAAAACGAAGAAAACTTCAATTTCGCTTTTGACATCATGGATGAGATCGCGAATAAGGATCCCGATAAGATCGCTCTCCACTATGTTTCAAACAATAAAGAATACAGAGCGTTTACCTTCAAGGAAGTAAAGCAGAATTCAAACCGCTGCGCCAATTATTTCAAGAGCCTCGGCATAAAAAAAGGCGACAGAGTGATGCTCGTTCTTAAGCGTCATTATCAATTCTGGTTTGCGATCCTCGGTCTCCACAAGCTCGGCGCGATCCCGATTCCCGCTACGAATCAGCTCCTTGTTCACGATTTTGAATACAGATTCAAGGCTGCCGGGATAACTTCCATAATCTGCACCGCCGACGGCGATGTATGTGAAAATGTTGACGAAGCCCTTGCCGGATATGACGGTATGATAAATAAGATGATCGTTAACGGCGAGCGCGAGGGCTGGAGAGCTTTCAACGATGAATATGTGCTTTACAGTTCCCATTATCCCCGCCCGGCGGATGCGCCTTGCGGCAAAGACTATATGCTCATGTATTTCACCTCGGGCACCTCGGGCTACCCCAAGATAGCGACCCACAATTATCTCTATCCGCTCGGTCAGTTCCACACCGCCAAATACTGGCACGATGTCGATCCCGAGGGTATCCACTTCTCGATCTCCGATACCGGCTGGGCAAAGGCCGCGTGGGGCAAACTCTACGGGCAGTGGATGTGCGAAACCTCTCTCTTTGTCTATGATTTTGACCGTTTCCACGCGGAAGATGTGCTTCCGATGTTTGAGAAATACAATATCACCACATTCTGCGCGCCGCCCACAATCCTCAGAATGCTCATCAAGCAGGATATCACCCACTATAATTTATCCTCAATACAGCATATGACCACCGCGGGCGAAGCGCTGAACCCCGAAGTTTACAGACAGTTTGAAAAGGCTACGGGACTTCAGATCCTCGAGGGCTTCGGCCAGACTGAAAGCCCGGTGCTTCTGGCAAACTTCAGAGGCGCGGATCATAAGGTCGGCTCAATGGGCAAGGCCGCTCCCCACCTCAACATCAAACTTCTTGATACCGACGGGAAACCCGTTCCCCCCGGAGAAACCGGAGAGATATGCGTTGATATCAGCGGCGGGATCCCCTACGGCATCGCAGTTTGCTACTACGGCTCACCCGATAAGACGGAAGAAACCTGGCATGACGGCTGGTATCATACCGGCGACACGGCATGGATGGATGAAGACGGCTTCTTCTGGTATGTCGGCAGGGTGGATGATGTGATCAAATCCTCCGGCTACCGCATAGGGCCGTTTGAGATAGAGAGCGTCATTATGGAGCTTCCGTATGTTCTTGAATGCGGAGTCTCCCCCGCTCCGGACCCGGTAAGGGGTCAGATAGTCAAGGCAAGCATCGTGCTCACCAAAGGCACACAGGGCACCGAGGAGCTCAAAAAAGAGATACAGAATTATGTCAAGCAGCATACCGCTCCCTACAAATATCCCAGGCTTGTCGTCTTCCGTGACGAGCTGCCCAAGACCACGAGCGGCAAAATAATGAGAAATCAATTATAATCAAATAGAAATCAATTATAATTAAATTCAGAATATATTTCAGAAAGGATCACGAATATGGATATGGAAATCAAAATCACAAAAACTACTTCCCCCAAGGCTAAGCCCACAGATGAATCTTCACTCGGCTTCGGTAAGGTATTTACCGACCATATGTTCATCATGGACTATTCCGCAGACAAGGGCTGGCACGATGCAAGGATCGTACCTTTCGACTATCTCCCCATTCACCCTGCCGCAAGCGTTCTTCACTACGGCACCGAAATTTTTGAGGGTCTCAAGGCTTACAGGACCGTCAACGGAGATATAGCTCTCTTCCGTCCTCTCGAAAACATCAGAAGAATGAATAATTCCGCAGAGCGTCTCTGCCTGCCTCAGATCGACGAGGATTTCGCTCTCAAGATCTTTGACACCCTCGTTGAGCTTGAGAAGGATTGGGTTCCCCATTCAGAAGGCACCTCGCTCTATATCAGACCCTTTATGATAGGCAATGATGAGAATCTCGGCGTTCACGCGGTACACAATGCGAGATATGTTGTCATCCTCTCCCCCTCCGGCGCTTATTACGCAGAGGGCATCAACCCCGTTAAAATCGCTATCGAATCCGAAGATGTCAGAGCCGTCAGAGGCGGCACCGGCTACGCGAAGTGCGGCGGCAACTACGCCGCTTCCCTCAGAGCGGGTCAGAAGGCAGAAGAAAAGGGCTTCACCCAGGTTCTCTGGCTTGACGGCGTTGAGAGAAAGTATATAGAAGAAGTCGGCTCGATGAATGTTATGTTCAAAATCGCCGGCGAGATCGTTACCCCGAAGCTCACCGGCTCCGTTCTTCCCGGTATCACAAGGAAATCCTGCTGCGAGCTTCTCAGGGATAAGGGCTTTACCGTATCCGAGCGTCTGCTCTCCATTGATGAGCTTGAAGACGCTGCCAGAGCAGGCACCCTCGAAGAAGCGTGGGGCACCGGCACGGCTGCTGTCGTTTCGCCCATCGGCTGGCTCAGCTACAAGGATGATGAATTTGAAATCAGCAACGGCAAGATCGGCGAAGTGACTCAGATGCTCTATGATGAGCTCACCGGTATCCAGTGGGGCAAGCTTGAAGATAAATACGGCTGGATCCACAAGGTATGCTGAATCCCAGAAGAGTAACTCTTTTTTGCGGCCATTACGGCACCGGCAAAACGAATATCGCCGTTAACTACGCCTTTTATCTCAAAAGGCAGCTCGGCAAATCGGTAAAGATAGCGGATATGGATATCGTAAATCCCTATTTCCGTACAAAAGACAGCGAGCGCGAGCTGAGCGAAGCGGGAATAGAGCTGATTTCTCCCCGCTACGCAAACACCAATGTCGATTTACCCGCTCTGCCGGCGGAGCTTTACGGATTATTTGAATACACCGACAGCTTCGCGGTGCTCGATATCGGAGGAGACGACAGAGGCGCTTACGCACTGGGCAGATTTGCTCCTCTGATCCTTGAGGAAAACAATTTTGATAATTTCTATGTCGCGAATTTTTACAGGCCTCTCACCTCGACTGTCGAAGACACGATAGAGGTGATGAGAGAGATCGAGGCGGCGGGCAAAATTCCGTTTACGGGAATAGTCAATAATTCAAATCTCGGCGATGAAACACGCCCCGAAGATATTATCGGCAAAATTCCTCTTGCCGACGAGCTTGCAGAGCGCTGTAAGATCCCCGTTGTGATGACCGCAGTTAAGAGAGATATATCCGGCGAAATCGGAAGGGACGATATTCTTCCTCTCGATTTGCAGGCAAAATACTATTGAGAAAGGATTGTTTATATGCCTAAAGTAACCTTTGATACGGATCTTTGCAAGGGCTGCGGGCTCTGTGTGAGCGCCTGCCCCAAGCAGATTCTCGTTATCGCCAGGGATAAAATAAACAAAAAGGGACATTCTCCCGCTGAAATGACCGATCAGTCCAAGTGCATCGGATGCGCTTTTTGCGCCACGATGTGCCCCGATTGTGTGATTACGGTAGAGAAGTGAGGTGTTTACATGGCTGAAAAAGTTCTTATGAAGGGTAATGAAGCGATAGCCGAAGCCGCTATCAGAGCAGGCTGCCTTCATTATTTCGGATATCCCATCACTCCGCAGACGGAGCTTGCCGCCTATATGGCAAAGAGAATGCCCAAGATCGAGGGCGGAGTATTCCTCCAGGCAGAGAGTGAGATCGCCGCTATAAATATGGTTTACGGCGTCGCATCGACCGGCAAGAGAGTTATGACCTCATCCTCAAGCCCCGGAGTTTCGCTCAAGCAGGAGGGTATTTCATACATCGCCGGCGCGGATCTTCCCGCTCTCATAGTCAATGTTCAGAGAGGCGGCCCCGGTCTCGGCGGCATCCAGCCCTCACAGTCCGATTATTTCCAGGCCACCAAGGGCGGCGGACACGGCGATTATCATCTGATAGTCCTCACCCCCGCTTCCGTTCAGGAAATGGCCGATCTCACGGGTCTTGCGTTTGACCTTGCCGATAAATACCGTATGCCCGCCATGCTCCTTGCAGACGGTACTATGGGTCAGATGATGGAGCCCGTCGAGCTTCCCGATTCCGCCCCCGAAATGATAGCGAAGCCCTGGGCGGTCACCGGCACTCAGATGCAGAGAAAGCATAATATAATCAATTCTCTCTATCTCGTTCCCGAAGAGCTTGAAAAGACAAATTTCGAGCGCTATCAGAGATATGCAGAGGTTGAGAAAAACGAAGTAAGATATGAAGAATATATGATGGATGACGCCGAGATTTGCGTTGTGGCGTTCGGCATCGCGGCGCGCGTTTCAAGGAACGCCGTTGTCGAGGCGAGAAAGCAGGGCATCAAGGCGGGTCTTATCAGACCGATCACTATCTGGCCCTTCCCCAAGGCGGCGATCGCCAAAGCGGCGACCCACTGCAAAGAGATCATCTCTGTTGAATTATCAATGGGTCAGATGATAGAGGATATAGCTCTTGCGAGCGAATGCAAGGTGCCCGTCACGCTCTGCAACAGAGCAGGCGGCATGATCCCCGAACCCGATCAGGTATTTGAAGCGATCAAAAAAGCGGCAGGAGGTAATGAATAATGGCTGTTGTATTTGAAAAACCCAAAGCCCTTACGGATGCTCCGCTCCATTACTGCCCCGGCTGCACCCACGGCATAATTCACCGCCTTGTGGCTCAGGCAATAGACGAGCTCGGTATCGAAGGCAAGACCATCGGTGTTGCCCCCGTCGGCTGCGCTGTTATGGCATATAACTATTTCAGCTGCGATATGGTAGAGGCTGCCCACGGCAGAGCTCCCGCCGTAGCGACAGGTCTTAAGAGAAGCCTGCCTGAAAACATCATTTTCACCTATCAGGGCGACGGCGACCTTGCTTCCATCGGTATGGCTGAAACAGTTCACTCCGCAACGAGGAACGAAAATATCACCGTAATATTCGTAAACAACGCCATTTACGGTATGACCGGCGGCCAGATGGCTCCCACCTCTCTCCCCGGTCAGGTGACCCAGACCTCGCCCTACGGCAGAGACGTCACCACCGCGGGCTTCCCCATCAGGATCTGTGAGCTTCTCTCGACCCTTGACGGCCCCGAATACATCGCGAGAGTTGCGGTAAACAATGTCAAAAATGTAAAGCAGGCTCAGAAAGCTATCAAAAAGGCTTTTGAAAACCAGGTCAACAACAGAGGATTTTCTCTTGTTGAGGTCATTTCATCCTGCCCCACAAACTGGGGTATGACTCCGGATGCCGCTCTTAAATGGATAGACGAAAAAATGATTCCGTATTATCCTCTCGGCGTTTATAAAGACAGAAGCGCAAAGGAGGGCGAATAATATGACTACTCAGATTCTCATTGCCGGATTCGGCGGTCAGGGCGTTCTTTTCGCGGGTAAATTTCTCGCCTACAAAGCTCTTCTTGAGAATAAACAGCTCTCGTGGCTTCCTTCATACGGCCCCGAGATGCGCGGCGGCACCGCAAACTGCTCCGTTATCATCAGCGATGAGCCTGTCGGATCCCCGATAGTTTCAAAGCCCGATGTTCTTATCGTGATGAATCTCCCCTCTCTCGATAAGTATGAGGATGCGGTCGTCCCCGGAGGCAAAATTTTCGTTGATTCCACCCTTATCGAAAGAAAGGTCAGAAGGACCGATGTCGAGGTCCACTATATCCCGGCGACCAAGCTTGCCAACGATATAGAGGCTCCCACTCTTGCCAATATGATCATGATAGGCAAGGTCATCAAAGAAACGGGAGTGGTTCCCTATGATAATATTGACAAGGCGCTCGATAAGGTTGTTTCCGCGAGGAAAGCGGCGCTGAAAGAAATCAATTTCAAGGCGCTTGATACCGGCTACAACAGCTGAATAAAAAATTTAAGCAGGGCTCGTTCTGAACCCTGCTTGTTTTTTGCCTTAAAATAAATTCCATTATTCGTTAAGTCCCTTTGCGAATGCTCCCGCGCGGGCAAAATCCTCCGCTGACGGCAGGCCTTTATTGATAAAGATCCACGATGCGGCGCAGTGAAATTCCTTATCGCTCAGCTTGATGCCGAGGCGGTCGGTCTCCTGCTTGATGATGTTATATGTGGATTTGCCGGAGGCAGAGGTGTTCATATTGATTACCTCGCCGATATTGTCTTTGTTGCGCTCGAGGAATGATTTTACCTCGCCGTCTATGTTTGCCGCATACATCGCGTTTATCAGAAACAGTCTGTCGATCTTTTCGTTAAGGTCTTTTGAAACATCAAACATTTCAAGCCCCGTCGCCTCCGATACGGCGCGGGCGAGCTTTTCGGTGTTGCCCTTCTTTGATTTAGTGAAATAACGGATCGCATTTTTCATATCAATTCTCCTTTACGCCTGCTTCGCGAGCTCGTCTTCAATGGCTTTTTCGATATCCTCCGGTTTATCCGACGGAGCATATCTCGCTTTGACATTGCCGTCTCTGTCAATGAGAAATTTTGTGAAATTCCATTTTATCCTGCCCGGCTGCTGCTCCTTGAGCCAAGTGTAAAGAGGCGACTCATTGCGGCCGTTTACATTGATTTTTGAAAATCTCGGGAACTTGGTATCAAATCTCAATTTACAGAATGAATCGATCTTTTCATCGTTTCCGGGAGCCTGAAATGCAAACTGATTGCAGGGAAAATCAAGGATTTCAAAGCCTTCGGCGTTATATTTTTCATATATTTTCTCAAGGCCGTCATACTGAGGCGTAAAGCCGCAGTGAGTGGCGGTATTCACTATGAGCAGCACCTTGCCCCTGTAGTCCGCAAGCGATACCTCGTTGCCTTTGTTGTCCGTAACCCTGATGTCATAAATGCTCATTTTTCTTTCTCCTTTTTTCATTTTTATTTTCTTTAACCTTTGTTTTCCCTGTCGCTGTCAAGGATTTTATAAAGGATTTTGTATAAAAATGCCGCTTCCTCGCCCGAGAGAGACACTTCCTTTGCAATGCTCTCAGGCACACAGACCGCTTTTTCTTTAAGTTCACGGCCGGCTTGCGTAAGGGTTATGATAAGATTTCTCTCATCCCCTTCATCCTTGCGCTTTTTGATATAGCCCTTTGCCTCAAGCTTTTTGAGCAGCGGCGCGACGGTATTGCTCTTGAGATGAAGCGCCTCGCAGAGGAATTTTTCATTCACCTTCTCCTCTTCCCACAGCACCATCATCACGATGTATTGAGTATATGTCAGATCAAGCTCGTCAAGCAGAGGCTTGTATCGCCTTGTGATAAGATTTGAAACCGCGTAAAGCGGAAAACAAAGCTGATTTTTAAGCCTGAGGGCTTCATATTTATTATCCAATATCTTCACCTCACCCGAATTATATCGCACGCGATACATTTTGTCAAGAATTTTATTGCAAATCCGACCGCTCAACTGCTTAAAGTAAAATTTATTCTTGTAACCGTAATCTAAAAAAACGACAGATATTATTGAAATATGAATTTTTGCTCTGTAATTCTGACTATTTTCAAGCATTTGACATCGTAGGGGCGGATATCATCCGCCCGCTTTTTTATTGTCACCCGTCACAGATTAGGTTAGTGCAATATGTCTCATCCCGTAAGTGAAATCTGAATTTTTACTCTGTAATTCTGACTATTTTCAAGCATCTGACCCCGTAGGGGCTGACGCCCCGGCAGCCCGTTTTCATTCACACCCGATACCGAGCGAATAAGGGGAATGTATCGCATCCCGAGGATGAGTTATTGTTTGAAATGTGCATTTTCAAGGATATGCGGAGCATTAGCCCTCTCCGAGACCGGAGAGGGTGGATTGTGAGCGAAACGAGCAAGACGGGTGTGGCGATATTTATACACACCCTCCACCGATCAGGTTAGTGCAATACGATCCATCCCTTAAATGAGTACCAGTTTGATGCGTGCACCTCTGACGCTTGAATTCCAATGTCCAACCGCGGCGGTAAGCGCGAACAGTGAAGCCGCAGAATTCGGGCGTCGGCATATTCTTTACCTGATGAATCGGCAAAGGCACGGCGATGATCCGCTCACCTGATTTTTGAGAATGAACAAGGCAAAAATTATGTTGCCGAACTTTTTGCTTCGGTTTATTCGCGGATTTCACATAGATTTTTTCAAAAAAACTGTTGACAAATCGCCAACTTCATAATATAATTAACAGGCGCTTTACGGAAGCGGTTTATGGCGGAATAGCTCAGTGGCTAGAGCACTCGGTTCATACCCGGGGTGTCGGCGGTTCAAATCCACCTTCCGCTACCATATCCGGCCCGGTGGTCAAGCGGCTAAGACACCGCCCTTTCACGGCGGTAACACGAGTTCGATTCTCGTCCGGGTCACCAAACGAGCGATATCCGAACCTATCCTACAACGAAGGATTGGTTTGGATATCTTTCATTTTACGGCAAAATCAAGACCTTACGCTTTTCAACACATTTATTGAAACGGAGGTAGATTATGCTTTACATTAAAACCTGCGAATACAACATTGACAGCGGTTATCTTGAAGCGGAGGATATTTTCGGCAACAAATATGCCGTTGATGCCGAAGCGGTTGAGGATGAGTTTACACACAGTATGTACAGCCGCTCAACGCTTGACTACCTGCTGTATTATGAGCCGGTCAAATATCTTGATCTGCTCTTTTCTGGAAATCTTCCCGAATATCTGTTGACTCACAAATACGGATTGGATGACTGAATGAAAAAATCGCCCCGATGCTTTATGCAAAGGGGCGGTTTTTTGTTAAGATTCTTGTGATTCGACTGCTGTGTCGGATTCGCAGTCATCACTGTTATACATCATTATCCAGGGCTCAAGCCACTGAGAAAATATGTGTATAAATTCATCTTCGGTCAATGTCCTTTCTGTCAATTTTTCCTGTGCGGATATCGGTCTTCCGGCCGCTGTGTTATCATTTACCGATTCTTCGGATTGGGTGCCTGCATAGCATTCCTCCATTCATAATAATTGCTGCTTATGTTTTTTGTTTCAGACCGTCATAGGCAGCGTCCTCCTCTCTTGGTTATTTTTATCTGTCCCGGTCATATGGTTTTTAACTTTTTTCGTGCGATTGTAATTGAGCATTTCTCGATTCACCTTTATACAACTCCAAAATCTCGGGCGGAATATTTGAAACGAGTGATTTCAATTCCTCGTATTCCAGTTGCCGTTTCTTCATTTCGAGTTTTTCGGTGACGCTGATTTTGCTTTCTTTCTTGAGATCGGCATTTTCCTTGCGCATTTGCTTCATAGTCTCATCATAAACAGCGAGCTTTGAAAGCAGATCTGCTCTGTCTTCCATATACTTTTTGACAAGTCTTTCGGCATCCGCTTTGCTCTGCTTCATATTTATGACGCCGATGTTATCAATCGCACCAACAAGCTTTTCTGCCTGCTTGTTCAGATTCTTGGCTTTCTTGAACAGCTGAGTGGGGATATATGTTCTGCCCGTTATCTGACTGCTTGTGCCTCTTTCAAGGTTGGGATATTTCTTTGACATCCAGGAATGGTAGCCATCCTGCCACATTGTCAGCTTCTGTTTGTTGCCGACAATCTCTTTTGCGGACAATCTGTGATCCTTCGTGATCGGAACAAAACACAGATGCATATGCGGAGTGGTTTCATCCATATGGACCGCTGCGGAGATAATCGTTCCTTCCGTAAGATTCTTTTTGAAGAACTCCAAAGCATATTCAAAGAATTCTCGGATTTCCTTTTTGCTCTTTTTCTTGAAAAACTCGTTACTTGCGGTTACTACCGTTTCCACTAAAACCACACTGTCTTTGCGGGTGCGACACTTGTGAATTGCTATCAGTTTCTTAATCAATTCTCGATAGCCGCTGTTTCGCTTAATCAGATTGTAATTATCTTTTGACTTGCTCAGGTCAATATCGGGATTGCTCTTGTATTCGGTTTTTGTTCTTTCGTTGTGCGCTTCGATTCCGCTTACGGCTGACGCCTTGTGCTTCTGAAAACGCATGATTGCGTAATTTGCGTTATCACGCTCCTTTCCGAAAATTCAGTTTTTCATTTTTTCTTTTGCTACGTCATAATCATAACCTCCTTTTTTGAGCAAAATAAAAAAGCCCCGCATAACCGAACTGAGTTACACTTATTACAGTGAACTCGATTCGACTTATTACGGTGCTTGGTAGTTTTTCAGGTGCTTCTTTCTGTTCGTTGCAGAGCTGCTCCGCTCGCGCGATTTAAAGCCGGTATTCAATTTTTCGTCTTGGACGGTCTGTCCTTACATATACAGTATAGAACAAACGTTCTGTTCTGTCAATAGAACTTCTGATATTATTTTCGGAAAATCGTCAATTCGATATATCTCTACTATTATTCATCTGGTGCCGAATCTGACACCGACGCTATTTTCCGGTGCCATTTTTGGCACCGTTTTTTCATTTCCGCAACCATTTATGCGGCTAAAACTTTTCATAAAACCGTTGAGAAATCTGTTGTTGCGGATTTTAAATTGCATCAATACCCTTAAAAATGCAAAAAATATTTGTTCTGCGTAACAGGGGGTTATACGCCCTTTGCCCTCTGAGCCGAAACACGGTATTTTCAAAATCGGTATTTCCGCTCCGAAAATCGATTTCTCAATTCCGCCGAAAAGCAAAAATCTCAATCTTGCCTTAGTTGAGGCAGACTGAGATTTTTTTCATTTTATGTCAGTAAAAACACGGTGTTTTTCGACTCTTTCGGGCAAAGGTCTAACACACTAGACTTTGCGGGGCGCAAAGTCGTGTGCCAAAGGGGAATTGCAAACAAGCCGGATTGCCTCCGCAAACGCTTTTTTGCATTTTCCGTTCCCCTTTTGGATTACCCCCGGCGATTGAAATCAAAAAAATCGCTGTTTCAGATTTCAATCGGGAATTGTCGGTTGTTTCATTTTGTATCATATCGGGTTGACGGCAATTCTTGTATTTTTCGGTTGTTTGCATTTTGCAATCAACTGAAAAATAGCATTTTTTGAAAAATGGATTTCAACGATTTTTAATTTGAAACGGTAAAGAGATTATTTAGGATAACCTCCTTGTTGTTATTCATGCTTTCGCGTGTAACAACAGTTTATCATTGCTTTTTAGTAAGTGGTTATTGGCTTGTTCGAACAATTCGACCATTTGTTCATAGGTTTTCATTCTTCGCTTTATCACTTAAAGAGCAGTAATACACTCTTCAAGATAACTCAAAAGGGTATCAAATTTAGAAGCTCTTTCCCTTAATTTCTGATGTAAAGCCGCATCTACAGTTATAATCTGTTTGTTTACTGTAATAGAAGTATCATCGTATTTTCTATGGCTTAAGGCAATCCTGTAATTATTGATTTCTTTAATATATTGAGATTTAAAACAATTAATCTCCTCAAAATCAGATGGGATGGTAATCATTTTATTGTCAATAAGAATTTCAATTGTTCTTGAAAGAATCGTTAACCGTCCAGTAATGCCAATTACAAATCGTTCAGTTTCATTATTTGCCAAATTAAACACGTTGGGATCTTGCTTGATTTCATTAACTGCTTTTTGTCTACCTAATAAAGAGTTTTCAAGAACAGACACCATACTCTCTGTTAATATATCGTGATATTGCGGCAGTTTATCCCAACAAATTTTTAATAATTCCTTAATCCTGATCTCAAATTCACTGGTATTATCTAAGAAGAATCCTCTAAGATTGACAATGTCTTCCGAGCGACGAACAATCTTTTTTATTACATCAAATATTTTGCTTTCGAACAATTCTCCCTTCCTGTCTGCAAAGAAAACGCCATCAATTAATGGATTCTTTTCTTTTAGAGCATCAACCATTTCTTGATGTTGTGAAGAATACAGAACGACATCTGTTAAGATAGCATTTGCCCTGATTAGGTTTACGATTCTTTCTCCGGTATTCCCTGCAGCCAATTTATAATCCATCAGTATGAGATCAAAAGAATTGTCACTTCTTAATTTCTCTGAATCATACTCCGCGCCGTATTCTCGTTTGATTTCTGTTTGAAAGCCGTAAATGTTTTTTAATTCACGTCGAATCATCTTGGATTCCATATCGAACCAAGTCGAATCATCTTCAAACCACAATATTTTAAAAATGTTCGTCATTTTTTAAACCTCATAATTAATCCAAATCCGGTTTTGTATTCACTGTCATATTCAATACTTCCCCCCATATCTGATAGGAGTTGTTTGACATAACATAATCCGATTCCAAAACCTTTAGATGGATTGGAACTTGTTGTAGTCGCACCATACTCAAAGATTCTGTTGGGATCGATTCCCGAACGAAGACCGATTCCATTGTCATAGACCTTCACAACAACATTTTTTGGGGTTTCAGAGAAATTAAACTCAATTGTATCTGCACGAGCCTTAAGCGAATTGCTAAAAACATTATCGATGATCAAACCAACGGAAGCGGAATCAAAAAAACACAAATATTCCCTTTTATCATTTAAGCTATAATTAATTCCTCTAATTGTCAATTCAGACAGTAAGTATTCGGAAATAAAAGCATAGATGTCTTCGTTTTTTTCGGCTTTCAGATTTTGGGCTCCGTGTATGGCTAATTCGGCAATTTTGTTTATCTTTTGGTTCGATTTTTTGATCTCACTTAATAATTCAATCAACTCCTGAAGATTGATAGGATTCTCGACAATTGCCGATTCAATCAGTTTCAGATTGCCTTTTAATGCTTCGGATTGAGTGAAAACAGAATGCATCCCATTCATCAAATTTTGGGTATTTGCATTTACGGCACCTTTTAAAAAAAAGACTTGCTTTTCTTGAATTTCTCTTTCTTTATTTGCTGCGCTCAAAGCCGCTTCTTGATCTCGATTTTCTTTCTCAAGTTCAGCATTTTGTTTTCTTAACGAATCAGTGCGCTTTTTTACATTAGCCACCAGTTTAGAAACGGCGGGGTTCTTAGTTTTCTCCGCTACTTTTTCCAATCTTGAAATAGATGATGCAAGTTCGTCAGCATTGACCTTTGAGGTTTTAGAAAATATCTCTTCATTATAGTCGATAGAAATAATATCATTGCGGGAGCTTAAATCCGCAAATTCTGATACTATCTTATCAGATACATCTTCCGGTTTAATCTCTTTATCATCATCTGTGGAATTGTTCCAGTTGATAATTTTTACAACATATCGTTCTAATACTTTCAGAACTTTCTGTAAAAAAAGATCTGAAAGCGTTTCAACGGCTCTCGTAACTATAAACCCGTGTGCTCTGCTTGACGTTTCTATAAAATCATCATTATCTCCGCTAATTGAAATTCTGCCCATTATTTCGCGAGTTCCCAAATTTCGGCTATATCCTTGCCCTTTTCTTTTGTCAATTCCAAAAAAGTCTTCGCCTGGTTCTCCATACGGGTATATTCTAAAACCATTTTTATAAACAAAAACGGAACCGTAATTAACAGGTTCTATCCCCATCAGCCGGGTGAAATTAGTTTTAGCTGACCTATTAAGATAGAATAAAGATATATGTATACTGTTTAGTTCAGAATATTTTGTGTTCCTTTCAACAATAGTAAAAATCGGTATGCCTCTGTCTGATAGTTCGGTTCTTATTGTTTTTCCATCTTCTGAAACATCCAGTGAAATACTTGTTGTTTTAATGTTTAATCTTTCAAATACATCATTTACTATAATTCCGTTTACTAGATCTCTTGCTGAAACAGTTTTTTTTGTTTTTCTTAACTCGTCTTCAGCCAGTTCGCTTGGAGCGGATATTGTAATATCAAACTGATCATCTTCATCCCCGTGAAGATCTGGGCTAATCAATTTCATTAGCGACTTTTTTAATCTGATTATGGAAGCTCTGTCCCAATTTTCTCTGAGGCCTGTAATTTCTAAAATTGCACCACTGGTCTTGCCGTTTGGGAAAAGACCGGTATGATACTCAACCGGTATATCCATAAACTCTTTTGAATCATCATACTCAAAATTATTCCAGTCAATATCAATATAATGAGCTGTCTCTTCGAATTCCTTTTTCGTGATTAATCTCAGCTTTGCTCCTAATCTGTCGCAGGAAAATCTGCCAACACCTTTCGCCCCTGCAACATTTCTTTTAAATTCGTTGCGATAGTCTGATTCTTTTCTGTTTTGTTTCTTTTTTTCCGAATATGCGACAAACAGCCATTTGTTGATAATGTCCGAATAATCCATACCGACACCGTCATCAGATACGGTTATTCCATTAATGGTTTCGGATTCCGATTCAAATGAAATCGTCACATTGTGAGCGTGAGCATCATACGAGTTCTTAACAAGTTCAAAAATAGCGATATATTTATCACTGATTAAGTCTCTACCAATGACGTTTTTCAATCCAGAACTAACTCGAAATTTCAGTTGTTTTTCATTATTCGTCATTTTTTAATACCTCTTTTATTGCAAGCCCGATTTGCTCTGCGAATAACGGAGGAACAGCATTTCCAACCTGAGTATAACGCGGCACCTCAAGTTTTCGCCTTTTTCCTCCAGATGTATACTTTCCCTTGAATTGATACCAGTCAGGGAAGCTTTGTATTCTTGCATGTTCTCTGACAGTAAGAATTCTTGGTTCTTCGTAATGAACCAGTTCATCTGGGATCGACGTTATTGTCGGCGCTGGCTTGTATGGGTCAAGAACAGTCACTCCTCTTCGCTTTAATCCCTCAACGATACTATCTGAAGGGGTAATTCGTTTTCCTCTCGTTGCTTTTTTCATTAGATCTTGGTGGAGTTGTATTACTCGAGTTGAATGATTAACAAAACGGTGGCTATCCACAGCGGTTTTCGGAGAAATGTAAACTCCTTTCCTAAGATATTCTTGATATGTGGAAGATGTTTTTCCATATGTGCCCGCCTTAAACCCTTTTGAATCAGGTGAATCAACTGTACCCCAACACATTTTTAGATCATCAATTGCATCTTTAACGGTTGAATTCGGTGGAAGCTTTTTTTGTGTCAAAAAGGCCGTTTTGTTTTCTAACAGCTTTTCGAATACTTCTTTCGGGTCGTGATTTCGCATTGCAATAAGGATAAATCTTTTCCTGCTTTGAGGAATACCATAATCGCGCATATCAACAATTCTTGAAGAAGTAGTATAACCTATCCGCTTCAGCGCATTAATCACGTAATTTGAATATTTTTTCTCTTTACCATCCTCTTTTTGAAAATTAACGGTAAAGCCGTGAACATTTTCGAATACTATCACTTCCGGCATAATAAGTTTAATGAAGCGAACATATGATTTTACCAGTTGATTCCGTTGGTCATTAATGTTTCTTTTTCCTGCCATTGAAAAACCTTGACAAGGAGGTCCTCCAGCAACGAGAGTTATTTTTCCTGACAACTCTTTCAATTGCTTTCGGTAGTTCTTAATAAAAACATTGATATCATGCTCAGAACGCGGAAGCCATTCCGGCCAGATAAAGTTGTTATTATTAGTTATTAGGTTGTATTCCAATGTAGAAAACGCATCATGATTTTTTTCAATCGCAAAAATACCTCTAAACCCTGAATTACATAATCCTAGAGAGAGCCCTCCGCACCCGGCAAAAATATCGATGTAATTTAATGCTTTCATGATTGAGTTCTCCTACTTTCGAGAAAAATAGAAATGAGAGGTGGTTCTGTGAATAAAGCTTATTTTGCATAGCACAGCAAAAGCTTAAGTTCGGATTCTGCAATTACTATAACAAATAGTATAGAGAAATAAGAATAAATCCTAAGCAAGCACAGCATTATCGCTTAAATTAAGTTTAACCAATGACAAAGTAATATGGCAGATTTAAATCTTAAAGGGAGCTTATGAATCATTAATACTTTTTTGGTGGCACATCTGAAGATTAGTTCAAGTTATAACTGACTTGATTTGCTTGGCAATTCTCCTGATCACTGGCACAATCACCGTATTGCCCGCTTGTTTGTATTTGCTTTTTTCGGGAATATCGGGAAATGTAAACTCTTTCGGAAATCCCATCAATGCAAGGCATTCTTCAGAAGTGATTCGCCTTATGCCGTAATCGTCTCTTATAATTGGGACACGATTATACCAAGTTCCCATATTTGCTTTAAGAGTAAAGGAAATTCCGTCTTTTCCCGCTTGAACACCGAAATCCGAGAAACGGTAAATCTGGTTTTTATCGGTCATTGCTTTCTTGATTTTTTCATAATCACGGCTTCCCGGTTGTAGATAGTATTCTTCCGGAATATCAGCTTCCCGATCAATTATATCAAAAAGCGATTTCTCCGATTCGCACTTTTCGGGGAATTTGAATTTTCCGCTTTTAACCTTGCTCTTGAAAGCGACTATATAAGTTCTCGTTCTGTGCTGAGGGAAACCGTAATCAACAGCATCGGCTACAAGATAGCGGATATAGTATCCTCTTTCGGACAGTTCATTGTGAATCACATTAAAAGTTCTGCCGTTATCGTGCTCCGTGAGATTGGCAACATTTTCAAGAAAAATAACCTTCGGCTTTTTTGAATCAACAGCTCGCATTATTTCAAAGAACAAATTGCCCCTGTCATCATCAAACCCCTCCTTTTTTCCGCAAACCGAAAACGGCTGACACGGAAATCCGGCTGTTATAATGTCAACGTTCTCAAGTGAATCAAATTCCACTTTGCGGATATCTTCTTCAATTAAGGGAACATCAGGGGAATTGTGTCGATATGTTTTGCAAGCATCTTTATCAAACTCGTTTGCCCAAATAATCTTGTGTTTTGCTTGAGCAAATGCAATATCAATTCCGCCGATACCGGCAAATAAGCTTCCAACTTTCATTATTTGATAAATCTTATCTGTAAATTCAAATCAAAATAGTATTTCCCGTCTTCTTTATAAACGGAAGCAAACTTATGTCTTGTTGTTGAAGCGCGCTCAAATTTAGTGTTGTCAAGTAAATACTGTTCAAAAAAGTCTCGGTTGTAAATATGATATGCCAAAACATCGCCGCTTGTAGTTACCACAATATAGCCGCCGTTTGCTTCATCTTTTCCATTCCACACTTTGCTCGGTGTCATACCCAAAGCAACGGCACAAAGGAATTTTTTATATTTATATTCGTAATAACCTTTTTTAGGATATCCGACCGGATTGTTTGCTTCAAGCAATTCAACAGCTTCCTTGCAAGTGGATGCTTTACCCGTATAATTAAGCAACAATGATTCTGCAAGAATTTCTTCCATAACGCTGTCAAGCAGCATTAAATTCTCAGAAAAAGTTTTATTCTCGGTTTTTCTGAATTTCAGTTCGCCGTATTCATATATTTTATTAACACGATCCAGTATTTTGTTCTTGGTATCTATGTTGTTTATTTCCGACATTAAAGCATCCGTCATCCCGGTAACTTCAAATCTGAAATTTGTTGTTTTGCCGGCATTCAAAAGTGTAGGAGCGTTGCCGAGTTCGGACTTTATACTGAAACCGCAAATTGGTTTATAACCGGTGTTAATATCAAAAAGCTGTAATGTTATATCAGATTTATCTGTTGACGGTGCTTTGATCTTTTCACAGTCAAGTTCTTTCATCGCCTTTTCGGCTTCGGGAATTTCAAACGCTCTGTCACCACCGCTTTTAATGCCTGAATAAAGCTTTTTTGCATAATCGGATATCAAATCTCTGTTAACCGTTTTAACTATGATATTGTTAACAAAAAGTTCGACTTTTTCGTTATCGGCAATATGATACTCTGACTTTTTGTCAACCCGTTCTTCTCTCAATACTTTCAAAATCGGAAAAAAGATATCATTCAACTTTTTGAGATTTTCATCGGCAGCATATAATTTCCCCGATGAGAGAAGTTCAAGAAAAACATACAGTTCGCTCCACTCACCTTTATTTCCGGTTATTCTCGGCATATTTAATGACCTCCGTAAATCAATACTTTGCGTATTTCTTTCGCAATCGCTTCAATAACATTTACCGTAACACTGTTGCCGAACTGTTTGTAAAGCGAGGCATCGGCAAGGGTGAGTTTATATGTATCGGGGAATCCTTGGAGTCTTGCCCATTCTCTGGGAGTCATTTTCCGTATATCTTCTTTATTGATTTCGCCTTTTATATGAGTGGTCGGAACCATTGAATGTTCACGGCTGTCTATAATTAGGTTTCCTTCTCTGCCCATTCCGCCGCAAACAATCGTGCCGGCGATTCCGTCAAGATCTCTGATAACATAGCCGAAGCCGTGGCCTGCAGCTT
Source organism: uncultured Clostridia bacterium (assembly GCA_947166625.1). Lineage (GTDB taxonomy): Bacteria > Bacillota > Clostridia > Oscillospirales > Acutalibacteraceae > CAG-177. The sequence continues at coordinate 176,450 of CAMVEX010000002.1, forward strand.
CGTGTCTTGCTCTGTGTTCTCTCAATGTATTCATATAAACATCGGAGAGATAGTATTTTGACGGGATGGGAGCATCATCCAAAATATCGCGAATGCAAACGGTTTTCTGAGTGCCTTCCGGGAAAAAGAAATCCTCGGGAGCAATGTCGTTTCTGAAACATACAAGGTAAATTCTTTCTCTGTTCTGAGGAACGCCGAAATCTTTACTGTTAAGAATCTTATAAAAAACGGTATAACCGATTTCTTCAAAAGCTCCTTTTATAACTTTGAATGTTCTTCCTTTATCATGTATGGTGAGACCTTTAACATTTTCGCAGAAGATAACTTTCGGCTTATGATATTCGCAAATACGAACAACATCTTGGAAAAGTGTGCCGCGGCTCATTCCTTTATAACTGTCATTAAAACCGCCGTGTTTGCCTGCCATTGAAAACGCCTGACAGGGGAAACCTGCGAGACAAATATCAAAAGACGGAATATCTTTCTCGTCAATCTTTGTTATATCTCCTGCAATTTCAAAATCATCGTGGAAGTTTTCGGTGTAGGTTTTCTTAGCGGGCAAATCCCACTCGCTTACAAATACGGTTTCTATTGAGTCGCCAAACGCATTATCAAATCCGAGACGAATACCGCCTATGCCTGCAAACAAATCAATCGATTTATACTTTTTCATTTTCTTTTACTGCCCTTTCCACTATATCAGCACAAGCATCTACATCATTTTTTATGTCTTTGCCCCAAAAGCGAATTACATTCCACCCATCGCTTTTGAGTTTTTCATTCACTTCAATATCTCTTTTAATATTCCGCTCAATTTTCGGTATCCAAAACTCTTGATGAGACTTAAAATCGGCTTTTCGATTTTTCCAATCGTATCCGTGCCAGAATTCGCTGTCAACGAACACGGCAATTTTCTTTCCTTTGAAGGTTAAATCCGGATGTCCGAAAACGGTTTTATCATTTTTTCTGTAATGCAATCCTCTTTGCCATAATTCTTTTCGGAGCATTACTTCTATTTTTGAATCTTTGTTTTTTACGGCTTGCATATTTTTGCGCCGTTGTTCGGGTGTGTGATTGTCCATAAATAATCCTTTATTACTAACTACTTCTTTCGCCCTAACTTTAGCGATTTTTAACTTAAAAAACTAATCAGCAATATCGTTGGTATTTCTTTCATCATTTTCATCATCTTCTTCTGGATGGTCTTTTGTAGAGTTAAATGAAGAAAGTACTTCAAGTGCTTTTATCACATCTGGGCTGATAGTTACATCTGGAATAGTAAATGCTTTAAGAGCTTCAATTTGTTTTTGTATTTCCGTAGGGTTATTATTCGTCATTTTTAAAAGTTGCGATAGTTGCTCAACAATTATATAATAGCTCTTATAATAATCTGGATTGAACGTAATTGCTTTTGAAAGTGCAGCAAATTGTTTTTGTACATATAACGCGTTTTCTAAAATCTTATTAAAAGATTTTGATTGGAGAGAGTTGCTTTCAGTAGTTTCAATATTTTTAATAGCTACTGTCAGTTCGTTATTGACTGATTTGTATAAATTTGAAATTTCTTTATATTTATTATAATTGATGTAATGTGAATGCATAACATCGTTACGATATAAACGAATATCATTGAATTTTGCGCGTAGGGTCGGGACTATATTTTCACCTATCAATGAATCCCATAAAGTGTTTTCATCTATTGATTTAATAGCAGATATTATTTCAGCTTTTGAAAAATAATCTTTATTACGAGATTTAACTTCTTCCTTAACATTTTGCATAAATGCTGTGTCAATGAAAAGCATTGAAAAAATTTGTCCGAAATCTTGCAATTCAAGATTGGTAATATTGGCGGTAATCTTTCCTTCAGAATTTGAAGCGCTTGACAGGTAAAGCAGTTTCCTCAAATTACATTCAAAATCATTAACCACCGGATATAATCTCTTATTAAAATAGGCGGAGCAACCATTACTTAAAACCGTTACATTATATTTGTTCTGAATAGATTCATCGATACTTGATAATAACTTAGCAGCGTCTTCATTTTCTCCATCAACTGAAAACTGTATATAACAACACTCTTTTTCACTAAAAAAGAATAGTTTCTTTTTTGCTCCTTTTATCTTAAGGGATTTTAGAGAATCCTTTTCATTTATATCATTAAGGAGATATTCTTGAATCATCTCGCAACTTCCTTTCTAACGACCATTTTATAAATAGTAATTTATCGTTTCATTTTTTGCCAAGTTTTTCGAATAGCCTTTTACAGTGTGGCATATTGAGTCGTTTTATTGTTATTTTTAGATTTTTAATTTGTTACAGCAAACTTCTTCTAATCAGTTAATTCTTTAGTGACGCTTTATGCTACCGTTTTTCTAAAGTGCAATTTTTGAACGTTAGACTATCGTAATTTGCACTTTGGATTATTCTCCGTTCAGGCACTAATATCCCCTAATATAAATATTATATCTCACGCGCGCAAGATTTTCAATAATAAAATATTGGGATTCGGACATCCTGCCAAGATGCTTAAATGAAGAAGTGAAGTTAGAGTACATATACTACAGACACTTCAAAAAT
>CAMVEX010000003.1 GCA_947166625.1 uncultured Clostridia bacterium
AGAGCACGAGACTGCTTTCGGCACTTCTGGCCGTTCTCATGATCGTTGCGATGCTCCCCACGACCGCATTCGCATGGTCTGTCGAGGAAGGCACGAAATGCACCTCCACCTACGGAGATAAGTATCTCGGCTCTGACGGCGACTACTTCTACAGTAAGCCGACAACTACCGCCATCTTCTATAACGATGACGGCAGTTTCTATGTGAAAACCTATAGCTCCGGCAACGCCAAGTACAAATATATGATGATTGACGGCTCCGGCAATCAGCATCATGTGTACTGTATCGAGGGCGGTGTGTCTTTCGATTACAGCGACACCTACAATTCCACCAGCGGCAAGAACAGCAGGTATTTTCAGAACCTGCCCGTTACCGCACAGTTCGGAATCATGATGGCGCTGATGTACGGCTGGCACGAGGGCATGACCTCGCCTGTCCCCGGTACGAACAATGACGATTTCGCGTTTGCAACGCAGTGCATCATTTGGGAGTATCAGCAGCAGCTCCGCACCAGCCCGACGTCGATTGCCTCCAATAACGGCATCGATGCGGACATGTACAACCACACCATCATCGGCAGACCGGCGGAGCTTTGCTACAACTGGATCTTGGAGCAGATGTCCAAGCACTATGTCGTGCCGAGCTTCTCCTCACGCAATCAGAGCAATGCGCAGACCTACACCATGCTCTATGACGCCGATAAGGATCAGTACAGCATTACGCTGACCGATACCAACAATACCCTCGCCGACATCAACTTCTCCGAAAGCGGCATTACCGTCACCCGCAGCGGAAATCAGTACACCTTCACAAGCAAGAACATGATTTCCAACGCAGTGATGATCTCCGCGCAGAAGAAAACAAACCTCGGCATGGGCAAGATGCTCATTTGGGGCTGCCCCGGCAAGCAGACGATGGCCTCCGGCGCAGAAGATCCCGTATTCTTCTACTTCAAGCTGAATACGGAAACCAAGGGCGTCGGTCATATCGTGAAAACCAGCGAGGACGGCAAGGTTGAGGGCATCAAGTTCACGATCACCGGCAATGGCGTCAATGAGACTGTCACGACTGGAAAGAACGGCACGGTCGATCTCGACCTGCTCCCCGGCACCTATACCGTGACGGAGCTTCCCGATGACAAGTACGAAACGCAGGCGGCTCAGACCGTCACCATCGTCAGCGGCAAGACCTCTACCGTAACCTTCAACAACACCCTGCGCCGCGGTGATCTCGAGGTCACCAAGACCGCAGAGGATGGGCTGGTCGAGGGCGTGAAATTCCATCTGTACGGCACTTCCTACTGCGGACTGCCTGTGGATGAATATGCCGTCACCAACGCCAGCGGTGTGGCGGTCTTTGACGATGTGCTGATCGGTACCGGCTACACTCTCGAGGAAGTCGGCACTCCCGACCGTTATATCGTCCCCGACAATCAGACGGCGGTCATTGAATGGAACAAGGTCACGAACAAGAGCTTCGACAACGGACTCAAGCGCGGCGACCTCAAAGTCACCAAGACCGCGGAGGACGGGCTCAACGAAGGTCTGAAGTTCCACCTCTACGGCACTTCCTACAGCGGCATCCCCGTGGATGAGTATGCCGTAACCGACGCCAGCGGCATTGCGACCTTCAAAGACATTCTGATCGGCACCGGCTATACCCTCGAGGAAGTTGATACCCCGATCCGCTATGTTGTCCCCAACGATCAGACCGCTGCCATCGAATGGAACAAGGTGACCAACAAGAGCTTCGATAACGTACTCAAGAAATGGAATCTGACCGTTACGAAGCAGGACGTGGAAACCGGTTCTGCCCAGGGCGACGCGAATCTGGCGGGCGCCAAGTACGGTATCTACAAGGGCGATGAGCTGATTGACACCTACGTCACCGATGCGGACGGCAAGTTCACCACCAAGTATTATGTCTGCGGCACTGATTGGTCGATCAGAGAGCTGGACAGCAGCGAGGGCTACCTCGTTACCCCCGGCAATGAGCAGATCGGCGTCAGCCCCAAGAACTACACCGCAGAGTACAACAGCGAAGCTATGACGCAGTACGAGCAGGTCAAGAAAGGCAATATCGCTATCATCAAGCACACCGATGACGGCGAGACGCAGATCGAGACTCCCGAGGTTGGCGCAGAGTTCGCTGTGTATCTCAAGAGCGCAGGCTCCTATGACAACGCAAAGGACTCCGAGCGCGATTATCTGATCTGCGACGAAAACGGATTTGCTCAGACAAAGGATCTGCCCTACGGCAGATATACCGTCCAGCAGATTAGTGGCTGGGAAGGCCGCGAACTGCTCAAGCCCTTCGACGTGTTCGTCAGCGAGAACGGCGAAACCTATCGCTATCTGATCAACAACGCCAACTTTTATTCCTATGTGAAGGTGGTCAAGATCGACAGCACGACCGGCAACACCATCCCGTGCTCCGGCATCGGCTTCCACATCTATGATCCCTCCGGCAATCAGATTCAGATGACCTTCACCTATCCCACGGTCACTACCATCGACACCTTCTATACGGACGGCGACGGTATGCTGATCACCCCCGAGAAGCTGGAATACGGTAAGGGGTATTCGCTGGTCGAGGTATCGGCTCCTTACGGATACGTCCTCAACAGCGATCCCGTGTATTTCGACATTACAGAGGAAAACTCCACGGAGGAAAACGCCGTGACTGTGGTTGTCGTAACCAAGGAGAACGCGCCTCAGATGGGCGTTATCACCGTGGAAAAGACCGGCGAGTATCTCGCCTCCGTCATTGACACCAAGGACAGCAAGCGCCTGGTTTACGAGGTCGGCGGTCTGGCCGGTGCCGAGTACACCGTGACCGCAGCCGAGGATATCTACACGCTGGATGGTACCCTGCGCTACAGCAAGGATGAGGTCGTGGCAGTTCTCGTTACTAAAGAGGACGGCAAGGCTGTGACCGAGCCGCTGTTCCTGGGCAGGTTCCATGTCGTTGAGACAAAGGCTCCTTATGGCATGATCCTCAATCCCACCGTTCAGACTGTTGAGCTGACCTATGCAGGCCAGGAGGTTGAGATTACCGAGACTTCCACCGGCTTCTACAACGAGCGGCAGAAGGTCGAGATCGATCTGTACAAGGTCATGGAGCAGAACAGCGTCTTCGGGGTAGGAAACAACGGCGAAATCACCTCCGTCAACTTCGGCCTGTTTGCAGCAGAGGAAATCGTTGCGGCAGACGGCAGCAGCATTCCCGCTGGCTGGGTGATCGAGGTGGTCGAGTGCAATGAGGACGGCTATGCCGCTTTCAGCACCGATCTTCCCGTTGGCGCAAAGACCTATGTCAAGGAAATCAGCACCGACAGCCACTATATTCTCTCCGATGAGGAATACCCCGTGGTATTCGAGTATGCCGGTCAGGAAGTCGCCACCGTCCACATCACCGTGAACGACGGCAAAGACATTCCAAATGAGCTGATCTACGGCATGATCAAGGGCTATAAGGTCAACCGTGAAACCGGCGACAAGATCTCCGCCGCTCTGTTCGGTCTCTTCCGTGCGGACGAAACCAGCTTTACCGAGAACAATGCATTCCTTACCGCTGAGTCCGGCGAGGACGGCGTCTTCACCTTTGAGAACGTGGTGTACGGCAGCTATACCGTGCGCGAGCTGCGTCCTGCGGCTGGCTATCTCGAAAACGAGACTGTCTATGCCGTGACCGTGAATAAGGACGGCGACGTGGTTGAGATCACCGTAGTGAACGATCTGATCCCCGAGATCGGCACGACTGCCGCCATCGACGATGAGAAGGAAGTCTGCGCCACCGAGGTGTTCACGCTTACCGATACGGTCGAGTACAAGCACCTTGTCCCCGGCAAGGAGTACACCGTCAAAGGCATTCTCATGGATAAGGCGACCGGCGAACCGTTCCTCCAGAACGGAGAGCAGATCACTTCCGAAGTGACCTTCGTTCCCGAAGCGCCTTCCGGCAGCGTGGAGGTGCTGTTTACCTTTGACGCTAAGCTCATCAAGACGGACATGAGCATCGTCGTGTTCGAGAGCCTCTACAGCGACAGCAAAGAGCTGACTGTTCATGCGGACATTGAGGACGAGGATCAGACCGTGACGGTCGTAGTCCCCGAAATCAAGACCGAGGCTTCTACTGACGGAAAGAAAGAAACGACCATCGGCGGCGAGATCACTATTGACGATATCGTTTCCTATCACAACCTCACTTCCGGCAAGGAATACGTTGTGAAGGGAACGCTCATGAACAAAGCCACCGGCAAGCCTGTGACTGTGAACGATGAGCCTGTGACTGCGGAAGCCGCATTCACGCCCGAGAGCAGAGATGGCGAGGTTAAGGTGTCCTTCACCTTCAACTCCTACGTCATTACTGAAACGACAGATGTGGTTGTTTTCGAGAGCCTCTACCGTGAGGACGTTGAGATCGCAGTTCATGCCGACATCGAGGATGAAGGTCAGTCTGTGAAGGTATACGTCCCCGAGATCAAAACCACTGCTTCCATCGACGGCAAGAAAGAAATCACCACCGCTGGCAAGGTGACGATTGAGGATGTGGTGTCCTATACCAATCTCATCCCCGGCACCGAGTACACCATTCGTGGCACTCTCATGAACAAAGCAACCGGCGAGGTCTTCACCGTGAACGGCGAGACGATCACCGCGGAGGTCAAGTTCACGCCCGAAAACAGGAATGGCGAAGTCAAGGTGACGTTCACCTTTGATGCGCACGATCTCACCACCAGCACCAAGGTGGTCGTATTCGAAAGCCTGTACCGTGAAGACGTTGAAATCACTACGCATAAGGACATTGAGGACAAGGATCAGACCGTTACGATCACTCCTCCGCCCGATGTACCTCAGACCGGCGACAACAGCAATCTCGGCGTGTGGATCGGGCTCGGCGGCGTGGCTCTTGGCGGCGCCATCGCCTGCATCATCATGTATTTCAAGAAGAAGAAAGATGACGGTGAGAAGTAAGAGGATTCACAATGATGAAGAAGGTGTATATCTGCGCTCCGTTATGCGGGGATATCCAAGGTAATCTCGATAAAGCAAAGAGATACACCGAATACGCACTGAAGTGCGGCACTGCTCCGGTAGTGCCGCACTTCTATGCCCTCTGCCTAAACGATGATATCCCGAGTGAGCGTGAAATCGGGCTTTCCGCAGGAATGAGCCTGCTGTGGTTCTGCGATGAGCTGTGGATCTTCGGTGATACCATCACCGAAGGAATGCGGCGCGAAATCGACTTCTGCAAAAATCTCAATATCAAAACCCGCGCTGTGAAAGACAGCGAAATCAAAAAAGTATTAGGAGGATAATGCACATGAAAAAGAAATCTCTTCGGATCATTCTTTCCCTCGCAATCTGTGTGATGGTCATGACCATGTTCAGCGTGACTGCATTTGCGGCCGGCGACGTATCCGGCGCCATCGAGAGCACCTGGAATGCAGCGAAGTCTCAGGTGCAGACCGTCGTCAACAACGTGGTTTTCCCTGTGATCGATATGATCCTTGCCATCCTGTTCTTCGTCAAGGTCGGCACCTCGTATTTCGAGTACAGAAAACACGGCCAGTTTGAGTTCGCTGCGCCCTGCATTCTGTTCGCCTGCCTCATCTTCACTCTGACCGCACCTCTGTATATCTGGTCGATCCTGTAAGTCAGAGCGATGACATTCTACGAGCAGGAACTCAAAAAACTGTTCGGCAACAGCGACGTCATCCGTGACGCGAAGTACAGCGGTAAGACCCTCCTCGGTAGAATCGACGACGAACTGCGGGTAAAACTGCAGTTCGTCTATACCGGGACGAGAGATCACTATAATGCACTGCGGCTGAAGATCATCAACCGCACGGATGGCGAAGTTGACGCCGAAACCTTCAAATTCAGCGATATTCTCGGTGGAAATCCTGCGTATCAGAACAACCCGTTTGCAAAGGAAATCCACGTTTGGGAGAACAACGGAAAAGCCGATTGGTACGGCTACCGTCCTTCTCCCGCAGCCTATCAGAAGATCGCCGATACCGTGAACGATTATATTTCCATGTACCAGGAGGAAGACATGGGAATGACCTTATAACCCTCTGGAAAGGACGGTGATAACCTATGTTTGATTGGCTTGGAGATCTAATATCCGGCATCGGTGACGCTATCGGAGGCGCCTTTGATTATATCGGTGAATCCATTGCCAACACGATATTCAACTCCATCCTCCAATGGCTGTATGAGATCATTTACGGCGCCATTTCGGATTTCTTCGAGATGATCGGCAATATGGGCGCTGAAATCTTCGACCTGTCATGGGTGCAGGCAACAGTAAGGCTGTTCACTCTGTTTGGATGGTCTCTATTCGCGGTCGGTACGGTTGTAGCCATCTTTGATGTGGCGATAGAGTATCAGAATGGCAGAGCTAACATTAAAACCGCATGTATCAATATTCTGAAGGGCTTCTTTGCCTGCAGTTTGATCGGAGTGGTTCCCATAGAACTGTACAAGTTCTGTATCAGCCTGCAGAACACGTTTTCTCACGATCTAATCAGCATGGCAGCCGGAGGAATCAACGAAAACCTTGCTGAAGTAGGACTTGGAGTCCTCGTTAGTTCTTTTTCTCCAAGCGTGACCGCAACATTCGGGCTTTTGAGCCTGCTCTGCATGATTGCTTTTGCATACTGCGTAATCAAGGTGTTCTTCCAGAATATCAAGCGCGGCGGCATCCTGCTCGTGCAGATGGCAGTCGGAAGCCTGTATATGTTCAGCGTACCACGAGGGTATTCCGACGGCTTTAATCAATGGTGCAAGCAGGTTGCGGCCATCTGTCTGACAGCATTTATGCAGACAACTCTGCTGTTCCTCGGGCTGATGACCTTTCCGAGCAATATGCTTCTCGGCCTCGGCATCATGCTTGCCGCCAACGAAGTACCTCGCATCGCCCAGCAGTTCGGTCTCGACAGCTCCGTCAAGGTGAACATGATGAGCGTTGTTCATGCTACCACCACCGCCGTCAATCTGACCCGCAGTGTGGCGAAGGTAGCCGGAAAGTAATCGGAGGTACAACATGAAAGAAAACAAGGAACTGACACGAGATGATATCGCTATCGACCATGACATGGAAGTCGACTGCGATGAAGGCCGAGAGATCACTGTGTATATCGAAGCGTGGTTCGATGTGGACAAAAAGTTCCACATCGAAACCGCCTCGGATGATGACACCTGGCTGAACATGTACGGCCGCTACAATCCTTTCGATGACTCTCTGCAGATTGAGTGCGAGATCAGCCGACAGGACGGCTCCTCGTATTTTGACTACGAGCCGACCAAGGACGAAGCCCAGCTTATCAAGGACATGATCGCGGTGAAGATTCAGGAGGACTACCATCAAACCCCGCAGGAGTTCTGCGAGGATTACTACGCCGAAGATCCGACGATTGGAGGAATACTATGACGCACTATATCTATCCGCAGAACCTCAAGGCCGCAGCGAACATGTGGCTATGGAGCCTGCGGGATTTCGCAATTATGGGCGTTGCCGCCCTGCTCTCCATAGTGATCCTGGTGGAGCTGCATCTGATGCTCCCCGCAGCCGCCACACTTTGCTATGGGTTTCTTACGATCCGCATGGATGATACGACAATCCTCGATTTCATCCGATATGCGGGTCGTTATTTTATCACCACGCAGCAGTACTACGAATGGAGGTGAGCAGCATGCCCAAGAAAGAAAAACTGCCCAAGGAAAAGAAACCGCCCAAGCAGGCAAAGCACGAAAAACAGCAGAAGAAAAGAAAAGGCCGCTCAGTGCAGGACTTCATCGGCGTGAAGACCTTTACCAAATACGGCCTTATGACGCAGAAGGGCGAGCTTCTGTTTTATCTGGTCAGCCCGACCAATATCTCGGTGCTGTCCTACGTAAACATCGAGATCAAAATCCGGCATCTGATGATGGTGCTCTCTTCGATCCCCGATATTGAGATTACCTGCACCGACTCGTCCGAATGCTTCGATGACAACAAGGCCTATCTCCACGAGCGACTTGAATATGAGCAGAACCCGAAGGTGCGAAAGCTCATCAAGAAAGACATCGAGTTTCTCGACAACGTTCAGGTGGAGATGGCTACTGCCAGACAGTTCCTCTTTACCGCCCGAATCAAGGCATCGAAGGACAAGCAGGTCTTCGATACAGCCAACCGTGTGGAGAAGATCATCTCTGAACAGGGCTTTGAGGTGAGAAGAATGCGTAAGGCAGACATCAAGCGGTTCCTCGCCCTTTATTTCGAGGCGAGCATGAACGGAGAACAGATGCCGGACATCGATGGCGAACAGTTCTATGAGGTGGACGAAGATGAAGAAGACGAAGCTTAATCCCAGGCATCTTTATGCGATTTTTGCCTTTCTGCTGTCGGCGGTCGTGGTCTTCTGCGGAGTTCAGATCTGGCAGGAGTACAGCAGCCGCCAGAAAGACATCGACGCTTTTGCAGAGCTCTCAGAGCTTGCAGAGATCAAGGAGCCGGATGAGCCGAAAGAAACAGCGGAGCCGGATACTGCCGATGATGCGGAGAATTCGGATACGGATTCGGATACGCAGGAGGAACAGGAAAACCCTGTTCTGACGCCGCGCCACGACATCCCGCTTCTGATCAGTCAGAACAGCGACTGCATCGGCTGGATCACCATCGACAACAGCGCCGTGGACTATCCCGTGATGCACACCCCGGAATGGCCGCAGAAGTACCTGCGCATGAACTTCTATCAGCAGTACAGCGACTCCGGCGTTCCGTTTCTGGATTACCGCTGTACGCTCGAAAGCGACAACCTCATCATCTTCGGTCACAACATGCGCAACGGAACCATGTTCTCCTCTCTCAGAGAATATCTGAACGATGGAAGTCTCTCCTCCAATCCGATGATCCTGCTGGAAACGGAGGACGGGGCTCACGAGTTCACCATCTTTGCGGTTGCCTGTGTAGATAAGCTCGACTCATGGTACAGCTTCATCGATGCAGAATCTGAAGATGCTTTCAATGAAGCTGTCCAAAGAATCATTCAAAACGCCTATTACACCAACGGGGATGCCCCCGTATACGGCGACCGCCTTCTGACGCTGTCCACCTGCTACGGCAGCACAAGGAGCAGCCGTCTCATCATCATTGCAAAGGAGGAAAATGCAAATGTTTGGAAAACCGAAAGTGCTGACGCCGGCACAGATGGAGGAAATTCGGACGAAGGACTTCTTCGATATGATTTTACCCGGGTCCGTGAAATTCTTATCCGACCACTATGTTGTTGGCGACAGTTACCGATCTGTGTGGGTTATCCGAGAATATCCCCCCTCCACTGAGGAACAGGCCATCCTGTCCCAGCTTGCTGACCGCAGTGGCGTGACGCTCCGCATCTATCACCGTCTGGTGGAAAGCATGGAACAGAGGAAGATTATTCAGAACGCCACCCGGCGAAATAAGCTCAAGAGCGGTGGCAATGACGTAAATGACACCATCGAGGCCGAAGGCAACTTGCAGGATGTGATCGAACTCCTGGCCAACCTTCGAAAGAACAAGGAACCGCTTCTTCACTGCAGCGTTTTCATTGAACTGAAGGCAAGGAGCATGGATGCCCTCAAAGAGCTTCAGAGCGATATTGCGATGGAGCTGACGAGATCCAAGATCTCAGTCGACAGGCTGACCTTACGGCAGAAAGAAGGATTCCTGTCCGTGATCCCGACCGGGTACAATCAGTTCGGTGCGCAGTATGAACGAGTCCTTCCCGCATCCAGCGTGGCAAACCTCTACCCGTTCAACTTCTCGGGCAAGACCGACCCACAGGGACTGTATATCGGGCGGGACAAGTACGGCACGAATATCCTCGTGGACTTTGACCGCCGCGCCGAGGATAAGACCACAAGCAACGTCTTGATCCTCGGTAACAGCGGCCAGGGCAAGAGCTATCTGCTCAAGCTGATTCTGACCAATATCCGAGAGTCGGGCAAGGCGATCATCTGCCTGGATCCCGAGTCCGAGTATGAGGAACTCTGCAATGCCCTGGGCGGCTGCTATATCGACTTCATGAGCGGCGAGTACACGATCAATCCCCTCGAGCCTAAGGCATGGACGGACAGCGTCGAAGATATCGACGCCACCACGCCGGAAGCGTTCAAGAAGGTGACGAGGCTGTCCCAGCACATCGCTTTCCTCAAGGACTTTTTCCGCAGCTATAAGGATTTCTCCGATACGCAGATCGACACCATTGAGATTCTGCTCTCCAAGCTGTATGCCCGCTTCGGCATCACCGACGCCACAGACTACAGCACGAAGAAGCCCACGGACTTCCCGATCATGGAGGACTTCTACAAGCTGTGCGAGGAAGAATTCTACAGCTACGACAAGCAGCGGAAGTACCTCTATACAGAGGACACCCTGCAGGACGTGTGCCTCGGAATCCATTCCATGTGCGTCGGTGCCGAGTCCAAGTATTTCAACGGACACACCAACATCACGGACAGCCACTTCCTCGTCTTCGGCGTGAAGGGCTTGATGGACACCAACAAGCGGCTCAAGGACGCCATGCTGTTTAACATCCTGTCCTTCATGAGCAATCAGCTTCTCGGTCAGGGCAAGACGGCGGCGAGCATCGATGAGCTGTACCTGTTCCTCACAAACATGACGGCAATTGAATATATCCGAAACGCTATGAAGCGTGTCCGCAAGAAGGACTCCTCGATCATTCTGGCAAGCCAGAACATCGAGGATTTTTTGATTCCCTCGATCCGAGAATTCACAAAGCCCCTGTTCAGCATCCCCACGCATCAGTTCCTGTTCAACGCCGGTCAGATCAACCCCAAGGAGTATATGGACGCCTTGCAGGTCGAGTCTTCTGAGTTCGAGCTCATCAAATATCCCGAGAGAGGTACCTGCCTGTTCAGGTGCGGCAACGAGCGATATCTTCTGCAGGTCATCGCTCCAGATTATAAGGCCGCCCTGTTTGGCAAAGCCGGAGGTCGGTAATGAGCGCAACAGTAGCGGCGGCACTCAAGAAGATTGCCGTCGCCATACTGACCGACAAGAAGGCCCGAAAAGTCGTTCTCGGAATAATCCTCGGCATCCTCATCATTCTTGTGATGCCCCTTGCTGCGATCATCGCAATTTTCAATGGTGATATCAACATTGATGCGAATCGACTGCAGACACTTGTCGTGCAGAACTTATCTGCGGAAGAACAGGCAAAGCTGCAGCGGGTAGAAGATCTCATGTATGAGATTGAAGATAAGATGACTGACGCTGGATTTGATAAGCAGCGAGTCAAGGAGGCGCAGGTGCTTTATGTGCTTGCGCTTTCTGACTTTTCTGAGGAAGAAGGATTCGTGGACAAACTTGTCGGTTGCTTTACCGAAGGGCAGACGGACGCGCAGTTGATCTCTGCTGTGAACTCAGCCTTCGGCACAAACCTCTCTGTCGATGAGTTCACGAAGGTGATGAGCGCGATCCGCGCCGTGTATATCTCTACGGCGGGATATATCGATCCGAGCACCAAGAACAATTTGGATCTTGTGCAGTGGGCAAAGAACGCCCACTCCAGAGGCTGGGGCTACGTATGGGGAACCTACGGACAGGTCTTGACGCGGAGCTTGTATAAGGCGAAAGTCGAGCAGTATCCCGATGAGGTCGGCGGCTATGCGGATTTCATTGAAGAACACTGGATCGGCGGCCGCACAGCAGACTGCGTCGGATTGATCAAAGGCTACGGCTGGTTCGATCCCGAGACTGGAAAGATCGAGTACGGCACAAACGGCATGCCGGATATTGGTGCTGACACCATGTATGCAAACGCCGAGGAGAGCGGAACCATCGATACGATCCCGGAAATCCCAGGACTTGCCGTATGGCACGAAGGTCATATCGGTATCTATATCGGAAATGGTCAGGTCATCCATGCCAGCGGAACGAAGGTGGGCGTCATCCAGACGCCAATCGGCAACAGCGGCTGGACGCACTGGCTGAAGATTCCGTATATCACCTATTATGACAGCGATGTCACGGAAGCTCCCAATGAACAACACATTTGGGATGTTCTCTATGCTAAGATCGGCAACCCCTATGGTGTTGCAGGACTGATGGGAAATCTCTATGCAGAAAGTGGATTGCAGCCCAACAACCTGCAAAACAGCTATGAGGAATCCCTCGGGTATTCCGACTCCTCCTATACGCAAGCTGTGGACAGCGGCAGTTACACAAACTTCACGTCCGACAGCGCAGGCTAAGTGTGGCCTTATTCGTATTTCCTATGCAGCAGCGAAGAATTATCTGGGCGATGTCGCTCCGTTCCTCGATCTGCTGCATGCTATAAAGAAGGCCGGAACAATTCTTGATTCCCAGAAGCAAAAATTCTTGGATCTGCTGATGGCGCACGCGGATGAATTCAATGCGTTCTACAGCAATCAGGTAGAGCTTTTCAAGAAAGTATGCGCATATTATCTGGACGGCCTTTCTGATGAGGAAGTACGTGCACTTTACCAGATGATCCCGGTAGGCACGTTTACAAACGATAAGACCGAGTATATGAATCTGATCGATTCAAAGGCAAAAGATTACCGTAATTCTCTGGGAAACGAGCGCCTCAAAAAGCTCTGGAAGGACAAGACCGGGTCAATTTCTCCAAGGCTGTGGTCGAAAGAGCATCTAATGCCGATTCTCAGCTTGGTGCCTGATCGAGAGGTTCAAACTGCACGTGCTGCCTTTGAAGCAGTGAACAAGAATCACCCGGATGCCTCTTCTATCGAAAAGGCAATCAACTATCTGGAAAACGCCTCTTTCTATAGCCTGATGAATGATCAGAATGCGCTGGATCTCATTTTCCGAGAGTCTATTATCAAATCATTTTCTGTGATGCTGACGGACATCGATGAAGTGAAAGCCTTCCTAAACAGCAGGATCTCTTCTGATCCTTATGAGTGGTTTGGGCTTCCTGAAGTCGATAAGAAGCTGGAGCAGATGGCTGAGGACAAATATGCCCGCGAGGGTTGCACACGGGCACTTGAAAAAATTGATGGGATGGATGTTGGCGATGTTAAGCGCTATCTAAAAGAGCTCATCAAGGATAACATGATTGTTGGCATGGAGATTATCAAGGAGAACTGAGGAGGCAGGGTATGAGCCTAAATCAGTATATACAAAAAATAGACAGGTATCTGTCCAAGGACGAGGGATTACCTATCGTTGTCGATGTGCAAAATGAAGATGATCAGGCGGAGCTGGTGCAGCATTATCACGTAGGCAAGAATGAACTGATCCCTGCATCGAAGTACTGTGCGCCGGATGAAATGCCTCGCTATGAGGAGCTCTTGAATGATCTGGCAACTTTGGACGGTGTGCTGATCGTAACGGGCGTGACTACTTATTTGAAGCTCGATGGAGAGCAAGCGCTTCAGCGTTTTATGCGCAGGCTACTCAGCATGTCCATCAAAGGCCATGTTATCTTCTTCACATATCAGTGCGAGAAATATTTACCTATTTACGACCAAAGAATTGCTCGCAGGATTGTTGTGGTGGAAAATAGCGAGAAACGGATTCCTGATATTGTTTTTGCTGATCCTTCCGTACCTTTGCCAACAAAATATGAACCCATCAAGGGAATAGAGAATTTTGCTGCAATGGCAGAAGCAATATCTGCTGACACCATGTATTTGGTGACCGAAAAGAGCAAGGATTCATTTCCGCATTCCCTGTATAACATCACCAGCCTTCAAAATGCCTATGATGCACTTGTGCTGAAAGACGATTCAACCAGAGCTCTTCCTAAGGAGATTGGGACAAATGCGCAATGGGGCTACGCAATGAAGCTGTTCGAGCACAAGTCCAGCTGGGCAGATGTTATCGACGACGAATTCGGAAGCCATACCATGCTGGAGCACATCTTCTCAAATTATGCAAACTTCTCTGCGGATCGAAAGTGGCTGTATTTCATCGCCCTAAAATTATTCGGAGCCAAGAAAAACTGGTGCTTGACTGCTGCTGCTCGGAAGGCAAACGGCATAAATGATTTCAAGAAGCAGGTCTATCGCTGCATTCTCGACAAGTCTACCGATGACAACGATTTTTGGAAGTGCTATGAGTCCAGAAAAGGCGTCCTGCAACAAATGGGTAATTCCAGCTCGGAGTTGACTTCGTACTGCAAGGTAGTATTCAGCAAAGGAATCAATACCATCTGCTACCTAACGGATAACACACAGAAGGAGCAGGAGACTATATTTTCATTCCTTGACCAATATGGTCTGGAGATGGATCGAAGCAAATTATTGGACGTCCTGTCGAAGGTCTATCCAGCGCTGTATCAATATTTGCTTCCTTACCGGTTTGGGAATGATCTGTTGGACCAGTATTTTCAGGACTACAAGTATCAGAAGGTCATCAACAAGATTCTTCCCGAATTTGAAGCGGAGGTGGAGGAACAGGCCGAGAAACGCGAATACAATTATATCCTGTCTCCAAGAACATCTGTGATCGAAAGCCTGAACAGAAAAGACGCACAGCTCTATTTCATGGACGCTATGGGTGTGGAGTACCTTGGATATATTCTTGCGGTCTGTAAAGAATTAAACCTGATTGCGAACGTTAAGGTTTGCGTTGCTGAGTTGCCGTCTATCACGAGCCGCAACAAAGAGTTCTTAGAGCTATTTGCAGACGCCAAGTATCAGACTGTATCGATCAAGGACATTGATGATATTAAGCATCATGGAAAATACGATTTTGACTTCTATAAAAACTCAAAGCTTCCAATTCATCTTATCAAGGAGCTGGAGGTAATCAGGACAGCCCTTGTGAAGATCAGGGATGATCTGTCGGAGAGTCCGTTGCAGCGTGTATTCATGATTGCAGACCACGGTGCGAGCAGGCTTGCCGTCCTTCATGATACAGAAAATGTGTGGGAGATGACAGAAAACGGTCAACATTCCGGAAGATGCTGCCTGAAGAGCGATGTCGATGAAAAACCTGATTTTGCAGCAGATGCAGGCGACTTCTGGGCGCTGGCCAACTATGACCGCTTTAAAGGTGGCAGGAAGGCAAATGTCGAGGTGCATGGCGGAGCCACACTTGAGGAATTATGTGTGCCTATCATAGAACTCACCCATATGGCAGAAAAGCCCGAAATAGCGTTGATGCCGGTAGATAGCGATGATTTCGCCATCGGGGATATCCCGGAGATTGAAGTGAGCTTCCGAAAAAAAGCAGCATTGAAGATATTCTCCACTGTAAGCCTGCAGAATGTGAGCCTTTCCGTCGATGGAACATTCTACCCTGCTACAGACCTTGGCAATAACTGTTATTGGGTCGATATGCCGGAACTGAAGAAGCAGGGCACTTATTATGCGGATGTTTGTTCCGGAGATAACGTGCTTGCTGAAGACTTGCCGTTCGTCATTAAGAAGGAAGGCCAGAAAGAAAGAAGCCTTTTGTAATTTGGGAGGTAATCTTATGGAAAGCAAACTAAGAGAATGCTTTGATGAGATGGTTGTATATAAAGACTTGAAGAAAAGCAACTTCTTCTCGTCTCTTGGCTTGCCATCCTTCCTCAGGGACTGGGTCTTGAAGAAGTTTGAAGATGATGAAGGAAACTATGATATAGAGGAAGTTGCCGAATTCATTCAGACTTATCTTCCCAGAAAGGAAGAATGGATTAGCATCAAGAATCGTATCATCTATGAAAATGAGCGAGTAAAGATTCTTACAAAGGTTGGTATCGATATCGATATTAAAACAGGTGACATTTCCTTCTCGCTTCCCACCTTTGGTCTCTCCAATAAGGAGACAATCATTGAGCCTCACGTCTGGGATTCCTATAAGGAGGAACTGACGAATGGGCAGGAAACATGGGGAGTGATAGAGCTCGGGTACCGCATGCCAGACGACACTGCAAAGCCTAAGATCCCGGGAAAAATAAAAATGACCGGGTTTACCAACTTTTGCCCTTATGTTGCTGATCTTGACTTCTTTAAAGATGCACGTGCGGAGTTCACAGTTTCGGAATGGATCGATGTTGTGCTTGGAGCGATTGACTACAACGCACAGGGTTACAAGGATGAAGACGAGAAGCTTGCCATGCTTGCCCGTCTGCTTCCCTTTGTGGAGAAGCGTCTCAATCTTCTGGAACTGGCTCCAAAGGGTACTGGTAAATCCTACGTTTTCGGAAATGTCAGCAAGTATGGCCTTCTCACCGATGGCGGCAAAATTACCAGAACAAAGATGTTCTACGATAAGTCTCGCAGGGCACCCGGCTTTATTGTTGGGAATGACTTTGTTGCCATCGATGAGGTAAAGCTGGTTACTTTTGACAACATCAACGAGATGCGCTCGGTCATGCAGGGTTATATGGAGCGTGGGCGCTTCAACGTTGATGGCTATGATGGTGAGTCTTTCGCAGGGGTTGTCCTGTTGGGTAACATCTCTATTGAGAACATGGATGAGTATACAAGCATGTTTTCTGAGCTTCCTGTGCTGTTCCAAGAAAGTGCGCTGGTGGATCGAATCCATGGATTTATCAAAGGTTGGGACATCCCCAAGATGAAGGACAATCTTAAGGTGTCTGGTTGGGCCCTGAATTCTGAGTACTTTTGCACGGTAATGCATATGCTCAGGGATGATGCCAGCTATCGTGCCATTGTGGATGCACTGGTAGATTTTTCTGACAATGCGTATGTCCGGCATACGGAAGCTGTTAAGAGAATTGCCACTGCTTATTTAAAGCTGCTGTTTCCCAACGTGCGGACTGTGTCCGATGTCAATCCCAAGGAGTTTATGAAGTACTGCCTGCGTCCTGCCATTAAGATGCGCAAAACAATCTGGCGACAGCTCTCCATTCTCGATGCTGAATATAAAAACGAGGATAAGCTTATGCCGGAATTTACATTGAAGGAAATAAACGATGAAGAATAATTGCGTTATCTGTGGCAAGCAGAATCTCAATAGGGACACTGTCGGGATCAACAAGAAACTCCTTGGAACGGACATCGAGAACTTTTATTGTATGGAATGTCTGGCAGATTATCTTGAATGTACAGTAGATGAGCTGTTAGATAAGATTGAAGAATTCAAAGCCGAGGGATGCAAATTATTCTTGTGAGATGATGATATGAAGCGTCTGATTTATGCTGATAACGCAGCAACTACGCAATTGGATATAGAGGCTTTTGAAGCGATGAAGCCATACTTGCTTCAGGAGTACGGCAATGCTTCTCAACCCTATTCATTTGCTCGACAACCCAAAAAGGCGATACAAGAGGCACGGGAAACCATAGCCTCTTGTATTGGTGCGCTGCCGGAAGAAATCTATTTTACCTCTGGTGGAACCGAAAGTGATAACTGGGCCATTAAAGGTGCGGCATTCTGCAGCCATGATCATAGGGCAACTATAACGACAGCGTTTGAGCATCATGCAGTTCTTCATGCATGCGAGGCTATTGAACTGCTTGGTTATCCGGTTGCCTATATGTGGCCGGATGGGAACGGGATCGTTTCTCCTGAAATACTTGAGCATTATATTACAGATAATACATTATTGGTCAGCGTGATGTTTGCAAACAACGAGATAGGCAGTATCCAGCCTATAAAAGAGCTTTGCAGGCTTGCTCATTCACACGGGGCTTTGTTTCACACGGATGCAGTTCAGGCTATTGGTCATGTCAATATAGATGTTAATGAGCTTGGTGTAGATATGCTTTCTGCATCTGCCCATAAATTTAATGGGGCAAAAGGCGTCGGGTTTCTGTATATAAGGAAAGGAACTCCAATCACACCTTATGCGGACGGTGGGGCACAGGAGCATGGTCTTCGTGCAGGAACTGAGAACGTTGCTGGAATTGTTAGCATGGCTACAGCTTTGAGAGTGAATATCGAAAGACTTAACGTAAATCAAGAACATGTCATCAGCCTTGAGCGAATGCTTCTTAGCAACATAAATAGGAGCGGTATTCATTATATTCGGAACGGCGGTGGTCATACCTTGCCGGGTATTATCAGTCTTTCCTTTGACGGCAAAGATGGCGAGTCTATCCTTCATAGGATGGATTTGATGGGGATTTGCATCTCAACTGGCTCCGCGTGTGACAGCAGGGACACAGAAATCTCTCATGTGTTACGGGCAATCCGAATCCCTGAGAATCTCGCGAAAGGAACCATTCGGATTTCTCTTGGAAAACACAATACTACGGATGATGTTGAAGCTATTGTTTCAGCTTTAAAAAAAATACTTCTGTAGCACACATTTCAATTGTTCAAAACTGCGACTGTCCTAACACTGGTGTGCAGTTCATTCGTACTGCAATGATTTTCTCGCCTTTCAGAAACGAGGATAATTGAATGGATATTAAAGCGAAACTTCGCCCATTCTATGTGGCAAAAATGCTCTATGAGCAAACAGACGAAGATCATTACTTGACGATTGCTCAAATCATGGAGCAGCTTGATAAAGACTACGGTATCTCCACTTCACGCGGAACTGTCGGTGACGATATCAAGGCTCTCCAGGAGCTCGGAGTAGAGATTGCCGTAGAGTCATCTACACAAAAACGATATTATATGATCGGTCGGCGGTTTGACCTTCCGGAGCTCAAGACTATGATTGACGCCATTGAGTCTGCCCGATTCATTCCAAAGGAAAAGAGCGCAGCATTAGTCAAGAAGATCGGCTCTCTCACGAGCTTCCACAACACAGAAAAGCTCGTGAGAAACGTGGATGTTGAGAACCGGATCAAGGCAGACAATGAAAAGGTCTATTACATCATGGAAGCTCTGAATGACGCGATCAACTCTCGAAAGAAGGTTTCGTTCCAGTATTTCACCTACAACGTGCGGAAAGAGCAAAAACTGCGCCACGATGGATACACCTATGTATTTAGCCCATATAAGCTGATCTGGAATGGCGATTACTATTATGTGGTCGGATATTCCGAAAAGCATAAAGGGATCGGTAGCTTCCGTATTGATCGGATTGTTCGGCAACCGACCATATTGGATGAAGACGCCAAGCAGCCCCCACGCTCTTTCGATCTGAATGATTATCTGAATTCCATGTTTCGCATGTATAACGGGGAGCGCAAACAGATCGAATTGGTCTGCGACAATGATGTGATGGACGCCATCATAGATAAGTTCGGGAAGGACGTCACCGTTCTCGCAAACGATATGAAGTCATTCCGCGCGGTGGTGAGCACTGCCGTCGGCCCTGTTTTCTATAGCTGGGTTTTCGGATTCGGAGGCAAGGTATCTATCAAGTCCCCCGAGGACGTCAAAAAGTCCTATGCAGCCATGGTAAAACAGGTCGCAGAAGCCTTAACCGAATAAGGAACCGTTCTCTTTCAAAGCGAGGAGGTGTGACCGATTGGTCGCACCTCCTTTTCGATTTTCTGTTACCCTCTTGCAATCTCGAAAATTCTGAGTATAATAACGTATGTGGAACGCAAAGTTCCAGATAGAAACAGAGGTGCTGATATGAGATCGAAAAGCCAAGAAACTCTGGACGCGATACTGAAGTTCGTGAACAAGTACTACCAACAGAATCGCAATGCTCCTTCAATCATCGAAGTAGCCGACGGCGTCGGCGTGGGCAAAACAACTGCCTATCGGTATCTGCAGGAGTTAAGCGAGCGCGGCCTGCTTGAATACAGCAGAGGGATCGCAGCAGCTCCAAAGAGCGCCAAGATGAAGACAGCCTATGTATCCGCCCCGTTAGTAGGCTCCATTCAGTGCGGCTGCCCCGAGGAGGAACAGGAAATGGTCGAGGAGTATGTCAGCCTGCCTGTTTCCATGTTCGGCAACGGAGAGTTTTATATTCTTCGTGCCAAGGGAGATTCAATGGTCGACGCCGGAATCGAAGAAGATGATCTGCTTGTTATCGAGCGCAATTGCCCTGCTTCCGAAGGGGATATAGTCGTTGCGCTCGATCCCGAAAACCAGAATACTCTGAAACGGTTTGCCGGTTATGACGAGGACTCCGAGAGCTATCTTCTGGCTTATGAGAACGAGAAGAAGTATCCCGGAAAAGTCATCAGAGTCAAGAGCTTCAAAGTTCAGGGAGTCGCTCGTCATGTGATCAAGTCCCTCTAATAATCAAGCGATGGGAGATGTTTTTTCATGAGTGCAGTAGATGTAAGGTGCCCTGCCTGCGGCACGGTCAACAAGTCTGTGGACTTAGAAGAGACAGACGGATGGATGGAATGCGAAAGTTGCGGAGAGGTTACGCAGCAGATGAAGTATGTCACCACAAGGCGTGTGCCCCGCTATGAGCTGAATGAGGTTAAAGTACTTGTTCCGCTTTCGCAGAAATAAGAGTAAAGGAGTACGGCGATGCTGGATTGGATTATTTACTCCTGGTATTGCCCGAACTGTAAGGAAGAAGTTGCGGGGCTGAAAGACAAGAAAAACCAGATAAAAGTAAAATGCAGCCGGTGCGGAGCTGAGATGATCCGCACGATTGTAGGCCGGAGGCACGATGTAATCGACATCTACGCTCCGGCTGGTGAGAAACACCACGATGCAGAAGTGCAGCTGAGCTAAGTACAGCTCGCATTACCTGCAGAAAAGAAGGGCGTGATATGAGAACCTATGGAACGAACCTACATCTGCATTGATCTCAAGTCATATTACGCATCCGTAGAATGTGTTCATCGGGGACTCGATCCGCTTAAGGCAAACCTGCTGGTAGCGGACGAGTCCCGATCCGACCAAACGATCTGTTTGGCGGTCTCCCCCTCTCTGAAGGCAAAGGGCGTCCCAGGACGGCCAAGGCTCTTCGAGGCAAAGCAGAAAATCAGGGAGTACGAGATCCGCTGCCATACAAAGGTCGACTACATTATCGCAGTCCCGCGGATGGCAGAATACGAAAGAATCTCCGCTCAGATCTACAGCATCTACCTGCGATACGTGGCGCCGGAAGATATCCACGTCTATTCCATTGATGAATGCTTTATAGACTGTACCTGCTATCTCCACGCATACCGAAAAGAAGCCGAGAAGCTGAATACCAATGCGGCTCATATCATGGCAATGACGATGATAAGAGACGTGCTGAAAACGACCGGCATCACAGCTACCGTTGGGATCGGCACAAACCTCTATCTGGCGAAGGTGGCAATGGACATAGTCGCCAAGAAGCAGCCGGCAGATAAAGACGGCGTCAGGATTGCAGAACTCAATGAAGACTCGTACAAGTTCCTGCTGTGGGATCACAAGCCGCTCACCGATTTCTGGCAGATAGGTCACGGAAAGGCCAGGCGGCTTGAAAAAGCATACATGTTTACGATGGGCGATATCGCAGCTCGTACACAGTGGGATGAGGAGTTCTTCTACAAGACCTTCGGAATTGACGGCGAGATCTTAGTTGATCACGCCTGGGGTATAGAGCCGGTTACGATGGCAGATATTAAGTCGTATAAGAGCGATGGACACAGCCTCAGTAACGGCCAAGTGCTTCCGAGGCCATATAAGTATGAGGAGGCGCGGCTCGTTTTTCGTGAGATGATTGAAGTGCTCTGCACGGATATGTTCTCGAAGAACCTTGTGTCGCCCACATGCTCATGGTGGGTCTCGTATGACTATAAGAGTCTGGAAGCCTGCCCCTTTTACGACGGCCCGCTGAGCATCGACTTCTACGGACGCCTCCACCCCAAACACAGTAACGGCACCGTGAAGCTGCCGACCGTCACGAACAACATTCAGATTATCACGGCGCCGCTGCTGAAATCCTTTGATGACAAGACGGATCATCGGCTGCTTTATCGAAGGCTGGGAGTCTGCGCAAATGACGTAAAGGAAGACAGCGGAGTGTTTCAGCTTAACATGTTTATCGACTATGAAGCTCTCGAGAGAGACAGAAAACTCCAGGGAGCCATGCTTGAAGTACGCAGAAAATTCGGATCAAATGCCTTGTGTAAGGGGATGAACCTTATGGAAGGCGCCACCACATTAGAAAGAAATCAGCAGATAGGCGGTCATAAAGCCTGAGTCGCTTCCTGCTGATTCAGGAGGTAAACTCAAGTGAGCAGCATAGGCGTTATGGCGATGCCTGCCGACTTTCGCTACCGGGATGTATTTTTAAAAGGAAAGCCGCAGCATGATCGCTTTGACCTGTTTCGCATTCGGCATCCAAGCATGGATGTCGGTCGCAGAGCAAAGATATTCTCCCCCTTCGACGCATTGAAGGGATTCAACGAAGCGATTGCTTCAAAGGATGTCCTGTACCGTGAACGCGTTGAATTGAGCGATGAAGATCGAACCGAGCTGGACCGCAGACTCCGTATTCTCAAAGGGCTCACATACAACGGGCATATGGCTCGAGAAAACCGCGTTAAGATAACGGTGTTATTCTATGTCCCCTGCCTCGATGAGCATAACGAGGCATTCGGAATCCGCGGACGCTATCGGAAGATAACAGGCACCTGCTGGAATGTCGATGAAATCTACGGAAGCATTTTGGTAGATAAAACACGGATCAGTTTTGATGATATCCTTCGGATCGGGAATGCGGACGGTGTTTTTCAGAAGGACTGGTCAACCGAATACCCGGTAGACTGAATCAGTTAGGAGTGATAGCCCATGTGCACAAGATTCTATGTGGAACCCGACACGGAAGAAATCCGAGAGATCATCGCCGAAGTACAGCGGTCTCAGTTGTCCGGCAAGTTCATCAAAGCAGGAAATGCAATCCTGACTTCAGGCGAAATCCGCCCGACAAATGTTGTGCCTGTCATTGCTCCCAGCAGAGCGGGAAGAAGAACTGCTTTCCCAATGAAATGGGGATTTCAGATACCAGGCAGGTCGCTTCTCGTCAACGCAAGAGTCGAAACGGCAGCTGAGAAGCCAACTTTCAAAGAGGCTTGGGAGAAGCACCGTTGCATCGTTCCGGCTTCCTGGTACTATGAATGGGAGCATCTGACAGGAAACAGCGGTCAGAAAAAGGTCGGGGACAAATACATGATCCAGCCGAGAGGTTCCTCCATGACATGGCTTGCCGGATTGTACCGTATTGAGGACGGGCTCCCCGTTTTCACTGTATTAACCAAGGAGCCTACGGAGGATCTGAGAAGAATCCACGACAGGATGCCGCTGATCCTGCCGGAAGATCGGATTGATGAATGGATCAATCCCCTTACAAATCCAAAGGAAATCCTTCGGTACTCCATAACAGACATGGTTATGGAAAAGGCTGTATAAGCCGCAACAATCTGCTTTGCGAGGTGAGGCCATAATGGTCTATACAAATTTGAACCGCATCCAGTTCGGAAACGGTGACGTCAGCGTCATGGTCTCAATGGCAGGAACGAGAAAAGAGCCTCAGGCCATGCTCGTATTCCAGAACCGGGAACCGACAAAGATCGGAAGGATCGATGAAGACGCCGATCTCAGCAGAACCAAACTCGGCGCCTATAACCCGAACAAAGACATTGCGATGCTGTTTTCAAAGCCGGAGAGCATCGACTGCGTGATATCCGCTCTCCTGGCCGTTAAGAAAGCCACATTCGGAAAGAACAATCTGGCACACATCTATCTGGATGAGAAGCCTGCGATAGATTAAGAAAACGGAGGGTTGGAAATGACAATGCGTGAAGCCTTTGTAAAAGAACGCAATGACGCCCTGTTCAGCATGGACAGGAAGAAGATCGAAGCGTACTGCGCCAAGCATGGCGATACCGAAACCGCCGAGCTGCCGGATCAGTTATTCTGGGCCGGTGTATATAAAGCCATCTGCGCGATCCGCAACGCACCCGAAGATAAAGTGCGGGAAGCTCGAACATGGCTTGCGTCTCATGGTTTCTCAGACACCATAAGACTCTAAACTAAAACCAAATCAACGGCAAAACGACGGAATGGCTGAGATGAAACAGGCTGCATAAGTCCATCTCTAGGTCACTTGACCGTGCGGCAGCAATGCCCGAACATTCACCGGTAGTTATTCCAGACATACGTGAGAGGCCACCGGCAAGGTAAGACACTATAGCTCTATCTATAGGGTCTGCCTTGTCGGTGGTCTTTTTCTTTTTGCCGCCGACGCCCAACAAATACATATTCGCAGCCTGAAGTACAAAGGCAGAGGATACAAATACGCTGATCTCGATTTCTTTGAGAAAGCCGTATGGGTACCCTTAGATTTCTGCACCCTTTTTCAGGTATGCGGCAATCGGAGTCCTTTTCGCCAGCGTGATTTGTGTCCTACCTGTTACGCCAGGCGGAAAGGACTTTTATGTTGTGTCATTGGCTCTGCTATGTGGCGGCATACCCGTGATCTCCGATTTCGATTCCACACCACAAATCGAAATCAAAAAGGAGATCACAAAATGGCAATTAATTTTGGCGCTGAATATAAGCGCTTTGAAAAAGAAATGGCAAAGAAGCATGAGCTATATGCTCAGCTCGGTATGAGTCAGGAGCAGATTGATGCTCTTGATGAATTCGACAAGGAGGAATTCCTCTCCGACAACACTTACAAGCGGCATGTCCAGTCTTTGAGTATGGATGAAGACTCCGAAAATCCCGAAGACCTTCATCCGCTGTTCAAGAAGTTCGGAGATGTGCTCTCAGTCGAGCTCAAGGTCACTTTCAGGGATAAATACGCCTGGCTGGACGAAATATCCTCTCCCGAACTCACAAAGAAACTGCTTTCTCTGGCACCGGAGGATCTCGAATTGCTGGATGCTTACGTCTTCGGAGAGAAGACCCAGGTTGAACTTGCGAAGAAAAACGGGATCTCACAGAAGAACATCTCAAAAAAGCTCAATCGCATAAGGCGGTTTTTAGCCGGAGACTGAATTCACATCAGTTTTTTCAAGTTTTTTTCGGCAAGGGGTATATTTTCGCCTTTCTCGTGCTCTACCAAGTGAGAGGATCTTTTTTCTCTCGTTTGGTCTTTGACAACTGAATAGTCTGGATGCCGAGGGAACTCCCTCCTCTGTCCGAAAGGACAAGCTGCCGGATGTGAGCGCCAGGACTCCGCAAAACCAGCGGACGAGCGATACATCACACGCCGGGTCGGCCGGAAAACAGTATCGGCCGATTGGCGATGACAAGAGGTGGGCGAATAATGATACTTCTGCAAGGCAATGCAGCTCGCCGGAAGGCGGGATAAGTATGTTACGGGTTGGAATGGATACCCGCTACGGCTTATATGATCCCGGTTGCTGAGAAAAGAGTCTCAGCATGGATACTGTCGGGAACTCCGCATCCACCCTATATCAGCAGATTTCTTTTTCTGCTGTGTCCGTCGGGGCCGAGAGAAATAGACGGATCTCAAACTACCACAAAATTACGAAAAGAAATTTGGTGGCAGAACTACTGTGCAGGAGCGTTAACGCTCCTGCATACCATTCTGCTACCAAGCACCCCGAGAGAAGGAGGATCTTCAACATGTTTGAAATCACATATAACGACAGCGATACGCTGCAGAACTTCATAGACGCGGATAAAGCCTACCACGGAGCCGTTTACGACTTCACCTTTGAAGGAAGGTTTATCGTCTATCATTTCTTTGTAAAAGACACCGCCCGGTATGTCGCCCTGGACAGCATGACGGGATACGGTTCCGAGATTACCCGCAGAAGAAAAGACAATCTCTTCGATTCCCGCAGTTATCACAGCATGACGCCGATGGTGCTTGACTCCATCAAATACACCGGCGACAAACGGTATCTGAACGTAATCGTCAACAATCCGCTGGAGGCGATTGAGTCCATCTTCCGCACGATCCTTCCTGAGTATGGATTCACCGTTCGAGAGGATCAGATAAAACTCAGCCAGGACATGTACCTTGGGCTCACCGGAAAACAGGTCGCCATCTGCGAAGCGGAAGTTGGCACCGGCAAGACGCTTGCTTACCTGATCGCATCTTTCGTTGCAAAGGAGCGTTACGCAGCGGAGTATGGTTTCAATCTCCCCGTTACGATCAGCACATCCAGTATCGAGCTCCAGAAGATGATCGTTGAAAAGGAAGTGCCGCAGCTCTCCCGCATGCTTCAGGATTACGGTCTGATCAAGCACCCGCTCTGCGCCGTTGTTCGTAAAGGCAAAGAGCACTACTTCTGCAAAGCCCGCTACTACGATTACCTCAGCAAGATCATGGATCATAAGGAGAAGTACCGGAACATGATCGACTACTTTACGGCGAACAAAATCGCGGTTCGGGCTTTCGATCTCGACCTCTGGGACATGCCTGCCGCCATCAAAGGCAAGGTTTGCGTCAAAGGCAGATGCAGTCATTGCGAATACAGAGATGACTGCCGTTACTCCCGCTATGTGAAGGCAGCCAATGATAAAGGCGCTGTTGATTTTCAGGTAACCAATCATAATATGTTTCTGACCAGCATCAAGGCGTCCGATTGCGAAGCGACTTCCGGAATCATTCAGAGAAGCCCTTACGTGGTGATCGATGAGGCCCACAAGCTTCTCGAAGCGGCGCAGGCAACCTTCGGCGAACAGTTCTCCGAAGGGATGATCCAGAAGTATATCAACTCCGTCAGATACCTCAAATCCGAAAGAGTCAAAGAGGATGCGTACAACTACTTCCTGGATAAAGCGAAGAAAACCAACCAGCAGCTCTTCGCCATGCTTCGCAGGATGATCCCTGACGGCGAGTTCAATGATGAGCGCACCTTTGGTATCACGATTCCCGATGCAGGCGTCTCCCTCATCCTCCGGCTTGCAGAAACGATTGCCATGATCGAGGCCGGCCGGAAACCCCATAGAGGAGCATACGAGATGGACGGCAAAAGGATCATCAATGTGCTGGAGCAGTTTGTGCGGCAAAACGACAGCAACATCTGGCTCGAATTGGAAGACGGCAACAGCCTTTCTCTGTGCTGCTGCCCGCGGAACATGGCAGATGTGATGGAGAAGAATGTGTGGAACCGATCCGTCAGCTATGTCCTGACCTCCGGTACCATGAGTGATGGAAGGGACTTTTCGTTCTTCAAGAAGGAAAACGGAATTGCCCGCCTCTCCAAACACCTCGTGAGCGAGTGCTCGACTGCCTCCCCCTTTGACTATCAGAACCATACCAGGATGTACATCCCCGAAGACATGCCCGCGCCGGATAACAAAAGTGATGACTATATCAATGCCATCACGGAAAGAATCCTCCGGCTCATCGATGCGACCAACGGTCACACCGCCATTCTGTTCACATCGTATAAAGTCCTGCAGGCCGTGTACGAAAGAGCCATTCATCAGCTCGGCAAGTACGAAGTGTTCTGCATGACAAGGAACAACAGGAAGGTCATCAGTGATTTCCGCAAGAGCAGGAACGGCGTTCTGTTTGCTTCCGGCTCTATGTGGGAGGGCGTGGATTGTGTCGGTGACGGGCTCTCCTCCGTGATTATCGTCCGTCTGCCGTTCCCTCTGAGATCGGCAGCAATGGAGCAGAAGAAGGAAGCAGTCGGAGATGTGGCAAAGTTCGTCCATGAATATGCCGTCCCCGAGATGCTGATCAAGCTCCGCCAGGGCGTCGGAAGACTGATCCGCTGTGAGACAGACACCGGCGTGATTTCGATCCTGGACTCCCGAGCCGCTACAGGCAGCTATGTTCCGAGAGTGAAAATGGCTCTCCTCAAGTATCCGACCGTGGATTCCGTTGAGGAGGTTAAATCCTTCATGGAGAGTGTGAAGGGAGAGGATTACTATGCCTGACGCCTGCAAGCCGGATATGGGAGCGTCCTCGCCGAAAAGCGAGGACGCTCCTGTAATCACACACATTGAAACAAACATCTTCGACATCGAGGAGATCTATCCGAACTGCACAGTGCAGGTGCTCCGCAACAGCGTCACCGGCGAGGTCAGTGTCGGATGGTGGAAGAACGGAGAGTAGCCCATGTTATCTGAAGTACAGACGAAAAGCGCCAATTATCTCCGCATCCTCGCCGTCCTTAAAGCTCTGCGAGAGCGAGGATACATCAATGACAAGGAATATGCCAGGGCGAAGAAATACTATCGCAAGCTCACCGGCGCTGATATTGTGATCGCAGATTAAAAAGATATTTCTTCCGATTTTCGCTGGACTTGTCAAGTTCCGTGGATATAATCTGTGTTGCCGACAAAAAGAGGTTTGCCCTAAAATGTAGGGCAAACCTCCCTAAAGGAAAGGAGGAAGACACATGGCTCAAGCAAAGCTGATCTCGCCAGTATCCAGGCAAGCATATGAGCGGACGAAGGTCGCAGCCTATTGCCGTGTATCTTCCAATTCCGCTGATCAGCTCAACTCATATGCCACACAGATCAGGGCGTATACCAAGCTGATAAAGAGCAATGACTCGTGGGAACTCATCGAGATATTTGCCGACGAAGGACTCAGCGGTATGAAAGCTGAGAACAGAGTCGAGTTCCAGCGTATGATCGAGATGTGTGAGCACAAGCAGATCGATCTGATCATCACCAAATCTGTTTCCCGATTCGCCCGAAACGTGAAAGAGGCTCTGGAATATGTCCGAAAGCTCAAGCTTCTCGGCATCGGCGTCCAGTTTGAAAAAGAAGGCATCTACACCCTGGCGCTGGGAGATGAGATGCTGCTCAATACATTTTCCGCCATCGCGCAGGAGGAGTCAAAGGCGATCTCACAGAACCAGCGGCTCTCCATCGTAAAGCGGATGGAACGAGGCGAATATGTTGACAGCAACGCCCCATATGGCTTCCGGCTGCAGGACAAGAAGCTCGAAGCCTTTGACCGGGAAGCCGATGTAGTGCGCTACATCTTCCAACAATATCTTAGTGGATGGTCGACCAGTGAAATAGCAAGGGATCTGACCGAAAAAGGCATCCAGACCAAGCTCGGCAAAGAGCAGTGGCGATCCACAAAGATATCCTATATTCTCTCCAACGAGCGATACGTGGGTGACTGCAGATATCAGAAGACATACCGAGACACCACCGTTCCCTTCAAGCAGTCGAAGAACCGCGGTCAGGAAGATATGTTCTATGCCAGCGAAACTCATGATCCGATCATAGACAGGGAGTCCTTCGAGAAGGTTCAGGCATTGCTGCAAGACCGAAAGGAAAGGTTTTCAAAGTCCGAACAACTGAATATCTATCCTCTAACGAGCCGCATTCGGTGTTCCGAATGCGGCTCGGTCTTTCGCAGGAAGGTTCGGAACGGAGCAATCAAATGGGTATGTGCCAGACACAGCGCCGACACCCATGCCTGCCCTTCGGGATACTACAGTGAAGAACGGATCTATGACGGATTCATCACCATGGTAAACAAGCTCCGATTCGGAGAAGAACGGATTCTCGACCAGGTGATCGCAAAGCTTGAAACGGCTGCAGCCCTGTATAAGCGCAATAATATCTCTGCCGGAAAGATGAGCCAGAGCATTGCCGAGCTGAACGCAAAGCTTGTCATGCTCGAGCAGCTCCGCTCGAAAGGCTACCTTGCCATAGAGGTATATCAGTCACAGACCAGGGATATCCAGAAGCAGATCAGCAACCTGAAATCTGAGCGAAGGAGCGCCTTTGAATCCACGATCCAGACTATGCTCGATGATGTCTTGAAAATGAGATCACTGCTCAATGAAATAGAGGAACCCCTCGAGGAGTTCGATGACAAGCTGTTTCACGAACTCGTCAAGGGTATCAAAATAAATAAGCAGGACGAAATAACCGTCACTTTCCTTGGCGGCCTGAAATTCACCGAGCTGATATAGGAGCAAGCCATGAAGAAGACACGCTTTATACCATACGGATACACCATGCGAAATGGGCGAACCGTCATTGAGCACGGCGAAGCTGACATTATCCGATATATCTTCAATGAGTATATCAAAGGAGCCTCTCTCAAAGATCTGGCCGAGGAACTGACAGCTCGCAGAGTGCCTTATACGGAAAAGACGGAAGTATGGGATAAAGCGAGGATTGCGAGGATCATCGATAACGCCAAATACACCGGCTCTGAAATCTATGACCCCATCATCGATGAGGATACGTTTGAGGAAGCAGCGGCGGCAAAAGCAGCCCGTCAGCGCAATCAGATCGTGAGCGAATGCGAAGGCATCGCCCTGATGCGAGATCGAATCCGGTGCGGTCACTGCGGTGCTCCGATGGTACGGCACATCTGCTCCAAACGAAAAGTCAAAGAAAGCTGGACCTGCACAAACGATGCCTGCGGATGCCGAGTGAGGATCAGCGATACCGACCTTCTGATGAAGGTCACGCTCCTCATGAATCGAATCATCGAAAACACTGATCTCATGGTGCCGAAGCCGAGAAAGAGATTGAAAGACTCTCCCGCAATACAACGGCTTCAAAATGAGATCGACAATGAGCTCTCCGTGGAGCAGCCAAGCGAGAAGTTCATCGCCTCCCGTATCTGCGAGATAGCAAGTCAGCTTTACAGAGAGACAAACGCAAAGGAGCAAATCGCCGCTCGCATCGCTCAAAAGCGGGTCATTCTCATGAACCCTCAAACAGAGTTCAACTCAGTCTACTTCACCGATCTTGTTGAGAATGTGATCCTCGAGGCTCCCGCCAGAGTGTCCCTTCTCACAAAGACCGATGTTCAAATAAGCGAAGGAGAACCCGAATATGGATGTCAAGAAAATACCGAAGAAGACGGTGACGCTGATTGAGCCGAAACGATCAATCCTCGTCGATAAAGAGAAATACCATCAGAAGCGCGTCGCCGCATATTGCCGTGTCTCAACGGACAGCGAGGAGCAGCTCACGTCCTATGTGAATCAGAAGAAGTTCTACACGGACATGATCGCCAGGAACACCGAGTGGCAATTCGCCGGTCTGTATGCCGATGAAGGAATCTCGGGAACCCGTGCAGACAAGCGTCCAGAGTTCAATAACATGATCAAGGCCTGCCTTGCGGGAAAGATCGACTATGTCATTACAAAATCCGTCTCCCGCTTCGCCCGAAACACGGTGGACTGCCTGGACTATGTCCGCATGCTGAGAGCAAGAGGAATCGGAATCTTCTTCGAGGAGCAGAACATCGATACGCTGAAAAGCGACAGCGAACTGTACCTCGTCATCTACGCAGGCTTCGCCCAATCCGAATCCGAAAGCATCAGCAAGAACATCACATGGAGTTACCGAAAGAACTTCGAGGACGGCAAACCCATCTTCATGTTTAAGAAGCTGCTCGGCTACAGAAAAGGAGAAGACGGAGAACCCGAGATCGTCCCCAAGGAAGCCGAAATAGTGGAACGCATCTACACCATGTACCTGTCGGGCATGACGGTAGACGTCATTTCAAGTCAGCTCCAGTCAGAGCATATCGTGATCCCCGGCAAGAAGTTCAGCTTCGGGAAGAACATGGTCATGAATATACTGAAGAATGAAAAGTACTGCGGAGACTGCATCCTTCAGAAAACCGTAACCGTTGACTGCATCTCAAAGACAAGGAAGAAAAACGAAGGCGAAGCTCCCATGTATATCGTGGAGAACAGCCATCCTGCAATCATCAGCAGAGAGATGTTCAATCGGGCTCAGGAGGAACTGAGCAAACGGAAAGCCCGATCCCCGCAATCACAGAAAACGGCGATTACCGCCTCTGGCAAGTATTCCAAGTACGCGCTGACAGACGTTCTGATCTGCGCAGAATGCGGAAGCAGATATAAGCGCGTGACCTGGACGAGTCTCGGTCAGAAACGGATCGTGTGGCGCTGTGTCAACCGCTTGGACAACGGAAAGAAGTACTGCCAGCACTCTCCGACACTGAGCGAACCTGCCCTGCAGGAAGCGATTGTGAGAGCCTTAAACAAGTTCAATGACGAGGACACCTCAACATACCTCACTCTGATGAAAGCCACAATCGGCGAAGCTATCGGCGCCAACGGCGGCTCTGATGAGATTGATCTGCTGGAGCGGCGAATCGATGCCCTGAACAGCCGTATGCTGAAAATGGTCAGTGACAGCGTTGAGAGAGGCGCCGATATGGAGGAGAACGAAGATGAGTTCAAAACCATCTCCGAACAGATCGAGCAGCTCAACCGCAGAATAGAAGCCATCCGAAAGAGCGAGGGCAGCGATGAGGATCAGCAAGAACGCCTGAACCTGATCCAAGCCACCATCGATCAGAGAGAAGCCCATCGTGACACATACGATGACGCCATCGTCCGTCAGATGATCGAGTGCGTCAAAGTCCACGAAGGAGGAAAGCTCACCATCATCTTTGGAGGCGGCTATGAGATAGAGGAACAGATCTGATCAGAGAGCGCCCTCCTCGACTTCGGATTCGTCATTCCAGTCCTCATCCGATACGGACGAATCCTCCAAGCCGGAGAAGATAGAAGACTCCCGTGCATGCAGCTTATTGATCGAAAGCCGCTGTGCGGGGTTTTTCTTTTTGCCGTTATACTCAATCAGCATCGCCTCTGCGTAGCCCATCGAACCGGCATGCCGCTCCTTTGCTATACGGACGAGCTGCTTGACGGAAATGGCGCCAACCTTCTCCTTGAAAATCTCGTCATTAAGCTGTTCACCGAAGACAGAGATCAGCTTGGTTATGCCGTTCAGTATGTTTGCCGAGAACGAGTTCATATCTCCTTCCCAGGTGCCGATACAGAGCCTGAGTACCCGGCTGAGCATGTGATAACCATACTTCCGGTAAATCTGCTCCAGCGTTGAAACGGCACAGATCACACAAGGTGCTTTCTTTGTGCCTATTTCAAGGCCATATGACTCCACAAGATCTCTGATGATGAGTTGATCATCATTCCCGGCTTCCAGATTTGCCAGGTACACTTCATACGGGCTTAGAGGTTTGACGAATTTCTGCTGATTGGCAAAGATGTCAGCCTCATGCTCATAGACAAGCTCCTCGTATATCATACACCACACAGGAGTATCGCGTGAGCCTGAAACCAAAGCAACGATCTCGATTGTGTGCTGACCGTTGAATACATAGTTTAGCCTGGAAGGTCAGTGCCATTTGTGAGTCATCGTTCAGCGAGAAGATCGCCTCGGACTCAAAGAAGACTCCGACCCGAGGTTTGAGCTCTGCGAGACTGCGAACCGTACCGATGAAATCCTCCACGTTTCTTGCAAATCGGGAAACTGACTTGGTGATAATCATGTCGATCTTCCCGGCGCGACAGTCGGCAATCATTTTATTGAATTCATCACGCTTTTTAAGAGAAGTTCCGCTGATGCCTTCATCGGCGTAGATCTTGACCAGCGTCCAGTTCGGATGCCGTGTAACAAACTCCTCATAATACTTCTTCTGCAGTTCATACGAAGTGGTCTGACGGACGTCATCAGTCGAGACGCGGACGTAAATCGCAACCCGCTGGTTGACGTCATTGTCGTAGTAGTCCGTCTGCTTCTTGGCGGGAATGAATAAGTAGTTCTCAGGGTCAATGGTTACGTTATACCGCTTCTTGACCTTCTGCTTCTGCTGTTCCTTCCGGCGCTTGGTCTCAGTATCACGCATCCGCATCACCTCCGATCAATAGTGGCTTTTCCTCTTCCTCATCATCCGGCAGCAGCTCCCAATCCTCTGATGGAAAGAACTCTGTGTCGTGATTGTCGTGCTGATAATAGGACGCGAGCGTGAAGATGTTTTCCGAAACGAAGTAGATCCCAACCGGTTTCTCAAGAGCCGCAAGCATACGAGCCAGGATCGTGATCTCGTAATGCTTCTTTGAGACGTTTGACACCTTCTGTGTGATGACCAGATCCACCTTACCGGCGAAGCAGTCATCCAGCAGCCTGCACCACTCCCTGGCGCTTTCCATATTCGGCGCGGTGGCTCCCTCGTCAATGTAGAAGTCAACCAGCTCCCAGTTCGGAAGAAGTGCCATTGTATCCTGGTACTGCCGGATGTGGTAGTCCAGGTAGTTGTCATGTTTTGTCTGATTGAAATAGCGAATATAGATGCCGACACGGTAATGATGCTTTGGGCTTGGCTGTTCGTGCCGGATCGATTTCAGCCACGCCTTGTGTTCAACAATCTTCTGATCAAGCTCATAGTTCCCCGTGAAGGGAACCGAGAAGTCTGGAATAGCTTCAGCCTCAGCAAGTTTATTGAATACTTCCAGCTCTTCGGACATAGTGAGCACCTCCATGTGACATCGGGATAAGCACATTTTATCGGCTAAAGCCGAAAAAAAGAATAAACCGAGGGTCAAGTGAATGACTCTCGGTTTATGAAAGGCAAAAAAATAGCAGGCCAGAAGCAAATCTGACCTGTTAAAAGATGTTATCCGGTTTTGGCGTATGCATTGATCGTTTGACTTCCTTAACGATCTTGAGAATCGAATCGATCTCCGTCGGAGTGCAGCCCTCCAGGACTTCGGCGAACTCGCTCTTGTAGAGATTGTTTACCTCGGGAATGTCTGAGCGAAGGAGCACATCGGCAGAAACCTGCAGTGCTTCAACGATGCCGATAAAGGTTGTCAGTCTCATTGAGGACTTTCCGGTTTCAATATCGCTGACCTGAGAAAGTGAGATGTTCGCCTTATCCGCAAGATCAGACTGGCTCATATTCTTCTTAATACGGATTTCTCGGATTCGTTTTCCCACTTCTACGACTGCCTCTGACCGCGGATTGACTCCCATTTCTCTCACCTCCATTTAGGGTTAAGCACATACCCTAATAAAATTATATCGGGATTACGCCAAGTTGCCATAGCGTAAACGCCATCATTTCGTGTTTACGCTATAATAGAACCAACTTTATTTTTAGGAGGTTCTATTATGGCAATCAATTTCGTGCAAATCGGCAAACACATCGGGGAGATCAGAAAGCGTCGCGGTCTCTCCCAGCAGAAGCTCTCGGAGATCATCGACAAGTCTCCAACCTACCTCAGCTACATCGAAGGCGGGCTGAAGTGCATGAGTCTCGACACCTTCGTCTCCATCGCAAATGCGCTTCAGGTTTCCGCGGACGAACTTCTCAAGGACAACATCGAGAACAACATCAAGGTGGCAAACCACGAGTTTGCCTCATTGATCGCGGACTGCAGCGAGTATGAGAAGCGAGTCCTTCTGTCGATGCTGAAGACCGCAAAGACCGCCATGCGGGAGAACAGGCACCTTCTCTTGACCCGGCGCAAGTAAATTATATGGATACTTTTTGAGAGACGCAATCGACCGAAAGTCAACGACTTCACTCCTGGTTTATGAAATCGAAGTTGGCCTGGTCGGTTTATTTGTGTTCTCTCTGGACTTGTGCGGATGCCGCCGGTATTGTGTCTTGCTGCCGGTATTACATTTTCGCCGAATCCGATTACATTTTCGGGATAATCAAGATTTTTCAAGGGCTCATCAGTATAATAAAGTGCGGAAGGATGATGAACGATGATCTATTTCACGGGCGATATCCACGGCGCGGTCGATGGTATTGCTGACTTCGTAAATAAAATGCATCCCACCATGGAGGACGTGATTGTCCTCCTGGGGGATGTTGGAGCGAACTATTATACAGGCCGCCGGGACAACCTGCTGAAAGCCTTTCTCAATGACGCCGGAACGGTGTTCCTCTGTATTCACGGGAACCATGAAAGGCGTCCGAACACCATACCGGGATATGTTGAAACAGAGTGGAATGGCGGGAAGGCATGGGTTCAGCCGGAGTATCCCAATCTGATCTTTGCCAAAGACGGCGAGATCTATACGCTGAACGGACTCCGCTACCTTGTGATCGGCGGCGCCTACAGTGTGGACAAGTACTACCGATTAAACCGCGGCTGGGGCTGGTGGTCTGACGAACAGCCATCGCCTGAGATCAAGGCATTCGTAGAGCAGCAGATCAAAAGCAAGCCCTTCGACATAGTCTTGTCGCATACATGCCCGTATAAGTACGAGCCAACCGAGATGTTCCTCGGTGGCATCGACCAGAGCACCGTGGATGACAGCACAGAGCGTTGGCTTGATACCATCGAGGAAGCCGTCGAATACAGGGCGTGGTTCTGCGGACACTGGCATACGGACAAGAGGATCGACAAAATGCACTTCCTGTTCCACTCCTTCGAATCCGATGAACAATTCAATGCATAACGGAAGCTTGCCACCGACAGAAAAGAAAGACAAAGAAAAACCATGATTTATTACATCGCGGATATGCACTTCGGACACAAGAACGTGCTCCGCTTCGACAACCGTCCTTTTGCGGATGCGGATCTGATGGATGAAGTGCTGATTCATAACTGGAACGAGCGTGTCACCAACGAAGATACAGTCTATGTTCTTGGCGACGCCTTCTGGAAAAACGAAGAAAACAGCGTGAAGATCATCCAGAGGCTCAACGGTCACAAGCACCTGATCCGAGGAAATCACGACCGAGTCCACGGCCGGCTGCGATTCCATTGGGAGAGCATCGAGCAGTATGCTGAAATCAATGACGGGAATACGCTGGTCATCATGAGCCACTATCCCATCATGTTCTATAAGAACCAGCACTACGGCGCCGTCATGCTCTACGGCCACGTGCACAACACCCGAGAGTGGCAGCTCGTCGAGAAGTGGAAGCTTGAGCAGTGGGATATGGGCATTCCGAGCCGACTGATCAATGTGGGCTGCATGATGGACTATATGAGATACACGCCTCGCACCCTCGAAGAACTGCTGGAAGCCAACCCAATGCCGGTATTCGACAGAATTCGACAAGATGGGACGCCCGTTGGCACTTCAACGGAGGACACAGGCAATGAATAACCAGGACAAGCTTATCGAGGATGTGGAAGTAATCGTAAGGAAGATAAAGGAGCTTCACGATTTGGCCTATGTTCAGTATTCCCAATTGGTGGATTCGGTACTGGCCGGCAGCCTTACGGATGAAAGACAGATTGAGCACATTCTCGACGGCATAATAGACTTCGGAGATGACCTGCGCTTCCTGGAATTGTCCAAGAAGCTTTGCCGCCATATCTACTACCAAAACCCGCAACTTGTGGGCAACTTCGTCAACATGTATCGAATGATGTTCGAGGAGAAAGAGGATACCGATGGAAATGGTGACGATTGAGGTCAAGCTCCCAAAAGAAATATACGATAAAGCTTCTGAGATTCTCGCCAAGCAGGGCCTTACTATGGAAGATGCCCTCATCCTGTTCTTCGAAGAAACAGTCAGACTTGGGCGAATTCCTTTCGAGTACACCGAGGAGGATCTCGAAGAAGCCAGGAGATGGGAGAAGATGATGAACGATGATCTATGTGATGTCTGATATCCACGGCAATGCCATCCGATTCAACTCCATCATGGAGCAGATCAACCTGCAGCCGGAGGACACGCTCTATGTTCTCGGAGATGTCATTGATCGCTACCCGGACGGAATCAGGATACTTCGCCTGCTGATGGATCTGCCCAATGTGAAGATGCTCTTGGGCAATCACGAATATATGATGCTGAACGCCCTGGACCGGCTTGACAAAGACAATCCAGAGTATCCCCACGCTCTCAGGCTGTGGTACCGAAACGGCGGTGACGTAACACACGAATATATCAAGCACATTCGGAAGTCTATCCGCAAAGAGGTCTTCGATTACCTCCACAGCCTGCCTCTGAACATCGACATAGAGGTCAACGGCAAGTCGTATCTGCTGGTGCATGGAGGAGCTATCCCAGCATATCACCGTTATATGTACAGATACGACAGCCAAGAAGAATACGCGGTCTGGAATCGCATTTACTACAATGCCCCTGATATTGAGGGCAAAATCATAATCTTCGGTCATACACCAACGTCGGAATACCAGCACAACAACCCGCTTGAAATATGGCGGTCACCGTCAGGAGGCAAGATCGGGATCGATTGCGGGTGCGGTTTCCCGCATCCCTTATCCCAAGGGCGGCATCCCGCATACGGAAGACTTGCGTGCCTGCGGCTGGATGACATGAAAGTGTTCTATTCCGAAGAAGATATCCCCGAGGAGGTGGAGAAAGTTGTTTGGTAAGTTAACTCAGCCCAAAGTGGATCACTACATCCATTGGCTCAGCAGAGATGAGCACTTTGGAATGCACGGCTGCGTCTACGATGATAAGAGCGACAAGCTGCTTGATGAATTCTTTGAACTGATCGAGCAGATCGCGCCGGTCTCAAAGACCGGAGCAAGGGCGCTCTGGCTTCGCGCGGAACGCGGGCCAATCGAGGATTACGGGAACGCAGAGGAAGAAGTAGCCTGCGGCGATTTCGATTCTGTCGAGCAGTTCATTGAAGAATGGAAAGCATGGTTTCCGGAAGAAATCAAGTGGTATCAGCTACAGGCCGTTCAACTCAAAGACGAGGGATACAGAGCGGTCATGCTCGGGCATAAATATGTAATCGTTCAGGACAAACGCAGAGAGCCCGCCGGATTCCCGAATGAGATTCCCGAGTTTGTCCAATGGCTGATAGACGGAGTCAAAGAGTGTATCGAAATGCTCAAAGCAGGAACATATAACGACTTCATCAAAGAGAACCTGCCTCCGGAGCATCGAACCGGCAAGATCCTTCGCAAGCATTATTGGGACGTATGGCCGGAGGCAAGAAAAGAGTTCTTCGAAAACATCTCCAAAGAAGATGTTGAGGAGTTCATTCGGAAGGCGTCTGCTCAGGGCGAAGGTTCCGAAACGGTCAAGGATCGACTGCCATCCATGACGGCAAACGACTTCTTCCGGTTCTGTGCAATGGGATACGCGGAGAACAAATACAACGGCTGCGACAAAACCCCGAAGGAACAGTATTATCTCCATGCGGATGGTCGGGATGACGGGCTGAAAGATCTTAATCCTGACGATCCCGAGGCATTCCATGCCTGGCTCCATGACTACTCCCGCGGAGGCGGGCATCCCTGGGAGGTCTGCAGAGGAGGCAATTCAACACATGTTTCGCTGCGGCCAATGGACGACAAAGACGGATATTTTCTCTACCTGGACGGTGACGCCTGGAACAGAACCATTGAGACGGTCAAGTTCTATCTTGCCCTGACACGGGCAGGCATCCCTGTGTATCTTCTCGAAGCCCACACTCTGGCAGACAGACTTGCGGAAAAAGAGTGGATCGGGATCGTGCCTAATGGTGTGATGCCTGCATATTGCGAGAGCTGGTTTCCCAACGAGCACATTATCGACTACATGAACCTGCCCTATGATGATCGGGAGAAGTTCCTTCCGTTCTGCGTGTGGTATGACGAGGAGCCGATCAAGCTGCTGTCCTCGAAGGAAGGTGTTCCAGAATGAGCGGAGGGTGTTGGAACTATATGAATGACTCGACCGCAAGCGAAATCCTCGGTTATCACATCTATGTCGGATATGGCCTGGACAGCGAAAGGCATAATGAGAATTACAAAATGGTAGTAAGAGATAATCCGTTAGGTGATCCCGAAATCTCGGCTTTGGTGTATGACGTCTTCTGTTTGCTCCACTCTTACGATTGGGCTGAATCCGGTGATACTGATATGGATGCCTATCAAAAGGATGTTGCAATCTTCAAAGACCGATGGTTCAAAAAAGCAAGGAGAGATCGGATCAAAGAGATGATCGATATCAGCATCGAGAAACTCCAAGAGGAGTTGTATCAGGCATTCGGATTTGAAACAGACAGCAGCAGTGAACCATGAGTTCAATGACTTTTTCGCTTAGACCCGATACAATAAGCACAGACAATCAATCTAAATGACGAGGTGAATGTATATGAATTTGAAAGAAGCATTCCGTTACCAGAACAAGCTCCAGTCCTTCATGGACGAAGCCCAGGGCATCCTGGATCGTGACGCCAATGTCACGAAGGTGGAGAACACCTATCTGCGGCACAAGGTGATGGCAGAGGCAGAGGATGAGACTGTTCTCATCGCCCCCGAAACCGAATACTACGAGCAGATCACTGATATTGCTCAGTTTCTGCTGTATCTGCTGGGAGAAAAAGACAAGCTGTTTGCGGCGATCCGCAAGGCAAAGGACGCTCTTGACATCGATATGGACAGCGAGGTCAGCCTCAATGCCACTCGGCAGAGCATCGCCCATACCTTCAAGCGGATGAACGATCTGCGCAACTCTGAACAGACCATCTCCAACGGCGGCACCGGCTACCGCTTCAATGCCGAAGGCAATCAGATTTCCTATCGCTGCGACGTCAAGCGCGTGACTACGATCAACTATGACCGCAACGTCATCCGCGCCGAGCTCGGCAAGCTGAACAAGCAGGCTGACGAGACTTCCACGAAGATCGATCTGTGCCTGGTCACCTCTACGGTGGACTATGAGCCGCCCTTTGATGTGAACTCCAGCTTCGCCGAAGCATTCGAGGCATACACGGAAAACGCCAGGGCTTAACGCCCTGGCGTAGACCGACTATTTTGGGTGCGGCAAGATAAGAGAATACGGATACCGGTTCAGGTGCAGATGAACTATAAGGCTGCACACATCCGTAAGGATATTCCGGTTCGGCTCACCCTACGAGCCTTCATGATAGGAAGAAAGAAGCGTTCAGTTTCTCCATCACCGCCCTACATCCTTACAGCAGAACCGCTCTTTCGTCACCACTCTCATTCTTGCTTCCGAACTGACATCTCCATTGTGAGGCATGCAAGCCTAACTCGCTGGTTACGAGATTACAATGATCAATTACTGATCTTCTTCTCCGTGAGCTGCGTCTAAAGTGTGACACGTCATGCCGCCGACAAAGCAAACGGGACAAATGGTTGAAGTTGCATCGGACTCTTGCCGTATCCAAAATAGCCGGTCATTAAATGACTTGAGCAGCAGGACTCAGCCTGCTGCTCACCGACGATATGCAGTTTTACCGCAACGGGAACCAGGATCTGATCCATCGGAACCTCAAAGAGATTTCCAAGTGCGTACAGATTATCTACGGTGGGAAGGCTTTCGCCTTTCTGCCACTTGTAGATTGCCCGAGGTTCCTCAAAGCCGAAGTAGCTCTGCAGATCTCGAACAGTGAAGCCGCGCTCCATGCGCAGGCGTCGGATGTTGTTTCCCGTGGCGACAAGGTCAATCACGGGATAGGCTTTAATGCCCATGACAATCGCCTCCTTCAAGAGAGTGATATATAAGAATAGCAGAATGAAACGGAAAATGCAAGAGAAATTGCAAAAATGGAGGTTAATTTGAGAGAAAAGCTGTATTGGACGATTGAAAAGTTCTCCCTCCGGTATGACTATTTCATGTTCTTTGACACGACACCGTACCTCGCGGATCAGTTATTCATCCGGCACCAAGTCAGAGTATGGTTTGACTCTGAATATGCAAAAGAAGGTTCTCCATATCTTGCGATATTCTGTCACGTCAGAAAAAAGGACGTTCCGAAGTTCCTTGCAGCTCTCGAAGATCTCAAAAAAAGCATGATGCTATGCGGGCATCCTAACTATGAGGCCGAAATCAGCAGCTTCATGGACAATGTAGAAAAGATGAAAGGAGTCGTGCTCGATAATGAAAATGACGCCGCTCAAAAAGCAGAGCAAAAACGAACAGCGTAAATACTACTCATCCAAGCGAGGCTCCTGGAACGGGGTCTCGCCTATAACCCGTATTGTACAAAGCAGGAGGGTTTATGACAGAAACCGCATTAAACGAGAAGATCGCCGAGCTTCAGGAGAATGATTCGGAAACTGCACATCAGAGACAGAAAGCTCGCCGCAGATTACGGAGAATCACCGGTGTCCGCAAAACAGACAACCTACTTCGGATAATCAATTACGGAGGATATGCTCCGCACCGTGGATATATCGATTGGGGCTTTAGCGGAAGAACGCTGCTCCATACAGGCGAATATATCAAGTATCCCAAGAACAGCAATTGCCAAAGATGGATCAAGAGAGAAACGAGCCGCCGGGTTCGCAGATACAGGGACGTCCCCGTAAAGGGAAACTATTACCGTCGCCTGTTCGATTATTGGTGGACACTGTATTGAGGAGGTGACCTTGATTGGATGACAAGGATAAATTGCAGCGGGGGCTTATGGCAAAACTTGCTGAGTTGGAGAGCAATCATAAGGGGCGCCTTCCTCCGGATGATATCCATTTTCGCCTCCGCAGAGATATGGAAAACTCACAAGTCGGCTCTCCTGTTATATCGAAGGAGCTTTTCTGTAAGGCAATCCAATTGCTTCAAGAGCAAGAGGCGGTCGATGACGAGTTCGGTCGAGCCTTGCAGAAGGTTGGCAACGGTCATTTCGTAT
Source organism: uncultured Clostridia bacterium (assembly GCA_947166625.1). Taxonomy (GTDB): domain Bacteria; phylum Bacillota; class Clostridia; order Oscillospirales; family Acutalibacteraceae; genus CAG-177. The sequence goes on from CAMVEX010000003.1 coordinate 42,069, forward strand.
TCGGAACGGAGAATAAATATCGGGAAGCTCTTCTCCTGGTTCTCAAAGCAGGTCTCAACGATCAGTACGACTACATAGATTGGTGGCTGTACGAAGGCGCTCCCGACTATAAGGTTTGGAGCGAGGATGAGTCAAGAGAATGGGATCTGACGGAACCGAGGGCTCTGTACGATTTCATCACAACAGAATGCAAATAAAGCTTTGCCAATGCAACCGGGTCGAGATCTGCAGGTCGCGGCTCGAAGAGGCGTATCAACAGCGAAGTGACCACGAAATTGCGCGTATGATAGTCAAACCCGTGGGTGCACAGAAAGCCGGGATAGGAGTCGGAGCGGTCTGGAGGAAAGTGGCGCCAAAGGCAAAGCTTTTATTTGAGTTGCGAGGTGCAGAATGCAGATTGACATTCATAGAGAGCAAAAGACAGTTTGTATCTGGTTGTCCCGGAAAGAGACATCCGAATACAAAATAAGTGTTGAATATTCTCGAGGAGGAAGATAACGCTTCCACACTCATTCATGTTGTTTGAACAACATACAATAAGAGAGAATAGCAGTATACTTTCCATAACCAGAATATAAGGAGAGTATCGATATGGCAAAGAAGCTTGATCTTACGAAGTCTGTTTACGAGCTGACTCAGGAGTATCCTGAACTGATCGATATTATGGCGGGGCTTGGTTTTACCGAGATCACGAAGAAACCGGTACTTCACTCTGCGGGAAAGATTATGACCATCCCTAAGGGCGCAAAAATGAAGAACATCCCGATGATGAACGTTGTGGCCGCGTTTATGTCAAAGGGATTTGAGTTCGTGGGCGAGATGCCGGATATGGCCGTTTCCCCGGGAGCTGCGGAAGAAATGTCCCAGGCTTTGGCTGATCCCAAAACCCGTACCGAGCAGCTGAAGGCGTATCTTCGCCGTCTTGGTGATGGGGAGGATCTGGACGCTGTTCGCGCCGATTTTGTCCGTGAATTTGGGGAAGTCGAGGCGTCCGAGATCATGAAAGCCGAGCAGGAGCTTATGAAGGAAGGCACTCCACTTACCGAGGTGCAAAAGCTCTGCGATATCCATTCCGCACTTTTCCACGGAGCAACAACGGAGGAACGGATCGCCAATGCGGAGAAGGACGTAGAGGCATCTCTGCTTCGTGAAAAAGCAGCAGCCGAGCTGAAAAAGCGGGACTCCTATCCGAAGAAAGACTATTCGGACAAGAAAGCTCGCGCTGCGGCGATGGAAGAAATCGTTGGGCATCCTCTGTATACGTTGACGAAGGAAAATCATGCGCTGGCAAGCCTGCTTGCCAGCTTTAAGGAAAGTGGAGACCTGGCGCTGATCCCCGCAATCCGTGAGCTTTCCATCCATTACGCAAAGAAAGGAGATCTGCTTTATCCCCTGCTGAAGGTGAAATACGGCGTTTCAGGCCCCTCCGACGTAATGTGGACTGTAGACGATGAAATCCGTGACGAGCTTGGCACGCTGGCGATGGAAACCGAGCGCGGGGATTCCTGGAACGCCCGCCTTGATGCGGTGCTGAAGCGTGCCGAAGAAATGATCTATAAGGAGCAGAACATTCTATTCCCCATCTGCGCAGTGAATTTCTCGGAAGAAGAATGGTATGGAATTTATCACGACGTTAAGGATTACGATATCTGCTTCGGTGTGGCTCAGGAAATCTGGGAAAAGGCTGAAAAGTGTCAGTCTTCTAAAGCAATCGGCACCGGCGACGAAATCGTCCTTCCGGGCGGGCACATGACGATTGAACAGCTGACCGCGCTTCTGAATACCATCCCCATGGAGATTACCTTCGTCGATGCGGAGAACATCAATCGCTTCTTTAATGAGGGGGCCAAGGTATTCAAACGCCCAGGCATGGCCATCGACCGCGAGGTCTTCTCCTGCCATCCGCCGAAGATCGAACCGATGGTACGCCAGATCATCGATGATTTCCGGAATAACCGCAGGGATGAAGTTCCCGTCTGGATGGAAAAGGGCGGCAGGACAATGCTGGTGAAGTATATGGCTGTTCGAGACAAGACCGGAAAGTACCTCGGCACAGTCGAGCTGGTACAGGATATGGAATTTGCAAAGGAACACTTCAAAAACTGACACATATGAAAAACTCTCTGCCCGTTGATAAGGACAGAGAGTTTTTTCTTAGCCTTTCATTTTTGCTTCCAGCCACTGCCTCAATACAATGGCATTATTATATTCCTCGTTTTTTGCCGCATACAGCAGAGTTATATTACCTTCCCGCAGTTTTTCTATACAGAGGCTCATAAATTCCTTCGCTGCAGGATTGACGTTCAGCTCCTGTATGTACCTTGTCGTGAACTCATCATACCGTTCCGGCATATGCGCAAACCAATTCCGCAGTTCACTCGTTGGAGCAATATCCTTCCTCCACAAATCAATTGCAGCAACTTCTTTTTTGACTCCTCTTGGCCAGAGTCTGTCGACGAGAATCCGGTATCCGTCTGAGATTTCCGCCGGGTTGTAAATTCGTTTACACAAGAGTTCATTCATCATGCGCAGCCTCGTTTAGCGTGAATTCATTCCGATGATAGGTGATCAGCCCGTCCTTCTGCATCTTGGAGAGCTCGTTGGACATGGCGCTGCGGTCTACAGCAAGATAGTCCGCAAGCTGCTGGCGGTCAAACGGGATCGTGAAATGTGTGCTTCCATGCTCTAATGCCTGCTCCGAAAGATAGGAGAGCAGCCTTTCGCGCAAGGATTTTGACGCCGTATGCATCATCCGAGTAGATAGATTCAGATTCTTCTGTGCGGATATCTTCAGCATATTCTGAATGATTCTTGTGTGGAATGCACATCCCCTTTGGCAGGTCGTCAGCATGTTCCGCATATTCAGAAACAACACCTCCGTCTCCTCACAGGAGACGATATCGCAGATTAATTCTTTCCCGGGAATTGCGGCATAGTTTTCCGCAAACACCTGTCCTTTGCCGATGTGTCCGAAAATGTGACTGCTACCCCAGTAGAAATTGACAACGATATTTACGCTGCCGGAGAGAATCAGTCCGATTTCGCCGACGGATGAACCTGCACGGAATATTACCTCATCTTTCCTATAGCTATGCTCCCTCGCATTCAGGCAGGAAAGCATCTCTTTGATTTCATCTTCCTTGATTCCATGAAACAGCGGCGTGTTCGCCAGAAAAAAAGTATTCATAAAAAACGCTCCGTTCGTTGTTGTACCAACATACACGTTGGCTTGATTATACTAAAATAAGCTCAGAAAATCAAGTACGGGAGGTAAATTCTCATGGAAAACACATATGTCAATGAAAAAACGCTGATCGGTGAGATCGTAAACAACTATCCCGAAACGGCGGAAGTGCTGTTCGGCATCGGTATGCACTGCCTCGGCTGCCCGGCTTCGCAGGCTGAAAGTCTGGAAGACGCCTGTGCCGTTCACGGATTCGAGCCGGGGCCCGTAGTGAAAGCCATCAACGATAAGATCGCCGAGAGCAGAAAGTGAGAATCCTATGAGCGCATTTTTGGGGCCGATCCATTTCTGGCTGTATCACAAAATCGGCAAGCAGGAAGAGTTGACAAAGGCAATTACCGCGTATGCAAAACGGGAGGGCTGGATCAAAGATCAGGCGAAATACACAAAAGACCTTCCGGCGCTGGAAGACGTCATCGACGAGAGCAACATCCACGGCTGGCTGCAGGAACAGATTCACGATGCAGAGACGCGCTATGCCGACCTGGTCGGCACCGTTTCGAATACGACACGATTTGAGGAAATCCGCGGCGTTGCTTTTGCGTTTGGAAAGAAATATACTTTGCAAGCTTCCACCTCTCCGACAGAAGCCTATAAAGCATTCGAGGATTTCTTTGTGAACGGCATGCCCTGCGATAGAGTAAATTCGGTCGTTTCGGAGTCGGAGTATGAATTGTCCTGGACGATGACGCAGGACATCCATGCACAGTATTGGAAAGATGGATCGGAGATCTATTACACCCTTCGAAGTGAAGTGATGCGCGGCATGTTAAACGGGACGGGACTTGTTCTTGCATCCAACGACAATGTGACCTATACAATTAATAGGCAGTGAGGTCATGAAAGAGAAGGTCGGGGAAGTTTTCTCCATAGCAAAAGATAATCAGCCGGTGCCCGGCTGCACAATTTCAAAGGCCGTGCACAGTGGAGAAAATGACATTATCTATTTTTCGCTGGGGAAGAACACGGACATCAGTGCAGAAATCTATTCCTATTACAAATTGCTCATCATAGCTGACGGTAGCATGGAGGTCTATGGCGCGGGTGGTTATTCTAAACAGCTGCATACCGGTGAATCCATAATCACATTGACAGATACTCCGATGGGTATGAGAACATCAGAATGCGCTGTCTATACTGAAATCACGGTAAGGAGGAATGATACCATGAGCGAAGCAATCAAGGCAGGAGAAGTCTTCAAACTGGCGGAGCTCGTTCCCTATGTGGAGGGCAAGATCGTCAATATGGACGTGGTACATAACGATAAAATGAAGCTTGTGGTCATGGCGTTTGATGAGGGAACCGGCCTCTCCGAGCACGCAGCTCCCGGTGAGGCGATCATCTTTGCACTGGACGGCGAGGGCGTTATCGGTTATGAAGGTGAGAATCATCCCATCAAGGCGGGTGAAAACTTCCACTTTGCAAAAGCAGGACTCCACAGCGTAACGGCTGTGAAGAAGTTCAAGATGGCACTGCTGCTTACGCTGGAATAAAACGATAACCAAGAGAAAGCGAGGAATATCAGATGAAATACTTTGTCAATGACGGATGTATCAGCTGCGGACTGTGTGAGGGAACCTGTCCGGAAGTCTTCTCCATGACAGATACCGGGAAAGCAAAGGCAATCGAAGCAGAAGTTTATGCTGAATATGAATCCGCTGCAGCGGAAGCCAAGGACGGCTGCCCCGTTGGAGCCATTGAAGAAGTGTAAGGAGGAGATTCAAATGGATACACAGATGTTTTGTTTTCAATGTGAGCAGACCGCAGGCGGCAAGGGCTGCACGAAATCCGGCGTCTGCGGCAAGAAACCGGATATTGCCAGTCTGCAGGATCAGTTAACCGGAGCTCTGGTTGGGCTTGCCCGTGCAACGGACGGCAATACTCAGCCGACCGAGAACACCTATAAGCTGCTTATCAAAGGGCTGTTCACAACCGTCACCAATGTGAACTTCAATGAAACGACAATCAAAGCATTAATTGACGAAGTGCATGCGGAAAAAGAAAGCCTCGTACCCCGCTGCTCCGATTGCGGAGCACCCTGCGGCAGAAACGATGACTACGATATGACGAAGGTCTGGGATGCAGACGAGGACATCCGCAGCTTGAAATCCCTAATTCTGTTCGGCATTCGCGGAATGGCAGCCTATGCCTATCATGCCGGCATACTCGGATACTCCAATCAGCGAGTCAATGAATTCCTTGCGAAGGCGCTGTTTGCCATCGGTGAGGATTGGGGCATGGATGAGTTGCTGCCTGTCGTCTTGGAGGTTGGCGAGGTCAACTTCATCTGTATGGAGATGCTGGACAAAGCCAATACCGAAACCTACGGCAAGCCCGTACCAGCAACTGTGCCGCTCATGGTGGAGAAGGGACCGTTTATCGTCATCACCGGTCATGATCTGTACGATCTGAAACAACTGCTTGAGCAGACGAAGGATAAGGGTATCAATATCTATACACACGGTGAGATGCTACCTGCTCATGGTTATCCGGAGCTGAAGAAGTATCCGCATCTTAAGGGTAACTTCGGTACGGCATGGCAGAATCAGCAGAAGGAATTTGCCAATCTTCCCGCCCCGATCCTGTTCACCACCAACTGCCTTATGCCGCCGAAGGACAGTTATAAAGACCGTGTATTCACCACCGAAGTGGTATCCTATCCGGAAATCGTGCATATCGGTGAAGACAAGGATTTTACTCCGGTGATCGAAAAAGCTCTGGAGCTTGGAGGCTTCTCAGAGGATACGCAGTTAACCGGCATCAACGGCGGTACGTCTGTTACTACCGGCTTCAGCCACAGCACAATTCTCGGCGTTGCGGATACGGTTATCGATGCTGTTAGAAGCGGCGCGATCAAGCATTTCTTCCTGATTGGCGGCTGCGACGGCGCAAAGCCGGGGCGTAACTATTACACCGAGCTTGTAAAGCAGGCTCCTGCCGATACCATCATACTGACGCTTGCCTGCGGCAAGTTCCGCTTCAACGACCTGGACATCGGAACCATCGGCGGTTTGCCCCGCATCATGGATATGGGACAGTGCAACGATGCCTTCGGAGCGGTCAAGGTTGCTGTTGCTCTCGCAGAGGCGTTTGGCTGCAGCGTAAACGAGCTGCCGCTGTCCATCATTCTTTCGTGGTATGAACAGAAAGCGGTATGCGTGTTGCTGACCCTGCTATATCTGGGCATCAAGAATATTCGTCTTGGCCCAACGCTTCCTGCGTTTGTATCTCCCAATGTGCTGAATTATCTTGTTGAGCACTATAACATTGCGCCGACTACAACTCCGGAAGAAGATTTGAAAGATATTCTGGGATAAGTACAGGTCAATTATCTGAGATTTCAGCTAAAATTGGAATAAACCAGGAGTCAGCATCTTGACTCCTGGTTTATGAAGGAGAAATCGACCTCAATAGCACAAAAAAGTAAAATATCTTTTTTGGTGCAACGTGCCAAAAAGAAACTCTGATTTTGATGGATTAGGGTTTCTTTTCTTTTATCCCTTATTGCGAGAGCAGTGGGCAACAAGGTTTTGCCGGAGGAGGTCCCTGCTACGAAAGCAGTGAGTAACAAGGCTTTGACGGAGGCAGTTCCTTATATTACAAATGGTTTCGTAATTTTTTTGATATGTGGACGATAACTTAAAATGCCTCTCCGGATCGCTTCGGGAGAGGATTCTTTGCGTTTTTTGCATTTTTTCGATTTTGCCTGTCAAACATCTATTTTGGGTCAAATCATTCGTTTGTGATCATTCCGGTAATTTCAGGCGGTTATCGGTAACAATTTCATTTATGCTTTTGAGGAAAGCAATCTTAAATTCTTCTGTGTAAAAGGATTGCAAATATTCTGATACCGTGTTATCTTTTTATCAAGAGTAAGGCGGAGCGGAAGGCTCTGCGTCAAAAAGAGGTGTGAAAAATGCCGGAAGAATACAGGCGAAATTATGATTACAGCAAAACGCTGTGGATGAAAATGTTTCTTGCGCGCCCTGATTTTGAGCACGGCAGAAGCGAGGTGCTCATCACATTTGAGCAGGCGCTCGACATCATTAAAACCGTTGACGCCCTGACTCAGGGCATAACAAAAATAATTTACCTTGTCGGCTGGCAGGGCCTTGGGCACGATGACTGCTACCCCGTTATGGAGGAGGTAAATCCCTTCCTCAAACGCGAATGTGACGAAACGCCGCGCGACAGCTTTCTGTGGCTTTACGGCGAGGCGAAAAAATACAATACGGTGATCAGCATTCATGGCAACATTTCCGATGCGGTGGTGCAGACTCCGATATTTGATGAGCTCAGGGCGGCAAACGCGCTTGCAAACGATATTAACGGAGAGCCCGCGGTGTTGCAGATCCTCAACGGGCTCGACTGCTATAAGACTTCGTATCCGCAGCTTTGGGAGAGCGGAATTTTCAAAAGGATTTTTGACCGCCTCTGCGAAGTTTTGCCGATAAGGGAAGCCGGTACAATACATCTTGACAATTTCTGCATTGCCGAAAGCCTGAATCCTGCGACCTACCTTGATGAGCAGGATGAGGCAAGGAACAAAATGCTCGATTACATAAACTCGCTCGGTATAGATGTCACAAGCGAATACACCTACCGCGAGGCGCACTTCAGAAACGAATCTCCAAGCCACCCAAACAGGGAGATGTATGCTCAGGCAGGCGAGGATATGAGCGAGGTCGATTGGAGAGATATACCCATACGCACGCTCGGCAGAATACCCGCCACCTGGTGGACAAGCTGTGTGAGTGCGCGCGAGTGTATTGAAATCCCGCCGTCGCTTTACAGCGGTCACCTTGTCGATAAGGCGCTGCTCGCCGTTTTTTACGGCGCGATGCACGGCGAGGATATCTGGCTGAGCAGGGGCAACTGCCCCGCGGACTGGGAGGATGAGTTCATTTATCAGTTTTGCACTCTTCAGCTCCCGTATTTTTATCTCAACCGATTGAAACGCCTCGATATCGAAGAAAACGACGGAGATTATACTGCATATTTTTCGGAGAATACCGTCAGTTGCGGCAAGGGAAAACGGATCGTCAAAAACGGCATAACCATCAAAGACGGCGACGATGTTCTGCTGCCGCTTGACGACGAAAAAAGCATCTTCATTGCTTACTCAAAAAACGGCAGATCCGGTGAATGGAACATACCTGACGCAGATTTCACAAAAGCGGATGTATATGAAATCGCCGCAGGAGGCAACAAGCCTGCCGGCACCGCAGAAATAAAGGGCGGAAAAATTATCCTTGATGTTAAGCCGGGCAAGGCGCTCAGAATAAATGCCTGCTTTCAAAAAGCGGAAATATGAAGCAACAGCCGAATGCTGCAAATTCCCCGGCGGCAAAATCCTGATGACAATCAGGGAGGAGATACGTTCAGAAATGAAGGAAGACAATAAAATACCGTTATAAACATCGACCCCGGTGCCGTGCAGGCACCGGGATTATTTGCGTGATGAAAGCGGTGCGGCGGCCGCGCGGCATAAAAAAGCAGATTTATCACAGCTTTGCAGCTCGTTCTTCCGAAGCGGGCTTCGTTTTTTGCTGATATCGCAATTATTTTTCGGTAAATTCTCCAAAATTTTGACGGTTGCAGCGGATTTGGCAATCGAATATGTGAAAATACGGCGGTTTTCGGCTTAAAGGGCATAAAATGCATTAGTTATCCGTGTGTTTCGGTATGTTATATTTACTCGAAAAATAATAAAAGGATATGAACGAATGTATGAAATTGACTTTCTTTCGCAAAAAGAGCTTCGGCGGCTGAGCAGAAAAGACCTTCTTACCATACTGCTTGAGAAGAATGAGGAGCTTGAAAAAACAAAAGCCGAGCTTGAAGCCCGGCAGCGCGAAATCACCGAAAGGGAAGAAAAATTCACGCGCGAAGTTTTATCCGCAATTTCGGAAATAAAGGAAGCGGTCAGCGAAATGAAAGGATCTGCCGACTCCGGCTCGGGCTCCGGCAGGCGTTCGGAGGAAATATCGGATGCGGAATCACAGATATAAGAGAGAGAGCCTGTCGGTCGTGCTGAGAGCCGAATTGAGAAGGCTTGAGATCAGATCGAAATTTTTACAATCCGTCAGGATGACCGTGGTCACCCTGCTTGTCACAGCGGCGGCAGCGGTCCTGACCTCCGTTTTGTTTTTCCCCGTGCTGCGTATTTACGGCTCGTCAATGAGCCCGTCTCTCTCAAGCGGGGATATAGTCATAGCCGTGAAAAATAAAAAGATCGCCCGCGGCGATATGGTGGCGTTTTATTACGGAAACAAAGTGCTGATAAAGAGATGCATCGCGACGGCGGGGGAGTTTGTAGATATTGATCCGCAAGGCGGCGTATCAATCGACGGCGAATATATCGAGGAAGATCATATCTCCGAAAAAGCGCTCGGCGAATGCGATATCGAACTCCCGTATCAGGTGCCCGAAAAGAGATATTTTGTGATGGGAGATCATCGCAGCACCTCAATAGATTCAAGGAGCAGCAAGCTCGGCTGCGTCTCGGAGGAGCAGATCATTGGCAAAATAATATTTGTGATACCGCGGAGCCTTATCGGGATCAGAAGGGCTTAAAGCCCAATGGATTTTTTAATAAAACACATCAGACTGTCAGATAATTCCGTAAACGAAAGTCTGATGCGAATACTTCGCAAATACGGAAAAGGAGGTTAAAATGAACGGACCTTATTTACGGATTTAATTATCTATGCAATTCACATAAAGGAGACTGACAAAATGAAGAAAATCATTGCTTTTATTTTAGCCGCGCTTACGATAGTTTCTTTATCCTGCGTCGCGGTTTCCGCTGAGGAAGCTCCTCAGCCCGAAGAAGTCAAGCTTGTGAGCGCCGAAATCGTTTCGGTGCCTTTGAAAAACAGGATCGTTTTCATGGACGGCGCTCCCGAAACGCCCGAAGGCATAAAGGTCAAGCTTAATTACAGCGACAACACCTCCGCCACGGTCGTCATAGAGAAAAAAGACGGAATGTATTTCGCGGGAAAAGAAAAGGTCTATCCCGGCGAGACGATACTGATCGTCAGACACGGCATTTTTGTCACAAGAGTTTATTTTGACGGCAGCGAAGGCGATACTATGGATGAAACAGTTTATGTAAGCTACAGATATCTCGCTCTGTCGAGCAGACTTAATATTTTTAACTTATTCAGAATGATTTTTGCGAGAAACAGATTCGTGGTAGCAGATTAACACAAAGACTGTGAGCGTTTGCCGCTCATAAAATAACGGAATTCACCGAATTCCGCGTAAAAAACAAAAAAGGGTAATGCTGAGGATGGAAAAAAGAATTTACGAGACAATTAAACAAATTCTTTATCGAAACAGGAAAGAATCATGGAGGAAGGCGCTCACGGCGTTGATCGCCTGCGCCGTTGTTTTCTTTGTTGTTTCGTCCTTGGTATTACCCGCGATAACCATAGAAAACAGGAACGAAAATATTACGGAAAACGCCATGCAGGCATTTTCCGTTTCAGATAAAGCTACGCCGAAAATGAAAAGAGCGTGGACAAGGTCGGGCACGGTTTATTCAAGCGACCTTGCCGATTTTGTGACTCAGGTGGTGATCACCGACGCAAACGGTAATGAGATCCCGCAGAACGGAACGGTCTATATCGGCGAAAGCTATGATATTAAAATTTCTTTTTCGGAAAATAATATAAGCGGTCAGGAAAAGCAGTTCGCTTATAACAACGACGGATTCCTCACCTATCAGATACCGTCTTTATTTGAATGCTCTCAGGTGACAAACGGCGTTTTGACCGACAGCACCGGAGCGGCGGTCGGCAACTATTATATTGACTCCGGAGGGCTTTTGCGGGTCAGATTCATTGACGGATATATAGACTCGACAAAGGCTTCGATGACCATAACTCTCAGCTCCACCGCAGGCAGCTCATCGGGCACGGGGATAAAGCCCATCGACTTCGGCGGATATATCATCGAGGTCAATGTTTCCGGGGCGGGGCTGCTTGATGTTGAAAAGACGGCAGGCAATTATGACGCGCGCACTCATTCGATAGATTATGAGGTGAAGGTCACGGCCCGGTGCGGGACGGTATCAAATATCACATATACCGATACTCCTACTTCATCCGGGCTGACAGTCGATCAGAATTCAATAATATATACGAGCCTCGACGGTCTGACCGTATATCAGACCATGCCGACTTCTCTGGCGGCGGGCGAGGGATTTCTGGTGAAATACAAGGCATATCTTGCTCCGGGTATTTATCAGAATGAAACGATAGATTATAAAGCGAAAAATAAAGCTGTTGTCACGGGAACGAATGATGACGGCGCGGTTTCCGCCGAGGATACGGAGGAAAAAAGGATAAAGACATCCTTCCTTGAAAAAAAGGGAAAGGATGAGCCCGGCCACAGCCGTATAAGATGGACCGTCACCGTGGGAGACGGCTCATCGGTGGTTGACGGAATGACGGTAACCGATCTTCCCGGCAGCGGCCTTTCGTTTGATACGCAGTCGGGTATAACTGCCGTGCCGTGGATATATACGCAGACGGGCGAGCTTGTCGAGGGGACCGCATTGAATATTCCCTTCGGCGCGAATCCGTCAAGTATCACTCTGCCTACGGGTATAGGCGCGTATAAATATGTTTTGCAATATAATACGGATTACACGCTGAATGCGGGCGTCACCACGCAGGATTTTACGAATACCGTCAGCGTGAATCATCCGACGCACGGTGTTATACAAAAAGAAACGACCGTCACAGGCCATGCCGTGGGGGCTCCTCCCGAAATATCCAAAACCGTTGAAAAAAACGCGGCGGCAAATTCCCTGCATTATTCCATAGATATTGAAGTCCCGGGCTTTTATGCAGGCACCAAGGGATTTTATCTCTATGACAGCTACACAAAAGTGACTTTTGCAGGGACGGAATACTTTTTCGGAAGAGATCTTGAAAATCTGACCGTATATACGGAAAACGCATACGGAGCGATCGGAACATATTCTCCGTATTCCGGCGGCTCAACAGACTATACATACCTTGTCGGGACATCATCAGACCCGAGAAGCATCTATTTTTACTTCAACACCAACTCGGCGTCATCATCAAAATCAAACTGGATAGAGACGGATGATGTGACACTGCATATCGAGTATGATCTGCCTCTTGACTCGACTGTTTATACAAGAGAAAACGGCGTTTACGAAACGGCGGATACAGATTTGCAATATCTCATAAGCGAGGAGCTTTCTCTGCTTAACCGGGCAAGACTGTATTACAGCGAAGGAGCAATGTATGTTGAGGATAACGCCGAATACAGAGAGGTTTCGGATAAGCCGTTCAGAAAGAGCGGAAGCGTAAACGGCGACGGAACCATAGATTATTATGTTGTATTCAGCAACCGCGATGAAAATTTCAACACGGTCCTGCAAAGGAAGATGAAGCAGCTTATATTTCATGACACTCTTGTATCGCCGGGCATGAGCTATGTGGACGGCTCGCTCTATTGCGATATGTATAACACGGATCTGAGCCGTATCAGAGCCACATATCTGTATTCGCAGAGCATTTCGGCTTATACGACCCTGAGCGCTTCGGCTGAGTATTTTGAGTTTTTCAGCGGAGACAGCGGCGCCTACCCCACTCTTTATGAAGCGGCTCAGCACTCAACGCTCGCGGGCAGCTCAACAAGCTCGTCGCGCCTTGTCTTCCGATACAAGGTCCGGGTGGATCCGGAAAATGCGATTTTTCAGAACGGGGACGCATCCGCTCCGCTGAGCAACACAGCGAGACTCACGGGAATAATGCCCGATAATTCGCCGTTTGATACGGGCCCCGCCGATTGTACGGTGCAATATGACATAGATATGGTCAAAAAAGAGGTGGAGCATAGTCAGGGCAGCAACAGAGCCGATTTTACCATAACGCTCAATCCCTCCGGCATTGATATTCTTGAAGATGCGACTTCGATGACGGTCGTTGACAGGATGACGGCAAATCTCAGGATAGTGCTCAGCACGATAAAGGTTTATCAGAAGCAGGCGGGAGATTGGGTCGAAATGACCCCGATCTACACCTATGACGAGGCTCAGAATTCGCTGAGCTTCATCCTGCCCGATAATGTGCCTATAAAGATAACTTACACTACGCTGATAACCGAAACCGGCGAAGGAGTGAATATCGGGAACAGTATAGTAATAGACGGATTTTCCGAATACAGCTCGGTGATAAATACCGAATTCAATGTGGATGACACCGGCGGCGCTGCGAGCGCGGATAACTTCAGCATGACGGTCTTGAAACAAGCTTCTGATACTCATCTGCCGCTTTCGGGCGCGGTGTTTGCGCTCTACGGCCCTCAGAATTCCGAGCGGCAGGGCACGCCTCCCGCGGGAACGCCGGGGAGCATAACCGTTTCGGGAATCACGCTTTGGTATTATGAATCATACACTACCCTGTCGGACGGCACGGCGCATATCGAGAAAAACAATAACGGAGTTGCGATGTTTTCCGTGCAGGGGCTCTATGCCCTGAAAGAAATCACGGCTCCGAGCGGCTATCATCTCGCAACGGACCCGATTTGCTTTTACGCGGATGAAAGACCGGACGGCGGCATCGCCTCTGTCCCTGTTGTGCTTTCCGAAACGCCGGCAGTTGTCCCGAATGATCCGTTCACATATTCTCTCCCCGCGACGGGCGGCTCGGGAACGGTGATGATAAGGGCTTCCGGTGCTTTGCTGCTGCTTGTTTCTGCTTGGTATTTTATAAGAAAAAAGGCGGGGGCGGATACGATCCGAGCCTGATGACCGGTCGGGAATCGGAATAATAAACGATTAGCCCCTGCCGAATACAGGAGGAAAAAATGAAAAAAAGCAAATGCAAAGTCATGGGCAGACATAAGAAACCGTTCATTTTCTTATCGGCGTTAATACTCATTTCGCTGCTTACGGCAATTTCCGTTTTTTCCGCATTTTATATAGACAGCCTGATCCATAAATACAGAAACAAATCATCAAAAGAAATATCGGATGTATTGACGGATATGTCATTTATGGAAATATGCGGTGAAGTGAATGAACTCAGCGCGCAGGGGGCTGAACTGTCCGATTTTATTGCTCATGCCTCGGTGATGGCTGAAAAAGCGGAGCATATAAACAGCGATAATCTTATGGAAATAATCAACGATCCCGGCAACAGTGAAAATCTCAGGATAATAGTTTTGCAGATTCTTGATTACAAGGGCATAGAGCTCGATGACGGGAATATAAAAGATCTGCACCGGATAGTGAAAGAAAAGAAAGCAAACAACATAATTCTGCAATACATAATTTGGATATTGCCCGAAAGCAAGGGAACGGACAAACTGATGGAAAGCGTCGCGCTCGGAGATAATGACGAAATGGCTTTTCAAGCGCTCAGAAGGCTGAATATGGATAACCCGGAGCAGGCTGTTTTGATAGCGAGGAAGTTTATCAAGGATGACATAAAGGGAGAAAGAAAAAGAATCGCCATAATGGTCATTTCTCAATATCTGAGAAAATCAGATGATGAAAAAGAGAAAAGCAACTGGGTTTCTTATTGCGATAAAGAGCTGGCAAAAAGCATTCATGCGGATAACTTTATGCTTTCGAATACCATTATTGATTCGCTTTCGGGGATGAGATATTTAGGGGCAGTTGATTATCTCATAAACAGTGATTTGATCGATGAAACTGAAAAACGATGCGCAGTATCTGAAAACTACAGAACCATTATCGACGCCTTATCCGATAATCCTACCGATCTCGTCATAAAAACCGCAATAAGAGCTATGGAAATTCGCCCGGTCAAAGAGACGATTGCCAAACTGGAAGAGACAGTAGAAAAAACCGGGAGGGAGTACGATTTAACGCATGTTTTGTCGTTGGAAGCTGAGCCCGCAAACAGAAGCTATGATCTGGATTAAGGAGGAGATTGTATGAAAAAATGTTTTGATTTCATTACAGGTTTAATTGTCTCCGTAATGCTTGCGGTTTCATTTTCTACCGTTTCTTATGCGATAAAAGGTTTTCAGGGATTTGCCGTCTATAGAGATCAGGCGGTAGGCGATAATTGGCACGCTGCTCTGATGAGCGGAGAAACTCCGAGAGGTGATGAAGCGGTTATTCAAGCCGCAACACTTCTGCATACCGTTAGATATGGAGATTGGGACAGCTTCATTCCCGGGAATAAAGTCTTTAAACATTGATAAAAGGAACATAACAATGAAAATCACAAAAATTACCTTTAAGACCTTGTCAATTCTTTTGCCTTTGGTTATGCTTTTCCAGCTTGGTACAATTAGTTTTGCTGAAGAAGCAATTGATTCAAAAGAACTTATAGGCGCTGAAATCATATCTATTCCCTTAAAAAATTTGATCACATTTGGTGGCGGCAAAGCGGAAACACCGGACGGTATCAGAGTTGAGTTATATTATGATAATACTTCTCGTATAGCAACTATTTACAAAAAAGGGGAAAGCTACTATGCCGATGATGAGATGCTCGTTATACAACCGGACCTTGATGTGGTAAGTTATGGACTGTTAACTGAAACTTTGCTTTTTGAAAATGGCATAAAAACTCAATATAACTATTATTCTTCCCGTTTGTTTCCGCTCAAATATGTCATCGGAATTATAGGAAACATAGATGTAAAAATCAATTAAAATAAACCCCTTTAAGCCCGATATTTCAATAAACTTCGGGATCAGCGATAGATAAAATAAAATTCAATTATGAAAGGAAAAACAAATGAAAAAGACGAAGAAAATCCTTATCCTACTCTGCGCGCTTATTTTGGCCGCTCAGTTGGCGGTAAATTCCGTCGCGGACGGCACGACTTACACACTTACTCTGAATAACACGGGCGAGACCGCCCACACTTTTGAGATCTATCAGGTCTTCACGGGCGATCTTTCCGTTAACGCGGCAAGTCAGAAGGTCCTCTCAAACATAGTCTGGGGCAGCGGTGTTGATTCATCGGGACAGACCGCATTCGGCAATGCCGCCGCAAAGGCGGAGACTCTCGCCTCGGAATCAGACGCGAAGGCTTTCGCAAATGCTCTTGTTTCGGGCAATTATCTTACAAATCCGTCAACCAAAACGGTTGCGGCAGGCTCAAGCGATACGGTCACTGGGCTCGCACCCGGCTACTACCTTATAAAGGATCAGGCGAATACTCAGACCGGTCAGGGCAGCGCTTACACCTCATATATTCTTGAGGTCGTGGGCAATGTCACCGCCTCTCCCAAAATAGGGCTGCCCACGGTTGAAAAGAAAGTAAAAGATATCAACGATACAAACAGCTCCGATATTTCGGGCAGCGCGTGGCAGGATTCTGCCGACCACGATATAGGCGACACGATTCCTTATCAGATAACCGGCACTCTGCCCGAGAATTATGCAGACTACGGCGCATACTACTATCAGTTTAACGATACGATGAGCGCGGGTCTGACCTATCAGGCGGATGCGAAAGTCTATGTTGATAACAACGGCACCGAAACCGAGATCACATCTCAGGTCACGGTTGCTCCCTCAGCCGAAGCGGCAGGCGCGACCCTGAGCGTTACCATCGCAGACACAAAGTCTCTCACCGGCGTAACCGTTGACAAAGACAGCAAAATAATCGTCAGATATACCGCTGTTTTGAATAATAACGCGGTCATCGGCGCGGCGGGCAATGATAACACCGTTACCCTTACCTATTCAAACGACCCCAACCCCGGCGGAACAGGCACCGGCACCACCACTCCGGATAAAGCGATCGTTTTCACCTATCAGATAACCGTAAACAAGGTGGATCAGAATAACGACCCCCTTCCCAATGCGGGCTTTACCCTCTATAAGAAGGATTCAAACGGAGACTGGCAGACCGTAAAGACCTACGCTGCGGGCGCGGCGACGACCTTCACATTCTCAGGGCTTGACGACGGCGATTATAAGCTGGTTGAAACCGAAGTCCCGAGCGGATTCAATAAATTCGGTGATCTTGAATTTACCATCACAGCCGTCCACGAAACGACTGCCGACGATCCCTCGCTCATCTCGCTGAATTCGGCGACGGCAAACGGCGATGTCATCACTCTCGCCGGCACACAGCAGGCGACAGTCAATCTCACGGGCGGCGTGATCTCGACGGATATAGTAAACAGAAGCGGCTCGACCCTTCCCTCGACCGGCGGCATCGGCACCGCGATATTTTACACTCTCGGCGGTCTGCTTGTGATCGGCGCGATAATACTTTTCATAAGCAGGAAACGCACCCTTTCCGAAATCTGATCTGCTGAGAATGAAGAAGCACCTATCCTCCATGCTTCTCATACTCGTTTTTTCAGTCGGAAGCGGGCTCATATTGTATCCGTCGCTCAGCGACCGGTGGAATTCCCTGCATCAGTCCAAAGCGATAGCGAGCTATATCGAGTCCGTTTCCGATCTGAAAGAGGAAAGATATGAGACGATGATGGAGGAAGCAAAGGAATACAACAAAAATCTTGCTCAGAAGGGCACCTGCTTTTTGCTGACGGAAGAAGAAAAACGGGTGTATGACGGAATATTGAATTTTGATATTTCGGGAATAATGGGATATATAGATATTGATATTATCCGATGCAGGCTGCCCGTTTATCACGGCACGGATGACTCCGTTTTGCAATCCGGAGTGGGCCATATTTCAGGCTCTTCATTCCCCGTGGGAGGTGAAGACACTCACTGCCTTCTTTCGGGTCACCGAGGTCTGCCTTCGGCAAAAATCTTCAGCGATCTTGACAGGCTCACGCCCGGAGATACCTTCGTGCTCCATACGATGAATGAGATACTTGTGTATGAGGTGGATAAAGTGAGCATAGTCTTGCCCGAGGATACGAGCGCTCTGAGCATCGAAAAAGGCAGGGATATGTGTACCCTCATCACCTGCACACCTTATGCCGTGAATTCTCACAGACTGCTTGTAAGAGGTCACAGAATATCATACAGGGGGAATACCGATCTGAGGGTATCTCCGGACGCTGTCGCGGCTGACCCTTTGCCGATCTCGGCTTTGATTTACATACCGCTGCTGATTATCGGATATATCATATTCAATATACGCGCCGCAAGAAGGAAGAAGCTCAATCAAATCCGTAAAAAGATCGGACTAGGCTGATTCCTTTCGGGAGGAGATATACAAATGACTGTGAAAAACGCCCGCAAAGCCGCCGTTCTGCTCATCCTAACTTTAATATTGCTGCCCGTCCGGGCGTTTTTCTGCCCTGCCGCTTTTGCTGAAAACGGCGGGGATACAGCCGCGCGCCGAAAGGGGTCGCTCTGCATAGTTGCGGATGAAAAGACGATCGGCACCGATTCTTATGTCACTCTGTTTTTTGCGGCGAAAGCGCTGCCGGACGGCGGATATGAATATACGGAGCAATACGGGCGATGCAGCATCCCGCTCGATAAAATCGGCAGGAAGGAAACCGCGGGGAGCCTCGCCGCCTTTACGCTCAAAAACGGGATTGAGGGCGAGCGCAGGTTTTTTGACGGCGGAGGCAGGGCACGATATACGGAGCTTGAAGAGGGGATTTATCTCATTGTCGGAGACAGAAGCGCCCGATTTGAGCCTTTTACGCTTGTGATACCGCAGTATGACGAAAAAACGGCATCCTATAATTTTGATGTAACGGCATATCCGAAGGTTTCCGGCGATACTCCGCCGGCGACCTCGCCGTCATCAAGTTCTTTCCCTGCTACGGTCACAAACCCTCACGGCGTCGTCACTACCGCGGTGAGCAGCTCTCACTCCGTATATACGCCGCCCGGCGATTCGGTCACACATTCAAGATATTCAACGACCGGGAGAAATACCGGGAGACACACAGACAGACAAACCGAAAACAATGAAAACAATTCTGAAAATACTAAAGCCGAAGTGAAAAACGAGCGCCTGCCTCAGACCGGTCTGCTGTGGTGGCCCGTATTGCTGCTGTTTGGCATAGGCGCTGGATTCATTCTTTCGGCTTTTACGGTGAATAAAATAAAATGAAAAACAAAGAGTTTCTTTCACCCGGCAAAATACTCATAATAATAGGAGTTTTCTTTATCCTCTCGGCAATACTCATAATAACGGTCAACACCCTCACCGCCGTGCGCGCGGGAAATCTGGCGGAGGAAATACTCAGCGAAATGAATTCATCCATGAGAGCAGATCCTTCCAAAACGGGCGGCAAAAAGGGCGAGAGCGTGATGAATATAAGGGGCAACGATTATGTCGGAGTTTTGATTTTCCCTTCTCTGGCTCTGTCTTTGCCGATCATGGAGGATTGGAGCGAGGATAATTCAAAGGTTTCTCCGTGCAAATATTCTGGCTCGCCTCAGAGCGGCGATTTTATTATCGCGGGCCATAATTACAAGAAGCATTTCGGCTCGCTCAAAAGAATAGCCTATGACGATACGATATGGTTTGCGGATGTTTCAGGGCTGACCTATATCTATAAGGTCAGGGCGATAGAGGATCTTTACCCCTATCAGACGGATGAGCTTAAAAGCGGGGAGTGGGATCTCACGCTTTTTACCTGCACGGATTCGGGGAAAACGAGGCTCACGGTCAGATGCAAGCTGATCGAGGTGCGTTAGTGCGGCGTTAGTCCCTATATGTTATAATACAAAGGTCGGAGCCTGTCGGCTTAACTGACCGGACAGTCTCCTGACCCGCGCGGGGGGCTTTTTTCGGATTTGCCCTGCGCGGCGGCAATATGATATAATTATCTGCGATTAAAACAGAAAGCGTGAGAATTATGAAGCATGGCGACTGCCGTAAGAGCGAAACCGACATCACCCGCGAGAGACTGATAAAGGCACTTTTTGAAACATACGAATGCCTCTATGATATTGACGCCGAAACATTTGAATACAAATGCTATTATGAGAGCAATTCATTCAGCGAGCTTGAAATAAAAAACAGCGGCGATAATTTTTTTGAGGAAGTTAAGGCGAATATACCTAAAACGATATATTCGCAGGATAGGAAATATGTGTCTGATATGCTGTCCCGTGAAAAGATAGCCGCCGATCTTAAAGAGGGAGAATACTATTCTTTTGTTTACAGACTGATGATCAACGGCCGGCCCGTCTATCATAAAATCAGGGCTATCAAGGAGCGCATTGGCGACAGAGAGCATATCCTGCTCGGGGTCCGCAATGTTGACGAAACCTTGCGGCAGGAAAAGGCGCATGCGGACGCTCTCGAATCCATGTATCAAAAAGAGAGAAACCACCTCAAGGCAGTGCTTTCAAGCGCAGCCGGCTATCTTGAGATAAATCTGACCCGCGACAAAATAATGGAGGCGTCGGTCGATTTCCTCGGTGATTATTTATCGGGCTCCGATGAACTCCCTCTTGCCCGTGGAATGAATTACAGCGATTTTGAAAGGCTGATGTGTCAGATCCCGGTCACGGAAAACGCGGAGAAATATTCGCTGGTCAGCGACCGCAATTATCTTACGGAATGCTTTGAAAGCGGTGAAATGAGAGCTTCGGTATATTTTTCCCTCAGATCTGCGGACGGCTCGGAGCAGCCTTTCAGAAAGGTGTATTTCCTGTATAAAGACAGCGCTTCGGGCGATATTTTTTCATTTTGCGTCATTTATGATCTTACCGAGCATCAGAAGAAGGAAAAAGAATTCAAAGCCCTTGAAAATGAGCTGCGAATGAGCAGGATCAGAAATTTTACCAGCCAAATGCAGCCGCATTTCCTCTATAACGCTCTGGGCTCGATCCAGGAAATAATGCTTGAAAACCCGAATTACGCGAGCGAGCTGCTCGGAGATTTCACGGTCCATCTGAGGAGCTGCATACGCGCCATGGAAAATGATGACCCCGTTCCCTTTGAGAGAGAGCTCGACAATATCAAAGCTTATGTAAATATCGAAAAAATGCGTTTCGGCGACAGGCTCAAGGTGGTTTATGATATAAAAACGATGGATTTTGATATCCTGCTGCTGAGCATTCAGCCCCTCGTCGAAAACGCGATAAGGCACGGAATATATAAAAAAGGAGCCCTCGGCGGCACCGTGACCGTAAAAACAAAAGAGCGGAAATATGATTATTATATCGAGGTCAGGGATGACGGAGTCGGCTTTGATTACGGGGAGGTAATGAGCCGCGGCAAATCGGGCAAAAGCGATTCCGCCGGTCTGAAAAACATAATTTTCAGGCTCGATAAAGTGATGAATGCCAAGGTAGAGATAATGAGCGCCCCCGGCAGCGGAACGAAAGTTGCCGTCAGCATACCGAAAGGAGAATGATATGAGAGCGATAATCGTTGATGACGAGCCTTTAATGGTAAAAAAATTTTTGAGATTAAGCTCCGGAATAGAAGATCTTGAGATCATCGGTGAATACACATCGGCTGAGGAGGCTCTCAAAGGCTGCGCTGAAACAGCCCCGGATATTGCCTTTCTCGATGTTGAGATGCCGGTGATGAACGGCATGGAGCTCGCGAAAAAACTGCGCGAGATAAGAAAAGACATAATGATAGTCTTTATTTCGGCTTATGACAAATATATCTGGGATTCCAATAAAATCGGCGGAGATTATTACATAATCAAACCCTATAAGGAGGAGACCCTCCGGACGGTAATGGATAAAATGCGGCTCATCGCCCATCGCCAGAGGAAGAATATTCAGATAATCACATTCGGCAAATTCAGCGTGATGAAGGACGGAGCGCCCGTGCCCCTTACCGGCAAGGCGAAGGAGATACTCGCGGCGGTCGTCACAAACGCAGGCAAAGAGATAAGCAACGCGGATATTTATTCTCTCCTCTGGGAGGACAGACCCTACAGCAACGATAAAATGACCGTGTATTATAACGCTCTGCGCAGGCTCAAAAAGGCTCTTAAATCGGCGGGGATCTCCGATCTGCTCATATCGACTCCCCACGGGCAGATGGTCAATACAGGTCTTTTTGACTGCGACTATTATGAATGGCTGAATAATAAAAAATACCCCCTTATGAATGTCCGCGAATGGTTTTTGAGCGAATATTCATGGGGAGAATACATTCTGGGCGAAATGCTCGATTGACAAAACGACCGCAAAAAAACTTTGAGCCGGAGGTAACAGCTATGTTTTGCGAAAAATGCAGCGCAGTCTTTGAATCCGATATATGTCCGTTTTGCGGGGACGAAAACACCCGGCATCCGTATCCCGACGACCTCTGCTTTCTCATAGAAAAAAACTATGTTATGGCGGGTATGCTCGGGGACATATTGACACAGAATAACATTTCGTTTATGATAAAAAATGTATTGGGAGCCGGGATGGCGTTAAAGGTGGGTCCGATGGCTGAGAGAGTACGCGTTTATATTCCGTATAAATATTATCAAAGCGCAAAGGATATCGCCGATACGCTGTTTGCGGGTCATGCGGCGCAAGGCGAAGAAAACGAGAAATAAAAAATGATTGTAAATAGTGAATTGTTAATAACGGAAGAAGATATAATGGGATTGATAATTGTCGGCTGTATTTCTCTGATGTTGCTGATTATTTCCCTGATTCTTTTGAGAGGAAAAGGCGCCGGGCTGATCGCCGGATATAATACATCAGGTAATAAAGAAGAATTTGACAGTGAGGCACTGTGCAAATTTGTCGGTAAAATACTGCTGCCGATTGCTTTGCTGTCACCGTCGGTGGCTGTCGGAGGCATTTATAAAATCCCTGCAATTACTGTAGCGTACTCTTTGATTGTAACAGCACTTGTCATTTTTGCGTTGATCTACGCTAATACGGGTAACCGTTTTAAGAAACAGTAGTGAGAAATATGAAAATCGAGTATCATATCGAAAAAGAGCGGGAAGGGCAATATTTCACGATCCCGTTTGATGTTCCCGAAAATGTTATTAAAATCACGGTGCGCTATGATTATTACCGCCCGACCAAAGGCCTTTTATCCGATCTTAAGCCCTCAAACTGTATTGATATAGGGCTTTCGGATGAGAGCGGGAAGTTTCTCGGCTGGTCGGGAAGCGCTCACAGTGAAATAAGCGTCGGGGAGTTCACCTCCTCCGACGGATATCTTACGCAAAAAATAAATCCCGGCAGGTGGGGGATTCTTGCCGGAGCTTATCATGTTGAGGATAAGGGTGTAAAAGTCACATATAATATTGATTTTGAGTATGAGGGCGAAAAACTGTTTTTCGGCGACCTTCATATTCACACAAGGGCCTCCGACGGAGTGTTTGACGCCTCCGAAATCGGAAATCTCGCTAAGAAAAGCGGGCTTGATTTTGTCGCGCTTGCAAATCATAACAATTACGCCGAAAATCTGCACCTGCCCTCGATCAACGGCGTTACCTTTATTCCCGCGGTCGAATGGACTCACTATAACGGCCATATGAATTTTTTCGGCGTGCCGGCTCCGTTCGGTGATTCATTCATCGCAAACAATAAAGAGGAAATGAATTCGGTCATCTCTGACGCGCGTTCTCTCGGCGCAGTTATATCGGTCAATCATCCGAAATGCAGTTTCTGCCCGTATAAATGGGGTGACGACGATGCTTTTGAAATGGTCGAAATCTGGAACGGTCCCATGCGGCCGACAAATATCAGAGGCATCGCTTACTGGACGGAACTTCTCAAAAACGGCAAGAAGCTTCCGGCTGCCGGCGGCAGTGATTTTCATAAGCCCGGTCCTCTCGTCAGATTCGCAAATCCCGTCACCGGGGTATATGCTCCTTGTCAGAGCGCCGAATCTTTGCTTGAAAACATACGAAAAGGACATTGTTTTGTTTCCGAGTCGGTAAACGGCCCCCGCATTCTGCTCAAATACGGTGAGTCCCGTATGGGTGACACGGCTGTATATGACCCCGAAACCCCTCTTGAAATTGAAGTTGAAAGCAAATATTCGGTTAAAACCGTCCTTGTTACGGATAAAGGCGAGAGAGAAGTTAAAGAAAACACGGTAAAAATTGAAAAGACAAAATTTGCATATATCAAGATTTTCAAAAAATACGGCAAAAAAATCCGCGCGGTATCAAACCCGATATATTTTGGTTAGGAGGAGAGAAAATGGCGCCTGATAATTCACTCGCCAAGACTGTTAAACCGGCAAGATACGGTTTCGCGATGTTCGGCACTTCCATCCCCATCAATATGTTCAAATCTTTTGCGGCGATCTTTTATGTGGATATGCTCGGGCTGGATATGAAGAAGTATTCGCTCGTTCTCTTTATCTACACATTCGTTGACGCGATCGATAACCCCGTTTACGGCTTCCTCTCGGACCGCACACGGACAAAATGGGGCAGAAGGCGCCCGTGGCTGCTCATCGGCACTCCGCTGCTCGTGCTGTTCTTTATCCTGTTTTACTGCACGCCGGAGTTTATCCGGAATGACACCGGCAGGCTGTTTGTTTATATGCTGCTGATGTATATTCTCACGGGTACGCTCGATTCGCTTGTAAACGCCAACTACGGCGCGCTTTTCCCCGAGCTTTTCAAAAAGGATGAAGAGAGAGCCAAAACCAACGGCTTCCGCCAGATATGTCAGCTTTTCGCTATGGCGATAAGCATTGCTCTTACCCCGATGATTACCGAAAAAATCGGCTATCGTACAACTGCAATAGTTTACGGCGCAGTTGCGCTTGCCGTGATGATGTATTGCTTCTGGGGATGCCGTGAGCCGGAGCTGATAGATGAAGAGGTCGAAAAGCCCAAGCTTTTCAGCAGTATTTTTGCCCTGATAACCAACCCGAAATTCTGGATTTACGGCTTCTGCGGCGCTTTTTATTCGGCAGCGTTTTCTCTTATTTCCCAGGCAATCCCGTTTTATGTCAAATATACGCTCAAAAAGGGCGGCTCCACTACAACGATCATGCTCGGAACCGTTTTGGCAGTAGCGGTTATCGGCATTGTTATCTGGTCAAATATTGTCAGGAAATGGGATATTATGAAAGTCTGGCGTTCGGGCTTCATTATTATGGCTGTTTCATTTATCCCGCTTTATTTTGTCAATTCATTCTCCGGCGCAGTCGCCATAGCCTGCATAGTCGGCTTCGGCGTTGCCGCCTGCCTTGTGACGATGGACTGTATCGGCGCAAAGATAGTTGACGATGATTTCCGCCGCCACGGGATCAAGAGGGAAGGGATCATTTCAAGTCTCGTCGGAGTTATGAACCGTCTTAACGGGCTTTATACTTCGCTGGCATTCTACTTTGTGTCAACGCAATTCGGCTTTGTAAACGGCGATGATCCCGGCACGGATCCGGCTTTGGCGTCAAGAGCTTTGCTTTGCGTATTCCCGGCCGCGGCAATGGTTATCGCCTCTGTCATATCATTCTTCCTTCACTTTAACGGAAAAGATGAAAAAGTATCTGATAATCAATGCCGATGATTTCGGCTATAATAAACAGCAGAATGAAGCGATAAAAGAGCTGCTCTCAAAGAAACTGATCACCTCAACCTCCGTTCTCGCCGTTGCTCCCGCATTTGGAGACGCCGCCCGGTGGCTTAAAGATAATAAAATCTCCGCAGGAGTGCATCTTGCAATAAATTCAGACAGCGAAAAAAATCCGTGGCTGAGTATAACCGGTAACGCTCACCTGGGCAGAGGCGGCGCATTATATCATAATTCAAAGGATATTACCCTGCACGCAACTCATAAAACGGTCAGGGATGAACTTGAGGCTCAATACGGTAAAATGATCGAAGCGGGCGTCGAGGTCGATCACGCCGATAATCACAGCGGCACGCTCTACGGCATAAATCTGCGCCGATTTTACAATGACGCTTATGATTTTTGCCGCGCTCATAATCTGCCGTACCGTTTCCCGAAAACTCCCGGCTTTATTGAGCGGCAGCTCGGTAAAACTCCCCCTCGGATAATACTGAAGCTCCACAAAATGCTTGTAAATAAAGGGGAAAAACACGGCGTCAGACTCATTGATGACCTGATTTCCAATCCGTGGAATATGGACAGGATCGGAAACTATGAAACTCTGCGCAAGTGGTATCTTGATTCGCTTGACGGCTGCGCCGGAGGCGTAACCGAGATGTTTCTGCATCCCGCTATACCGGTCAGCGATGAAAAAACAGAGTGGACCAAGAGAGTTTTTGAATATGAGCTTTTGAAAAGCGGAGATATATTGCAAAAAGCTCACGAAAAGAATATTGAAGTTGTCACTTGGAAATTTTTAAATCATTCTGTATGAAAAGGGAAAATGGTTATAGCAAACAATTATCGGAAAACATTTACAGCGCCCTTACACGTGAATGATACTTCACGGGCACGGATTTTGTAAGCCAAACGCCGTTTTTTGAGATATAAAACTTATATCCGTCTTTGTGCATCTGAGCGGCGTTAATTGTATAAATTATCGGCGTGCCGTGGCGCTGCCCTACCTTCAGGGCGGTTTCTTCATCGGAAGAGAGATGGACATAAAGCCTTGATTTCGGGATAAGCCCTTTTTCTTCGATTGACGCTTTATACTTGACGGCAGTACCGTGGTAGAGGATCGACGGCGGTTCTTTTTCCTCAAGCTCAACATCCACGGGGATTGAGTGGCCCTGGTTTGCTCTTATGAGAGTTTTGTCTTCGTTGAATGAATAGCGCTGTTTATCATCGGTCGCAACGATTTCTTCGAGCATTGCCATATCAAAGGGCTGTCGCTTTGCAATGCCTTTTATGAGTTCGTCAACATTTGCCCAGCCGTGCTCATCAAGCGTAATGCCTATTGCTTCAGGCTTGTGGCGCAATATCAGAGCAATGAATTTACTTGTTGTTTCAAAGGACATTATCGCTCACCGCTTTTCATATTTACTCAAAATATCCTTTATACTTTATCTCATATTTGCTTTCAGGGAACAGATATGCGTGCAAATCCACGAAATAGTCGTCGGTCATACCGGCGATATAATCGACGACGATCTGATCCGGCTCGGCCGATTCGTATGGAGCTCTGCGCTCGTAGTGAGCTTTATTCACATATTCAATATGGTGGGTGAATATCGGCGAGGCGGTGTTTCCGGCGAGCAGGTCTGCGAGAAGTTTATCATAGAGTTCCGTCATCATCGGGCGGATTGACGAATCAATTTGCGCCTGAACGGTTTTATTCTTGTAAATCAAATCGTAATTCTCGGCTTTTGCGCGTTTAAGCGCCTCAAAATGCGCGCCATCAAGCTTTATATACGGCCTGCCGTAGCTGTTTTCGATGATATTCACCACAAGATTATTGATAAGCTCGGCGTTGATTGAGCCGATTGCTCCGCTCTCGAATTTGTCGGGGGCGGTTATTTTTGCGCGCTCGGCATCCTGCCTGTCTTTGCCGAGATATGCGATAATATCCGAGATGCGCACAACGCAGCCCTCGAGCGTTGACGGGATAAGCTTTTTCACATTTTCTTTGTCAAGGTAACAAGCCTCAATCATACGGTCGAATTCCTCAAAACTCTCAAGCGGCGCCGGACGGTATTCGCCGAGCTCAATTTCGCCGTCGTGGGCGGCGATCCCGCAGAGGGTCTGCAAAGAAATATTGTAGGGATAAATGCCGTCCAGCACGCGCACGGAATGGATATTGTGGCTGAAATGCCGCTTCGCGTGAGAAAAATACAGTTCATCGAGGATTTTTTCGCCCGCGTGGCCGAAGGGCGTGTGGCCTATATCATGGCCGAGGGCGATCGCCTCGATCAGATCGGGATTGAGATTCAGCGCCTTGCCTATTGTGCGGGCAATGCGCGAGACGAGCTGAACGTGAAGCGATCGGCGGCTGATATCGTCATTTTTATAGAAGGAAAACACCTGCGTTTTATCCGCATAGCGGTTGTAAAACGGGCAGTGGATAATCTTGTCGCAATCGCGCACAAAAGCCGTGCGGATGATATCCGCCTTATCCTTACCGGGATTCCTGCGGATAACCTTCGCCTCATCAAACGCCAAAGAGGCGAAGGAGCCCTCCGCCTTTTCGGTGATTATTCTCTTTTCCGTTTTGGGGGTTAATTTTTCATAGGTTGGCATGGTATCACCTGTTTCGTTTTATCAAATATTAATTCTAGGAGAAAAAATCGGGTGATGAATTTCATAAAATTTAACATTATTATCATCATAAAAAGCCTTATACTCTTTCTTTGCGCTATAAGGAAGCCCGTCTATTTTAACAGCCGTTTGATTTAGACTTTTAATTATTTTATATATTTTTGAACAAACAAATACTATTTCAGGTTTAGACTGTTCTATTATTTTTGTAACTCTTTTATGTACTTCTTTCTCATCATTGATTAAATTTTTATATATTTTGCTTTCAGATGTTCCTCCTCCTAAAGGATTTATATTTGCATATGCGCATTTATCAAGTTCATTATCACTACAGCCAACGGCTTTCAACATCTCTTTAAACCTGTTTTGATATGTACTGTCGGTTTTTGTTTTTCCATCTGTTCCAGCAATACAGTCTAAAAACCAGGCCTTATTATTCTCAGAGATAATATCAAGTTTTTTTCTGTTTCCGGCATCTTCGCCTGCATCAGGCTCCTTCATTATAAACAGGATTCCATTATAATTGCTCTTTTCAGGCATATAAGTGATAAGATATCTATAATCATTTTTATCAAGATGGTAAATTGGATCTCGGTTTTTATCGTTCATAACAAGTATCCTCATAATCTGAATTCCTTATTATCATCAAGCCGGAGCAAAACCGGCTCGTTGCCGTAGGCTGCGCCGCAGTCTATACAGGTCCAGGTTTTTGTGCATAGAATTCTGCCGTCATATTCTTCGCCGAAGCATTTTGTCGGGGTGTGTCCGAATACTGTGTGAATGTCTTTGAAATATTCATCGGTGATTTCGGGCCACGCCCAGAGAAGCTCATCGGCTGTGTAATCGGAAAGGGGACGGCTCTTGTCGAAATTATCAAAGCCCGCGTGAACGAGGATATAATCTCTGCCGCCGGCGGTGACGGTTTCATAGAGCGAGCATGCGCGCAGATAATCAAGAATCGCTTTTTGTTTATCCCCGGGCAGTGCGCGGAGCGATTCCAGAGTAACGCCGCCGCCGTTGAGCAGATAGTTGCTGAGAAGTTCGATTTTTTCGGCATCAAACGCGGCAACACTCTCATCTGTAATCTCATCAAATACGAACGCGCAGGAAAGGAGCATTGCTTCGTGATTGCCGAGAATCAGCCGGACATTCGGCCTCTCAAGCAGCCATAGCAGAACGCTCATTCCCCCGTCGCCGTTGCGGTCAATCACATCGCCGAGGATATATAAAGTGTCGTTATCGCCGAACCCCGCTTTATCGAGCAGGGCTTCAAGCTTTTTCACGGGATAGCCGTGAAGGTCTGAGATAGTGTAGGTCATAATGCTTTTTTATTATTCGTCAACTATAATTGGAGCAAAGCCATCACTTGAAAGTCTGTATGCTTCATAGTTGAAATAATCTCCGAGCCTTTTACATTTGCTGTTTCCTAGAATGACAACAAATTCATCATTTATAAAATCGTTTTTTGGGAATACTTTTAATGACTTGATTTGTTCAAATACTTTTTCAAGATAAACCATATCATTTCCCCGATGTTGTGCAGGCACATAACCGATAACTATGCGTAAAGGGCAATTGATAGTCAAAAGCTTTGTGATCTCATAAGTCCAGTCCCTATCGTCGTTTTCGTGTTCTATTGCAACATCAAAATCCCACAAATTATTATTAAGTTTATAGCCGCGATCAGAAGCAGCTATTTCATCGCACTCGATTTCTTTCCATCCGCTGATATCAATGCGATAAAACTCAGTTCCATATGAATAACCGTTTTTATTTAGTATTTCTTCTATCAGCTTCGTTATAAACGCGGTATATTTTCTGCTCTTTTGATACTTTTTGCACGCCTCGTCATGTTTCTCGGCGATTTCGGCTTTAAACTTACTGAAAAATTCTTCCCCTGACATAACAGTGTCTTTTCCAATCTTCACATTTACAAACTCTTTTTCAATTCTTGCCGTAATGTGTTCATCTGTATTTTTAAACTCATTAACAGGTATGTCGGATGCCAAAACGGTTTTGAGCCCGTTAACCATCCTGTAATCAAGAATAGTCAGGAATTCTTCCATAGTTGACGATCTTCCCTGAATATACTGTAAACAATCAAAAAGCAGACAGGGTATATTTTTGTATTTGTTTTTGAAATCAGTTGTTGAATTCCCTTTGCGAATAGTGTCAATGAGTTCATTGGTAAAATCATTGCTGGTTATATAGGCGGCATTATCGCCGAAAACAGCTTGAGTAGCTTTGAGTAGATGCGTCTTTCCCGAGCAGGCCGATCCAGTCAGAAATATCAGATTGGGTCCGGATTTCTCGCAGAATTTAAGCATAGTTTCATAGGCGTTTCGGTTGCCGGCATTTACTTTAAAACTTTCAAAAGTGTATTCTTTCATTTCTCCTCCCTCTTTTTCTTTTCTTCTCTCTCTTTTCTTCTCTGTTCCATTATTTCCTTATGTCTTTCCATCATCTTTTCTCTGAGGATGGCGTGATTCTTTCTTGCTTCCTCGGCATTTTTGTCGGAATATTGAAGCAGTGTGAGATAACCCTCTTCAAAGTTATTGATATCGAGCATAACCTCAACTCTGCCGTCCTCATCTGTACGAAGGATAATCGGAAGAGTATCATCGGGAATGTTTCGTCTCATTCTGTACATTCTGTTGTCTTCAATTTCGGCAAGCAGAGCGCCGAGTATCAGAGAAATGCAATTGAGATTTGAAATCATTCCGGTTCTTGAATTTCTGTAACATTTGTTGAGGCCGAGAATCAGACCGCTGTACTGACCCTCGATTTCCTCACCTTTGAGTGGCAGCAGCATAAGATGGGTTTTTCTGACAAGTCCGCTCAGACGCTTCACATCAACCTTCTCTGCCTTTGCGTCCTCGCAGATCTGTTTCCACTCTGCGATAAGCTTCTTTATATTCTCATCGGATTCAATGAGAGTATCTTTACCGTCATTGTATTTTCTCCATGCCTCGCGCAAAGATGTTCTTATATTATCACGCAGAGATTCCGGCTCAAGAATCTCCACATTATCTGAATACTGCATTGCCCAGAATTTCATATCAGCAGGATTGATTTTAACTGCGCATGTGACTGTTTTTCCGTCTTCAGAAATAAATCTGACTCTTTTGCCGAACCAGTCAACAATATCACTTATTATTCTTTCGTTATTTGCTATTCTGAATACTATTCTTTCCGAAGTGCCGGGCTGCATATAGAGCTGACCCGCCATTGTTTCGGGTATATCTTTAAGACCTTTAACTTTACTTTTCGGTTTAACATTGGTATCAAGTATTTCTATATCGGTAATCTTATCAATACGAACCCTCGCCGTATTCTCATATTCATCATAATTACAAATAAGGTAATATCTGCCGTTAGTAGCAATCATCTGATATGGGTTGACAACCTTGGGATCTATTTCGCCGTCAACAAGTCTCGGATGAAGCTTCATATCTCTGCCGTAATTATTATAAATATATGCAATTTGCTTACCCTGGTCGATTGCCTCATCAATTACACCGATATTGTAAAGAAGCTGGTCATTTGATACTTTATCAAAAGACATATCGCGCAAATTACTCAGATGCTTAGTGAGCCGGTTTCTCGCATCTATATCTCCGAGATTGCTGATAAGCTCAAGCAGCTCTATGCATTCGGAATAAGGTATATTCTTTGAAAAGAGAACCGCATCCATCAACATACGGATCTGAGCCGTACTGAAACTGTGACAATAGCGGAAATCGGTTCTGTATTCAGTTTTAACCTTTTTCCCTTTTTCGGTTGTTATTCTGTCTTTTGTTTCATACTGGATTTTATCGGCATAATCTCTTGAATAGATGAGATCATCAAGGCCGCGGGCGATTGCCTTGCGGTCAAGAATGATTTCATAATCCTTATACAGTTTCTCGCCAATCTGAGCCTGTGTGAGGCAATGAGCGGGGATTCCGTTTTCGTCAACTGTATCGTCCGTGTATCTTTTGAGTATTTCAAGAATATACAGCGTTGTCATCTTTTTTCTGTCTGCTGAATATGATTCCATAAAATCAGCTCCTTAAGTATCGTTTGATAAATTATATCACTTACAGCCATATTATACAATAGAGGTATGCGACAATTATGCCCCATTATTTTTGTCTATGTTGATGCCGGCGAGCTCAAGACCTTCGTGAGTATAGAACTCGGGAATATCGCTTTTCGCCCTCTCCTCAGAGAGAATCTGATGATAGGCGTGCATAAGCAGTTCATCGTTTATGAGCCCTTTTTCATAATTGGAGAGCGCTTTGATTATCCTCTGAGCGCCTTCGAATTCACCGTTATAGAATTCAAAATCCATGTAGTTACAGAAGGACTCTCTGTAAACGGTTCCGTCTCTCCATTGGGTATATCCGCCAAAGCTCATATCGGTGGTATCGCCGTTTTTTCCCTCGAAAAACCATTTCTTTACTTTTTCACTCAGACATTCCGGAACGATGTCCAGCACCACAAATAAATCAGTATAATCTTCCGCTGTTCCTATGCCGCACTTGTAATACGGACAATATATCACATCGCCTCTTTTGAACGGCACGGGAAAATCAAACCACATACCTTCAAAAGCTACAAGCATATCATATTCATCTTCATTACAGGGAAAAGCGCCGTAATCCCATCTTTCCGGGCGTATGAACTCAAACTCCCTGTTCACAATTATTTTCGAGGGGTATTTTGAGTAATCATCTACCGAGATCTTTTTGATAACAAAGCGTTCAATTTCTTCGCAATCTTCGGCCTTTATATACTCTTTCAATGAATCAACCGAAGAAAACACAGGATCAAATCGCCATTCATAATCTATAGTATAGACACAATCGGTATTAGTATAAAACCAGTCTAAAAAGCGCCTGCTCAAAGCCATAAAACGATTAAGAAAGTCGTGCAGGCTGTCATAATGAGGGCAGTTCGGCCTTCTGATAATTTCCATGTCGGGCATAGTGTTTATGATTTCTTCCCAACATTTGCATTTTTCGTTAAATCCGAGCTTCATGTTATTATATACAATCCAGGCTGATTCAAGAGAATCCGGCTTATAATCAATCTTTTTCCAGTGTTCCGCGATGCTACTGGAGTTAAGTAATTCGTAAATATTCATTTCGGCTCCTGATTAATTAATGATTCCCGGCTATAACCCTTTACTTCCACCGGGCAGGCAGATTAAACGAAATAATCCGCCCAAGTTTTCGTCAGCGCGCTGTTTTATTGAATATTCCTTCTGACATTGAACCTTTATAAATAACGGATAACAAAAAGGAATAACGGAAAACTCAAACTCTGAACTTCAATAATGTCTTTTTATTCGATTTAAGAAGCGCGCAGACAGGGATTATGTTTTATTAAACATCAATTTCAAACTCAGCTGTGTTATTGACGGCATCAAGAGCAAGCTGAAGCTTTGCCAGCGTGTCAGTGGCTGTCTGATATTCGCGCTCCGCAGCCGCAATATCGTAATTCGCATACCTGTAATCTATAAGGCCGACACTTGTCCTGCCGTAAGAATCAACTCTTTCTTTGGGCAGAGCCGACTTAAGACTGTTGAGGCGCGATACATCCGCAGTCAGCTGTGGCATATATACAAGCACCTCGTCAACGGTCATATTGAAGCCCGGCACAACAGTGTTGATGTTGAAGACATTCAAGGCGTGCTTTATTTTTCTTATCTTTTCTTCAAGTTCTTTCTTTTTTGCCTCGGTTTCTTCAAAACTGTAAGCGGGCCTCACGATTTCTGGATCTTCGCCGACGGCGGCAACAAATGTGCTCACCTTGTTTTCAAGCCTGAGCAGGTCGCTGAGCTCATTTGTAAGGTTTCTGAGTATTTTGGCAGCCTGCGCCGATGTTACTTTCATAATAAATACCTCCGTTAATATTTGTGGTTTTCTTTATGCTGCTGTAATAAGCCGATTTGCTTCAATTTTATTTAAACCAAATACAGCCGGTTTTTCTAATTCGTCATATTCCCTGTATCCGTTTTCGGTTAAGATAATTCCGTATTTTTCTCTCAAATCCTCAATTGCAAGTTCAATGGCTTTTTCCACATGATAAATACATTTTAAACTCTCAGGCTGAACATATCTTATATCATCGTCTGATAAATAAGCTCCGTCGGTTAAAAAGAATCTGTATACCGCACCTTTCTCTTTTAATTCCCTCAGCCGGTCTTTCAATATGTCAAGTCTCATTTCAAGCTGACGCTCCGGCGGAGGATAACTGTAATCTTCGTGATCAATATCCAACATTGAAAAATATCCCATAATTCATTTCTCCTCAAATAATCCCTTAACTTTTTCAAGCAATTCACCGGGTGAAGTAAAGTCCCTGTTTTCACTCAGGTAACTCCACACCTTATCGCCTTTTTCATTGTCGCCGTAAATCAACGGCGATATTTCTTTATATATGCGGTCATATTCGCTGAGTTCTCCGTCATAAGTTTCAATGCGGTAAAGAGCGGATATCATATTATCTCCCCTGAGATGCATCCACATATCCGTATGCTTGACCGCGCCTGTGCGGTAATATCCCTTGTCATCTCTGTAAAGCGCGAGCAGGGAGCAGCAATCCCAATCCGGACCGGTGTAAAGGATAAGCGCATTAACGGGCGGCGCAAACGGGCGGCAGTCGATTCTGACAATATCGCCGACCCTGAACGGAGTTGCCATATTCAGATCTATACATGAAGAGGAATATTTATGCTCCGGAAGGCGGAAATACGGCCCTTCATCTCCATGCTCCCTGCAGGCGGCAAACCAGCAGATGCCGATGCCGTAAATATAATAGTAAATATATGTGTTTATGAACCTGCCGTCTTCATCCGGCACCCATTTTTTAATATTATACCATGATGTGCACTCTTCGTCCCGCTCCTCAAATCTTTCATTCCAGTCGATATATCCGAGAACTTTATCATAATTCAGACAGGGCTGATTACTGAATCCACCATACGCGACATCTTTTATATCCTCGTCATACCACGGATCGTCAACGGTGAAAATCTCACCGGGAGCGCAGACGAGATTATCAATCGCCGCCTTGAAATCATCGGCAGATTCCGATATTTCTTTTTCGCCGGATTCATTTGCCAGGGAACAAAGAAACTCATATTTTTCGGTGATTGTGATTTCCGGTGAGCCGATTATTATTTCGGCAAGGCCGAAATAATTGAGCATATTCTCCGGAAGGCAGAGAAATTCCCGCATCTGCCGTGAGGGAAAGGTTCTGAAGATTATTCTTTTGTATTGGGATTCCGGTAACTTTTTGTTCATTAAATATCCACCTTTGCAGTTTCATATTCAAGTGTTTTCATTAATTTCTGTTTGTTGCAGGGCTTTCAATTTCTTATTTAGCTTTTTTATATTTTTGTCACCGATGTATTTTCCGATAAGGCGACTGATTTCGTTATCAATCAGATCTGAATCAATCGCAAACATTGAAACTGTTTCATTTGCTCCTGAAATTATTGACAAATTGACCGTATTTGCCAAAGGGAAGCCGGTTGTAACATCATTCGCAAATGAACATAACCCAATCTTAAAACCGCCATAATCATTTTCAAAGTTGCAGGGTGTATCAAATAAAATGCTTACAGACTGTTTTGTGATTTTTGTTAATGCTGAAAAAACCTCAACAGTATCATATAAAGAAACGATTTTAATATCGGGATTTAACACCTTGCCGGTGATAATATCTTCATATTTTTTTAACTCGTCTGCTGTTGTGAAATCATAGCGGATATACTTTTCACCTGCAATTAAATCATTAAAGAAATCATATAACTCATCTGCAATTTCATCACTTACTTTGCCAAAATAATGCGGGTCTTTTGTATTTATTTCTCTACGAAAAACAAAATCACGATATTTATCAATTACATATTCTTTAACGGATTCAAGTATTCTGATCATTTTTATTCCTTTCATTGATAATCGATTCATAATTCTCTTTTTTATTAATTCAATCCCACAGATCATCAAAATTATCTCTCATCCATTCAAAAACTTCGTTTTTGATTTCGTCATAATCATCGGGGCGCCCGTCTTCATCGGTATCGAGTTTTCTGACAAGAGAGGCAACGCGTCTGAGCTCTTTTTCCCAGTTTTCTGCGCTGCCGTAACGCTCGGGGTAGCTGTGGAGATTGGCGGCAAAATAATCAAGGCCGCCGGCAAAGAGCTTTTTGAGATAAGAATTGAAATCCCAAATATCACAGTCTGCAAAGCCGCGCACGACTCTCTGCTTTGCGTATTTGAGATTGTCAAAAAAATACACAATATTCTTTGATAAACGCCCGAAGCCGTCTTTGTTGGAAAAAACATTCAGTTTATTCATAATGAGCACCTCCGGTTTTAATCGGTTTGTTTATTGAACAGTGTCACACTTTCAGATTGTGGCTTTACTTCCTTCGGATTTTTTACCATACCGATTGGATAAATAACTGTAATCATCAGCCCGAAATCAAGGCCTGAAATATTATATCCTTTGCCGGGTATTTCAAGCTCTTTATTTACACTGCCGTCGGCATTGACAATCCCGATAAATCCATTGTCCTTGAATATAAAATGCTCAAGGTTCAATGTATTTGTCCATTCGATTGCCTTATCTTTGGGCAGGCCGTAAAGGATGAGTCCCTTTTTTACTTCGGGCATGGGACTGCCATTGCCTGTACAGTATGAAATCTCGGCTCTGTTAAAGCCTAAATGTCCGATTCCGGTTGAATATTTCCGGATGAGATCGTACAGTTCCTGTCCGTCAAAAGGAATTATCACCAAAGAGCCGTCATCCATAAAACATCTGAAAAATTTGTTTTCGGCATTATTCATTCTCTGTATCTCCTTAATCCTTATCTCTGCAGCAATACTGAAGCCTGTGTTGATTCTCTTTTTCAATTATACCGCTGTACATCCATTTGATGCCGTCTGTTTCCTCGATAACATTGCAGGCGTGAAGCCCCTTGGTTTTCATATATTCCTCAAAAGAGCCGGAGCCGTGAAAGTCAAATCCTGCTTTGTCTGCGGAAACATCCCAAAGGGACAGCCCGCTGTCTGCCCAGAGGCAGAGCTCAATCACATTGCCGTCATCGAGTGTGCAGTTCATGAGCGAAAGAATAAGGGTACCGTCTTCGTCTCTGAAAGCTTCTCTTTTTGTCAGGATTTCGGTGACATTACCGAAAAGGTCATCAAATAAACCGTTTACTCCGATCGTCTCTCTCATAATCTCTCCTCCTTACAGCTTCATAATAGCACAGACTATGGTAAAATTTTGCCCCATAGTCCGATTGCGCCTATTCGTCAAGATAACACTTATAATGCTCGCTGTAATCATATCTGATTACGGGCTCTATTTGAAGATTGAACGCTTCAATTATTTCGGTAACATGCTTTTCATCAATATTCGGGTTCATATAAATAACAGGTCTGTCCCCGCGGATTATAACCACTCTCCCTCGGGGATAGTAATCAAACGGTTTGTTGCCGCATCCCTTCGGCCTTATATATTCCCATATTTTCTGATGGTTATATGCCGTGCCGGATTTTGAAACCGCCTCGCGGTATTTATTCTCATCATAGGGAAAAGCATACAGTTTATCATCAATAATCCAGAACACTCCGTTATGTTGATTTCTGTCTTTATTATCCTGCTGATGAATATAAACCCTTTTCTCAAGTTTTTGCATTTCATCAATATTGAAAGCCGTTCCTTTGCTTTGCCCGTCCCAAATCATAAAGGTTTCATCGGCATCTTTAGCCATTTCAATATCTTTCAGCTCATAATAATCATATCCCTCTTCACCGTGAGACGGCACATTAACTACAGGCCAATCACCGATATTGTTTCTCGCTTTTCCTTCGGTGGCGTAAACGGTCACATTTTTATATCCTTTGAGAAAAAGATGCGCCTGAACAAGCTTATCAACTCCCAGACAGTCACCGATAAGGATTTCGGCATTTTCCAAAATGAGCTCATCCAGCTTCTGCCGCACTGTTTCATCGAGTTTAGTTATGTTCTTTGAGCCGCCGATGAATACTTTTTTAGAGTTGCTCCTGCCATCGTTATTTTGTTCCTTAAACCACGCCTCGCTTTTGTATATCTTTTTTCTGAGAGTAAACTCTTCCTTCTCATCCGGGCGAAACTGCTTTATCACTTTGAATTTGGCAACCGCATAGCTGTTGTCTTTATCGTTCATCATCGATTCAATGTTATTTCTGATGCAGAAGGCGGTGTATTTATCCGAGGATTCAATCAATGCGGCTCTGCTGCCCGTTTTCAAATGCATATCCAGGTAAGAAACCGTAACCGGAACAGAGCCTGCGATCCTCTTTAATTCACCGGCAGCTTCCCGCGCTTTTATTTTATTGCCCACATAAGGATTCCCTCCGTTGCTCAGATATGAAAGAAGATAATCGAATCCGTCGATGAAAATACAGCCGTCTTCAATGCCCTTCATATCCTCAATAATCATGTCGGAATGCTTCAGCGAAACAGGGTCATTCACATATACCGGCAGCGATGAAATGATATATTCGGCATACGGGCGGATTTCTTTATACTTAACGGTGCTGTTAGTATCAAACATCATAAGTGCGAGGCGTTCGGCTGTTATGACGGCAGGCTCGTGTGAGAAGAAATATATTTTTCTCTCCGGATAATTCAGGATATATTGCAGCATAAGCGCGGTTTTGCCGCGGCACGCTGAGGCGGCAATCGTAAAAAGCTCGCCGGGCTTTGAGGCGAAGATATTCTCCGCCTCCTCCGGTAACACGGGAATATTGATTTGCGAAAGAATCTCCGCTGTCGGTTTCTCTTTGTCTTCGCCGATGTATTTACCTATCGGGTGAAAGAATCCGGTTTCGCCGCCGGTCGGAACGACGCCTGTCAGCAATGAAAGATCCATAAGTCTCCTCCTTCATATACCTACGCTCAATATTGCACTCACTTCTGATCGCCTGAATCTCGGGAGCGGTGAGAAGCTTTTTCTCGGCGAGGGCACGGGCGATCTTTTCAAAGAACTCGCTGTTGAGCGAAAGGATTTCCTTTGCCTTGCGATAGTATTCTTCGATCTTTGCGGCTGTTGCCTTCTCGATACTGCTGTTCAAATTTTCGGAGTTTCTGTATGGTGATCCATGCAAATGGAAGCCGCATATACAGTCATCCTCAATCATATCTCTCACCATATCAAATGCCTGATCAAAATCGCGTGAAGCGCCGTTGCCCGGTACGCCGACTCTCTGCTCTATTGCGGCTGCGCCGGCGAGAGACCCTACTGCCCTGAATTTTGAGTAATCGAGAGGCAGGATCGAATTGATATTGCTGTAAGAGGTGAGCCCCGATTTGCCTGAGCTTACGCCCGTGACAGACACAAGAGTGACCGAACCGGGATAGATGACCTCGGAAACTGTTGCATGGCCCGCCTCATGCCATACCGTATCGTCGATCATTTTCTTCCCTTCGCTTTTACTGTTGCAGTAATCGTCATCATCGTCATCATCATCGTTGATATCGCGGCCGTAAGTGCTTCTCAGATAAGCTCGCATAAAATGCTCCATTGTGATCTTATCGGCGCGGTCAAAGCTGGCGTAAACTCCCGCTTCGTTTATGAGCGTTTCAAGCTTCGCGCAGGAATCTCCCTCCATAAGCCGGGCAATATACTGCTTGTCGATATTTTCGGCAAGAGATTTGCCGTCAAGATAATGTGAAATAATCTCAAGCGCATCGGCGCCTCTCGGAGCGTTGATTTCAAGCCTTCTGTCAAAGCGACCCGCTCTTGTGAGAGAGCGCGGCAGGCGTTGGATATCATTGACTGTGGCAAGCACAAATACATCCTTGCCCTTGATTTCATCAATACAGCTCTGCACGGTAACATATTCCTCGGCGTCTCTGTGCCTTTCATCCTCATTGGCAAATTTATCCATATCGTCAAGGAACACAACGGACGGTGCGTTTTCTTTTGCCTGCTCAAAGGTTTTGGTGATTTCGTTTATAAATTCACCGTTGGGCTTATTCTTCCTGCATACGAATGCCTTCCTGCCGCTCGCCTTGATAAGGCAATCGGACATAAGAGTTTTGCCTACGCCGGGCTCGCCGTAAAGCAGCAGACCGCCTGGCGCGTTCACTCCGAGCTTCTTGTAAACATCGCTGTTTCTCAGGCAGTCGGCTATCTGCTCAAGTTCTTTTTTCTCTGCCGAATAACCTATGATTCTGTCAAATTCTTTCATTTCAAGATTTCCTTTCTTTCATAATAAACGTGGTTTGTGTCTTCCTGTTGCAAGATCATATTAACTCACGCCATGGGTAATTTTTGCCCCGCCGTCGTTTAAGATTATCACCGTGTCCGAGTTATTCACAACAGCTTTTGATACAGAAAACACCGGATTCCCTTCGGTATCTCTTGATAACTGAGCAAAACAAACAACCGGTATATCATATTCAACAGCCAGCGCTTTCAGCCCGGCTGTAATCTGTGCGACTTCTTCCGAGCGCTTCGGGACTTTGGCGTCAGGACTGATCAGACCAAGGTAATCAATAATAACGCAATCAACTCCGCCGAGAGTCTGGATCCTCTGTTTCATTAAAGAAACAGTCATATAATTGGTGTCATCTATAAACAGATTGTGTTCAAGCATTTCATCATCCGGTTTAAACCGTTTAAGCAAAAATTCACGTGATTCACCTAAAGCAAACAGCACTGACTTTTTGCCGAGATGTGATATGATATCGGCAAGGCAGCAGGAAAATTCCGTTTTGCCCTCGCCCGGCCTGCCGCCGACAACAGTAAGAATGCCCGGTTTCATTGCCGACACAATTTCTTTAATAATGTCAAGGTCCGTTCTGCCGGTTACCGGTGTTTTCTCATTTAATAATTCTTTCATTTCTGCTTCCGCCTCCTTCAGTTTTTCTTTCACAATCAATTCGCGCTTCCTTGTGCTATACATCCTGTCGGATAAGCATATGTAACAACCTCCGTTGTTCCTGCACCGACTGTCCGGCGAAATAACCGGATCCCGTTTTTCCTTGCCGTGCGCTATAGCTTTATTCAGCGACATCGTCCTCACCTCGACTGTATCTTACCATCAACGATGGGTATTTTTTGCCCCATAGCAAATGTTATCATTCGATCAGCCGGTGAGGCAAAAAATAAGGGAGTGTGAATTATGAAAGAATCTTATGTTTCTTCTCGGAGAGAAATGCTGTATGACAAGTGGGAAAGCATTGCAGAGAACCTTTACTATGAGGCAATAGATATTGAAGAATTCAAAACCTTGGTGTATGATACCTATGAGTATTTCAGGCAGAGCAGAGAGTACAATTCCGTTTTGCGTGAGGATCTCCCCATTTTCCGCTTTATTTGCAAATATCAGTTCTGCACAGATGTTCCTCCGGGCAACACAGAGGCAGAATTCGCGGTCTGTCAATCCTTTGCAGAAAGCTTATGCTGGGTGATCGAGAACAGCTTTGAGAGAGGGTATTACAAAATCTCAATGCCGCTTGAACTCTCTTATCAAAACAGCCGCAATGAGGCAGATATGAGCTCGTTTGAGTCATTCAGCAAGGCGTTTGACAATCTGATTGAAATGTATAAAGAAGAATTTGATGAATATGATGAGGAGGATAATTAAAATGACAGTTATCAATGATTTCAGAGGCGAATACGGTTTCCTTTCAAACTTCCACTCAAGCCCCTTTGAGTATAAAGGGCTGATTTACCCTAATTCAGAGGCGGCCTTCCAGGCGCAGAAATGCGCCACAGAAGAGGCAAAAATAAAGTACACAACCACAAAGAACCCCGTTATTATCAAGAGTATGGGCAAGAAAGAGCCGGGCCTGCCCGCAAACTGGGATGAGATTTCGTATGACATAATGCTTGATATTCTCAGGGCAAAATTCAAAGACCCCGCGCTAAGAGAAAAACTCCTCGCCACAGGCGACGCCTACCTTGAGGAGGGTAATCACTGGCATGACAACCGCTGGGGCCGCTGCACTTGTGAAAGATGCAAAAACAAAGAGGCAAAAAATCAACTCGGCAAAATCCTGATGACGATCAGGGATGAGATACGTTCAGAAATGAAGGAAGACAATAAAATACCGAAAAAATAATGAAGAAAAAATCAAAAACCGCGCAAGAAAAGCGGCAAGTCCGAAACCGGACTTGCCGCTTTAAAAATTAAGTTATCTGTACATCGGGCCGTAGTTTTCGCAGGCGCGGAAATCGGCTCCCTCGAGGTCTTTTGTTCCGAATGCGCCCCAGCAGGCGGGTCTGAATATCTTTTCATCGGGAACATTGTGGAGGGCGACGGGAATCCTGAGCATTGAAGCGAGAGTGATCACATCGGCTCCGATATGGCCGTAGCTGATGGCGCCGTGGTTTGCGCCCCAGTTATTCATCAGGTCATAAGCGCTCGCGAACGCGCCTTCGCCCGTAATTCTCGGTGTAAACCAAGTGCAGGGCCATGTGTAGTCAGTTCTCTTCCAGAGAATGTGGCTGACCTCATCGGGCAGGGCAACGGTCCATCCCTCGGCGATCTGGAGAACGGGTCCGAGACCTCTTACCCAGTTGAGCCTTATCATTGTGGCGGGCATTTCTGATCTGGTGAGGAAACGGGCTGAGAATCCGCCGCCGCGGAAATATCCGTTATCCGCTGCGCACCATTCGGTCGCCTTGAGCATCTTTGAAATATCCTCATCGGTGACATCATACCATTCTTTCATTATGCCGCAGCCGTTTTCATCCTTGACCTCGCCGCAGGCGTCAAGGCAGCAGGCGCCTGAATTGATGAGGTGGATAAGTCCGTCAGCCTCTTTGGCGTGGCCTTCGATATCGTAGCCGGTAACTCTCTTGATGCTCTCGCCGCTCCAGTGGGTGCGGACATCGGCAAAAATCTGCGCTCTGTTGGTGAGCAGATTCATAAGGAGCATACTCG
This sequence comes from uncultured Clostridia bacterium, assembly GCA_947166625.1. Lineage (GTDB taxonomy): Bacteria > Bacillota > Clostridia > Oscillospirales > Acutalibacteraceae > CAG-177. Next base: position 85,265 of record CAMVEX010000003.1, read on the forward strand.
CGGCGTTGAGGGTGTCGTTTTCGGTGGCGAATACGTAAGGAGCCCTCTTGCCGTTCCAGTCAAATGAAGTGTTGAGGATAGCCTCGACAAAATCCGCATTGGGCCAGTGGTCGGTCCACTGTCTCTGACCCTGGAAGCCGCCCGCGATTGCATTGTGACCAACGGCTTCTTCGCCGCAGCCTTCGGGAAGATTGTCATTGCCGTTCATAAGATCCTTGACTATGCATGCCATCTTGACGGTGAATTCCCAATCCTTCGCCTTCTGCTCATCGCTCTTCTTAACGAAATCGGGGTTTTTATCAAAGCCCTCGGGGCAGTTTTCTTTGACCCAGGCAAGAGCCTTCTGATACTCTGCCTCGTCATAGATATTCTCTTCCATTCTGCGCAGGATCTCGACCTCGTCAACGCTCTCGACTCTCATTCCGAGATATGCCTCAAAGAAATCGGGAGTGATCTGCGAGCCGGCGATGCCCATACACATTGAGCCTATTTGAAGATATGATTTGCCTCTCATTGTGGTGGCGGCAATGCCTGCTCTGGCAAATCTGAGAAGTTTTTCTTCAACATCGGCGGGGATCTCTTTATCATCCGCCTCCTGAACCTCTCTGCCGTAGATGCCGAATGCGGGAAGCCCTTTCTGGGCGTGGCAGGCGAGCACGCAGGCGAGATAGACCGCGCCGGGTCTTTCGGTGGCGTTGAAGCCCCATATACCCTTGATGGTTGTGGGATCCATATCCATTGTTTCGGAGCCGTAGCACCAGCAGGGAGTGACGGAGAGAGTGACGGCAACGCCCTCTTTCTTAAACTGAGCCTCGCACGCCGCGGCTTCCGCGACTCTGCCGATGGAGGTATCCGAGATAACTACTCTTACGGGAGTGCCGTCCGAGTAACGCAGGTTTTCCTCATAGAGTTTTTTGACAGCCTGAGCCATCATCATAGTCTGATCCTCAAGGGATTCTCTGACCTTGAGAGGGCCTCTTCTGCCGTCGATGATGCGGCGGATACCGATCGCGGGATATTCGCCGATAAGTCTGCTTTTTGCCATATTTTTCGCTCCTTATATTAAATTTGGTTTTGTCTTTTTGAAGGGCAAAGCCTTATTTTATTGCCTTGAGATATTTTTCATAAGCCGTGTCCCACGCGGATGGATCGCCGGGATAATATGTCTTTATATCCTCGCTCTGCGCGACGATCTTTCGAGCCTGAGCCACATCCTCAATACATCCCTGAGAGATGAGCTGGGCAGCGATATTGCCGAGCACCGTCGCCTCGATCGGACCCGCGATAACGGGAACTCCGCAGGCGTCTGCCGTCATCTGGCAGAGGAGACCGTCTTTGACTCCGCCGCCGATAACATGGATTTTTGAATAATCCCTGCCGGTGCATTTTTTGATTTTTTCAAAGGTCTGACGGTATTTCATCGCAAGGCTCTCATAGATACACCGCACGACCGCGCCGTCGGATTCGGGATAACTGCCTCCGGAATGAGCCTTACAGAATTCTCTGATCCGCCCGGGGACATTGCCCATCTTGCCGAATTCTTCGTAATCCGGATCTATAAAATGGGCGAAGGGCTCTTCGCTGAGAGCGAGCTTTTCAAGGTCGGCGTAGGAATACTCCTTGCCGTGCCTGTGCCAATGGCGGCGGCTTTCCTGAATAAGCCAGAGACCGGTGATATTTTTGAGGAAGCCGGTCTTGCCTTCACATCCGCCCTCGTTTGTAACGTTCATTTCAAGCGAGGTTTCGTTGACAACGGGCTCGTCGAGCTCCGTGCCGAAGAGCGACCAGGTGCCGCTTGAAAGGAATATGAAATCTTTATCCTGCGCCGGGACGGCGGTGATGGCGCTCTGGGTATCGTGACCGCAGACGCTTATCACATCCTTCGGGCTGTCAAGGCCGCATTCGGCGGCGACTTCGTCCGTCAGCTTTCTCGTTACCGCTCCGGGAAGCTCAATTTTGCCCATGAGGCGCTGAGGTATGCCGAGTTTATCAAAGATTTCGCCGCACCAGTCTTTGGTATTTATATCAACAAGCTGTGAGGTGGTGGCTATCGAATACTCCGTCACCTGCCTGCCGGTGAGCATATAGGCGAAAAGATCGGGCATAAAAAGAAGCTTATCAGCTCTCTCGAGAAGGTCGGGGCGCTCGCAGGCGAGAGAATAAAGCTGAAACACGGTGTTAAGCTCCATAAACTGGATGCCGGTAAGCTCATAAAATCTTTCGCGCGGAAGCTTTTCAAAAGCCTTCTCCACCATACCCGCCGTTCTTTTATCGCGGTAGTGAACGGGATTTTCGAGCAGCCTTCCCTCCTTGTCGAGCAGGCCGAAATCCACTCCCCAGGTGTCGATGCCGATGCTGTCAAACGAGCCTGCGGCATTCGCCTTGATAATGCTCTGCTTTATCTCGTGAAAAAGGCGGAGCACATCCCAATACACCGTGCCGTTTACCGTGACGGGGTCGTTTGTGAAGCGGTGCACCTCTTCGAGCGATATTTTATGCCCGTCAAAGGTGCCGATTATCGCCCTGCCGCTTGAAGCGCCGAAATCTATCGCAAGGACTTTTTTATTCATTGGACTACACCCTTTTTGAGAATGATATTGGCATATATGGCTGTTTCGCCGGTGGCTATCACGGCGTAGGCCTTTTTTGCTCTTTCATAAAAGGCAAATCTCTCGATAAGCTCAAATTTTTTATCGCCCTCGTTTGCCTTTACGGTTTTTTCATAATCCGCCCAGATGGGAGGCCTGTTTTCGCTGTCTCCGTTATCCATAAGCCCCACCGGAGCCTCAACATAGGTGTCAAGCGGCATGAGCCTGAGGATCGCGTCAAGTATTTCATTCACTCCGTGGCCGTCAAGGCGAACGAGCCTCTGAGCGACCGAAGCGGCGGGGAAGTTGCCGTCGCCTATCACGATTTCATCGCCGTGACCCATTTCCATAAGTATCTTGAGCAGCTCGGGCGAAAGGACGGGTGATATATTCTTTAACATTTTTTACCTCCGGTTATCAGAATTCAGCCGATCCCGTGGTCCTCGGGAACGGAATTGCATCGCGGATATTTGAAACGCCGGTGAGATACATCACAAGGCGCTCGAAGCCGAGGCCGAAGCCGCTGTGTTTTACCCCGCCGTATCTGCGAAGGTCAAGATACCAGCTGTAATCCTCCTCTTTGAGTCCGAGCTCGGCGATCCTGTCAAGAAGCACATCGAGGCGCTCCTCTCTCTGGCTGCCGCCGATGATCTCGCCGATGCCCATAACGAGGCAGTCGCAGGCGGCGACGGTCTTCCCGTCATCATTAAGGCGCATATAAAACGCCTTTATCTCTTTGGGATAATCGGTGACGAAAACGGGCTTTTTGAAGATGGTTTCGGTGAGATAGCGCTCATGCTCCGTCTGAAGGTCTATGCCCCAGCTCACTTTGTATTCAAACTGATCGTTGTGCTCCTCGAGAAGCTTTACCGCCTCCGTGTAGGTAACTCTGCCGAAATCGGAGCCCGCTACGGCTTTGAGGCGGTCGATAAGCCCTTTATCGACGAATTTATTGAGGAATTCCATCTCCTGCGGGCAGGATTCCAAAACATAGTTGATGACGAATTTGATCATCGCCTCGGCGACATCCATATTTTCCGAAAGCTCGGCGAAGGCTATCTCCGGCTCGATCATCCAGAATTCCGCCGCGTGGCGCTGAGTGTAGGATTTTTCGGCTCTGAAGGTGGGGCCGAAGGTGTAGATCTTGCCGAATGCAAGGGCCATTATTTCGCCCTGAAGCTGACCCGAAACGGTAAGATAAGCGGGTTTCTTAAAGAAATCCTGTGAAAAATCGACCTTGCCGTCTTCACCCTTTGGGACATCCGCCAGATCAAAATCGGTGACTCTGAATCTCTCGCCCGCGCCCTCTGCATCCGAGCAGGAGATAAGCGGAGTGTGGGCATATACGAAGCCCTGATCAATAAAGAATTTATGGATCGCGTAAGCCGCCGTGGAGCGGACTCTGAACACAGCGTTAAAGAGATTTGTTCTCGGTCTGAGGTGGGCTATTTCTCTGAGATATTCCACCGAATGTCTCTTTTTCTGAAGGGGATAATCGGGGCTCGAAACGGCTTCGACCGAGATCTCATCGGCATTTATCTCAAAAGGCTGATTCGCTTCGGGAGTGAGCAGAAGCCTGCCGGTCACCCTGAGGGCTGCTCCGACATTCTGCTTTGCGATATCCTTATAGTTCTCAAGCTTGTTTTCCTCAAAAACGACCTGGAGCCCCTTAAAAGAGCTGCCGTCGTTAAGCTCGATAAAGCCGATGGCTTTTGAATCTCTGAGGGTGCGTATCCAGCCGTAAACCGTAATGGTTTTGTCGGCATAAGCCCCGGCGTTTTCATAGAGCTTTTTGATTTCTGTCCTGTCTGCGTAAGGCATATTTATCAACTCCTTAATCAAGTGTAATCCTGTCGCGGTTTTTGTTTACCGTGCCCGCTCCGATGCCTTCGACCCTGGTCAGATCGTCAGCGCTTCGGAATGCGCCGTGTTTTTCACGGTATTCAACTATCGCTTTTGCTTTTATTTCGCCGACATCCTCAAGCGAGGCGAGCTCATCGACGCCGGCGGTATTTATGTTTATTTTTCCTCTGCTCTCCTCTTTATCGGAGCCCGCCGCGTCAAAGCGGGTCAGCCGGACGCTCGTCGCCTCAAGTCCGCCGAAGGACGGCGAATCGATTATCTTGAATGCCGAGAGCGCAGCGGCGATAACGAGCGCCGCGCAGAGCAGGAGCAGGGTAGATCTGTCATTTTTCATATTTGAGATATGCGACTTGCAAAATCAGAAATTTCTTCCGTTCCAGCCCCAGTGACCGATCTCATCATATTTGATATAGGTCTTATCGGGGGCGATGCCGAGCTCTTCGTTGATGATCGAGGTGAGAGCGTCGGTTATACGGTCATAAGCCGCCGCCTGAGCTGAGCCGAAAAGGCTGACCTCGAGCAGAGCGTAATCCTCATGTGTCTTTCCCGCGAAGCTCATGGGAGTTTTATCATTGAAGGTCAGCATAAGCCAATCCTCGGTCTTGCCCGGGAAAAGGGCGATAGCCTCGCCGAATTTTTTGATAAGATTGTTTCTCGCGGCTTCGCTTATCTCTTTGTTTACCGTCGTTTTAATGCTTGGCATGGTGTTACCTCCGTTTAATTGACCCTCAGGAACTGACCCGCCTCGACCACATTGCCGCGAACGGAAAAGTCTCTGTCGGTATAGTTTACGTAAATCATCGCTCCGGTATCGTATTCGGTGCAGTAAACGCCGTCCGATACCTTGTAGTGATCCGTCATCCTCGCGTGGCGCAGATCATAAAGGCAGGCGTTTGCCTCGGCGTAAAATTCCGCGGCGGCGTTTATGGAATTATCATAGTAGTAAATATCGCTCTCGCCGTTGCCGCTGGCGGCCTTGTAATTCCACTTATAGCAGGGGCAGGCGCCGTATTCGATAAAGCGAAGCATCATTTCGGAAGGGTCGGGGCTTTCGTTGAGCGGAGCGCCCGAATAATCCGCCAGCCCGTGAAGGATCAGCGGGATGAACGGAACGGGAGTGTAAGAGCCGCTTTTTGAAACCGTCGTGGTGAGCGGAAGCTCGGTGACGGATTTGATATTTTTGAGCATATAGAAGCTGCCGCCGACGGTCATTATCTCATTGCCCGTAGAGAGGGGAGAAACGGTGCCCGATACGGTGCGGGACGCCTCCTGGCGGAGCATACCGCCCTTTGAAAAATCGGAGTAGAGAATGGAGCCCGCGTCATTGAGGCAAATGCCCGAATATGAGCCGTCGGAAGAGCGTGAAAGCACCGCCGCAACGGCGTTTTTGAGCCTTGAAACCTGCCTGAGGATCCTCGCGGACGGGTCGGCTCCCGACGCCGAGACCGCCGTATTCACGGGAGTATAGAGGGTATCGTTTCCGAATATATCGCTCGCCGGCCTGCCGCGCATATTGCCGGAGGCGGAGAGAATATCTATATCTATGAAAAGGCGCATATTCTGATTTGAAATATATTCATAGAGCGAGGCGAGACCGCGCCTTCCGCCGAGCCTTGATGAAAAGCGCGAATAAGTGATGTCGCGGCTGTCCGTTCCGCCGGTCTTTGCCGCGCAATATCTCACATTTACGCTGTCGATCCCCTTGTTTTTCATACGGACTAGCATATCCTGCGCCTGCTCGAAATCGGTCAGCACGCTCTGATATTCAAACGAGCCTATCGACTTTTTGCCTACACCGGTGAGAGTGAGGAAAAACGGCAGGGAATCCGTCTCCCCGGGCGCCTGCGAGGAGAGCATACCGTCTCTTATAAGCTGCTCTCTGACAGCCGACGCCATGCCCGAATAAGTGGCGTTGATGCCCGAAAGGAATCTGTAACACATATCTATCTGCGTGATATTCGATTTATCCGACAGGTAAAATACGCCGTCTTCAAATGCGGAAGGGGTGATATTGAATGATGAATAAACGCGGTTGAAGCCCGAAGCACTGACGGCCTTTTCCGCTTTGATAACCGCCGCCGCGTCACCGTCCTCGATAAGGGCGGCAAAGGCGGTCTGCCCGGTCTTTATGCCGAATGCCGGTATCGCGGCGCTGCCCGAATATCCGCCGGGGCAGGAGAGGTCGTCTCCGTAAACCGCGAATGACAGCGATTCAAACGATTCATCAAATACGGATGTGTTTATTACCGCACCGCAGCCGTCCGGCACAAAGAGGAAATCGCCGGCTTCGGAGGTATTGTATGCGCCGAAATAGTTGAGTATCTCCATGCTCTCGACCGAGGCGGAGAGGTTGCCCGTAAGGTTTTCCCATTTGCAGTTTACGGTCATACTGCCGTCTGCAAGCTTTACGGTCATCGTCACTCTGAAACCTATATCGCCGGCCGAAAAACTCTTTTTTGAAGCGACATCGGGCGAGGGGAATATGTCATAGGTGAATATGCAGGAATTATCCTGAGTTTTTACGGAGGATTTGCCGTAAGCCACGGAATTATCCTGGCTGTTGAGCAGATAGATATCCGTCCCTCCCGCGATCCTCAGGGAGACCATGCTCGAATCTATCGAGGGCAGATTTGCCGTTTCGGGCTTTGAGGGCAGGGCCGTGAAGAGAGAATCCGCCGCGCTGTCATATATCCCGAATGAGCAGGTGCGTTCATCCGCCCACAGCTCGATAAAACCCGATGAAATGCCGGATTTTACAAACCGGGATCTGTCGGAGCTGAAGTGAAGCGAAGCGTCGCTCGACGGCCTGCTGATAACATTCCGCGCCGAAACATTGCGCGTGACGCGCACACCGCTGTTGCTTCTGCCGCAGGATGCGAATGAGAGACAGATCAGCAATACCGCCGTGAGCGCCGATATTGATTTTATTATCCTGTTTTTATTTGCTGTTGTAGAAATTTTCATAGTATTCCGGACCTTCGGGGACTTCAAAATAAAACTCGACCCCGCCGTCAACATTGTTTACGCCGAATGCGCAGCGGTGATTGGTCATAATGCTCTTGACTATGGAAAGACCGAGGCCGAAGCGGTTGGTGCTTCTGTTATGCGCCTTGTCTGCCCTGTAAAAGCTATCCCATATTTCGGAGATATCCTCCTGCGCGATATGCTCGCCCGTGTTTATGACCGAAATGCGGATGCAGCCGTTGCTCCGCTTTTCGGAGCTTATCGAGATCCGCTTTTCGCCCGCGCAGTGTGAAATGGCGTTGGTGATGTAGTTTTTGAGAACTATCTCTATCTTTTCGCCCTGGGCGAAGCATTCGAGGGAGAGGGGGACGGAATTTTCCGCCGTTATTCCGTTATCGCTTATCTCAAGAGCCAGGTGGCCGAGCAGGGATGAAATGCTCTCGCCTATGTCATAATAATCGGGATTGAAGGGCTGTGATTTGCTCTCAAGCTTTGAAAGCTCAAGCAGCTCGAGCACAAGCTCATTCATCTTGCTGCTCTCATCCATGATTATCGAGCAGTATTCGCGTATTACCGCGGGGTCGTCGCTGATGCCCTCTTTGAGCCCCTCGGCATATCCGCTGATTATCGCTATGGGAGTTTTTAATTCGTGAGAAACGTTGCTGATGAAGGATTTTCTCGCGTTGTCGAGGGCGAGGCGAAGCTCGATATCCTTCTCAAGCTGTCTGTTTTTATCGTTGAGGTCGTCAAGGGTGGAGTCAAGCTTATCGGAGAGCGTGTTTATGCTCCTGCCGAGCTCGCCGATCTCATCTCTGCCGTAGTCTTTGCATTTGCGGCTGAAATTCAGAGCCGCCATATCCTTGGTAATATCGTTTATCTCCTCGACCGGCTTTGTGAATCTGTAGATCAATACGAAGAATATCACGACCAGCAGGGCGACCACCGAGATCGAAAACACGGAATAAACTCTGTCTGCAACGGTGACTATGCTCTCGATATCCGCCACGGGATAAAACACATAGACCGTGTCACCGGTCGAAAGCTCGCTGTTGTAAACGAAATAATCGGCGTTTGTGGCATTTTTTTTCTTTATCTCGAAATTATTGTATTTGAATTTTGAAGAATTATATCTGACGCTGTCCGTCATATCGGCGTATTCGGGCTTGGTCGAGCCGGGGGAGGGGAAATGGCCCACATCCACCGCGGAGCCGGACGCGCTGCTGCGATAGAGCAAAAAACCGTCGGGATCGACTATCTCAAAATCCACCCCGTAATTTTGCGACAGGGCGTAGAGATCGAAATAATATGTGCCCGAATCGGGTACGAGATAATCCGTCATATCGGCAACGGTGACGAGCTTGCCGTAAGTGTTTCTGGTAAAGACCGAGAAAAGCAGGGGCTCGGATATCACCGAGACAGCGATGAAAAAAATTATCATCACGATAAGTATCGCGGCAAAGAGCTTTATGCGGATCTTTGAATTCAGGAATGAGAAAAGTTTTTTCATTCCCTGCCCACCTCGATTTTGTAACCCACGCCGAAAACGGTCTTGATATGGGTGTTGCCCCAGGCGCCGAGTTTTGTCCTCAGCCGGGCGAGGTGAGAATCCACCGTCCTGCTGTCTCCGCTGAAATCAATGCCCCAGATATCGTCAAGCAGGGCGTCGCGCGAAAAAGTCCTTCCGGGATTTGAGGCGAGTTTTTCGAGCAGGTTGAATTCTTTGATCTTCAATTCTATTTCTCTGCCGTCGAGGGTCACCTCATGGGCGGCAAGGTTTATTATCAGCCCGTCAACCGAAATCATATCGGGCGAATCCTCTTTTTTGACAGCGCCCGAGCGCTTGAGCAGGGCTTCGACCCTCTTGATGAATACGGGCATACTGAATGGCTTGGTGATGAAATCATCCGCGCCGCTCTCAAATGAGACGAGCTCGTCAAACTCCTGGCTGCGCGCGGTGAGCACGATGATAGGCACGCGGCTGGTTTCTCTGATCTTTTTGCAGACCTCCCAGCCGTCCATTTCGGGCATCATTATATCGCAGACAACGAGGTCGATATTTTTAACGGCATTAAACATTTCAACAGCCTGCCTGCCGTCTGCCGCCTCGAAGGTTTCGTGGCCGGAATTTTTAAGGAAATCGCACACCAGCCTTCTCATTCTCGCCTCATCTTCGGCAACAAGTATTCTGCTCATCGTCTCACTCCCCCGGAATTATGATAATATACGATACACTTCTCCATACTATTGCAATATTGTAGCACAAGCCCGGGCTCAAATTCAAGTAGTAATTATATAAAATATACAGTATATATCCTGTTAAAATAAAAAACTTGATTTATTAACGGATTTGTAGTATAATCCCCTATATATGTGCCGAAAACGGCAGAAAGAAATTTGCTCACGCGGTATCCGGAGGATTGAAAATGACGCTTCGCGGTTATTTTGACAACAGCGCTACTACCCGCCCCTGCGAGGAGGCGGTCAACGCCGTCAATATAGCTTTGAGAGAATGCTGGGGCAACCCGTCATCCCTTCATTTCAAAGGGACTGAATCCGAAAGGCTGCTTGAGGATTCGCGGCGTTCGGTGGCTTCGCTGCTCTCGTGCGAGAGCGAGGAGATATATTTTACATCCGGCGGCACGGAGGGCAACAATCTCGCGGTATTCGGCGCGGCTCATAAGCTCAGAAGGAACGGAAACAGGATCGTATCCACCTCCATTGAGCATCCGAGCGTTGACGAAGCCCTGACTCAGCTCGGCAGAGAAGGCTTTGAGATAATCAGGATAAAGCCGGACAGTTTCGGAAGGATAGCGGAGGAAGACATCATCTCAGCCGTCAATTCCGATACGATCCTTGTCACGATGATGCTTGTGAATAACGAGGTCGGCTCTATCATTCCCGTTCGCGCCGCAAAAAGAGCCGTTACAAGGGCAAAAGCCCCGGCGCTCATCCACTGCGACGCCGTTCAGGCCTTCGGGAAGATCCCCGTTAAGCCCTCTCAGCTCGGAGCGGATATCGTCACCGTCAGTTCACATAAGATCCACGGCCCCAAGGGAGTCGGCGCGATATATATCAAAAACGGAGTGAAAATCCTGCCCCGCGCTTTCGGAGGGGAGCAGGAATCACATATCAGACCGGGCACTCAGGCTATGCCCGCCGTCGCGGGATTCGGAGCCGCCGCCGAGGCGATAGGCGATATGAAAGAATCACTCGAAAGAGTGACCCTGATTCGCGATCACATGCTCAAAAGATTTGAAGAAATCGGCGGCATAAGGATAAATTCCGCCCCCGATGCCCTGCCTTATATCACAAATATCTCGGTCATCGGCATCAAATCCGAGCCGATGCTGAATTATCTCTCATCAGAGGGGATTTGCGTATCGAGCGGCTCCGCCTGCTCAAAGGGCAAGCGCAGCAGGGTGCTGACCGAAATGGGGCTCGATAAAGAGGCTATGGAAAGCCCGCTTCGCATCAGTTTTTCACGCTTCACGACCAAAGAAGAAACAGACCGTCTCGTTGACGCCGTCGCGTCGGGAAAGAGCGGGATAAGATCCAAATAAGCTTAAAACAGGTAAGGCAATGAAAGAAGTAATTCTCATCAAAAACGGCGAGCTCGCCCTCAAGGGCCTCAACAGAAGGACTTTTGAGGATATGCTCATCAAAAATATGAAAAACCGCCTCAGAAGTCTCGGAGACTTCACCTTTGAGGTACAGCAGTCAACGATAATCGCTCAGCCGGACAGCGAGGATATCGACCTCGATCAGGCGGTCGAAAGGGTCGGCAGAGTATTCGGGATCGCGGCTTTTTCGAGAGCCGCCGCGTGTGAAAAGGATTTTCAGAAAATTCTCTCCTGCGCCGCGGAATATCTCGAGGAGGATCTCGAGGGCGCATCCACCTTCAAGGTCGAGGCAAAGAGGTCGGATAAAAAATTCCCGCTCACATCCCCCGAAATATGCAGGGAGGCGGGCGGATATCTGCTCAATAAATTTCCCCATCTGACGGTCGATGTGCATAACCCCGACATAACCGTAAACATCGAGATAAGAGATACTGCTGCGTTTATCCACGGCAGGCAGATCAAGGGAGCCGGAGGAATGCCGACCGGGTCATCGGGCAAGGCGTGCCTGCTCATTTCGGGCGGTATTGACAGCCCCGTTGCCGGCTATATGATGGCTAAACGCGGGCTCTCGCTCACCGCCGTTCACTTCGCTTCGCCCCCCTATACCAGCGAAAAGGCGGAGCAGAAGGTACACCGCCTGCTGGAGCGCGTGACGAGATTCTCGGGCAGGATAGGCCTCTGGGTGGTGCATTTCACCGAGATCCAGGAAAATATCAAAGATAACTGCCCCGAGGAAATGTTTACCGTAATAATGCGCAGGATGATGATGAGAGTGGCTCAGCTTATCGCTCAGCGCGAAAATGCCGGAGCACTGATCACCGGCGAGAGCGTAGGTCAGGTCGCAAGCCAGACGATGCCTGCCATCGCCTGCACCGACGCGGTGTGTGAAATACCCGTATTCAGACCGCTTATCGGCATGGATAAGGATGAAGTGATCGATATAGCGAGAAACAAAACCGATACATTCGACCTCTCCGTTTTACCTTATGAAGACTGCTGCACGGTATTCACTCCGCGCCACCCCAGGACAAGGCCGACCCTCGATTACGCCGAAAAGGCGGAGACGGGATTTGACTGGAGGCCGATGGTCGAAGAAGCGGCGAGGACCGCAAGACTTGTTGTGATAGGTTGACCGAAATGGCTGTTTGCGAAATACTGTCGGTGGGCACCGAAATACTGCTCGGCGACATTCTCAATACAAATTCTCAATATTTATCCCGTGCGCTCGCGGGTATGGGCATATCCGTTTTGCACCATACGACGGTCGGAGACAATCACGCCCGTCTGGCTCAGGCGGTACGCGAAGCACTCGGCAGAAGTGATATAATTATCGCCACGGGAGGTCTCGGCCCTACTGCCGACGACATAACCGCCGAGGTCTGCTGCAAAGAATTCGGCTTTGAGCTTGAATTCAATAAGGAGATTGCCGACGGCATTAAAAAGTATTTTGACTCAAGAGGCATGGAGATGCCCGAAACCAATCTCAAGCAGGCATACGTGCCCAAAGGCGGAGAGGCTTTTGAAAACCCGATGGGCACCGCCCCCGGGATGGGGATGAAAAAGGGCGGCAAATGCCTTGTGATACTGCCCGGCCCGCCCCACGAAATGTCCGTGATATTCACGCAGAGCGTTGTGCCTTATCTTGCCGAATACAGCTCGTGCACCATAATTTCTCACGAGATCAGGACTATGGGGATCGGTGAGAGCGCGCTTGCGGAGCTGTGCTCAGACCTGCTTGACGGCGAGAATCCGACCGTTGCGCCGTATTGCAAGATAGGCGAGGCTCTTTTGAGGGTCACCGCGAGAGCGGAAAACGCCGAGGCGGCGGAAAAACTTGCCGCACCGGTGATCGAAGAAATAAAATCACGCGCAGGCGAGTATATTTACGGTATCGACTGCGAAAATATAGAGGGAGCGGTCGTTCCCGCCCTTAATGAAGCGGGGCTCACCGTCGCGACCGCAGAGAGCTGCACGGCGGGGCTGGTCGCCAAAAGGCTGACCGATATACCGGGCGCAAGCGCCGTATTCAGCCACGGAGTGATAACCTACGCAAACGAGGTCAAAGAAAAGGCTCTCGGTGTGAAGCACGAAACTCTCGAAAAATTCGGAGCGGTCAGCGAAGAGACGGCGAGAGAGATGGCGCAGGGTATCCGCAGAGTGAGCGGAGCCGATATAGGCGTTTCCGTCACCGGTTTCGCGGGTCCGGATTCTGATGAGCCGGGCAAGGCTCCCGGGCTTATGTATGTTGCCCTTGATTGCGATAAATGCTCTCTTTGCGAAAAGCTCGAAACCGGCAAGGCGGACAGAAACTTTAACCGTACCTTTGCCGCTTCCCGCGCTCTGCATCTGATAATCAAGGCTCTTAAAGGGTGATGAGCCCGTTATTATATCTTTCGGCCCGTCGGGGCCTGTTCAAGGAGATCGTATGAAAAACAACAAACTGTGGATGATCTTATCATGCGTATTCGGCGTTGCGGCGGCAGCCTTTATCGCCCTTACCGTTTTGAATTTCATTCCCCGAAGCGACAGCGTAAGCTCGCCCGAGATAAACTATGTCCTCCCCGAGGGCACAAAAACCGCAGTGCTCGCCGGCGATCTTTCGTCTCTCGTTTCAAATAATTACAAGAAGGCAAAATTTCCTGACGGAATTCTCGATTCGATGAAGCAGGCTTACGCGGTCAATAATAATCTGGTCGGCTGGCTCACGATCCCCGGCACGGAAATAGACACCGCCGTGCTTCAATCGGATGACAATGACAAATACCTCAAAAGAGATTTCTATGAGGCGTGGACGGGCGAGCTCAGCGGCAGGCTTTACGGCAATCTTTTCCTCGATTACCGCTGCATAGGCGACGGCGAGCTCTCAAAGAATATGATAATTCACGGGCATACCACTGGCAAATCGGACGGCATCCCCAAGCAGTCGTTCCGCTCGCTCTACGATTACAGGAAAAAAGAGCATTTCATTAAGAATCCGATCATCAGATATTCGACCCTCAAGGGCGTTTACACCTACAAGATCTACGCGGTATTTTATTCATCGGTAAATCCGTCGGATGATAACGGCTACTTCTTCAATTATATCTATCCCGATATGTCCGACAGAAATATGGAGGGCTATATCGAGCAGGTGGATCAGAGGGCTCTTTATGAGACGGGCGTAGGTCTTGAGCCTACGGATAAGATAATCACCCTTTCGACCTGCATTTATGATCTGGGCAAGAGCGTGGAAACAAGGCTCGTTGTGGTCGGAAGGCTTCTGCGTGACGGCGAGAGCGCCGAAATAGATCCGTCGCTCGTAAAGGATCACAGCGATTACCGCAGACCGCAGGTGTGGTATAACAGAAACGGAAAAACCAATCCCTATAAGGATTCGGCAAGATGGCAGCCGAGCCCGGATTGATGAAATAAAGGATCCTACCCGCATTTACACCAAAAGGAGAGAATTATGGCAGACGACAATAACAAAAGCAACATACCCGACGGTATAAGTTCGCTCAGTGATGAAGAAGCCATTACGGAGATAGATATCGGCTCGTTTCTCGACAATCGCGGCAGCTCAACAAAGCCCGATTACAGCGAGGATATCCAAAAGACGGAGCAGTCGCTCGAGGATGAGATAGACAGCCTTATGGCGAGCATAATGAACGCCGCTCCCGTCACCTCCGCCTCAAAGCCCTCATCTTCCGGCGCCGAAGCGCCCATGGATGATCTCTGGATGAGCCCCGAGGAATATATAGATATCCCCAAGGCCGAAAAACCGGAGCCGCCCGTTAAGCCCGAGAGCGTTCCCGAGGTGGCAAAGGACGATATATTCTCCATGATAGAGGAGCTTAAAGCGGATACCGATAACGAAAAAGAATTTGAAACCATCATCACGGATATAGAAACAAAAGAGAGCATAGCTCCCGTGGATGTTGAAAACGGCGGAGTTGAAGATCTCACGGCTCACGCCGCAGAGGAGATCCCCGCGGAGCCGGAGAAGCCTCAGAAGCCCGCCGCGCCCGCAAAGAGCAAAAAGGCAGCCGATGATATAGACATCCACGCCGAAGGCTTTGAAGAAGAGCTGGCGGAGCTCCTCGGCGACGAGCCGGAGGAAGAAGCGCCCGAAACCGAAGCGATCCCGGAAACTCCCGTCCATGAACTTCCGCAGGATAAGCCCGTTTCGCAGCCCCCCGTGAACGATGCGCGCGCGATCTCATTCTCAAAGCCGAAGGCCCCCGAGGTTTCGCCGGAAGGAGCGGTCGAGATAGCTGCGGCAAGCGTTTCCGCCGAGCCTCCCGTTCAGGTGTTTGACCTGCTTCAGAATACGGGCGGAAAGACGGTCGGCAATGTTCCGGTCGAGATAATCGAGGATGACGGCAAGATCTCAAAGCAGGAGCGCAAGCAGGCGAAAATAGATAAAAAAATAGCCGAGGGCAAAAATCCCAAGGTGGCGGAGGTCATCCGCAAGACGGTGCTCGCGATCTCGCTCATAGTCATCGCCGTAAGCTCGGTTTACCTCGCAAAGACCTATATTTATGAGCCCTATATGTTCAAAAAGCATCAGAGCGAGGTGCAGGATATAGTCAATACGCCCGATGATGATGCGGCGAGCGCCACGGTCGCTCAAAATGACAGTAAATATCCCGTAGGTATGCTCGGCAAATATACCAAGCTCTACGATATAAACAGCGATCTTAAAGGCTGGATCTCGATTCCCGGGCTTGAGATAAATCTGCCCATAGCGCAGGCGAAGGATAATGATTATTATCTTCACCGCAATATTTACAAGAAGCGCACTATGTACGGCGTACCGTTCTTTGACTACAGGATAGAGAATTTCAAGGAATTGCCCCGCAATACGGTGGTTTACGGCCATAATATGCACTATGACGATCTCATTTTCGGCAAGCTCGAAAATTACAGGGATATTAGAGGCTTCAAAGACGCGCCCACCATCGAATGCAACACCATTTACGGCGATTATACATGGCTCGTTTACGCTGCGTTTATCACCAATTCCACAGCTTCTCAGGATAACGGCTATATGTTTACATATAACTGGATCGACATATCCGACAGCAAGTTTATGGAATATATAAACGAAGTAGATAAGAGGAAATTATTCACTTCTCCCGTTGATATTCAGCCCACCGATAAGATCCTCACGCTCTCCACCTGCTGCTATGATTTTGACGGAGCGCGTCTGGTGGTTATCGCGAGGCTCAAGAGAGACGGCGAAAGTGTTTCCATAGATACATCCCAGGCATATAACAATGACAATCCCAAATATCCGCAGGCGTGGTATAATGCCAATAAAAAGAGCAATCCCTACGCCGACGATCCGAGATGGGATCCCAACAAATAACGCGTTCCGTGAATTGCGCGTTGTTAAAAAACGGTCTGAGGAGCATGGCTTGATTCAGCCTGTTGACCGTTCAATGTATGAAAGGGGTGATACTTATGGCTTCAAAGGTTTCCCTTTATCTGCCCGGTGACGATTCACTTCTTGAGGCCGCAAGCGCGGCATACTCAAAGATCTCCGTCGCCGCCGAAATAACCGGAGCTTATAAGTTCGGTACGGCAAAAGAAGCGGCAAAGCTTGCCTGCGCCGCCGCCTCAAAGGGCGAGCGCGCGGTGATCATAGCCGATGACGGCGTATTCAACACCGTCAAGCTTCTTTTGATGAAGGTGCTTTTGACCAAAGTCAGCCACTCTGATGAAATATCGGAAAAATTAGGCGGAGCTTTTCCGCAGGATTCAAAAGAATTCAAGATTCACACATCAAAGCCGCAGGGCGGATATGTAATTCCGTCGCCCGACGGCAAGTTTTCCACAGTCGGTTTCAAAGTGCGTAAGGGCTCGGTTATCCTTATGTCGCTTGATCCGGAGCGCCTTGACGGCGCAATTTCGGCGGGCGCTCTCGACGGGGCTCCCGACAGCAAGGCATTATTGAGAAATCGCCTCAATGCGATAGCGGATTCCGGCAAAACGGTCGCCCTCGCGGATTTCGGCCTGGCTCAGGCGGTCACGGGGATCGCCGCAGGCGTAGGCGCGAAAGAGGATCTGTTTATCAAATCGCAGGCGGAATGCGACGCATCTCCCGACGATCCCGAATACATCGCCCTCATGGCAAAGGACGCTCTGACAAACGCTCAGACAGATTTCGGAATCGCCATTTCGGAGCCCGCTCAGGACGGCTCCGTGAGTGTCTGCGTGGCAGACAGCGACGGCGCAAAGGTGGAGGTTATCCACGCTCTTGAAGGCGAGGAGAGATCAAAAACGGCAAAAGCCGCCACTCTCAAGCTGATAGATACGCTCGGCGAATGTATCGGCACGGGCATAAACCCGCCCGCTCCCGAAAATAAAAAGGCGAATATCAAGCCGCTGATAATCGTTATTTCAGCTCTTGTCGCCGCGGCTGTGATATGCCTCACGATAGGGCTTGTGATCTATAAAACAAGCATCGGCAAAGCGGATGTTGCGGCGGAATCCACTACGATGAGCGAAAAAACATCCTCCACCATAACCGAAACTCAGGAGGATCAGTCCGCCGACAGCGAGATTTATGATGAGGTGGTCCCCGATTTCGGAGAGGATGATGAAATGTCCTCCCTCCTTGAGGTCATTGATACCACCTACAGCGGAGGAGGGATCAAAACCCAGGCGGCAAACGGTCAGTTTACCACCAACGGCGCCGGCACCGTGGAGACCGTTTCGGGGAAATCTTCAAATGCGGCGAAGGTTGCGACCACTCTTGGAGCAGTCATTTCATCAATTTTACAGGATGACGAGCCTGTGACGGATGAAAACGGCGAAACCGTTACTGCATCCACCGCTCCGGCGGAGCCCGAATCGACCACCGCTCCCGCTCAGCAGGGCAAATTCGTCTTTACGGTTTACGGCTACGGGCACGGCGTCGGACTAAGCCAGCGCGGAGCGATAGCCTATGCCCAGAAGGGCTGGACCTGCAACCAGATTTTGACTCATTATTATCAGGGCACCACCCTTATGGTGGATAAAAATACCCCCGCGGAGGTAACGCGCAGAGGCGTGAGAATGACCCTTGTCGCCTTCCTTTGCAGGACCGTGGAGCCCGAGATAGGCCCCAATTCCCCGACGGAAGCGCTCAAAGCGCAGGCGATCGCCGCATATACATTCGGAATGTCAAACGGGTGGGACAGAAACCAATCCTTCGACCCCTATTTCAATTATAAAGGGACGAAGGTGGAGCAGGCGGTCTTTTCCGTGCTTCACATCAATTCCGAGGAAGAACAGCCTCACGCGATATTCGTAAGCTACAACGGCAAATACGCAAATACGGTTTACTGCGCGTCAATGGCGGGCAAGACCACCTCGTGCAGATCCGTCTGGAATATGGCGATACCTTATCTCGGCGGCGGCGTTACAAGCCCCGAAACCGTTGATATAAGCACTGTGGAATATACCGTTGACCAGATGAGAAGCATAGTCGCGGCATATTCGGGAAACAGCGAGATTCTCAATCAGGATCCTTCAACCTGGATCAGAATAATCAGCCATGACGGCTCTTATTCAAACGCGATCGGCTATGTTGACAGGATAAGCGTGGGCGGCAAAGAATGCAGCGGCAGCTATTTCCGCACCAACGTGCTCGGTTACGGGCTCCGCTCCCATTGCTTCACCATTAAATATGTAAAATATCAGTGATGATATTTCAACACGGGCTGACTTTGTCAGCCCGTGTTTCCCGTGTGTATATTTTTACGGTGTTAAAGATTAAAGCCACGATTCAGACGAACCGTGGCTTCTTGGTTTATTTATCGGCTTCAATAAGCTGATTTTGCGTGTCATTCAAGGGCTTATCGCCGCTGAATAACGGGAGTCACCGTCTCCTTATTCGGCAATGGCTGCCTGAGCTGCCGCAAGGCGGGCGATGGGAACTCTGAACGGTGAGCAGGAAACATAGTCAAGACCGATCTTGTGGCAGAATTCAACGGAGGTTGGATCGCCGCCGTGCTCGCCGCAGATACCGCAGTGAAGAGCGGGATTGACGGGCTTGCCGAGTTTGATGGCCATTTCCATAAGTTTGCCTACGCCGTTCTGGTCAAGACGGGCAAACGGATCGCTCTCGAAGATCTTGGCATCATAGTAAGCGCCGAGGAACTTGCCTGCGTCGTCACGGCTGAAGCCGAAGGTCATCTGAGTGAGGTCGTTGGTGCCGAAGCAGAAGAAGTCTGCTTCTGTTGCGATTTCGTCAGCGGTGAGAGCCGCTCTGGGGATCTCGATCATTGTGCCTACCTCATACTTGAGGTCTGCGCCTGCGGCTGCGATTTCAGCGTCCGCGGTCTCAACAACGATCTTCTTGACGAATTTGAGCTCTTTGATTTCGCATACGAGCGGGATCATGATCTCGGGCTTGATGTCCCAATCGGGATGAGCCTTCTGAACATTGATAGCGGCGCGGATGACAGCCTTGGTCTGCATCTTTGCGATCTCGGGATAGGTAACTGCGAGGCGGCAGCCTCTGTGACCCATCATCGGGTTGAATTCGTGGAGAGAGGTGATGATAGCCTTGATATCTTCAACGCTCTTGCCCTGAGTGTCGGCAAGGAGTTTGATCTCGTCTTCGGTGTTGGGAACGAATTCGTGAAGAGGAGGATCGAGGAATCTGATGGTTACGGGGTTGCCTTCAAGAGCTTCATAGAGCTTCTCAAAGTCGCCCTGCTGATAGGGAAGGATCTTGTCGAGAGCGGCTTCTCTCTCTTCAACTGTATCGGAGCAGATCATCTCACGGAATGCCGCGATCCTGTCTGCCTCAAAGAACATATGCTCTGTACGGCAAAGGCCGATGCCTTCTGCGCCGAGCTCGCGAGCCTTTTTGGCGTCTGCGGGAGTGTCGGCGTTGGTGCGTACCTTGAGCTTGCGATATTTATCTGCCCAGCCCATGATCCTGCCGAAGGTGCCTGCGATGGTGGCGTCAACGGTGGGGATGATACCCTCATAGATGTTGCCGGTGGAGCCGTCTATTGAAATGAAGTCGCCCTCATTGAAGGTCTTGCCTGCAAGAGTGAACTTCTTGTTTTCTTCGTCCATATTGATGTCGCCGCAACCGGAGACACAGCAGGTGCCCATACCGCGGGCAACAACGGCCGCGTGAGAGGTCATACCGCCGCGAACGGTGAGGATGCCCTGTGAAGCCTTCATGCCGGTGATATCCTCGGGAGAGGTCTCAAGACGGACAAGGACTACCTTTTCGCCTCTTGCATTCCATGCTTCGGCATCTTCTGCGGTGAATACTACCTTGCCGCATGCTGCGCCGGGAGAAGCGCCGAGACCCTTGCCGATGGGAGTGGCGGCCTTGAGAGCGGCAGCGTCAAACTGGGGATGAAGGAGGGTGTCGAGGTTTCTGGGATCGATCATCGCGACAGCCTTCTTTTCATCTATCATGCCTTCGTCAACGAGATCGCAGGCGATCTGAAGAGCGGCCTGAGCGGTTCTCTTGCCGTTACGGCACTGGAGCATATAGAGCTTCTTGTTTTCAACGGTAAACTCCATATCCTGCATATCTCTGTAATGATCCTCGAGAATCGAGCAGACCTTTACGAAATCTGCATAAGCCTCGGGGAATTCCTGCTCCATCTGAGCGATGGGCATCGGAGTGCGGACGCCTGCAACAACGTCTTCGCCCTGAGCGTTGATAAGGAACTCGCCCATGAGCTTCTTTTCGCCTGTCGCGGGATCTCTGGTGAATGCAACGCCGGTACCGGACTGATTATTGAGATTGCCGAATACCATGGGCATTACGTTGACTGCGGTACCCCATGAATAGGGGATATCGTTATCGCGGCGGTAAACGTTTGCGCGGGGGTTATCCCATGAACGGAAAACAGCCTCGATAGCGAGCTTGAGCTGCTGAACGGGATCTGAGGGGAAATCTTCGCCGAGCTGATTCTTATATTCGGCCTTGAACTGCTCCGCAAGCTCTTTGAGATCTGCCGCGGTGAGCTCTACGTCGTAGGTAACGCCCTTCTTCTCTTTCATCTTGTCGATGAGCTGCTCAAAATATTTCTTGCCGACTTCCATAACGACGTCGGAGAACATCTGGATAAATCTTCTGTAAGAGTCATATACGAATCTCTCGAAAGCGGGATCCGGGTTACCTGCTATCATAGCGGCGACAACATCGTCGTTAAGACCGAGGTTGAGGATGGTATCCATCATGCCGGGCATCGAAGCGCGTGCGCCCGAACGAACGGAAACGAGGAGAGGATTGGTCTTTGAGCCGAACTCCTTGCCGTTTTTCTCTTCCATCTTTTTGACGCCTTCCATAGCCTGAGCCATGATCTCGTCATTGATTTTTCTGCCGTCTTCATAATACTGAGTGCAGGCCTCGGTGGTGATGGTGAAACCGTAGGGAACGGGAAGACCGATTTCGGTCATTTCCGCAAGGTTGGCGCCTTTGCCGCCGAGAAGATTACGCATGGTCATGTTGCCTTCGTCAAACATGTAGACCCATTTGTTTGCCATAGAATTTCCTCCAAATTGATAAATTTTGCAAAATTTAATTTTTGACCGTAAAAATTATAGCAGAGTTGATATTAAAAGTAAAGAGAATTATTTGCATAACTGTTATTTTTATACTATAATACTTTTTGTTAAGAATAACGAAAGGAACCGGATGATCTGCGCGGCTGCGGTATGCTTCGGGGCGCATACGGCGGAGCAACAGACGGTTGCTTGATTTACTGCATGGCGGGCAGTAAGATTTATTCAAGGAGGAATCATTATGAATACAAAGGATGTAATTCTTGAGCTCAGGACAAAGAACGGAATGTCTCAGGACGACCTCGCGGAGAAATTGTTTGTTACCCGCCAGGCGGTCTCGCGCTGGGAAACGGGCGAAACGGTCCCGAATACCGAGACGCTCAAGCTGCTTTCGGGTTTATTCGGCGTTTCAATAAATACTCTGCTCGGTTCGCCGCAGAAGCTGAGATGCCAATGCTGCGGGATGCCGCTCGATGATGAGATAACCGGCAGAAACGCTGACGGCTCACTCAATGAGGATTACTGTAAATGGTGCTATGCAGACGGCACCTATACCTACAGCGATATGGATGAGCTGATAAAGGTCTGCGTTCCTCACATGGTAAGCGAGAATATCAGCGAGGAGCAGGCGAGGGAATATATGAAGCAGATGCTGCCCACGCTTGATTACTGGAAAAGATATGATGAGCTCGGCGACAACGGTGAATTTGACAGATTCAAAGAGCAGCTTATCGGGGAGATCAACGCTCTCGGAATTGAAGGTATGCCGAAGGTCGATTCTCTCAATGCGCTTGTCGGCAGATATGTAAATCTTGAATACCGCCTTCCGGGCGGCGCAGGCGTAAAATTCCTTGATGACGGCGTGACTTATCTTGGCACTCAGCTTGAGAGTGAATTCGGCGGCGGGAGATACTTCGGGGTGATTGCCTGCATGGATTTCATCCTTATTTCGACCTATGAGGCGCAGGGCAGGAACCCTGAGCTTGTGATGTATAAAAAGAGATAAATTCAATTCGGGATTTGCAGGTCAAATCCCGTTTTTTATTGTAATCGGGCTTTTTTTATGATATATTATCGGCAAATAATAAAAAGCAGGTGACCGTATGAGCTTTACCGAAAATTTCATGCCTCTGTGGGGCCCTTATTCAAAGAAATACTCGGGCATTTCAAAAATAATCCCGTCGCTCTCGCAGGAGGGCGCAAGGTTTGATTTTACGGTGCATCCGACGGTCTGGAACAGTTCTTTCCCCGCGCCGAATGTGACCTTCCCCTGCGGATGCCGTCTGTGGGAGTGCGCCGCCGATTATTCTTATTTTGCCTACCGCTTTGAGCTCATCGGCAGGGATGAGGTGTATGCGGATGTTTCCTTCTCAAAGGCCGGCGATGAATCATACCTCGTTCGCTGTGAATTTCGCAACAATTCTCCCCTTCATCAGAATCTGCTGCTGAATATTTACGCCTCGCTCGAATTCCCTTTCAGCGAATTTGTTAAAATCATCGCGCCCGAAAGCGCCGTGATCAAAAGCGCGGCGGATTATGAAGAATTTGAATATGCAAGGCCGCGCCCGTGGGATACGGAAAATCCCGACGGGATGTTTAAGGGAGTTTTCAGGGATAAGAGCTTTTATCTGGGAAGCGGGCTCGGCGACAGATGCGATCATTCCCATGTTGAATTTTACGGCTTCAGGCCATTCGGATGCGAGGCGGGAGACAGGGTAAAATATTCGCTCTCCCGTGACGCCGGAGACCCCGTGATTGCCCTGAGATACAGGACCGTAACGCCCGGCGACGCAAAATTTGACCTGAACGGCAAAGAGATTACTCTGCCTCACAGCGACAGCCTGACGGTCGCCTATCTTGAATATACGGAAGATCCCGAATTCATTTCGCTCGGCGGCGCAGGCGTTGAATTTGACTTCATTGCCGTCCTGAACAGAGGAGAAACCGTTTCGGCCGAAGCCGAAAAATACTCATATATTCCCAAAATCACCACCGTGAGGAAAGACGGGAAAATCCGCACAAAGCTCGTTTATCCCTATGAGGGTTGTGATTTTGAGATAACCACCTTCAATGAAAACACCCGTCAGAGAGTTATTGAGAGCGGGTGCCTTGAAGACGCGCTGGTAAACAGGCTATCAAACGGCGACCCGACTTATGACGATCTGCCCGAAACCTTCTCGCGCTCATTCTCGAGAAAACACAGCAACGACGGATTCTTTCACAATACGGTCATCAAATCCATATTTGCCCCGCCCGGCTCGAGCGTGACGGAATACGCGGTCATATCGTGCGGCGAAGCCGAAATCCATACGGCGCAGGAATATGAAAAAATCTATCTCGAGGCGCGTAAGGGTGCAGGAAATCCCGAATACAACTCCGACGGCAAAAAATATGAATTGAGCACGAGGATTTTACGCGCAACCCTGCTCACAAACGCGGTCTATCCGGTATATCTGCGCGGAAAGAATGTTATACACCATACGCCCGGCAAGCGGTGGGATTCATTCTACACCTGGGACAGCGGGCTTATCGGAACGGGTCTTCTCGAATTCAGCCCCGACCTGTGCCGCTACGCTCTTGAAACCTATCTGTCTGATGACGATAACACCGATTTTGATTTTTTGCTCCACGGCTCGCTTGTGCCTACGCAGTTTGAAGAATATTTTGAGCTGCTAAAGCGCACCGATGATAAAGAGAGCCTGCGTTATCTCTACCCCAAAATGAAGAGATATTATGAGTTCCTGCGAGGCAGGCGCGGCTCATCCACCTGCGCCAAATTCGGCAACGGGCTTCTGACGGTGTATGACTACTGGTACTCCTGCTCGGGCATGGACGACTACCCCGCGCAGGTAGAAATGATTAAAAATCATGCTCAGGCTTATTCATGCCCCTGCCTGCCCACCTCTCATATCATAAGGGCGGGCAAGATACTGCGCGCCGCCGCCGAATACTACGGATTTGACGGGGATATTGCCGTATATGACGCCGATATTGAAGAATCCGCCGATGCGCTCAATTCCCTCGCCTGGGATGAGGATGCGGGTTACTACGGCTATACGATGTATGATAAGGGCGAGCCTTACATTATGAAGACGGATCGGGGAGAGAATTTTAACAGAGGCTTTGACGGAGTATATCCGCTGTTTGCCGGCATTGTGCCGCCGGACAGGCGTTCAAGGCTTCTGAGCCATATCAAAAATCCCTCCGAAATGTGGAGTGCGGCGGGCATAAGCGCGGTCGATATGAGCGCTTCATATTATTTTGACGACGGCTACTGGAACGGAAACGTGTGGATGAGCCACCAGTTCTTTTTCTGGAAAACGATGCTCGATCTCGGCGAGACGGATTTCGCCTTTGAGATAGCCGACCGTGCGCTGAATATGTGGAAGGAAGAAACCGATTATTCACACTATACTTATGAATGCTTCGGCATAAAGACGAGGCGCGGCGGCTGGTTTCATAATTTCGGCGGTTTGTCGGCGCCGGTTTGCGTATGGGCAAACGCTTATTATAAGCCGGGGACCGTCACGACGGGCTATGACACATTCACCGATCATCAGCGGTGTGACGGCAAAAGCGCGGAGATTTCTTTCAGATACAGCGGAAACAGCGACAGATACTCAATGCTTGTTACGCTTGAAGAGGGAGAATACGAAGCCTTCTTTGAAAATGACGGGGGAGAGGATACGAAAGCGGAATTTATCCGCAGGACCGGCGGCGCTCTCGAATTTACCTTCGGCGGCGAGATAAGAAAAGGCGTTCTCACCATAAGGCAAAAATAACTTGTCTAATTCGTCTAATATAAATGATTCTTTTTGTGCATTATGTGTGATTGAAGGGATAATTCCTTTGTGTTATAATAAAATGTACTCACAGATGAAACGGAGGAGCGGCAAATGGCAAACTGTCCGAATTGCGGTCATCATCTCAAACTGACGGATTATAAACCGAACTGCCCGAAATGCGGCGTGAATATCGTTTATTACAATATGGATGAGCGTCTCCAGGAGGAGGCGGATATTGCCGAGATCGACCATGTAAGGGTGCAAAAGAAGGTAGATCGCCTCAAATCCTCATTCGTCGGCTCAAAATATGCTCTCGTCAGGCTCGGATTGTCGATCCTGCCGCTCGCGATGCTTATGCTGCCGCTCGCTTCGGTAAATTTCAGCGGGCCTTTTATTGATCAGAGAAGCACCTCGATAAACGCCGTGACGCTTGTAAATACGGTGTCTTCCCTGAATTTTGACAATCTGTTCAAAATGACGGAATCCGAGCTTGTAGGCGCAGGCTTTACCGATTATGCCGTTTCGCTGTTTTCCATCCTCATCTCTCTCGCGATGGTTGTTGTCAGCCTCATCGCCCTCATAATCGCGAGCGGAAAGCTCGGCAACATCAGAAATATTTTCAATAACTGCGTCGCCATAGGCGCCGCTGCCGTTTCGGCGGTATTCTTCACAAGATTTGCAGGCGAGATAAATTCGGTATTTCCCGAGTATTTCAGCGGCTCTCTCAAATTCGGCGCTTTCGCCTACATCTTTTCTCTGCTGCTCCTGCTGGCGATAAATGTGATAATCACGATAAAGAAACCGCCTGTCAAATATAAGCAGTGCTACATCGGCGGAATACCCTATGAAGAATATGAGCAGATGATTGCGGACGGCGTTTCGATGGAAGAGATCCACGCCAGGATGGATAAGATCCTTGCCGAAAAAGAGGCGCAGCGTCTTGAAGAGCAGCGCAAAGCCGCCGCCGAGATCAAAGCCAGAGAAGAGGCGGAGATGGCGCGCAAGGCGGGTAAAACGGTGGAGGAGCTCAAAGAGCTTGCCCGCGAGGCGATCGAAGAGAAAGAAAAAGAAAAGGATCCTGAGGATAAATCCGAATAAAAATCAAGGCTCCCGGTCAATTTTTGTTGACCGGGATATTTTTTTGCGCTATAATCTCCGTGTTATTTGCAAAGAAACGGAAGAATACGTATGAATCAGAAAAAATCAGTCCTCAGCGTTTTGCTCGCCGGAATTCTGTGGGGTCTGATCACGATTTTTATCAAGTGTCTGTCGGCGAGCGGACTTGACGCGATGAATATTTCGCTGATAAGAATGGCGGTCGCATTCCCGCTGTTTACGGCGTTTGTCTCCGTCAAGGACAGAAGCAGGCTCAGGATAGCTCCGCGCGATATTCCGATTTTTATCGGCACGGGTGTAGTCAGCGTCGTGCTTTTCAACTGCCTGTATTTTTACACAATGATACATTCGCAGGCAAGCATCGCGGTCGTTTTGCTCTACACCTCGCCTGCGTTTATAATGATAATGTCCGCCCTGTTTTTCAAGGAAAAAATCACCGCCAAAAAGGGAATTTCGCTTATTCTGACCGCCGCCGGGTGCGTGCTCGTTTCGGGAATCGCGGGCGGGGGAAGCGCGATCACCCCGCTTATCCTTATGACCGGGCTCGGCTCGGGTCTTTGCTACGGGCTCTACTCGATATTCGGCAGATTCGCTCTCAAAAAATACGATACCCTGACCGTGACGGAATACACGTTTCTTTTCGGACTTCTCGGCTCGCTCGCGATAGGCAGACCGGCTCAGACCTTATCGGTCATAATCTCTCAGCCCGGTCTGATACCGTGGTGTATCGGCATCGGCGTTGTATGCACCGTTTTGCCCTATCTTTTTTACACCCTCGGGCTCAAGGGGCTTGATACGGGCAAGGCGGGGATAATCGCGGCGATAGAGCCGCTTGTGGGCTCTCTGCTGGGGATGTTTGTTTATTCGGAGCCGCGCACCCCGTCAAAAATCGCCGGCACCTGCCTTATTTTATCCGCGATTATCATTCTCAATCTGCGGGAGCGAAGAGCAAAGCGAGAGAGCGCCGAAGCGATTAAACAAAAAAACGAAGCATAATCAAACGTCCGCCCGAAGGGCGGACGATTTTTTATCAATATCCGAAATATTTTTCGCAGTAGCCGTAAAGATCTCGGTTATAAGTTATCTCGCTGATCGGATCAAGGAGCATACCGTGATTTGAAAGGGGATAGAATATATATTCATGGACGGCTCCGGTTTCGTCAAAGACCTTGTTCATGGATTCTCTGTTGCCCTTCTGAACGAGAATATCGTTGCCGCAGTAGGCATAGATAGAGGGGATCGTATCCGCCGTAACAAAGGCGACGGGTGAAACGGAATCGGCGATTTTTTCGGCCTCGCCGTTTTCGATCATTTCATCGGTTATTTCCTCTCCGGCGAGCATTGAGGCGAGCCCGTAGCTGCCCCAGACATCGGCGCCCATATCGGAGGGACCCACTCTGTTTGCGGTGAAGGCAAGCTCAATGGATGAATCCTCGGACCTTGAATAGCTGTAGAGCATTGAGAGGTGGCCGCCGGCAGAGTATCCCGAGGTAGCGAGCTTGGTGATATTCAGCCCCTTTTCCTCTCCGAAAGCCTTTATCGCGTCTATACAGGCGTCGATTTCATCACACATGGTGAATGCCGTGACATCGCCGAAGACCTCTTCGGTATAGAGCGAGTAGCTCATTGTGGCCGTGATATAGCCTTTCATTGCGAGTTTTTTGCAGTGAGGCGACATATCCTCTTTTTCGCCGCCCTGCCACGATCCGCCGTGGATGTAAAGAATACAGGCGTTGTATTCTCTGTCATAAGCGGTTTCGGGCACATAAATCGTTACAAGATCTCTCTCGGCTTCGCCGTACCGTATATTTTCAAACACCTCGTATTTTTCGCCGATCAGGCCGAATACGGAGGTGAAGCTGAGCACGATGGTGAGCCAGAGCGCAAGTAATGCCTGCATAACACATTCTCCTTTTTATTATTATCTTCTCTTTTATATCAAAGCGCAGCCTTATTTACGCCGCCTCGATCTCTTTGTTTTCCTCTTCGATTATGCGGTTTATATCATTCTTGCCGCTGTGTCTGTAGGGCTTGAATCTGAGGATAATATACATAACCACGCCGCCAATGAAGTTCATGACGGTATCGCTCATCGTATCCATCAGGGGGAATCGCGACATAAATGTTGCCTCATCTTTTATCGGGAACATAAGGAAGATGTTGCGGAAACTGCCGCCGGCTTCTTCAAGGGCGTTGACAACATTCCAATGCTGGGCGTCGCCGCCGAAAAACTGATCGTAGGTGAATTCAAAAAGCTCCCAGCCGGTCGAGAATATAAACCCGATGCCGAGCGCGCAGAGCACCGCTATCTGGAACGGGCAGGTCTTCTTATGCTTTATCTGCATGGCGCAGACCACTTCATAGCCGATATAGACCGCCTCGGCGGTACCGAGCGCGTGAAGTATCTTATCATACATCGGCAGACTGTAATAGAGATTCATAAATGCGCCGCCGAATGAGCCGAGGAAGAATCCGAGGGCGGTAATATCCTGAAATCTCGGGCTGAGATTCCTCAAAAAGCTCTTGTCGGAGAAGCATAGCTGAATTATCTCATAGGCAAACATTCCGACGAGGTTGGCTGCGACCTGCTGCCAGGGATTGCTTCCTTTATAATCGCCCATGGGGCCGTGGCCCACGACTATGGTGTAAACGAGAGCAAATATCATGAGGATTCTGAGGATCCACCAATAGACGAGCTCCCATTTTTTTACATCCTTGAGCATGTTGTTAAATCTGGTTTTCACATCTTCAACCCTTTACTGTTTTATTGACTGTAAGTCGAATGGATTATACTATATAATCGGGCTGAATACAAGAAATATTACAAAATTGAAACAGTTTGGCATAATCTGCAACCCCCGATTGTATTTTTCGGATTTTAATATAAAATTGAAAAGACAGGGAAGGAGAGAAAAATTATGACACGGAAGCCGCTGCAAAGCGGCTTCCGCTATTGTATATTAAGGGCGGTTGTGATATGATGTCCGTGTGAATTCTTAACCTAATCTTAACCTTTTTTAAGAAAAATCTTTGAATCCGCGTGTTAGAGTAAAGGCGGATCGGGAGGGATAAATCCGATGTATAACGTACTCGTTTGCGATGATGACAAAGCGATACTCGACTCAATAGAGATCTATCTCAGGCACGAAGGCTATAATGTGATGAAAGCGGAAAACGGCATTGAAGCGCTGGAGATAATCAAATCCAATCAGATTCACTGCTGCATAATGGATATTATGATGCCCGGGCTCGACGGCTTGAGCGCTACCGTCAAGGTCAGAGAAAAGAATAATATCCCGATAATCCTGCTTTCGGCAAAGAGCGAGGATACGGATAAGATCGCCGGGCTTTCATTCGGCGCCGACGATTATGTGACAAAGCCGTTTAATCCTCTTGAGCTTATCGCGAGAGTGAAATCCCAAATCCGCAGATACACCTCTCTCGGCTCAATGGAGGCGAAGGAAGGCGAGATTACGACGGGCGGGCTGAGCCTCAACACCCTCACCAAAGAGGTGACGGTTGACGGCGAGAGCGTGAAGCTGACCGCCACGGAATACGGGATCCTCGAATTCCTGATGAAAAATCTCGGCAGAGTATTCTCCACCGAGCAGATCTATGAGGCGGTCTGGAACGAGGAATGCTTCGTATCGGAAAAGACGGTCACGGTGCATATCAGACGGATCCGTGAAAAAATCGAGATAAATCCCAAAGATCCGAAATATTTAATGGTGGTGTGGGGCCTTGGATACAAAGTTGAAAAATACCGATAATTTAAAGCTCAAAAGAATAATCGCCGCGGCGCTGGCAATCCTGTTTTTCTTTATTTCGGGATTCGGCGTATTCTGTTTTGTCAGAGATACCGTCTATTACAACCGCCTGTCATCAACGGGGGATTACCCCGAGTATTCGGGTACGAATGTTTTCAGGCAGATCCTCAATGAATGCGAATACCGCATCCTTTCGGACGGCGAATATCTCTCCTGCGAAAATCTTGATGATTATCTGAAGACCTCGGTAGGGAAAGAGCTTCAAAAAACCGTAAAAGAGGGCGCGGCGAATATCAAAGCCGCGTGTGATTATCTCGACGGGGTAAAGGGGCTTGAGGTCAGCGTAACGAGGGATAACAAATATCGTTACCGTTACCGCGGCGACGACGGAAGCTATTATTTCTCTTTTAACGGCAATTTGATTTCCGCCGATGAATATAATAATCTCGATTATATTGATGATTATTATGATGAAGAATATTATGAAGAAACCGCACTTGACGGCGACTTCAACACCGACGCTTATGAAGAGGAAACAAGCGGTAAAACCGAGACGACAACGGAGCCGACGGGATCCGAAGATGAAAGCCGCAGCTCAGCTTCAACGACCGCTCCTCAGACGGAAAACAAAGCCGAGGATGTTACCTCCGCCGTATTGACTACGGGTTATCCCGGCTTGCAGCTCGGTAAAAACAAGATAACAAATATCGGCAGAGCTATCGGGCTGATATGGAAAACGACCCGGGGCGAAAACACTAACGGTATCAATTACGGGGAGATGTCAACCGAGCAGATAATCAAAAAATACACAGACGAGCGCCTTCCCCAATCATTCACTCCCGCTGTTCACGGCGATTATTATGATTTGTATATGTGGTCGGATGTGATAAAATCCGTCAATTATGCAGTGTTTTACAATACTACGGGCAAGGTCGCAACAAACTGCGCGGTCAAACCGGGCGACGATACAAAAACCGTTCTCTCAAAAATCGGAGAGGATTATTACGAATATTATGAAAACGGCAAATATGTCTCGTCGGCGGAGCATAAGGCAAATAATTCATACGCCGCCTCGGTCGGGTTTGAAGATTCTCCCGTAAGCACCGTTTACAGGCAGAAGAATATCGACAGGATCTATGTGGGCTGGGATATGAAAAAATCCGGCGCCGGCGATCCCTTTATCGTGGGCCGGACGGCATTTGAGGGCAATATACATTCTCACGCAAAAATCGGCTCCGAGACGGCGTTTCTCGTGATAGCGATAATATCGTTTATCCTTGCCTGCGCCTGCTCCCTGTATGTGATCTCAAAAGCGGGGATCACCTCATCGGGCGAGGCCGCTCTGCGATTTGCGGATAAGATACCTCTGATGATCAGGGCGGGGATCGCCGCAGCTTTTATGACGGCTTGCGGCGTATTTATCGGCGGGATACATTATTATGAATTCAATCCGCAGCGGCTCTTTGTTTTCAATTCATTTCCGCCGGAGCTCGCCGAATTCATTGCCGGCCTTTCAAATCAGATCTGCGCTCTGCTCTTTGCCGCTTTCTGCGCCGCGGGGCTCGCGCTCATCTGCTCAATGGCGAGGAATATACGCACCAAAACATTCTTCAGATATACCCTTGTAAACGCCGCAATAAGGATTATTAAATTTATCATTGGCAAAATACGCGGACTTTTCTCAAAAATCAAAACGGGGATTACAAAAGAAATTGCCGATGATTACGCAAACGGCAAGGGCAGGAAGTTCCTCATTTTTTCGGGCATTGCAATATTCGCCGCAGCGCTTATCGGCGTTATATTGTTTACCGCGGCGTGGAGTGACGGCGCGAGGGTGATCGGGATAATCGGCACCCTGCTTCTCGCGGCTTATGCCGCACTGCTTGCCGTATCATTCCACAGGATAGCGAAGGGCATCGGCAAAATCAAAGAGGGCAAATTCAATAACGCCGTCAACACCGCGCTTATGCCGTCTTTTATGAAAGCGGTCGCCGAAAATATTTCATCCGTCAGAGACGGAGTGCAGGCGGCGGTAAATCAGGCTATGAGGGAGCAGGCGACGAGGACGGAGCTGCTCACAAATGTTACCCACGATCTCAAAACGCCGCTCACCTCGATAATAACTTATGTAGATCTGCTCAAAAAGACGGATGACCCCGCCGAGCGCGAGGAATATCTCTCGGTCCTCGATGATAAATCGCAGAGGCTCAAAAAGCTGATCGACGATCTCGTTCAGGCTTCAAAGGCGGCGAGCGGAAATGTTGAGGTAAAT
Source organism: uncultured Clostridia bacterium (assembly GCA_947166625.1). GTDB lineage: Bacteria > Bacillota > Clostridia > Oscillospirales > Acutalibacteraceae > CAG-177. Next base: position 117,749 of record CAMVEX010000003.1, read on the forward strand.
CCGATAAGGCTAAATCTCTGCGAATTTGCCGCCCAGATAATCGGCGAAAATGAGGATGAGCTCAGAGAGCAGGGGATCACCCTCGTTTCAAAAATCCCCTCCGATGCCGTATATGTGAATGCGGATTCAAATATCACAAACAGGATTTTTGAAAATCTGCTCTCAAATATCAAAAAATATGCGCTCAAAGGAACAAGGGCGTATATCGAGGTGACCTCAGGCGAAAACTACGGATTGATACTATTCAAAAATATCTCTTCCGCTCCGCTTGAAGCGGATACCGAAAAATTTACGGAGAGATTTTTCAGGGGCGATACCTCGAGAACGGGCGAAGGAAACGGGCTCGGGCTCTCCATCGCAAGCAACCTCTGCACGGCACAGGGAGGCACCTTTAAGATCGAAACGGATGGCGATCTTTTCAAAGCTATGGTGACGATACCCAAAGCAGACTGACCGGAGAAGTTTATATTTTCGCATTTTGCGAAGCAGAACGGGCTGCCCGAAGGCAGCCCGTTGACTGTATTATCTGTAGAATAACAGGTAGAGGAAAATCATTCCGAAATCAATGGCGAGGGTAAATACCAGCCCTATCACGCAGGTGGTGACGGCGATGCGGTCATAGACCTTGCCCATCCTCCGGTTGAGAAAAACCGTATATTCCTTATCGGTCTTATAGATTTTGTCATCCATGATCCCGTCATCGGGGAATACGCAGGGGTATTCCGCGCCGTCAATTTCATAGAATGCGGCGCGCCATTTGAATACCGTATTTCTCTCGATCCTGAGGAATTTTGCCTTTCTCTTTTTTGAAAAGAGCAGGCGTATCACAAAGAATATGAAAAACAGAGTCATTCCCGCGCTCGCTATCGCAACGGCGCCGAGCACTCCGACCATGACAACGGTCTGCTTGCCCAAAAATAGCAGGGCGAGGATCGCCAGAATAATTACAACGATTATCTTTTCCATATCAGCCCAGCTTCATGAAGTTTTCGGTAAGTGACGGCTTTGACACCTTTTCGCAGATCTCATCGTAGCTGTCGGCGACGGTGTCAATAAAATCCTTCGGCTTGCAATAAATGCAGTTATCCGTATTGCTCCCCTTGAAATAGCCGCTTATCCTGCCGATGTCTCCGGGCAGAGCGATTATCTCATCGTTTCCGAATGCGCCTTCCGAAACAGCCGTCAAGGGCATTTCCGGGGGAAGGGACTGCATAAGCTCATTCAGATTTTGAGAATCCATATCCGCGATAACGCCGAAGCCGTAGCTTTTAAGCTCCGCCGTATCATCGGGCAGGCCTCGCGAATCCGCAAAAATAAGGTGCCTGTCATTGAGAGTGCGCAGAGCCTTGGCGGTCCTTATACAGAGGGAATAATATATTTTTTTATCCTTCTCATTCTGCTCGCCTTTAAGCTCGGCGAAGGGAAGCTCGTAGCCGAGCACTGCGGGGTTATCCTTATAATGAGTGCTGATTTCGGAGCACATCCTGACAAATTCGCTCCGCTTTGAGAATGCCTTTTTGCCCATCTCAAAAATCCCGTATTCGCCCGCATCGGGGTTATAACCGGGGGCGTCGGAGCAGGTGAGGATGACATAGATGCCGGATTTTGCGCATTTGGAAATAAACTTATCAAGCCTCTTGAGCTGGGGCTTGTCTTTTTTTGACACCTTTTCTTCTTTGAAGAGCAGGAAGCTTCTGACGGGGAGCCTCACGCAGTTTATGCCCGCCTTCGCGATCTCTTTTATATCTGCGGGGGATACGGTGTTTTCAAAGCATTTGCCGAATATCTTTCTCGCTCCGTAATCACCGAATCTCGCCTTGAGAGCTTCAAACGAGGCACGCACTCCGCCCGGGATCAGCTCGTTGCCCTCACGGCAGCCGAAGGTGAAATCAAGCAGATTTATTCCGTTTATCTCAGTTTTTTCTCCGCGCGCGGTCACAAATCCCGCGGCGTCCGAAGCGATAAAATCATCGTCATCCAGAGCCTTTCGCCTGCGGTTTATAATGAAGCCGCCTATGACGGGGGCAGTCACCGCCGCAGCCGCCGCGGCTACGGAAGCGGTCGCCATATTCCTGCCGTAATTTTTCTCTTTCTCTGAATTTTTCATATCAATCAAACCTTTTCGCATTTATGAAGCATACGGTATCCTCGGTGTCAAGCACCGTAATGCCGGTTATCTCGCTGTTAAGGGCAAATTTGGATGAGCCGGTCATGAGCGGGAAGAAAACGCCTTCGCGCAGTATCATTGCCTCCGCGGTGAAACAGCCGTTGATGATATCGTCATCGGTGACGGAAGCTTTGAGATTCCTGATGACGGCGGCAAAGTTTACATCCGAGTAGCGGAAGATCCCGCCGTCTTCAAATTGGGCGAGGTAGTTTACCGCGTTGTGCTCGCCGGTGGTAAGCGCGCAGACAGCCGCCTGATAATTACCGGAATTCACCGCTTTCGCGATCTCTTCGTCGGTGCCGTTCACAACGCTTACGGAGAGGGTGATGCCGAGAGATTTTTGCCAAACCTGGAGCTGATCTCTGATAACTTCGTCAAACCTGTCGGGGCATAGGATATTAACTTCGGCGGTGGATATTTCAAGGGCTTCGAGCCCGCGCTGCCAGTATTTTTTTGCCCTGCTGACGGAGCCTTCGATATTCGGGGTCTGGCTGCCGACCCTTGAGCGGTAGCTGTCGCTTCCGACATAGCAGCAGGCGGGGATGAAGCCGTTCGCTTTACCGAAGGATTCTGATTTGCTGAATAAGCTCTTATCAACTGAGCAGCAGAGCGCCTTGCGTATATCGGGATTTGAGAGCAGCGGATCGGAGCAGTTAAAGGCGAGGCCGATAACGGTATCGGGTATCTCCTTGGCTACGGTGACCCCCTCCGGGATCTCGCTGAGGGGCTTGAGAAGCGCCGCGCTGAGCGAACCGTTTGAGAGCTTTTTGGAAACGGACTCGGCGTTGGGGTCAAAGGTTATCGCGACAGACAGGGGGATGACCTCTCCCTTGCCCGCGTAATATTTGTTTTTCTTAATGGTTATCTGGCTTTCGGGATCCCAGTAGCTCAGATAAAACGGGCCGTTGCAAAGCAGAGTGTTTTTGGTGAGCCCGTACCGCCCGCTCATCGCGTTGTAAAAATCGGCGTTGCAGGGCATAAATTCGCTCTCCGTGAGCCTAGTGAGAAAATCGGGGCAGGGCTCGGTCAGAGTAAATACAAGGGTGTATTCGTCCGGCGCCGTAACGCCGAGAGAGGAGAGCTCCGCTTTGCCGGCATAAATATCCGCAGCGCCGGCAATCACCATCAGCCTGCCGGCATTTGGCGATTTGATCGCGGGATCGACCGCACGCCTGCAAGCGAATATGAAATCTTCCGCGTTGACCTTGGCATCGACAAATTTCTTATAGAATTCCTCGCCGTATTGAGTTTTGAAGGATGAGGGGCAATACCATTCGGTATCCTTCTGAAGGAAAAAGGTGTATGTGAGCCCGTCCTCGGAGATCTCCCATTTTTCGGCGATACCGGGGACTATCCCGCCTTCGGGGCCGAGCCTCACCAGACCTTCAAACACATTGTTGATCACTATCTTTGCGCCGGATTCGGAGGCGTACTGCGGGTCGAGAGTGGCCGGCGACGTGTCGATGGCGTATGCGATGCTTTTGCCCGTACCCCTTCCCGCGCAGGCGGAGCAGAGCAGGAGCGCCAGCACCGGCAGAAAACAGAGAATTTTTTTCATCATTTATCCTCCGACCAGTTTGCCAGCAGATCGGCAAACGGGTTATTCACCGTCTTTTGCTTATTCTGCTGTCTAATATAATTTTCAACATCGCGTTTGCCCGCGCCCGCGCTCTCCTTGCGTTTATTGAAATCGGTGAGTTTTTCGCGGTATCCGCAAACGCAGTAAAACATCTTTTTATCGCCCTCGCCGCGCATTTCAAGCTTTTTATGGCATTCGGGGCATCTTGCGTTGGTTATTATCGAAACGCTCTTTCTGTAGCCGCATTCGCGATCCTGACAGACGAGCATCTTGCCTTTTTTGCCGTTGACCTCAAGCAGATACTTGCCGCATTCGGGGCAGACCTCTCTTGTGATATTGTCGTGATGATAAACGGCGTTGCTTTTTTTGACATCCGAAACGAGAGAGACGGCGTAATCTCGCATTTCATCAACAAATTTTTTATCGCTTTCTTTGCCGCTTGCTATGAGTGAGAGCCGCTGCTCCCATTTAGCGGTCAGCTCAGCGGATTTGAGCTCGGGAGGGACTATGCCGATAAGCTGCCTGCCCTTTGAAGTCGGATAGATCTCTCTGCCTCTTCTCTCAATGTAGAATGAATCGAAGAGTTTTTCAATAATATCCGCCCTTGTCGCCGGGGTGCCGAGCCCGCCCGCGGATTTGAGAGCCTCGCGGAGCCTGCCGTCCTCGACGCGGTTTGAGGGATTTTCCATTGCCGTGAGCAGGGTGGCTTCGGTGAATCTCGGCGGAGGCGCGGTCTTGCCCGCGACGATTCTCACATCTTTTACCGTGACCGCCGCGCCCTGATTGAGAGCGGGCAGGGATTGGGATTTGACATCATCCGCGCTGTCGGCGTCATCATAGAGAGAAGAATCATAAAGCGCCTTCCAGCCTGCGGAGATAACGCTCTGACCCTTGGCGTAGAAATTATATTTTCCGGCAGTCACCTTCACCTGAACTTCGTTATATTCATAAGCGGGGCTGAGCACGGCGATAAATCTGCGCACGACCAGATCATAGATATGAAGCTCATCGCGCGTGAGCTTGTTGAGATCGACATATTGCTCGGTCGGGATTATGGCGTGATGATCCGAAACGAGGGCGTCGTTTACGATGAATTTTGTTTGCAGGGGCTTTGAACGGAGTACGGCGTTTGCCGCCTCTCTGTATTGACCTATGGCTATCGCCCTGAGCCTTTCGGGGAGAGTGGCGACAACATCCTTTGTGATATATCTCGAATCGGTCCTCGGGTAGGTGAGGAGTTTATGCGTTTCATAAAGGCTCTGCATAAGCGACAGGGTCTGCTTTGCCGAGTAGCCGTATTTTTTGTTTGCGTCGCGCTGAAGCTCCGTCAGATCGTAGGCGGCGGGCGGATTTTTGGATTTATACTGTTTTTTTACCTCGGTGAGGATCGCCCTCTGACCCTTGACGGCCTGCGCGATCTCCTGAGCCGCGGCGGCGTCAGAAAAACTCGCCTGATTGCGTTGATCCTTGTAAAGCGCCGTGAAGTTGCCGAGATCCGCCTTGACGGTGAAATAATCCTTGGGTCTGAATTTCAGAATCTCCTCTTCGCGCTGAACTATCATTGCGAGAGTGGGGGTCTGGACTCTGCCCGCCGAAAGCTGCGCATTATGTTTGCAGGTGAGTGCTCTTGTCACATTCAGCCCGACGAGCCAATCCGCCTGCGCCCTGGATTGGGCGGAGCGGAAAAGGTTATCATACTGCGAGGCGGGCCTGAGAGAGGCGAAGCCCTCGCGTATGGCTTTATCCGTCTGTGATGATATCCACAGTCGCTGAGCGGGCTTGCGGCAGTTTGCCTTGAGGAGGATCCACCTCGCCACAAGCTCTCCCTCTCTGCCGGCGTCGGTGGCTATTACGACCTTATCGACCTCTTTGCTCGCGAGCAGGGCGCTGACCGCCTTAAACTGCTTTGAGGTCTGGCCGATCACAACGAGTTTCATTTTATCCGGCAGCATGGGCAGATCTTCCATACGCCAGGCTTTGTATTTATCCGAGTATGCTTCGGGGTCGGCGAGGGTGACGAGATGGCCGAGCGCCCAGGTAATGATATATTTATCTCCGATCAGACAGCCGTTGCCGCTCTTTTTACAGCCAAGCACCCGGGCTATATCTCTGGCGACAGACGGCTTTTCGGTCAGTACAAGTGTTTTAAACATCGGAATACCTCCAAAATAATCCACTATAAATAATAGCATTTCGGAGGTATATATGTCAACAATATATGAGTTTACAAATTGTTTACAAAATAATTAAAGGGATTTTGCCGAAAAACGGCGTATTAGTTTGTGAAGGGGTGAGAAAATGGCGAGTATCCGCGAGCAAAAATATGAGAGGGAAAGATTGCTGCTGTCACCTTCGGCGGCGTTTTCATTCAACACAAAAGGGCGTCTTGTTCCCGAAGAGGAATGCTCCGTGAGGACGGAGTATCAGAGAGACAGAGACAGGATAATCCACTGCGGAGCTTTCCGCAGGCTCAAGCATAAGACCCAGGTGTTTCTTTCGCCCGAAGGGGATCATTACCGCACAAGGCTCACCCACACCCTTGAGGTCGCCCAGATAGCCGACACGATTGCCGACGCTCTCGGATTAAACAGAGATCTGACCTGCGCCATTGCTCTCGGCCACGACCTCGGGCATACGCCCTTCGGCCACGCGGGCGAAAGGGCTCTCGCCGCCGCCTGCCCCCACGGCTTCAAGCATTATGAGCAGAGCCTGAGAGTGGTGGATAAGCTTGAGAAAGACGGCGAAGGGCTCAATCTCACCTACGAGGTGCGCAACGGGATAGTGAGGCATACAAACGGCGCCCCCGCCGATACTCTCGAGGGCAGGATAGTCCGCCTGTCGGACCGCATAGCCTATATCAATCACGATATTGATGACGCCGAGAGCGCGGGGATACTCACGGAGGATGATATACCCGTTGAGATCAGGGATGTGCTCGGCTATTCCAAAGCCGAGAGGATAAATACCCTTGTGCTTGATTGCGTCGGCAGCAGCGGCGAAGATATTTCTCTGTCGCCCCAGGTCGGTATGATATTCGATATGCTTCACAGCTTTATGTTTGAAGCCGTATATACGAACCCCGCCTGCAAGAGTGAAGAGGGCAAGGCAGCCGAAATGGTGGCGACGCTCTACAAAAAGTTTTCAAAATATCCGGAGCTCATGCCGGATATGTATATAAAAATCGCAAGAACGGAATCTCCGGAGACAGCCGCGTGTGATTTTGTCGCAGGCATGACAGACCGCTATGCCGTCAAGGTTTTTGAGGATATGTTTGTGCCTCGGGGCTGGTCCGGGATCTGAATTTCGCAGAGGTAGAAAAATGAAAAAAAGAATTATCGCGCTCATGCCGGTTTTTGCGGTGTTCATCGTCGTTTTTGCCGCGATGAATGTTTCCGCGAGCTGGTCGAGCGACATTTCCGGAGGAAAAAAAGTAGCCATTAACGGCAACCCGTTTACGGCGGATACATTTTTGGGAGTTGATTCCCTCTATTCAACAGAGAATCAGACCTATTCGAGCAGCGAGCTTGTAGTCAGATTTTACAAGGAGGCCTACGGGCTGAATGTTTCATCCGGAGCCAACGGGCCCATTATCACCTCCGACGGCTATGATCTCAAATATCCGCGCAATCCGGCGCAGGGAGATATTGTCTATTCGCCTTCAACGGGCAGATGGGCGATAGTCAAAAACGCCGGGAGGAATTCGCTCACGCTCTTTGAACAGGATGCGGAATCCGAAGGCAGCGCGCTCGTTGACCGTACTCTCAAATATCCGTCCGATTCTTACGTTGTCCTGAGCCCGAGAGCGCAGACGGGCAGGGCAGCGCCGACTCTCAAAAATGCGGCTACGGGTCAGACGGTGCTGACCGCAAACGGCAGGTATGACGAAACCACCTCCCCGGCGACAACGCAGGAGCCGTCATCCTCCCGGGCTCAATCCTCCTCTGAGCCGACCTCGGGTAAGGATAAAAGCACTTCAAAAAACGAATCCATATATAAAGACAACGATAATGTAGCCTATACCACCTACCGCAGCAACGAAACCTCAGCCGCGCCGGCGAATCCCGTGTTTACCACGGCGCCGATGCCCTCGGGATACGAGGAGTTTTTCACTTCGTCGGCAGACGGTGAAAGTGCGGAGAGCGAAACACAATCGACCGATTATTACGATATTTATTCCGGCGAGCAGTATGAAACAAGAGAGATTTCCACCGCTCCGCCTCCGGCAGAGGAAAAGAAGCAGATGGATCCTACGCTGATATTCGGCATCGCAGTCATAGGCGGCATAGTCTTTATCACAGCCGCCGGTATTCTCGCGGGAGTTGCCATAAAGAAGCGCGGCGAGGATGATGACGATTGATCCGTGACGCATATTTCAGAGTGAGAGGCAGGTGAGGAAATATGCCGATAAGCAAAGAATATATTCAGGATCTGCACGACAGAGCGGATATCGAGGAGGTTATTTCCTCCTATGTTTCGCTCAAACGAACCGGCAGGAATCTCAAAGGTCTCTGCCCGTTCCATTCGGAAAAAACGGCGTCTTTCACCGTCTTTCCCGATACAAAATCCTTTTATTGCTTCGGGTGTCAGGCCTCCGGCGATGTTATCAGCTTCGTGATGAGGATGGATAATCTCGATTATGTGGATGCAGTCAAATCGCTCGCTTCGAGATTCGGCATGGCGATGCCCGACGAAGGCTATGACGATTCATTTTCAAAGCTGAGGATGAGGATACTCTCCGCCAACAGAGAGGCCGCGAGGTTTTTCAATTCTCAGCTGTATGTCCCCGAAAATAAAAAGGCGCTCGAATATTTTGCAAAAAGAGGGCTTACAAAGCAGACTATAACGCATTTCGGGCTCGGATACGCCCCCGATGACTGGCGTGCGCTTCTGAATCACCTCAGATCGCTCGGCTACACGGAGCAGGAGCTTGTGCTCGCGAATCTTGCGGTGCGTTCAAATAAAAACGGCAAAACGAATGTGTATGACAGCTTCAGAAACCGGATAATGTTCCCCATCCTCGATCTGAGGGGCAATGTGGTGGCGTTCGGAGGCAGGGTCATGGATGATTCAAAGCCGAAATACATAAACACCGCGGACACCCCTGTGTATAAGAAGGGGAGCGGCATTTTCGCCCTGAATTTCGCCAAGAATTCCGCCGAAAAAAAGCTCATTCTCGTTGAAGGATATATGGATGTGATCACCCTTCACCAGGCGGGCATCACAAATGCGGTGGCGTGCCTCGGCACGGCGTTTACGCAGGAGCAGGCTTCGCTTCTTTCAAGATATGCCGAGGAGCTTTATGTCTGCTATGATAATGACGCCGCGGGCAAAAACGCCACAAAGAAGGCGCTTCAGGCTCTTGATAAGACCGGGCTCAAGGTCAAGGTCGTCCGTATGGAGGACGGCAAGGACGCCGATGAAATCGTAAGGACTTCGGGGAAGCTCAAATTCCTTGAATTCATAAACAAAGCGAATAACGAAACGGAATACAGGCTCAGCGAGGAGCTCGGCAAACATAATGTGATGACCGATGACGGAAAGGCGAAATATCTTATCGCCGCCGCGGAGATACTCGCCGAATGCAACCCGATAGAGCGCGATATTTACGCGCAGAGGCTTGCGAATGAATTCAATGTTTCAAAGGAATCTATAATGATTCAGGCGTCTTCCGCCGCCCGCAGGCTCGGAAGGAGAAGGGCTCAGGAAAAAGAGAAGGAAATAACCAAAATTTCCGTCAAAAATTTTGAAGATAAAAACAACCCGGAGAGAAAGGCAAATCTCAGAGCTGCCAACGCGGAAGAAACTCTGATCGCCTCGCTTATGCGAAATCCGGATTTTTACAGAGAGATCAAAGGGGAATTCACCCCGGATGATTTCGTGACCGCGTTTAACCGCAGGGTGATCACCTGCCTTATCGAGCTTATCGAGGGCAATTATTCAACGGATCTCTCGATGTTCGCGCAGGATTTCAGCCCGGGCGAGCTTGACAGCATCGGCAGGATCTACATTAAAAGCGGCAACCTTGCCAATACCGTAAAGGAGTGCCGCGACTGTATCGGGGTGCTCAAAAATTCATCCGGCGTCGGGCAGCAGGATGCGCGGAATATGACAGACGAAGAATTTCTCAACGCCGTAAACAAACTCAGAAAACGGGAGGAAAAATAATTATGGAAAACAACGAAAAAACCGTCGGCAATCCCTTTAAGAAACTGATAGAAAAGGGCAAAGCGACAGGCAAACTCACCACTCAGCAGATAGATGAGGCTATGCTCGATCTCAATATCGAGGTCGAGGCTCTCGATAAGCTCTATGAAACTCTCGAGGCCGAAAATATCGAGATAGTCGATGATATGGCAAACGAGGATTTTGAGAATTTTGAGCTTGACACTCCCAAAACTCCCGAAATGGGCGTTGTAGATGAAAAGAATGTAAATATCGACGACCCCGTCAAGGTCTATCTCAAGGATATAGGAAAGGTGCCGCTTCTCACTCCCGAGGAGGAGATCGAGCTCGCCATCAGGATTGCATCCGACGATAAGGGCGCGAAACAGCGCCTTGCGGAGGCAAACCTTCGCCTTGTCGTTTCCATCGCCAAAAGATATGTAGGCAGGGGAATGCAGTTCCTCGATCTTATCCAGGAGGGCAACCTCGGTCTTATAAAAGCGGTAGATAAATTCGATTACACAAAAGGTTTCAAATTCTCAACCTACGCCACCTGGTGGATCAGGCAGGCGATCACCAGAGCCATCGCGGATCAGGCGAGGACCATCAGGATTCCCGTCCACATGGTGGAAACCATAAACAAGGTCAAAAAGACGAGCAGCCAGCTCCTTCATAAAAACGGCAGAGACCCCACCGCGGAGGAGATCGCCAAAGAGCTCAATATGTCCGTCGATAAGGTCAGGGATATAATGAGAGTAGCCCAGGAGCCCGTTTCGCTCGAAACCCCCATCGGCGAAGAGGAAGACAGCCACCTCGGCGATTTCATCCCCGATGACGACGCTCCCGCACCGGCGGACGCCGCCTCGATGATGCTTCTCAAAGAGCAGCTTGACGAAGTGCTCAAGACCCTTCAGCCCAGAGAGGCGCAGGTGCTCCGCCTTCGCTTCGGCCTTGAGGGAGGCCACCCCCACACTCTTGAGGAGGTCGGCGCGGAATTCAACGTTACCCGTGAGAGGATCCGCCAGATCGAGGCAAAGGCTCTGCGCAAGCTTCGCCATCCGAGCAGAAGCAAAAAACTCAAGGATTATCTTGAGTAAAATATGCTTTAATCACAATTTTCGTTAAAGATACACAATCGGATTAGGGCATTTTTAATCTTGACTTTTTTTCCGTTTAATGGTAATATCTCTGTACCTATGGCGTGAGGAACAAACGGTATGGGAATATTATGAAAGGATTGATGTTTTATGAAAAAGGTACTTGCAATTGTTCTCGCTCTCGTATTTGCAATGAGCGCGCTCACCATGGCGTTCGCTGAGGATGCGGCTCCCGCAGAGGATCCCTCCGCAAATACACCCACAGTTATCGGAACTGATATTTTTGGCTCTATCAGAAGTATCCTTGACAAAATCACCGGAGTTTTCTCAGACAGCGGTGATCTGCTTGCTCAGATTCAGGGCATAATCAACCAGATCAAGGAATTCATCGCAAATATCACCGGCGGCAGCTCTGCTGACGTTCTCGGCGTTGTCGATGAGCTCGAAGCCAAGATCTTCAGCTTCCCCATTGCCGGTGACATCCTTTCTTATGTAAAAGGTCTTATCACAAACCTCAAGCAGAAGATCAAGGATCTCTACGCGGGCAACAGAGAAACCGAAGCTGTTGAAGAGACCCAGGCTCTGGCTCCGTCAGAGACAGGTTCTTCACCGGTAGCCGGTATTGCTGCTTTCGCAGCTGTTTCAGTAGCAGCAGCAGCGGCATACGTATGCACCAAGAAGAGAGCATAAAGACAATTTTTTCAGGCGGCTCTGCCATGCGGCGGGGCCGCTTTCCTTTTGAGGATCATGCTTTTGAAAGGCAATTTTCCGATTTGAAGAAAAATAACTTGACAATTCAAAATCTCTCTGTTATAATCTCACTTGCAATTGCGGATGTAGCTCATCTGGTAGAGCGCCACCTTGCCAAGGTGGAGGTAGCGAGTTCGAGCCTCGTCATCCGCTCCAGGAAAAGTCGCGCAAGCGGCTTTTTGTTTTTTTTGCCTTGTATTTCGGCTTTTTTCAGACAAATTCCCGAAAACACATATTGAATCCGGAAAGGAAAATAAGGTAATATAAATCTGTTATAATGAATTACGGAGTGAATGTATGAAACGTTTTTCAAAAAAAGCGGTCGCCGCGGCGCTTGCCGCGATCCTCGCCTTCGCTTTCCTGCCCTGCGTTTATGCGTTTGCGGCGCGGAGCGAAGCTCAGCTTGACGACCCCGCCCACAAATTCCTTGAGAATAACGCGATACTCGGATACAAATATAACAGCTCGCAGGATTATTACTACTGCGACAGCCCGAATTCCTGGCAAAAGCAGTTCGGCTACACGAGAGTTTACGATCTTGTCGCGCCCTATGTCTTGCTTGAATATGACTATGCGAGAGTCCATTTCACTTATGAGGGCAAGGATTGGCTCGTACAGTTCTGGAAAGGGCAGTACGGCCTGATGTTTTACGGCTCGGAGGTCGGCGTTTACACCAAGGCGCACACCGACGAGGAAGATTCATATACCACCAAATACGATTGCGCCGCCCGTGAGGATTGGCTCAAAATACAGACGACCATGTATCATGACGCGGTCGGAGACGGTCATTACGGCAAGAGCTTTGAAACTCCGCTTGAAGATACATGGTGGAGCACCGGCTTCAAAAGAGGGCATCTCAGAGTGCAGGAGCCCGCGACCGAGCTCAGGCAGGAGGGCACAATAATCCTCAAAAGCCCCGAAATGGCGCAGGCGTTTGCCGCAGCGTTTGCCGAATGCGGATTCAAGAGGGCCGAATCCCCCGAAAATCTGCCGCTCGACGCTTTTTATGTTGACGGCGACCGAGTTCAATACCGCTGGCAGAATAATTCCGAGGCGGAGAATACGATGCCCATAAAGGTCGCTACGGGCACGATGATATTCCTCAACATCGGCGCTCTTATGACCCTGCTGCTCGCGGTTTTGGGCGGCACATTCGCAATGGGCCTGCTGGCGCTCATCATTCTGTAATATGATCGTGCATCAAAAGAAATAATTCCGTATCGGAATACGGGAAAGACCGTATTTTTTGCATCTCAAATGAATAACAAAAAATCCTTGACATTGGCGGGAGTTTATGATAATATACTTCTACCTCTGCGCAAGGGTTTTGTTTTTGTGCCCTGAAATGCAGAGGGAGGCCTGAGCTGCTACGGCTCCCTGATAGGCTGATACGCAAGCTCAAATATTCCTAAAACGGAGGTGCCGCACATGGCTGCTAACGGTAAAAGAGTCAAGATCACACTTGCTTGCACCGAATGCAAACAGCGTAACTACAACACTATGAAAAACAAGCAGAATACCCCTGACAGGCTTGAAATGAATAAGTACTGCAGATTCTGCAAAAAGCACACTCTCCACAGAGAGTCAAAGTAAGCAGGAGGTACACCTATGGCTAAGAATCAGATTTCCGATGCTGAAAAAAAGGTTGCCGAAGCTGAAAAGAAAAAGGATAAGAAGCCAGCTAACCCCAACGGTAACTGGTTTCAGAGAGCCGGAAAGGCAATCAAAAAGTTTTTCAAAGACGTAAAAGGCGAAATCAAAAAGATAGTTTGGCCTGACGGAAAGACTGTTCTCAAATCCACCCTCGTCGTTCTCGCAGCGGTCGTTGTCTGCGCCGGCGTTATCGGCGGTATAGACTGGGTTCTTTCCACGCTTATCTCGCTCCTTGAGAAAGCCGCGGAGAGTATCTCAAACAAAAACACCGCGTCCGCAGAGACCACCACAGCCGCAGTCATAGCTTTCAAGAGCTTTTTCTTAGGCTGATTCGGGAGGGCTGAAAATGTCTGTTGAGACAAGATGGTATGTAGTCCATACCTACTCCGGATATGAGAATTCCGTAAAGACAAACATCGAAAAATTGGTTGAAAACCAAAAAATGCAGGATCAGATATTTGAAGTCAAGATCCCGGTAGAGATAGTTCACGATGCCGAAAAAGATAAAGACATCGAGCGTAAGCTCTTCCCCGGATATGTGCTCGTCAAGGTCGCGGTCACTCCCGACAGGGATAATATGCCCAAGATGAGCGATGAAACATGGCTTCTCATCCGCAACACCAGAGGTGTTACCGGATTTGTCGGTCCCGAAAACAAAGCGATCCCCCTCAGCGACGAAGAAGTTATCAGGCTCGGAGTCGAAAAGAGAGTTGTTGAAGTATCTTATAATGTAGGCGACACCGTCAATATTATAGACGATATGTTTGACGGCTTTTCGGGAGTCGTTCAGGAGATCGACCTTGAGAATAATTCCGTCAAGGTCATGGTTTCCGCACTTTTTGGCAAAGACACGCTTATCGAGCTTGAGCTCGACCAGGTAGAGCTTGCCGAATGATCACGGTAATTTGAGGGTTTCCCTTTCAAATTCAGCGCCCGCGAGGCGCAGTCGGTCCGGTACCGGCTTCGTGGGAGGAGCAGAGCGCTCCGCAATTTACCACATTATATTGGAGGTTAACTATTATGGCACAGAAAGTTGTCGGCTTAATTAAGTTACAGATCCCTGCAGGCAAGGCCACTCCGGCTCCGCCCGTAGGCCCCGCACTCGGCCAGCACGGTGTTAACATCATGGCGTTCACCAAAGAATTCAATGAGCGCACCAAGAATGACATGGGTCTTATCATCCCCGTAGTCATCACCGTTTACGCAGACCGTACATTCAGCTTTATCACCAAGACCCCTCCCGCCGCCGTCCTTATCAAAAAGGCATGCGGAATTGAGAGCGGTTCAGGCGTTCCCAACAAGACCAAGGTTGCAACAATCACTCAGGATCAGATTCGCAAGATCGCAGAGACCAAGATGAGAGACCTCAATGCCGCCACCATCGAGAGCGCTATGAGCATGATCGCAGGCACGGCGCGCAGCATGGGCGTCACCGTAGCAGATTGATTGCAAACTGTGGGAGGAAAAATCCGATTGACCACATGATTGGGAGGAATTATAAATTATGAAACACGGAAAAAAATATAACGAGAGCGCAAAGCTCGTTGAAAGAAACAATCTTTACGATCCCGCTGACGCTCTTGCCCTTGCCGTAAAGACCGGCAATGCAAAATTCGATGAAACAGTTGAAGTCCATGTCCGCCTCGGCGTTGACTCCCGCCACGCAGATCAGCAGGTCCGCGGCGCTGTCGTTCTTCCGAACGGAACAGGTAAGACTGTCAGAGTTGCCGTATTCGCAAAAGGTCCCGAGGCCGATGCAGCGGCAGCGGCAGGCGCTGAGATAGTCGGCGCAGAGGATCTCGTTGCAAGGATCCAGGGCGAAGGCTTTATGGAATTCGATGTTGCCATCGCGGCTCCGAATATGATGGGCCTTGTAGGCCGTCTCGGTAAGGTGCTCGGCCCCCGCGGTCTTATGCCCAGCCCCAAGGCAGGCACCGTTACACCCGATGTCGCCAAGGCAGTTACAGAAGCAAAAGCCGGTAAGATCGAATACCGTCTTGATAAGACCAACATCATCCATTGCCCCATCGGCAAGGTTTCTTTCGGCCCCGAAAAGCTTCGTGAAAACTTTGACACCCTTCTTGACGCCATAGTTAAGGCTAAACCCGCGGCATCAAAGGGTCAGTATATCCGCTCCTGCGTTCTTGCCACCACCATGGGCCCCGGCATAAAGGTCAACCCCAACAAGGTCGGCAACAGCGAGCAGGCATAAAAAACTCTTGACACGGGAGTTAAACCGTGTTATCATATCAGCGCTGTTCTTTTTGAAGACAGCAGGTGCTTTCCGCATAATGGTATTTTTACCGCCTGCCGAGAAAGGAAACATACCTTATCTATGTATGTTAACGCCCTTTCTGCGGTTTGCGGAAAGGGCATTGTTTTGTATGTAATGATTTACATTTATACTTTGTATGGAGGTGAAACAGTAAATGCCCAGTGAGAAAATTTTAGAGCAGAAGAAACAGCAGGTTGCTGAACTTACCGAGCTGCTCAAAGGTTCGGTAGCAGGCGTTGTTGTTGACTACAAGGGTATTAACGTTGCCGATGATACGGCTCTTCGTAAAGAGCTCCGTGAAGCCGGCGTTAAGTATTCGGTAGTTAAGAATACTCTCCTCGGTCTCGCTGCAAAGGAAGCAGGTCTTGACGATCTGACCAAGGTTCTTGAAGGCACAACGGCTATCGCCGTCAGCCCCGAGGATCACACCGCAGCCGCAAGAATTCTCAAGAAATTCGCCGACAAGAGCAAGACTTTCTCAATCAAGAGCGGTTATCTTGAGGGCGATGTAGTTGACATAGCTACCATCGAATCTCTTGCCGCATTACCGACCAGAGAAGTCCTTCTCGCAACGGTTTGCAACGCATTCAACGCTCCTATCGCCGCTTTTGCGCGCGCGATCCAGGCTATAGTTGACAAGGGCGGAGCAGAGGCTTGCGCTCCCGCCGAAGCAGAAGCTCCCGCTGAGGAAGCGGCACCGGCAGCCGAAGAGGCTCCCGCACAGGCAGAGGCTCCCGCAGCAGAAGAAACCCCCGCAGAATAATTTTTAACAACAATTCAAAATGGAGGAAAATAAAATGGCATCAGAAAAAATCAATGCTATAATCGAAGAAATCAAAGTTCTTACAGTTCTTGAGCTTTCAGAGCTCGTTCACGCAGTAGAAGACGAATTCGGCGTAAGCGCAGCGGCAGCAGTAGCAGTAGCGGCTCCCGCAGCAGACGCAGGCGCAGCAGCAGAAGAGAAGACCGAGTTTGACGTTGTCCTTGCAGAGGTCGGCGCAGAGAAGATCAAGGTCATCAAGGTTGTCCGTGAGCTCACCGGTCTCGGCCTTGCAGAGGCGAAGGCTGTTGTTGACGGCGCTCCCAAGGCAGTTAAAGAAGGCGTTTCCAAAGAGGACGCTGAGGCTGCTAAGGCTAAGCTCGAAGAAGTCGGCGCAAAGGTTGAACTTAAATAAGATAAGCTTCAATTATACAAAATCCGCTCCTTTACGGGGCGGATTGATTTTTTATTATTTTGTATCTTTGAGCCCGAGAATATAGTCGGTTGAAACGCCGTAATATAAAGCGAGCTTGATGAGGATATCTGTCGGGATATCACGCTGACCGAGCTCGTAGTTGCTGTAAACCTGCTGTGAGCAATGCAGGATTTCCGCTAATTCTCTTTGAGTTTTATCGTTTTCTTCACGTAGATCGCGGATTCTCGAAAACATCAAATCACCTTTAAAAGATTATGTATGGGTGATTTTATCATATCTTTATTCTGCATATTGACTTTTACTGCAAAATGCAGTAAAATATTGTTACCTTAGAACTGTTGAAAGGGGTTTTATGATGATTTGTCCGAAATGCGGAAAAGAATTCGGTGCAGGAAATTTCTGCGCAAACTGCGGTGCATCCAAAGAAAACAATGCGGCTAATGCCGTTCCCGGAGCAAATACCGTGGTAAATCCCAACAATATGAAATTGTGCGGATCCTGCGGAAAGCCTATGGCTAAAAATGCAAAAACCTGCCCCAACTGCGGCGCAAAGAATAAGAAGCCTATCTATAAAAGAATTTGGTTTTGGCTTTTGATCATTGTTGCATTCTTTATCATTGTCGGTGCAATAAGCAGCGACGGAGACAGTGATAATAAAGCCTCGAATGACAGTCAGACGACAAAGTCCGACGGTGTTATTGAATCCAAAAAAGAAAAGGATAATGAAATCGGACAATATTCGGTTGAAATCCTCAGTGCGAGATTGACTTCTACTTACGATAGTAAGCCCGCAGTTGTTGTTACATATAAATTTACCAATAATTCAAACGATAAATCCATAAGTTTTAATTTGGCGTTTGATGATGAAGTTTATCAAAACGGTGTAGGTCTAAATACTGCCTATTTCTTGAAAGACGGGGACCCCTATGATAACGATAATGTCTCAAAGGAAATTAAAAAAGGATCTTCTATTGAAGTCGAAAAGGCTTATATACTTAATGATTCATCCACCCCGATCGAAGTTGAAGTAAAAGAATTATTCAGCTTTAGTGATAAAACTGTTTCGCGCACATTTAATTTCTGACGGCAATGCCCCATCCGAAAACGGATGGGGCGTCATTGTTATATCGGATTTATTTACTCGCCTTTGTATCGCAGTAGATACATCTGTAAATGCGCTTGTTGCTGTCGGTCAGGCGGAAGATATGGGGAAGCTCCTGCTCCGTCGAGGTGATACATCTCGGATTTTTGCAAAACAGGACGTTTTTGAGCTCTGTCGGAACGGTAATATCTCTTTTCTCGACCAGCTTTTCGTCGCGGATAACATTTACCGTGGCGTTAGGATCGACATATCCGATCACATCAATATTTATATCAATATCTCCGTCGATTTTGATTATATCCTTCCTGCCCATGCGCTTGCTCGTGGCGTTCATTATCATTGCCACAGGGCATTCGAGCTTGTCGAGCCCGAGCAGTTTATAGAGAGTCATCGCCTTGCCGGCGCCGATATGGTCTATAACATAGCCTGTGTTGATGCTGTCAATATTCATACGGTTACCCCCAACATATCCATAATAAGCGCCATTCTGATAAATTTGCCGTAGCGCGCCTGCTTGAAATAGCACGCTCTGGGATCGCTGTCAACAGCGGTGGAGATTTCATTCACTCTGGGCAGGGGATGCATTACCCTCAGATCGGGTGATGCTTTTTTCATTTTTTCCTCGGTGAGAATGTAGCTGTCTTTGAGCCTCAGATAATCTTCTTCATTAAAGAATCTCTCGCGCTGAACTCTCGTCATATAGAGAATATCGAGATCGCCGATAACATCGTCAAGGTTTGTGCTCTGATAGTAGGGAATCCCCTTATCCTTGATATAATCCTTTTTGACGAAGCTCGGGAGCTTGAGCTCCACCGGCGAGATAAGCACGAATTCTATGCCCGTGTATCTCGACATCGCCGCTATAAGAGAATGAACGGTCCTGCCGAATTTAAGGTCGCCGCAGACTCCGATTTTAAGATTGTTGAGCCTGCCCTTTTCGTGGCTTATCGTGAGCAGGTCGGTGAGGGTCTGAGTGGGATGAAAATGGCCGCCGTCGCCCGCATTTATGATAGGGACCGTTGAGCGGGTGAGCGCAACATGGGGAGCGCCCTCTTTGGGATGGCGCATCGCGATTATATCTGCGTAGCCGCTTACCACCGCTATGGTGTCTGCAACGCTTTCGCCCTTTGCCGCCGAGCTTGAGCTTGCCTCGGAGAAGCCGAGCACCTGACCGCCGAGAGAGAGCATTGCGGATTCAAAGCTCAGCCTTGTGCGGGTAGAGGGCTCAAAAAACAGAGTGGCGAGGATTTTATGCCTGCAAACCTCATTGTATTTTTCGGGGTCTGCGATTATATCATCCGCAACTTTTATCAGAGAATCTATCTCCTCAACGCTTAAATCGAGAATGTTTATCAGATTTTTCATTTTATTCACCTATCCAGCTTTCGTCGGAGGGGTCGTTGCGGAATTTTATCAGCCTTTCGACATCCTCGGGGCGGATATAGCCCTCGCTTGCGGCGACCTCGGCGATGCAATCAAAATTTGTGAGCGATATATTTTTGACCTTCGCCTCTGCGAGCCTGTCAATGCCCTTCTGCATTCCGTAGGTGAAGATGCTGACTATGCCTATGACATCCGCACCCGCCTCGCGCAAAACGTTGACGACCTCTATTACGCTGCCGCCGGTTGAAATGAGATCTTCGACCACAACGACCTTCTGACCGGGCTCAAGCCTGCCCTCGATCTGATTTTGCCTGCCGTGATCTTTAGCGCCCGAGCGTACATAGCCCATCGGGAGCCCCATAATATGAGCCGTTATCGCCGCGTGAGCGATGCCTGCCGTGGATGTGCCCATAAGCACCTGCACCTCGGGGTAATTTTCGCGGATGACCTGTGCCAGAGAATTCTCTACATCGTCCCTTACCCCGGGAGCGGTGAGGGTAAGCCTGTTGTCGCAGTAAACGGGGCTTTTGATCCCGCTTGCCCAGGTGAATGGCTCATCGGGTCTGAAAAATACCGCTTTGATTTTAAGCAGATCCTTCGCAATAAGGTTTTGAATATTATCCATATCAAACAGCCTCCTGTGTAAATTCTCTTATACATCTTTCGTATGCCGCGACGGGATCCTCCGCCTTTGTGATCGGTCTGCCGACGACTATATAATCCGAGCCGATCCTGTTTGCCTCAAGAGGGGTCATAACCCGCTTCTGATCCCCGATTTCGCCGTCTGCAAATCTTACTCCGGGTGTGACGGTCAGGAATCCGCTGCCGCAGGTCTTATGAACTTTCTCTGCCTCAAGCGGCGAGCAAACCACGCCGTCAAGCCCCGAATTTTTCGCGTTGAGCGCGTAGCTCATAACCACTTCGTCTATCGGCTTATCGATGAGAATATCGCTCTTCATGGTATCCTGATCGGTGGAGGTAAGCTGGGTCACGGCGATAAGCAGGGGGCGGCTGCCGTCCTTTCTCGTGAGCCCCTCTATGGCGGCTCTCATCATATTCGCCGTGCCGGAGGCGTGGACATTGCACATATCCACATCAAGCCGTGAAAGCACCTTCATCGCGCTTTTTACCGTGTTTGGAATATCGTGAAGCTTCAGGTCGAGAAAGATTTTATGGCCTCTCGCCTTGATCTCTCTCACTATTTCGGGTCCTTCGGCATAAAAGAGCTCCATTCCGATTTTTACAAAAGGTTTTTTGCCCTCGAATTTATCAAGGAATTCAAGAGTTTCAGCCTTGCCGGGAAAATCGCAGGCTATGATTACATCCTTACCCATTGAGCGCACCTCCGATTATATCTTTAAGATTTTTGATTGAGTATTTATCCATGACCCGGGGCAAATCCCCGATGATCTTTTTGCAGGCAAACGGATCCACAAGGTTTGCGGCGCCCACCTGGACCGCCGTCGCTCCGGCGAGCATCATTTCGATAACATCTTCGGCGCTCGAAATCCCGCCCATTCCTATAACGGGGATTTTGACGGCATTCGCCGCCTGATATACCATTCTCAGGGCGACGGGGAAGATCGCAGGCCCCGAAAATCCGCCCATTTTATTTGCGATGACCGGGCGCTTTGTCTTGAGATCTATCCTCATTCCGAGCAGGGTGTTTATCAGGCTGATTCCGTCTGCCCCCGCTTCTTCGCACGCTTTTGCTATGGCGGCGATATCGGTCACATTGGGCGAAAGCTTTATTATCACGGGCTTTGAGGTGACTGCCTTGACCGCTCTTGTGACCTCGGCGGCGCTCGCAGGGTCGGTGCCGAAGCTCATTCCGCCGCCGTGAACATTCGGGCAGCTTATATTTACCTCCAGCCAGCCGACCTGCTCCTGCTTATCAAGTTTTTCGCAGGTATAGGCATAGTCATCTACCGAAAATCCGCTTATATTTGCCATTACGGGCTTGTGAAAGACCTCTTTCAGCTTCGGCAGTTCGTCTTTAATCACGCTGTCAACTCCGGGATTCTGAAGGCCGACGGCATTTATCATCCCCGCCGTGCATTCGGCTATTCTCGGGGTATGGTTGCCGAATCTCGGATCTTTTGTGGTGCCTTTGAATGAGAAGGTGCCGAGTATGTTTATATCATAGAGCTGAGCGAATTCATACCCGAATCCGAAGGTGCCCGAGGCGGGTATAACGGGATTGTCTATCCCGATCCCGCAGAGATTTACTTTCAGTCTTTCCATATTATTTCACCGCTTTCCATTACGGGGCCTTCCTTGCAGATGCGCTTGTTGCCCGTGAGAGTTTTGCAGGAGCAGCCCATACAGGCGCCGAAGCCGCAGCCCATTCGCTCCTCAAAGCTGTATTGCCCCGGAGTTTTTACCGCCTTGCTCAGCGCCCTGAACATAGGCTCCGGCCCGCAGGTGTAAAAGAATGAATAATCATAATCGGGCAGAGCGTCGGTGACAAAGCCTTTTTTGCCGTATGAGCCGTCCGCCGTGACGATAACGGTATTTGCCCCCGCCCGCTTGAATTCATCCTCATAAAATACCTCATCTTCGGTATTGAAGCCGAGGATCGCGGTAACGCTTTTGCCCTGAGATATAAGCTTTTTTGCGAGGTAAAAGAGAGGCGGAACGCCTACGCCGCCCCCGATGAGGATCGGGGAATCACCGCTTTTTGATAAATCGTATCCGTTGCCGAGACCCGTGAGGATATCAAGCTTTTCGCCGGCTTTGAGCGAGGATAATTTTTCGGTGCCGCCGCCTACCGTCTTATAGATCAGAGTGAGCTTTGAGCCTTCGCAGTCGCATACCGATATAGGCCTGCGCAGGAAGAAGCCCTCCACCGTTATGTTTACAAACTGGCCGGGCGCGGTTATCGCCGAAGTATCGCCCTCAAGGACTATCTCATAAATGTTTCGGGCGATCCGCTTATTTGAAATTATTGTGAATATTCCCTGTTTCATTCTCTGACCTCTCTGTAAACCTCTTTGCCTCTGCATACGGTCAGAACACATCTGCCGTAAACCTCGCGCCCCTCAAACGGGGTGGCTTTGCCTTTTGAAAGGAAATCCGCGGAATTTATTCTGTAAGGCGATGAGACTTCAAACACCGTGAAATCATCGCCCGTATCTATTCCGAACCGCTTTTTGGGATTGTCACAGAGCAGTTCCGTGAGCTTTTCGAGGCTGATAATTCCCTTTTTCACAAGCTCCGTGTAAAGTATCGGAAAGGCGGTTTCAAGCCCCGTGATGCCCATAAGACTGCCGGCGAGACCTTTGGATTTTTCCTCAGCCGAATGCGGCGCGTGGTCGGTGGCTATCATATCAACGGTGCCGTCCTTCAGACCTTCGATAAGCGCCTGTTTATCCTCAGCCGAGCGCAGGGGAGGATTCATTTTGAATCTGCCGTCCTCAATCAGATCGTCCTCGCAGAGAGTGAGATAATGCGGACCCGTTTCGCAGGTGATATTCACTCCGCGCGCTTTCGCGCTTCTGATGAGCGCCACGCTCTCTTTTGCCGAGATATGGCAAACGTGATAGGCGCACCCCGTCTTTTCGCTCAGAGCAATATCTCTCTCTATCTGTTTATATTCGCTCTCGCTCGAGATCCCCTTGTGACCGTGAGCGGCGGCGTATCTGCCCAGATGGATATATCCGCCGTTAAGCAGAGAATTATCCTCGCAATGGGCGGCGATAATTTTGCCGAGCGATTTTGCGCGGAGCATCGCGCTCTCCATCATTTCGCCCGCCTGCACTCCTCTGCCGTCATCGGAAAAGGCGCATACGAATGGGCTCATATCTTCCATATCGGAGAGAGCCGCGCCCTCTTCGTTTTTTGTGATGGTGCCGTAAGAAATCACTCTTACGGGGGATTTTTCCGCGGCGTCAAGCTCGATCTTTAAGTTATCGAGGCAGTCCGGTGCGGGCTTCAGATTGGGCATCGGGCAAACGGCGGTATATCCTCCGTGAGCGGCGGCGGCGGAGCCGGTCAATATCGTTTCTTTATAACAAAATCCCGGCTCTCTGAAATGAACGTGAACATCACAGAAACCGGGAAAAATAATATATTCTTTGTCAACTTCGGGCACGAATCCCGCGAGAGAAAAAAATTCAAAGGCTGATTTTTCGATATTCTTATATTTTTCACTTACAATTCTTATCATCTTTATTCTCCCGAAAAAAGAGCCCTGTCTTATGACAAGGCTCATTATACTCTTTGATAAGCGACAGCCGCCTGTTTAATGAATCTTGCCGGTATCCCGTACCGAATTAAAGATTTTGGTTATTATAACACGAAGGCGGTAAAATTGTCAATGCTTAAATGCTCAATTAACAAACATACCTTTGAGAGAATTGAAGAAGAAATAAACTGCCGCATAGATCATCGAGAGGAATTCATTCAGACCGAGTTTTTTGAGGATCCCCGTGAGGGTGGGGCCTATAAGCTTGTTGAGCAGGGTCACGCCGGCGTCGGCAAATCCGACGTTTGATTCGGCGCCGTCACCGTTCATTATCGTGTAGCCCTGGGTGCGGGTGCAGGCAGGAGTGACGGTATTTATGAGATAAGTGACCGTAATATCCACCTCTTTTTTGCCGACCTCGGGAAGATTTCCCTTGAATTTGACCTGCATGGAGTCGCCCGGCTTCAACACCTTCGGGGTGAGGGCAAAATACAGATCCGCTCCGTTTGCCGTGACGGAAGTGACGGTGATATTGGATTTCAGCGAGCAGTTTGTGATTTTCAGCGACTCGGCGCCCGAATCGATATAGCCGGGCATACATCCCGTAAACTCCGTATATACTCCGAGAGACGCCGCGGCGGAATCTTTGAACTGCGGGAACGCGGGGTCGGCATATACATCCGTCAGTTTATCGTCAAGCAGCGAGCGCATCATAAATTCAAACGCATAGCTGTCATAGATCATCATGCCGTGAAACATTCCTTCGACAAACCAGGTGTTATCCGGCAGATAAGCCGTGGAAGCGTCAACGGTCATGGAGGGGCTGACCTTGTATTTTCCGCCGCAATCATTTACCTGAGTGTAGCCGTCCGCGAATCTTTTGCCAAGAGGCGCGCAGGTGGCTCCGGTCGAAGCGGCGGCGGTGATTATACCGTCCGAATTTTCGTTAAGACCCGTTACGATGGGCTGACCGGTGCCGGCGATTATGTTTATATTCATACCGTTTGCGCGGCAGGTTTCAAACGCCTCTTTTACCTTCGGGCGGATCTCGTAATGATACCTGTCCGAGGTCTCTATGAGCCCCGCGTTTATTTCGGGGTCAAGGCGGAATTTTTTGGCGCTTTCATATTCTTCATTCGGCACAAAATCCCATATACTTCCCCAGTTTCCTATCACCTGAAGCACATAGGGGATAAGTTTATTGCATATCTGATCGAGGAAACCGAGCTGACCCGCTTTGAGCAGCCATTCTATATCGGGCTCCACATTATTGCCGTATTCAATGAATCTCGCTATGCAATCCTCATCAAGATGAACATCCCCCATAAGAGCGTCATAGGCAAATCCCGCTCCGCCTATCGCGGGGACGGCAAGGGTGGCGTTTTGAATATCGGCTTTATCGCCGTGAAGGGCGAGGTAGGTTGAAACGGTCTGGCCGCCGTGGCTGATGGCTATGATATTCACCTTATCGCTGCCCGTGTATTCTTTGACGGATTCGATGAAATCATTGAGCTGCTCCGCGCAGAATTCGCTGCCCATACGGAAATCATCGGTAAAATTAAAGATATTTTCATACCCCGTATATTTCGCTATCTCCGCCGCGATTTTGGGCTCGCTCATATATCCGCCCTCCGGGTGGCGCTCAAGGATCGCGCTGTAACACATATCCTCCGCGCTCGTGTAGTATCTTTCGAGCGGGTGAACGCTTGAGCCGTCCGGATTGCAGGGAAGCTCGGCGCACATCTCGATTATCCCGTTGCCGACATATTCGGCGATCTTATCCGCGTTGCCGACGGTCATCGCCCCAAGCGAAATACCGAGGTCGATTATACTGTCAAGCACCATACCGCCGACCTTACCGAAATCGAGCCCCCACGCCTGCTTGCCGTTTTCCGTATCATACATGAATGATGAGCTGTAGCCGGGCACGAGGATAACGGGGTAACCGTTATATTCGATGTCATCTTTTTTTGCGGATGCAAAAATGCCGCAAACCGAGAGAAGGATCGCGGCGCATAACGCGAGAGAAACAGCCTTTTTCATTTGATCGCCCCATAAATTGAATTTGAAATACACTTTATTATACCATAATTCGCCAAAAATGTTAAATCTGATTTATTTTTGTGAAATATAACGGAAAATCGCCGCTGAGTTTATCAAAAATCACCTTGTTTTTAGCCCGCAGGCATTGAAAATATTACTGCGGAGTGATAAAATCAAAGAGTAAAGCATTCAAGAACGGGAGGAATAATATGAAGCTCGTTGTTATAATTCTGAATAAGACAGAGTGCCTTGACACCCTGCTCGAGACTTTCAAGGAGAACGGTATGCCCGGAGCTACCATAATTGACAGCAAGGGTATGATCCAGGAGCTCAGCGACAGCAACGATTTCAGGATCGTCGGCTCTCTCAGGGATCTTTTTACGCCTTCGCATACCGAAAACAAGACTATAATCATGGCGGCGCATGATGAGGATATCA
Source organism: uncultured Clostridia bacterium (assembly GCA_947166625.1). Taxonomy (GTDB): domain Bacteria; phylum Bacillota; class Clostridia; order Oscillospirales; family Acutalibacteraceae; genus CAG-177. Next base: position 143,780 of record CAMVEX010000003.1, read on the forward strand.
GAGCGATATCCGAAATCGTCAATCATGCCACCGGCGGGCTGAATAAACCCGACACGGGTATTCTTTTCACCGTGCCCATAGATTATATGGAGGGACTCAGCCGCTGATGTTTGACCTTGCGAATATACTGAAACTCAATACCTTCACGGATCTTGCCCTTATGATTTTTGCGGGCATGGCTGTGGGGAGGCTTGTGAAAAGGATCAAACTGCCGAATGTAACGGGCTATCTGGTCGCCGGTCTGATCCTCGGCCCTTCCGTGCTCGGGCTGCTCTCGGAGAGTTTTCTTGACAGCGCCGCGATAATCTCGGACTGCGCGCTGGGATTCATAGCCTTTTCGATAGGGAACGAATTCAAACTCTCATATTTCAAAAAAGTCGGCATAACCCCGGTGATGATAGCGATTTTTGAATCTCTGTTTGCCGTTGTCGTTGTTGCGGGAGTGCTTATCCCGGTGACGGGGAATCTGAGATTTTCGCTCGTGCTTTCCTCGATAGCCGCAGCCACCGCCCCCGCCGCGACGATAATGGTCATCAAGCAATACAGGGCAAAAGGACCCGTTTCCGAAACTCTGCTCTCGGTAGTTGCGCTCGATGACGCCACCGCGCTCATCATGTATTCCGTCGCTACCGCCGCCGCAAGCGCTCTCTCAGGCAGAGACGCGGGGCTGAAAGAGCTGATACTCTCGCCCGCCGTCGAGATTTTCGGCGCGCTTCTCGCGGGCGCAGGGCTCGGCTTTATCTTCCTCATTCCTCTGCGCTATTTCAAAAAGGACAGCAACAGAATGGCGCTGACAGTCGGCTTCGTTTTTGCGGGGCTCGGAATTTCAAAGCTCTGCGGATTTTCTTCGCTTCTGCTCTGCATGGCGCTCGGAGCGGTGATCGCCAATTTCTCGGCAGATGTAAACAAAATCATGGATCTTTCGGATAAGATCACTCCGCCGATATTCATTCTGTTTTTTGTGGCGTCGGGAGCGGGGCTCAACATAAAAGTTTTGCCGACGGTCGGAGCAGCGGGAGCGATATACATTGTTTTCCGCGTGATCGGTAAGATGATAGGTTCCACCCTCGGAGCGTTTATATGCAAAGCGGACGCCAATATCAAAAAATATCTCGGACCCGCGCTTATGCCCCAGGCGGGCGTTGCCATAGGTCTTTCGCTCGTGGCGGGTCAGTCGTTTCCGGAATATGCCTCGCAGATAAGGGCGATAATCCTCTGCGGCACTCTGATATATGAGCTGATAGGCCCCGGAGTGGCAAAGGCATGCCTCAAAAAAGCGGGAGAGATCAAAGAGGATTGAATTTCGCCGTCGGATACGAAATAAGCTCACAGGTCGAAGGGCGGGTATTCATAAAACAGTATTGCCTCAAAAAGCGATCTTTGCACATCTTGTGCAGGCATTCCTCCTCGGAATACA
>CAMVEX010000004.1 GCA_947166625.1 uncultured Clostridia bacterium
TAGCGGGTGGTTGTCTGTTTCGTGCGTCCCGCACTCAACTGGCTAAAGCCATTAAAACAAACAAGGGACGCCGAAGCGTCCCTTGAAATATGTGATATGTGATATGCGGCTGTTTATTCTGTCCTCAGCGCAACGACGGGGTCTTTGTTTGCCGCGATTCGCGCTGGGATAAGGCCTGCGATGAATGTGAGGAACATACTTATGAGTATAAGAGCTATCGCGCCCTCGGGCGGAAGCTGGGCGACATGCGGCAGAGAGGTGAGATATTTTATAACAAAGTTTATCGGGATTATCAGCAGCAGCGTTACTCCTATGCCTATGGCTCCCGATACGAAGCCGACAGTGAGCGTCTCCGCGTTGAAAACTCTTGAAATATCTCTCTTGCTGGCGCCGATCGCGCGAAGGATTCCGATCTCTTTCGTCCTTTCAAGCACCGAAATATAGGTGATTATTCCGATCATTATTGACGAAACAACGAGCGAGATTGCAACAAAAGCGATAAGAACATAAGAAATGATATTGACTATCTTTGTCACCGATTTGAGCATAACGCCGATAAAATCGGTGTATTTTATTGCCTTCTCTTCTTCGCCGGATTCGTTATATTCCTCGATTATCCTTGAAATTTCGTCCTTCGATTCAAAATCTTTGGGATAAATATTTATCTGTTTGGGGTTGTTGAGATCGGCTACTCCGAGCATTTCAAGCGCTTCGTCATAGCTGCCTGCGAGCGGCTCGGGCTCGGGCTCCGGCTCAGGCTCGGGCTCCGTCTGCACTTCTTCGCCGCCTTCGTTTTCTTCGCCTTTTTCATCCCCGGCTTCGGTTTCACCCTGCGGGGTTTCCTCCGGCAGTGGCATATTCTGATATGCTCCCGACGCCATCGCTCCGAGCATTTTGAGCTTTGTGTTTCTGTCCATCATCGAGAGGTAGGTCATCGCCTGCTCGCCGGAGATGGTGCCGTATCCCGGTATTTCATAGCCGGAGAGCATTTCATTCAGATTTGCCGTCAGCTCGCGTCTCTCGGATATGGATAAAACGTTTTTGAGCAGCAGCTCGACCGTGCGCTTCATCTTCGCCGCTTCTTCGCCGCTGTAATTCTGATCTATCAGAGCGTAAACCTCCTCCTCCGTGTATGACGGGAGGGAGGACATATCCGGCAACTCGTTTGCCGTAAACGATGCACGCGGTGTTTCGCCCGCAAGCGCGAGGCTTGAAACCACGGGCTTTTCAAAGGTATCGACGGGCTTTGTTTCCGTCTTCTTCGTGTCGGCTTCTTTGGTTTTATTATCTGCGGCGGCCTTTTTATCGGCTTCGGTTTCTTCCGCCTTGGGGAACGGAATTCCCGTGAAAACATCCACCTCGGGATCCGCCTTTTGTTTCTTGACTATCTCGGCCTCATCCGTCTTTTTTGCCACATGGGTGACAAGGTCGGAGAGATAGCCGATCGTGCCCATCGTATTGACCGCGACGGAATCTTCGCTCGGCCTGATGATGCCGACTATAGTCAGATCCTCGGATTTGCCGATAACTTCTTTTACGAATTCTTCATCGCCGCTCATATCGAGCCATTCCTTCGCCTCTTCATCATATTTGAAGAAGTCGGGAGCGATGACTATCTTGAACTTCCTGCCGATTATTTCGTTATAATCAAGCTCGAATTTTTTGGTTTCAACATTGCCGCCCTTCATGATTTCCATCATCATATTCATGATTTCCGAGGAATTCATGATGCCGAGACCCTGTATCGTGAGGTCGCTTATCTCATTGTTTTTATCAATGATAAGCACGGCTTCGTTGTATTTTGCGGGCCACGCCCCTTCGATGAGATCATATTGATCCCTGAGCAGGTCTTTATTATCTATCAGCTCCTGCCACGAATTATAAAGGGAGGAATAGGATTCTATGGTGGAGGTGTCTATGCCCATTGAGCCGAGATTGAGCCCGCCCATCATCGACTGCATCATATCGAGAACGGGGCTTGGATAAACCTGATTCGCGCCCTCGGAAACATCGGCCGAATAAATATTCATCTTGCCGCCGTATTGATATTGCACCGATGAAACACAGCTCTTGAATTCATCATTTTTTTCGATGAATTTTTTGAAAGCGGCAAGGTCGTTGAACCATACGCCCGATGAATATGATTGAAGCATATTCTGCGACATGGTGTTTGAATAAACCTTATCAAGCTCGTGCTCCACATCGGATGAGATGAAATTCGCCATAGCTCCGAGCATCGAATTCATATCCATGGTCGCGGCGTCGATGGTGACGGGGTATGAGGTGAGGGTTTCGCGCTGGATCGAATCTATATAAGCCTGAAATCCGCTTGAAAGCGAGAGGATGAGGGCAATTCCTATGATACCGATACTCCCTGCAAACGAGGTTAGGAAGGTGCGCATTTTTTTTGTGAGCAGATTATTCAGCGAGAGTGAGAGCGCCGTGAAGAATGACATAGAGGGCTTCTTTTTGCCCTTTGATTTTTTTGCGGCTTTTTCCGCCGCCCGGGCTGAATCCGCCGATTCTTCTTCATCGGAATACGGAGCCGAATCATCAATCACATTTCCGTCAAGCAGGCGGATGATGCGGGTCGAATATTCCTCGGCAAGCTCGGGATTGTGAGTTACCATGATCACAAGGCGGTTTTCGCTGATCTCGCGCAGGATATCCATTACCTGCACGCTCGTTTCGCTGTCAAGAGCGCCTGTGGGCTCATCCGCCAGCAGAATTTCGGGATCGTTTACGAGCGCTCTGGCGATGGCGACTCTCTGCATCTGACCGCCCGAGAGCTGATTGGGCTTCTTGCTTATCTGATCGCTCAGGCCGACCTTTTCGAGAGCCTCTTTTGCCCTCGCTCTGCGCTCGGATTTGGAAACGCCGGAGAGTGTGAGTGCAAGCTCAACATTCGCAAGAACGGACTGATGAGGGATCAGATTATAGCTTTGGAAAACAAAGCCTACGCGGTGGTTTCTGTAATTATCCCAATCGGACGCTTTGAAATCCTTGGTTGATTTTCCTTCTATGACAAGGTCTCCGTCTGTGTATTGATCGAGCCCGCCTATGATATTGAGCAGGGTGGTTTTTCCGCAGCCGGACTGGCCTAAGATCGAGACGAATTCGCTCCTGCGGAAATTGAGGGTCACTCCCTTGAGGGCGACGACCTTTTCGGAGCCTGTCGGATATTCTTTGATGATATTCTTGAGTTTCAGCATTCTTATTTCTCTTTCTCGTGTTCACAAAATTGTTTTTGAAGATGCGGGGTGGAATTGATATATTCAAATACCGTATCGCCGAATTCGTGAGTCCCCGGCGCATAAAAAGTGATTTTTGTGATGCCCGTATTTGTCAGGCTGAAATCATAATTCGGCTCTTTATCTCTGTAGCCTATGATGTAAAAAATGATGTATGTGAGGAATGCGGCGTGAGCCGTGAGAGCGATCTTTTCGCCGTCATTATATCTCTGCGCAACATAATCGAGCACCCGTTTTGCTCTCTCGAAATAACGCTCTTCTTTTTCGCTGGGGCATTCATCGTTGATTATGAGCTTTTCGGCGTTTTCATACCCTTCGGCAACGGCTGCCTCCGGGCACAGCAGCTTCAGATCATCTATTGTAAGCCCGTCATAATCAATCCCGACCCCGGTCTCGCACAGATCGGGCAGAATGAAAAGCCCGTTTATTTTTTCTGAACTGCTCACTATCGCGCCCGCGGTTTCAACCGCCCTGCGAAGCCCGCTTGAATAAACGAAATCAAACGGCAGATTTTCGGCGCAGTATTTTCCGAGCACCTGCGCCTGCAAACGACCGGTTTCGGACAAAACGGGGTCGTGAGAGTCAAATTCATCGGCAGGGTCAAGCCCGGCGTTGCCGCGGCTCTGCCCGTGCCTTATCAGATATAATTCTCTCAGTATTTTTCCTTCCGCCATTGTTTTCCTCTAAAACATTTCATCTTCTTTTTTTCTGTCTTTCCTTCTGAGAAGCTTTTCCGGGTTTTTAACATAGCTGCGAAGAACGCTTCCGCAGTTTCTGCAAACCGAATGATACAGATCTGCTCCGTGCAGCTTGTTTTCAGCGCTGCTGACAGCGCCGTAATAGGTCTGATAAACCTCTATTATTTCCGTGCCGCCGCAGTAGGGGCAACGGGTCACATACTTATCTTGCATAAACATTCTCCGAATAATCCCGGTTGGGAAAATAATGGCCCGGTTAAGTGCTTAACCGGGCCGCAAAATTACCGAATATTATTCGTCGGCCTCGTCATCATCTAATTCAAGGTCGAATTCAAGTTCTTTGCCGCAGGATGGGCAGGTGATTGCGCCGTCATCAAGGATGCCGTCATCGATCGTTATTGTCTCGCCGCAGGCGGGGCAGGTGACTTCATAGAGATCTTCGCCGCAACAGCAGTCATCGTCGCAGCAGCAATCGTCATCATAAACATAATCCTCAAGATCGGCAAGGTCGGCGTCAACATCGTCGATCTGCTCTTCAACTTCCGCAAGATCGGAATCAACGGCGTCAAGCAGCTCGGCCATTTCATCGAGAGTGTCGATAACGGCAAGCAAAAGCTTGTTGGCGTCTTTATCCGCGTCGAGCTTCATGCCGTCTGCAAGACCTTTGAGATATGCAACTTTTTCAGTAACAGCCATAAAATTACCTCCTGATTTATGCTCTGCTGAGATATTCACCCGTGCGGGTGTCGATGGTGATCATTTCGCCCTCGTCAATGAAGAGGGGAACCTTGACCTCTGCGCCGGTCTCGAGAGTGGCGGGTTTGGTCGCGTTGGTGGCGGTGTTGCCTGCGAAGCCGGGATCGGTCTTGGTGACCTGAAGATCAACGGTGGTCGGGGGCTCTACGCCGAATACGCTGCCTTTATAAGAAAGAATACGGCAGGTAATGTTTTCTTTGACGAATTTGAAGTTTTCGGGGAGAGTGTCTTTGCTGATGGGGATCATATCGTATGTTTCGGGATCCATGAAATAGTAGAGATCGCCGTCTGAATATGAATACTCCATATCCTTGCGCTCGATATAAGCGGTGGGGAATTTATCGGTGGGGTTGAAGGTACGCTCGGTAACCGCTCCGCCGATAACGTTTCTGATCTTTGTCCTTACAAAAGCGGCGCCTTTGCCGGGCTTAACATGCTGGAATTCGATAATCTGGTAAACCTGACCGTCCATCTCGAATGTTACGCCGTTTCTGAAATCGCCTGCTGATACCATAAAAATTTCTCCTTAATTCAGTTGAATTTTGATTTAACAGGATTATTCTATACTATATATGCCCTTTTTTCAAGTTTTTTTTAGTTTGTTTACAAAATTATAAGAGATTTTTCGCATTTTGTGAGGCTTTCACAGCCTGTTTCGGTGATAAACGCCATATCTTCTATGCGTACTCCGAATTCGCCGGGGATGTAGATCCCGGGCTCGTCGGTCACGATATCGCCCGCACGAAGAGTTTCTTTGCTTCTTGAAGAAACGGAGGGAGCCTCGTGAATGTCGATGCCTACCCCGTGACCCGTGGAGTGGGTGAAAAATCTGCCGTAGCCCGCGCTTTCGATAACATCCCTTGCCGCCTTGTCGGCGTCTTTGCAGGCGATGCCGGGCTTTAACACATCAAAACACGCCTGCTGGGCGCGAAGGACGGTTTCATAGACCTCTGCCATTTTATCGCTGACGCTTCCGACGGCGACGGTCCTCGTCATATCGCTGTGGTAGCCGTCAACAAGGGCGCCGTAATCCATAGTGACAAAATCGCCGCTCTCCACCTTTTTATCCGTCGGCACCCCGTGAGGCATGGATGTATTTTTTCCGCTGACGGCTATGGTTTCAAAAGACAGACCGTCCGCCCCGTTTTTGAGCATATAAAATTCAAGCTCCAGCCTTATATCCTTTTCGGTAACGCCCGGTTTAATGAAGGTGAGGATATGCTCAAAAGCCTTTTCCGCTATGCGCTGGGCGGCGATGACTCTCTGTTTTTCATACTCTTTCTTTTGCCTTCTCAGATTTTTTATCGCGTCATCCGCCTTTTCGGCGGTCACTCTGCAATCGAGAATTTCTTTCAGCCTCTCGAATTCACCTACGGTGAGATTTTCCGCCTCGGTATATACGGAGCTTACTCCGAGAGATCCGAGAAGGGAGGGCAGATCTTCATCCGCCCTTGTGAGAAGGGAAACCTCATCGCAGTTTTTCACTTTGTTTCCGGCGGCTTCGATGTATCTGCCGTCGGTCAGAAATACGGATTTTTCCGCCGTTATCACAAGATAACCGTCGGATGCTTCAAAGTCGGTGAAATACCGTCTGTTTGCCTGAGATACGATGAGGAACGCTTCGCCCTCATCCAATATTGATTTCATTTTGTCGGTTGCCATATTTGCTTTCTCTTTTCAAAATCTTTGATTTTTCTTACGACCAGAGCGATGGGCAGGCCGACTACATTATAGTAGTCTCCGTCAATGCTCTCGACGAGCATCATACCCTTGCCCTGGATCCCGTATGCCCCGGCTTTATCCATCGGCTCGCCGCTTGCGACATAGTGCCTTATTTCCTCATCGGTCAGCTCATAGAATTTTACCCTTGTGGAGCAGTGGAAGGTCTCATATTTTTCGCCGCAGGCGAGGCACACACCCGTGATCACCTCGTGCTCCCTGCCGGACAGCCTTTTGAGCATGGCGAAAGCGTCGTCTTTATCTTTTGGTTTGCCGAGGATCTCGCCGTCGAGCACGACTATCGTATCCGCGCCGATAACTATGGCGTCGCTGTTCATAAATGACACCGCCATGGCTTTTACGGCGGCGGTATGCTCCGCTCCCTGAGCGGCGGACATACCCGCGGGCACCGTTTCATCAACGCTCTTGATACATATATCGAATTTGATCTCCGCTTTTGAGAGAAGCTCTCTGCGTCTGGGCGAGGATGAGGCGAGAATTATTTTGCTCTGAATATCTCTGTTTTTCATATTCTGCCCTCTTTTATGAGATTGGCGACCTTGAGGATCAAAGCCTGCGTTTTGCCGTCTTTTATCTCGTTTTTCATCACCATATCCACCGCTTTTTCGACCGGGATCCTTTTCACCTCAAGGAATTCGTCCTCGTCAAGATTCATGGCCGTTTTGTGAAGCCCCGACGCGGCGTAGAGATGGATGATTTCGCCGCAGTAGCCGGGGGAGGGATAAAATTTGCCGCAGTCGATATAGTTATCTGCTACGCAGCCTGTTTCTTCCTCAAGCTCGCGCTTGCCGGCCTCAAAAGCGTCCTCGCCCTTTTCGAGCTTGCCGGCAGGCAGTTCAAGCACCGTTTCCATATACGGATATCTGAACTGCTCCACGAATATCAGCTCTCCGTCCGAGGTGAGCGGGGCTACGCAGACCCCTCCGTGATGGTCAACCACCTCGCGGATCCCCGGCAGGCCGTTCGGCAGCTCTATCTCATCGCGCCTCACGTTTATTATCCTGCCCTCATATATCAGATCGCTTTTGATGGTCTTTTCTGTCATTTCCATAATCAAACCGCCTTTCTGTTCGCTGACGGAAATTCAACGGTATTATATCACAAATAAACGCGAAATAGATTAGGCAACACTGACAAATTTAACGGCGGTTTTTAGTCAAAAATGTTATATTCCCAAATTACGATTAAAATGTTATAATACGCGTGTATTATGCGGAATTTCCGCAAAAAGGAGAAGAAAAGGATGAAAAATCAGTTATACTGTGCCAAAGAAAACGGCAAACTGAATTATCTGCATACCGCGTTTACCGGCTTCGGTTTTATGGCGGTTCAGATTGCGTGGATAATTTATAACGCCCGTGTGCCCCTTATCCTCAGGGAGAATCCCACCATCACCAATCTTTCGTGGGCGGGCACGGCAGTCGGCATAATAATGGTCATAGATAATGTTTTCGGTGTTGTGTTCCAGCCTCTTTTCGGCAGGATTTCAGACAGAACTCACACGCGCTTCGGAAAGAGAACACCGTTCCTGATGTACGGTATTCCCCTTTGCGCGCTTCTGTTTATATTCATCCCGAGGATCCAGACTCTCGGAATCCTTATGCTCGATATTATTGTATTCAATTTCATAATGTCCACCTGGCGTTCGCCCGTTGTCGCAATGATGCCGGACTTCACTCCCTCCGAGATAAGAGGCGAGGGTAATGCCGTCATCAACATTATGGGCGGTATCGGCGTTGTTTTGGGCACGGTTTCGGGCTCTATAATCAAGTTTATCATTCCCAACGCTTCCGAGGAAGCAATCCGCAAAGATGTTTTCATACTCGGCGCCGTTGTTATGGTGATCTGCCTGTTTGTGGTGATGTTTGTAGTCAGAGAGCCTGATAACAGGATCACCAAAGAAGAAGCCGCAAGACTTAAAGCGGAATATGAAAAGAGCAAGCACGCCGCAGAGGGAGAATCAACCTCTGTCAAAGCAAAGCTGACGAAGGGCGAGAGAATCAGCCTTGTCTTTATGCTTATCGCTCTTTTCTTCAATTCAAACGCAACAGATTCAATTCAGACCTATTTCACCACTTTTGCAAAGTATGAGCTCGGCTTCACCGAATCCAACGCATCTCTCATCATTACTCTTTTTGCTGCGGCGACAGTTATAGGCGCTATTCCTGCCGGCAAGCTCGGTCAGAAATTCGGCAGGAAAAAGACCATTATGTCAGGCTGGATCGGCGTTTTGATCTTCTTCCTCGCCTACGGTCTCACAAAGTGGAGCCCGCTCCTCTATATTGCAATAGTGGTTGGCGGCATCCTTATAGCATTTGTTACCATAAACACTCTGCCGCTTGTGCTTGAAATCGGCGGTGTTGACAGAGTCGGCACATTCACCGGTTACTATTACACAGCCACATTCTCGGCTTCTATTGTGGGCCCCGTCCTTGTAGGCGGAATGTTTGACCTCACCAAAAAATTCTCCGCGACGGGCGAAGTGAACTACTGGTCGCTCTTCTTCTATGCTCCCGTATGTTTCGCACTCGCTCTGCTCTGTATGTCTCAGGTCAAGCACGGCGAAACTCAGACGATTTCAGACGAAGTTATTGACAAAATCAGAGAAGAAAACGAAGACTGATCCGGGAGGCGTAAAAATGAAAAAGATAATTGCGATTCTTGCCGCTCTTTCAATGCTGACGGCTCTTGCCGCCTGCGGGGCAAAGACCGATAACGAAACGACGACTCAGCCCGTTTCCGAATCCGAAACCGAAACGCAGCCTGTCTCCGAGGCGAATGTCACGGAAGAAGCTTCTGTTCAGGAGGATGTAACGAAGGAAGAGAAAACCGTTGAGGAGAAATCCGAAGAGGATGAAACCGCCGAAGAGGAGAAAAAACTTCCCGAAACCAAAGCCGAAATACTCGCCGTTTATGCCGAGGTCATGAATCAGGCAAAGAAGGATGCGCCCGGATTTACAAAGGTTGAATATCAGGAACTTCCCGAAGAGGGCAGGGTTATCACCAGCGGCAAAACTCTCGTAAGCGCAGGTCTCAGTGTAGCGGGCAACTTTATGACCTCGCAGGACAAGGCGGAAAAAGACCCCGAGATCCAGCCGAAGGGCAACAATATGCGCTCGTGGCCTATCAGAAAATGCCCGAAGGGCTGTATGCTTGAGGATCCCGAATTCCTTAAATCAGCAAAATTCGAGGTGCTTCCGGACGGAAATTACAAGATCACTCTCGTCACAAAGCCCGAAACCAATCCCGAGCCTGCGGCGGAAGGCGCAAGCACCGCTCCGAGCAAGACCGGCGGCATTATCACTCCGCTTTCAAAGAGCGAGATTGATGAAAATCTCAACGGCGGCATAGTTTCTGCTGTATTCAGAGATATAAATTACAAGCTTATTTATCACGATTGTGAGAGCGTGCTCGTTTATAATCCGGAGAACAACCATGTTATCTCTCTTGATCAGACAACGAGAGTTTCGATTTCCGGCTCCGCAAAGGCGCTCGGTGCGACCCTTGCAGTAGGCAATCAGGAGCTTATAAATTACGCTCACATCAAAGATATCAAGTATTGATAACCGTTTTCGGTTCATCGGGCAGTCGCTCAGGCGGCTGCCCGTTTTTTTATCAAAAAAAGTGGCTCAAATCTGTTGAAAATTTAATTTTTATTATGTATAATCAAATATTATATTATTCTTTGATGAAATATTCAGTCTCCTCAGGAAAGGGATGATCAAGCATGAAAAGAGTATTCGGGTCTCTGCGCGAATATAAATGGCCTTCGATACTCACGCTTCTTCTCATGGTAGTAGAAGCGTTTATAGAGACGCAGATACCCACTATCACCGCAAACCTCGTAAACACCATAGAGGGCTTTGAAGGGCTTGCGGGCACCGCCTCGCAGGAGGTGATGAACGGCGTCATAAAAACGGGAATACAGCTTATCGCGATGGCTGCCGTTTCGCTTATCTGCGGCGGTCTTGGCGGATATGCCTGCTCAAAAGCCTCGGCGGGTCTTGCCAAAAATCTCCGCCGCGATATTTACGAAAGGGTGCAGACTTTCTCATTTGAAAACATAGATAAGTTTTCATCCTCATCTCTCATCACAAGGCTCACCACCGATATCACCAATGTCCAGATGGCGTATATGATGATAATCCGTACCGTGGTCCGCTCGCCTATGATGATGGTGTTTTCAATAGTTATGGCTTACCGCCTGGGCGGCAGACTTTCGCTGTTTTTTGTGGTCATAGTGCCCGTGCTTGTCCTCGGGCTTGCCATGATAGGCAAGGTGGTCTTGCCTGCGTTCAAGCGTGTTTTCAAGAGATACGATCTTCTTAATGAATCCATTGAAGAGAATGTCCGCGGAATGCGTGTAGTCAAGGGCTTTGCCCGCGAAAATTATGAGATAGAGAAATTCAATAAAGAGGCGGACGGGATCCGCAAGGATTTCACATTTGCCGAGAGAGTTGTCGCCCTTAACGGGCCGCTGATGCAGCTGTGTATGAATTTCAATCTCGTGTTCATTCTTTTTGTAGGCGCTAAAATGATAGTTCAGAGCGGCGGCGAGACGATCAAAGTCGGTCAGATTTCGGCAATGCTTACCTACGGAATGCAGACCCTGATGTCGCTTATGATGTTTTCCGTTATTTTTGTTATGGTCACCATCAGCGCCGAATCCGTCAGAAGGATCAGCGAGGTGCTCAAGGAGGAATCCTCCCTCGTCAATCCCGAAAACCCCGTATGCGAGGTTGCGGACGGCTCCGTTGATTTCAGCGGCGTTTCGTTCAAATATTCCGCAGACGCAGAGAGAGATTCTCTCTCGGATATAAATCTGCATATACGCTCCGGTATGACCGTCGGCATCATCGGCGGCACGGGCTCCGGCAAATCTTCGCTCGTTCAGCTCATACCGCGCCTTTACGATGTCTCCGCAGGCGAGATAAAGGTAGGCGGCGTGGATGTGAGAAAATACGATCTTGAAGTGCTCCGCGACAGCGTGGCTATGGTGCTTCAAAAGAATCAGGTTTTTTCGGGCACTATCGCCGAAAACCTCCGCTGGGGCAACCCGAATGCTTCGGATGAAGAGATAAGGCAGGCGAGCAGGCTCGCTCAGGCGGATGAATTCATTTCATCCTTCCCCGACGGATATAATACCTATATCGAGCAGGGCGGAGCGAATGTTTCCGGCGGCCAGAAGCAGCGCCTTTGTATAGCCAGAGCGCTTCTTAAAAAGCCGAAGGTGCTCATCCTTGATGATTCGACCAGCGCGGTCGATACCAAGACGGATTCTCTCATCCGCGAAGGATTTAAGAATTATATACCCGAAACCACAAAGATAATAATCGCTCAGCGCGTCGCCTCCGTAAAGGATGCGGATATGATTGTAGTGATGGATGACGGCCGCGTGACGGATTTCGGCACTCACGATGAGCTGCTCGAAAAGAGCGGGATTTACCGCGAGGTTTATGAAGAACAGACGAACGGGGGTGACTTTGATGAGCAGTAAGGCTCCGAATAACGGCGCTCCCGCAGGGAAGCCGAAGCTCAATATAGGGATCCTCAAGAGAATAATCTCATCCCTCTTCAAAGCATATCCCAAGCTCATTCCCGTAATAATCTTTTGCATTATCTTCTCTGCTGTGGCGGCGGCTATGCCCGCACTGTTTACGCAGAATGTCGTTGCGCTTATCGAAAAATGGTATGTAAGCCGTGACTGGGCGGGCGCAAAGGCGGAAATTCTGCCCAAGATCCTTTTGCTTGTCGGAATGTATGCCCTCGCTATCCTCTCATCATTCGCTTTTACTCAGGTCGGCGCCTATGTGACTCAAGGCTTCCTTTACAAAATGAGAGGGGCCATGTTTGAAAAAATGCAGAGCCTGCCCGTCAGATATTTTGACAGGAACAAGCACGGCGATATAATGAGCCGATACACCAACGATATCGACACTCTGCGTCAGCTTGTTTCTCAGGCGATCCCGACCCTGCTCCAAGCGGGCATAGTCGTAGTCTCGGTGCTTGCGATAATGCTCTGGTTCAGCGTGTGGATGACTTTGGTAGTGGTAGTCGGCGTTATCGCCATTATGTTCGTTTCGGGCAAAATCGGCGGCGGCAGCGCAAAATTCTTCGTCCGCCAGCAGATCTCTCTCGGCAAAACCGAGGGCTTCATCCAGGAGATGATGAACGGCCAGAAGGTTATTAAGGTATTCAATCACGAGGAGCAGAGCAAACGCGATTTTGACGAAGTGAACAACGCTCTCTATAACGACAGTTTCAAGGCTCACGCCTTCGCAAATTCGCTCGGCCCCATAATCTTCAATATAGGCAATCTGCTCTATGTTTCGGTAGCCGTTATCGGCGGCCTTCTCCTGCTTTCGGGAGTGAAAAACATCAGCATTTCCGGCATGGCGTTTTCGGTCAGCCTTATCGTTCCGTTTCTCGGTATGACTAAGCAGTTTACAGGCAATGTCAACCAGGTCGCCCAGCAGTTCAATACCGTTGTAATGGGTATGGCGGGCGCAGGCAGAGTGTTTGACCTGCTCGATGAAGAAAGCGAACCCGATGACGGATATGTGACCCTTGTGGATGCGCAGATCGCCCCGGACGGCACTATCACCGAAGCCGATCACCGTACCGGCAAGTGGGCATGGAAGCATCCTCACAGAGACGGCACTCTGACCTACACCGAGCTCAAGGGGGATGTAAGGCTCAATCAGGTGGATTTCGGCTACATAGAGGGCAAGCAGGTGCTCTATGATGTCAGCGTTTACGCCGAGCCCGGTCAGAAGGTGGCGTTTGTCGGCGCGACGGGCGCAGGCAAAACGACGATAACCAATCTTATCAACAGGTTTTATGATATAGCGGACGGCAAGATCCGCTATGACGGAATAAATATCAATAAAATCAAAAAATCGGCGCTCAGACGCTCTCTCGGAATCGTGCTCCAGGAAACCAATCTCTTTACCGGGACGGTCATGGATAATATCCGCTACGGGCGGCTTGACGCAACGGATGAAGAATGTATCGCCGCCGCAAAACTCGCGGGAGCGGACGGATTCATTACGCGCCTGCCTCACGGATATTCAACTCACCTCACCAATAACGGCTCAAACCTTTCGCAGGGTCAGAGGCAGCTTATTGCCATCGCCCGCGCCGCCGTTGCGGATCCCCCGGTGATGATCCTTGATGAGGCGACCTCATCGATCGATACGCGTACCGAGGCGATAGTCCAGGCGGGTATGGATAAGCTGATGGAAAACAGGACGGTGTTTGTCATAGCACACCGCCTCTCAACGGTAATGGATTCCGATGTCATCATGGTGCTTGACCACGGCAGGATAATCGAGCGCGGAAGCCACGAAGATCTGATTGCCGCCAAAGGCACTTATTACAGACTTTACACCGGGTCTTTTGAAGAATAATCAAGCAGAAAAGCCTTCGGATTTCCGAAGGCTTGGTTTTATATCAGCATATTTTATTTTACGCGTTTATTCCGACGAATCCGATTGAGAGCCCGAATAGCATCTGCGAGAGAAAATATGTCGAAAGGTTTATTATCCTGACGGGCAGTGTGTCAAACCGTTCTTTGTCAAAATATTTGAGCGCAAGCGAAAAATCGGAGATGATAAAGAGGACGGGAGCCGAAATGACGGCAGCCTGTTTTAACGGAGAGCCGGAAAGGGAGCCGAGCGCGAGGCTCACGGCGCACGAAAAGAGCAGAGTGATTGCCGAGGCATACAGGATAACGGGGGCCGTCAGCTTGCCGAATCCGACTCCGGTCAGCATCTTTGCACCGAGAAAAACGGCAAATGCTCCCGCCCAAACAAGAATCAGCAACCGCATATTTGTACCGCCGGAGAGTGAAAGTGCCTTGATAAAAGCGTAAATATACATGATATGCCCCGCGAGGAAACAAATTCCTCCGGTTATAATCGCGGTGGTATAACCTCTGCTTTTTGTGCTTGTGAAAAACGGATCGGAGGTCAGCAGTATATCGCCGGCAAATCCCGCCGCAAGAGCGCAAAGTACAGCTTGGGAATAAAATCCGCGGGGAACTCCTGAGGATGTATATAAGGCATTTGCCATATAGATCACGCAGGCACACATTTTAAAGGCAAAGCCCGCCTTTGTGGATGACGGCCGGCCGGCTCGGATAAACAGCGCCGCGAATACCGCCTCCGCAATAAAAAGCGGTAAATAAATGTAAATCACAATCGATTCCTCCCTTTTCACGATGATATATTAACTTGATAAATTTGTCAATATCATCCGTTTATATGGGAATTATGCTTAAAAATCCGCCTTCCGAATAGGGCATTTCACCGAAAATTCCACTCGCGATATAAATAAATATTGACATTGCAAAAGCATTGTATTATGATTTAAGCGTATATTCAGCGAGGTTTCGATATGTCTGATAATGTTAACGGAGTAAATACGGATTTTTTGGCGGTCAAAGCCGCATCGGGCGATGACAAGGCCATGGCGGAGCTTATCAACGAGATCATGCCCGCCGCCGCCGCGAAGGCATCCGTGCTCAACTCCGGGAGCACAAGACTCGCGGATGAGGATCTTGTTCAGGAAGGAATGTTCGGGTTCCTCGATTCCGTAAAAAAATTCGATATCTCAAAGGGCGTTCCCTTCAAAGCCTTTGCGCTCGCCTGCATAGAAAACAGGATCAAGAGCGCTCTGCGCATCAATTCAAATTCGGGGAATGTCGCTCTTACCGGAGCGGTATCTTTTGAAGATACCGAGCATCCCCGCAGTTCCGATGACCCTGCCTCCATCTCCGAAAATCTTGATGAAGAGGCTGCCATTAGGCGCATTACCGGCGAGCTTTTATCCGGATTTGAGCAAGAGATACTCGATCTCAGACTTTGCGATATGAGTTATTCAGAGATCGCAAGGGAGCTCGGCTGTTCCGAGAAATCGGTCGATAACGCTCTTCAGAGGATCCGCAAAAAGCTCCGCAATTCGATCGGGAAAGATACCGAATGAGCGCCGGCCTGATATACATAATCCAATATGCCCCCGTAGCTTAAAGTAGAGCGTTGACTATCAAAGGTGGCGGTGCGATTCCGCCCAAGGGCAAAAAATAATCAAGCGAGGTTATAATCATGTACGAAGACAAAACTCTCATTTGCAAGGAATGCGGCAACGAATTCGTTTTCACCGCCGGTGAGCAGGAATTCTACGCTGAAAAAGGCTTTGTTAATGAGCCCCAGCGTTGCAAGTCATGCCGTGATGCGCGCAAAAACGCTGCCCGTGGCGAGCGTGAAATGTTTGAAGCTACTTGCGCTTCCTGCGGTGGAGTTGCGAAAGTTCCCTTTAAGCCGCGTGAGGACAGACCTGTATATTGCAGCGAGTGCTTTGCAAAGATGCAGGAAGAAAAAGCTGACGAATAATTAGACTTTTCGGTCCTGAAAATAACCGCCCCCTCAACGGGGCGGTTATTTTTGTTTTTATGCGGTTTTATTCGCTCTTTGCGGCTCGCTCTATTGACAAACGGTTTATTTTACACACGGGGTCGGAGCAGCGGGAGCGGATTTTTATACCCAATGCGTAAGCGCCCGTTTCCGCCTTAAACGGTATCGGCAGAGAAAAGTATTCGTCTGCGTCGGGGCTTTCGCATTTTTTTATCTTTGCCGAGCCCGACGTTTTATCGCCGAGCGATATTATGATCTCCGCTTCCGCGATGGCTGAAATCTCCAGATTCAACACATATTCTCCCGCTTCAAACGAAACGGGGCTGAATCCAAAGCCCGAATCATTTTTGAGGTTTACGGCGGGGAAACGCCCGTCTGCAGTCTGTGTCACATAGGCGCCGCCGAAAAATCCGCAGGCGTTTACCGGCGATTTGATATGCTCCGGCAAAAGCTCTTTCACAAAGCCGTTTGTTGACGGCACCGCCTGAGTTATGATACAGTCTTTTTCGTTGACTTCGAGCCTTTCGGCTCTCGCTCTTCGTGAAAACCGCGTGTTATTCGATGAAGCGTGGCAGAATACATACCACTCGCCGCCGATTTTGATAACGGATCCGTGATTATTCCAGGATTCGGGGTCACAGCCGTAATTATCCGTGACGGTGCCCCGCCTTTCATAAGGACCGAAAGGGGAATCCGCAACAGCGTAATCGAGCTTTGTAGGTCTGCCGCCCTTATTCGGATATTCCGGAGTGTATTCGGAGGCATAGATCAGGCAGTATTTATCGCCGATTTTTCTCAGCGATGAGCCCTCGTGGAATCCCTCGCACCCCTCATCATTTGAGATAACGGAGCTGTGTATGCTGCCGGTCTTCAGAGAGCACATATCGTCATTGAGCTCGCCCATCATCAGATGAAACTGACCCCAGGTATAATAAATACGGCCGTTATCCTCCAAAACCGACGGATCTATTCCCGATATGGGCTCGCCGTCAAGAGTGATCCTTTTTGCGTTTTTGAAAGGGCCTTCGGGTCTGTCGCTCTCGGCTACGCCCTCGCTGCCGTCCGACAGGCAGAAATAAAGATAGTATTTGCCGCCGTGAAAGAGCGCGTCCGGCGCATAGAGCATCTCATCGGACCAGGGCACTTCATCGGATGTGAAGCTGACTCCGTGATCGGTCCATTGAGTTAAATCGCCGACCGGGGCGGAATAGGCATGGTATTCGCGCGAGCAGTAGCCGCCGTTAAAAATATCAAAAGAGCCGTAGAGGAATACACGCCCCTCAAATACTTTCGGCTCGCCGTCCGGGATATAAGTATCAAATGGCAAAAACGGATTGAGCCCCGGCACCTGATTTATTATGGGGGAATCTTCACGCTTATTCATATATGCCGACCTCCTGCCGAAATTATACCTCGGGATAAATTTTTACGGTCTTTATTTCAAACGGGCGGAATTCGAGCGAAAAATCACCGCTGTTTATATCAATATCTTCAAGCTTATCCTCAAGCAGATTTGTAAGCTGAGCGCCTTTTACGGCTCTGTTTATTCTGATATTCGCCTGTGTCTTGGTGCCTTCGCATTCATAAAGCCTGATTATAAATGCGTTTGAGCCGTCCTCCGCGGGCTTTACCGCCTCTGCGATGATATTAGCTCTGTCTATCTCTGCCGGAGCGGTGATATCGGCTTTGCCGCCGACTGCGAATGCGGGGATATTCAGTTCATAAGCGGGGCGGACTACCGTCTGCGCTCTGAAAGAGCCGCTGTGGGGCAGGAGAGAATAAGTCATCTCGTGGATCCCTCTGTCACCGGTAAAGTCGGGATGAGTGCCGCCGCGATGGAGTGACAGCCGCAGATTGCAGTCTGTGACCGTGATGCCGTATTTGCAATCATTGAGTATCGCCGCGCCGAAGCCGGGCTCGCTGACATCGGTAAAGTTTCTGTTGCACACCTCGAATTTAGCGAGCTCGAGGCTGTTATTGACGGTGGTGGGTCTTTCGATGCTGCCGAATTGGATCTCGCTTCTCGCCTTTGAGGCTTCTATGTCCAGATCGAATCCCGCTTTGAGAAGCCTGTGAGGGCTGTTCCAGTCAATGAGGGTGTGGAAATCCACACGCGGCGAATCGGCATAGCAGACCATATCCTGCGTGATCGAGGTTTCATCGGTGATTTTATAAACGCTTCTCAGGCGGATCTCGACCGCGCCGTCCGTAATAAGCTCTCTGCCGGCAAATCCGCTCACGGGCCTGAGATTCGTGACCTCGTCGCGGTCAATATCCCAGTTATCATAAGTCAGGGGCACATCCTCGCCGAAAAGGAAAACATTCAGGGGCTCGCCGCCGCTCTTGCGAAGCTCTCTGCCCGACGCCTTATCGATGAATGACGAAATATATCCGTCGCCGTCAAAAGTGATTTTTGCAAAGGGCGTTTCAAGAGTTTTTCCGTCATACACAAACGGAGAATCGGCTTTGATCGGCTCATCAGCAAGGTCTATCGTCACCGCGCCGAAACCGGGTATTTCGGCTCCGCCGACAGCCAGCAGCTCTCTGCCGCATACATCGGTGTAGCGCTGGGAGGGGTATTCCTTCGCCCATTTTGAAGTGTTGACCGCCGCCGCATCGCGACGCGCGAATGAAAGGGTATTAAACAGAGTGATCGAATCCTCGCCGCCGTCTGTCAGAGAGGCGGCGAATTCTCCCGCGGCTCCGCGATAATTTGCGATTAGCTCATCCATTTCTTTGTTAAAGACGTCATAAACGGGCTTGATGCAGGTGCCGGGAAGAATATCGTGAAACTGATTTTTAAGCAGGGTCTTGAGCCATCTGTCGCTCTCGTCAAGACGGGGCTTTCCGGAGAGGACATTGAAATATTCCATATCACGAAGCGCATACTCCGCCTTGCGGTTTTTTCGCTTTATATCGTGCATCTGAGTGAGAGTGCCTCTGTGAAGCTCGAGATAGAGCTCATCGTGATAGACGGGCAGCTCGTCCTTTTGCGATTCGAGTTCTCTGCCGAATTCGCTTATCGACATCGGGATAACTTCGGGCATCCCCTCCATATTTGAAGCGCGAAGAGAAGCTTCAATCATACCGGGAGTGGGTCCGCCGCCGCCGTCTCCGAAGCCGTAGGCAAGCAGGCGCATATCGGAGGAATCTTTGAGCGAAAGCTCGCGCACGCAGGCCGTGCAGTCCCTTACATCGGGCCAGCAGTGGGTGCGGTTAAAATGGGTGATGACCTCGCTCCCGTCAACGCCTTTCCACACAAAGCTTTCAAACGGGAATCTGTTCAGTTCGTTCCACGAGATTTTTGTGGTGTAGAAGTATTTAATACCGCTGAGGCGCATTATCTGCGGAATATTCGCGTTATAGCCGAAGGTATCGGGCAGCCAGAAGGAATCCGCGGTATAATCAAAATTTTCCCTTGTAAACTGCTGACCTTTGAGAAACTGCCTCGCCATCAGTTCACCCGAGGTGATGTTGCAATCGCATTCAACATAAACGCCGCCGTTCGGCTCATATCTGCCCTGCGCGACCCGGCGCTTCATCTCGGCGAAAATATCGGGATAGTATTCTTTCATCCACTCCGAGTGGAGAGCGGAGGACTGGATAAAATTATATGAGGGATACTGCTCCATAAGATGCAAGGCGTTTGAATAAGTCCTCGCGCATTTGCGTATTGTTTCGGATACGGGCCAGAGCCACGCGGTATCCATGTGAGAATGGCCGATGATACCGACCTTGCCGAATACCCGCGAATTTCCGCCGCTGAAAAACGCGCGGGAGAGCTCAAGAGATCTGCGCACACCGCGCATTACATCTTCTTTTTTCGCATCCTTCGGAAACAGTATCAGCTCATCATTGATCTTAAGAAGGACCCTGCGCGCTTTGGCGGCAATAAAATTGTTATCGGTGAGCGAGCGTGCGGCATTCAGAAGCTCGCGGATATCAAATATCAGGGTAAAAATATCATCGTTTCTTGTGCAGATATCCACCCCGCCGAAGGTGTGGCAGAAGCCCTGAGTCGGGTCGGGATGAAAATAATCATCATAAGGGTCGGTGTTCGGGTCATAGTGGCCGGCGTAACATTCAAAAGCGATATCAAGCGTTTCGCCCGCCTTTGCCGTGCCGAGAAACTGCGCGGCGTGGCTGCCGCCGATAAAATCGCGGTTTTTGCTGTTTATTATGCCCTTGGGGATCCCGTTAAGAAAGAAAAGCTGCTCTGCTCCGCCGCATCCCGAAACGGCATAAAGCTTTTGCCCTTCAAGCTCAGAAGGGACGGTGAAATCTCCCCGCAGCCACATATTGCACCATTCATGACCCCATTCGGTGCCGCGTGAAATAGGTTCATATCCGCTCTCGGGAACGGAGCGCAGATGATCCTGCATAAAAAGAGCGCGTGTATTCTGAAGCTCTCCCGCCTTCTCGTAAATCATAGCCGCATAGATCTTAAGAGAGCTTTCGATCCTGTTAAAAATTCTGTTTTTCATATTTTCGTTATACATAGGCACCTCACGGAAGCTTACTCGGGGAAAGCGGATCCGGCTCTGCCGACGGAATGATCGTAAAGATCCGCTTAACCGCCTGTTACCGTTTTATGTTAGCATATATCCGCCGCGTATTCAATAAACAATACGATGTTCGGGCGGATATTTTCAAAAATCAAAAGCGGGTATCCGTAATGAATACCCGCCTGTCTGCCGGTTTTTATTCTGTTAAAAATCCGTCTTGAAAAGAGCGTTTGCATTTTGCCTTGTAAGCTCAAGAACAGCCTCGGGCGACACCCCTCTGACGCCCGCGATCACTTCGGCGGCGTAGGGGATAAATCCCGAATCGTTTCGCCTGCCTCTGAAAGGAACGGGGGTCATATACGGGCAGTCCGTCTCGATGAGCAGCCTGTCATCAGGCACCGCGGCGGCGACCTCAAGCGGCTTCCTGGCGTTTTTGAAGGTCACTGCTCCGCCGAGACCTATATACATACCCAAAGCGAGTGTTTCCTTCGCTGTTTCTGCGGAGCCCGAGAAACAGTGAACAACGCCCTTCGGCTTATATTTTCTGAGAAGGCGGAGAGTATCCTCGTGAGCCTCACGGTCATGCACTATTATCGGCATATCAAGCTCTTTTGCGAGGATTATCTGCTCCTCAAAGATTTTTTGCTGTATATCGCGCGGAGAAAAATCGTAATGATAATCAAGGCCTATTTCGCCGACCGCAACGCAGTTTTCTCTTTTAAGCAGCTCTTTAAGAGCTTCGAGATAATCGCCCGGGCAGGCGGAGGCTTCGTGAGGATGGATTCCGCACGCCGCGCGGATAAAAGGATATTTGCCCGCAAGGGAGAGAGAAAACTCCGATGAAGCCAAATCGGTGCCGCAGTTTATGACTGCGCAGATCCCTTTTTCGGGCAGGGACGAAAGCAGCCCGTCTCTGTCTTCATCAAACGCCTCATCATTATAATGAGCGTGAGAATCGTAGATGTTTCTCATTATCTTATCTTTGTACCGGGCTCAACGCCGTCAACGAAAATCACCTTTACTCCGTCGGATGAATCGGCGGCAAGTATCATTCCCTTGCTCTCAACTCCGCAGAGTGTCGCGGGCTTCAGATTGGAGACGAGTATTACCTTTTTGCCGATAAGATCTTCGGGTTTGTAATAGAGAGCGATCCCGCTCGCGACGGTCCTCGGCTCCCCGGTGCCGTCATTGAGGGTGAGTTCAAGAAGCTTTTTCGCCTTCTTTACGGGAACACAGCCGGTGATTTCGGCGGCTCTCAGATCCACCTTTGCAAAATCGTCTATTCCGATTTTGGCTACCCCTTCTATTTCCGCTTTGAGCGGATTTTCGGCAGCTTTGTTGAGGGAGGCGAGCTCTTCAAGCTCTTTTTCAAGGTCAAGCCTCGGGAAGATTATCTCGCCCTTGACCACGCTGAATGTTTCTTCTTTGCCGAATACGCCGCATTCCTCCCAATCCGTTGCCTCGCCCAGACCGAGCTGAGCGCGGATCTTTGAGCTTGTTTCAGGCAGGAACGGAGCGATGAAAACGCTGATTATCCTTATGCTCTCGCAGAGATTATACATTACCTGCGCAAGGCGCGCCCTGTTGCTTTCATCCTTGGCAAGAGCCCACGGAGCCGTTTCGTCAATGTATTTATTGGTCCTTGAAATGAATTTCCAGATGCTCGCGAGCGATTCTGAGAAATTGAGAGAATCAAGGTATTTTTCTGCGTTTATTTTGGCCTCGGCGGCGACGGCTTTGAGGTCATCGTCAAATTCTCCGCTCTCACGCTGCTCGGGGATGGTCCCGCCGAAGTATTTATCGACCATCGCAACGGTCCTTGATACGAGATTCCCCAAATCGTTGGCGAGATCCGAATTTATCCTGTTTATAAGGTTTTCGTTTGAAAAAATACCGTCCGCCCCGAAAGCGACCTCTCTGAGAAGATAATATCTCAGCGGGTCAACGCCGTATCTGTCTGCAAGCTTGACGGGATCGACCACATTCCCTTTTGATTTGCTCATCTTGCCGCCGTCAAGAAGCACCCAGCCGTGGCAATATACTTTTTCGGGCAGGGGAAGATCGAGGCTCATCAGGAAAGCGGGCCAGTAAATAGTATGGAATCTGGTTATATCCTTGCCGATAAGGTGGACATCGGCAGGCCAGAATTTTTTGAAAAGGCTGTCATCCTCGCTCGCGTAACCGAGAGCGGTGATATAGTTGGTGAGAGCGTCAAGCCATACATATATGACATGATCGGGATTTATCGGAACGGGGATCCCCCATTTGAAGGTCGAGCGCGAGATACAGAGATCCTGAAGGCCGGGCTTGATGAAATTATTCACCATCTCCGCCTGCCTCATCGAGGGGGCGAAGAAATCGGGATGGGAATCATAATATTCAAGCAGACGGTCGGCATATTTTGAGAGCCTGAAAAAATACGCCTGCTCGCTCGCCTTTATGACGGGTCTGCCGCAATCGGGGCATTTGCCGTCAACCGCCTGAGTCTCCGTCCAGAATGATTCGCAGGGCTTGCAGTAAAGACCCTCATAGCTGCCGAGATAAATATCCCCTTTATCATACATCTTTTGGAAAATGTACTGAACGGCTTTTTCGTGATATTCGTCTGTGGTCCTGATGAATTTATCGTTGCTGATATTCATCAGCTTCCAGAGGTCTTTGATGCCTGCCACGATTTTATCGACATATTCTTTAGGGGTAACTCCCGCCGCCTTCGCTTTATCCTCTATCTTCTGACCGTGCTCATCGGTGCCGGTGAGAAAAAAGGTATCATAGCCTCTCATCCTCTTATAGCGTGATATGGCGTCAGCCTGAACTGTCGAATATGTGTGGCCTATATGAAGATTATCCGAGGGATAATATATAGGTGTAGTGATGTAAAATTTTTTGCTTTCTTCCATGGTGTCTCCTTATAAAAGCGATGCCGCTGCTTCATCGAGAAGTATCACGGTATCGTTATGCTGCTGTAAAATCGATGCGGGGCAGTGCGGCGTAACGGGGCCTTTTATCATATCCTTCACCGCCTGCGCTTTTGAATTGCCTGTTGCTATGAGAATGATCTTTTTTGAGCGCATTATCGAGCCGATGCCCATGGTCATGGCGCTGCGGGGCATTTCGGTATCGTCAAAATAGATCGAATTGGCGTCGATCGTCGATTGGCTGAGAGTTACCTTCCAGGCTTCATCGGTGAATTCGTCGGAAGGCTCGTTAAAAGCGATGTGCCCGTTTCTGCCGATCCCGAGGATCTGGATATCTATGCCTCCCTTTGCTTTTATGGCCTCGGCATAGCGCTTGCTCTCCTGCTCTTCATCCGCGTTTCCGTCAAGGAAATTGATATTTTTGCTTTGAATATCCACCTTTGAAAAAAGATTTTCTTTCATAAAGGTAAAATAGCTGTTTTTGTGGTCGGCGGGCAGGCCGCAGTATTCATCGAGGTTGAAGGTGGTGACATCCTTAAATGAAACCTTCCCCTCGTTGAATTGATTTATCATATAGTCGTATGTCGGTACCGGCGAAGCGCCAGTAGCGAAACCGAGAACGCAATCGGGCTTTGAATTGACAAAATCGCAGATTATTTTTCCTGCCGCCGCTCCGATTTCTCCGGCGTTTTTGAAAACTCTGACTTCCATTTACTTCTCCCCCTCAATTATGATCTCTTTGTGAGAATCCGATGAATCATAAACCGCCTGCATTATTTTGGAGGTGAGCACGGCGTTGTCTATATACTGCCTGTTTTTGCCTCCGCCTTCGCCGACAAGGCGTATGAAATCATTTATCTCATTCTCATACATATTTGTTTCGCGGCATTTTACCTTTTCTTCGGTGAGCATTCCGTTTTTCACTCCGTATATTGTGAAATCGCCGCAGTAGTTAAGGCGTATCCCCGCCTTTGTGCCGAGGAAATCAATGTATGTTTCGCTCACTCCGATATTTTGCGCCCAGGCGCCGTTAAATGTGATCACGGGGCCCGATGTGCGTACAATGCCCGTTACGGAATCATCCACATCGTAGGTGCCGTTTACATTTTTTGTCTCTTCCGCCCACATGCCGGTATAGACATAGTTTTTCATATCCACTCCGAGCTTTGAGAATGCCTCGCCCGAAACGCTCAGCGGAGCGGGATCGCCGCAGCAATACATCACAAGATCGAGATAGTGAACCCCCCAGTCGATAAGAGCGCCGCCGCCCGAGGAGGCTTTGGTGGTAAAATCTCCGCCGAGGCCGGGGATAGACCTGTGAGCGCGGAAGGAGGCATAAACATGATAAACCTCGCCGAGCTCGCCCGAATCGATTATATCCTTGATCTTATTTACATAGGTGTTGAATCTGTTGCAAACGCCGATATTCAGTATCTTGCCCGTTTCGTGAGCGACCTTTTGCATCTCAAGCGCTTCGCTCAGAATACGGGCCGCGGGTTTTTCGCATAAAACATGCTTGCCGGCTTTCATAAAATCTATTGAAATGATCGAATGGAAATCGTTGTGAGTGCATACCGAAACGGCGTCGAGCTCAGGGTCATTCAAAAAATCATGATAATCGACCACAGCCTTGCCGCAGCCGTATTTTTCTACGCAGGCCTGCGCCTTTTCCGCAATAAGATCGCAGAAATATTTGATTTCCACATTCTCATTTTTGAGATATGCCGGAATATGCGCGCTGTTTGCTATCGTACCGCATCCTATGATCGCAACTTTGATCTTATCCATAATTATCCCCCGTCTTTTTGATTATTGAGGCGCCGCAAAGCGCCTGCCGGTGTGTTGGCAGAGTACTTTTATATAATATACCAACGCTCAAAAAAAGTAAAGCGAATACAAAAAAATAAACCCTTTGAAATGAGAATTTATTCGGTAGCCGCCCTGCATATCATCAATACCGTATCCTCAACGGTGCGGCCGCTGCAATCTATGGTAACATCCGCGTATTTTTCATAGAGAGATTCACGCGAACGGAAAAGCTGCTCCATTGTTTCGCCTTCCTTAAGGAGGATCCCGCGGGTTTTCATATTGCTTATGCGGCGTATCATTTCGTCATAATCCACTTTGAGATAGATGACCTTGCCGTTTTCCTTCAGCTTTTTCATGGCGTTGTCATAATAAACGGCGCTGCCGCCCGTGGAAATTATCGTGTTTTCGCAATCGACCCCGAGCAGAGCCCTTTCTTCGGCTTTTTCAAAATATTCTGTGCCCCGTTCGTTAATGATATCCTGAAGCTTCATTTCCTCCGCCGACTGAATGAGAAGGTCGGTGTCTGTAAAGGACATACAGAGCGCTTTGGCGGCGAGGACTCCGCAGGTGCTTTTTCCGCTGCCGGGCATACCGATAAGAATAATATTTCTCTCCATAAAAAAGCCTCCTTCATTTTTACATATATTATACTTAAGCAAAATGCCGCGGTCAATATTCAACCTTGAAATATATTTTACAGATGGTATAATATACTCATATTTACAGGAGATTTTTTATGAGTGTATTCAAAAAGCCAAAGCGAAACAGGATAAGCTCCTTTCAGATAATAGTTTTCGGCTTCGCCGCTCTGATTTTAGCCGGCTCGCTGCTTCTTATGCTTCC
Source organism: uncultured Clostridia bacterium (assembly GCA_947166625.1). Lineage (GTDB taxonomy): Bacteria > Bacillota > Clostridia > Oscillospirales > Acutalibacteraceae > CAG-177. The sequence goes on from CAMVEX010000004.1 coordinate 25,934, forward strand.
GGTTTCTTCAAAGAGCGGAGAGGTCACCCCGTTTAAGGATACGGTGTTTACCGCGACCTCAGCCGCGTGCGTAACGGGGCTTGTGGTCAAAGACACGGCGACTTACTGGTCATATTTCGGCCAGGCGGTGATCCTGATCCTGATACAGATAGGCGGGCTCGGGGTAATAACCGTCGCGGCGTCATTCGCTCTGATAGCGGGCAGAAAAATATCTCTGCTTGAGCGATATACCATGCAAAACGCCATTTCGGCGACTCAGGTAGGCGGCGTTGTGAGAATGACTGTATTCATAGTCAGATCGTCGCTGATAATCGAGCTTGCCGGCGCGCTCGCGATGATGCCGGTGTTCATACCGAAATTCGGCGCGAAGGGAGTATGGATGTCCGTTTTTCATTCGATTTCGGCTTTTTGCAACGCGGGCTTTGACCTTATGGGAGAGGCTTCGGGCAAATTCAGCTCTCTTTCCGCGTTTTCGGGCGATCCGCTTGTCGTTACGGTCATCTGCCTGCTGATTCTGATCGGCGGCATAGGCTTTTTGACCTGGGATGATGCGGTGACCCATAAATTCAGATTCAAGAGATACCGTATGCAGAGCAAGACGGTGCTTGTGATATCCGCCGTGATTATCGCGGTGCCCGCGCTTATATTCTTTTTATTTGATTTCAAAGATCTTCCGGCAGGCGAGAGGATACTCAGATCCGTATTTCAGGCCGTAACTCCGAGGACCGCAGGATTCAGCACCGTCGATTTCGCCTCGATGACGGGCGGCGGCAGGATGATCATCGTTATCCTTATGCTCATAGGCGGCTCGTCGGGCTCGACGGCGGGCGGTATGAAGACCACCACTCTCGGCGTATTATTCGGCAACGCGTTTTCGATAATCAGAAATAAAAAGAACGCCGAGCTTTTCGGGCGGAGGATCGAGGATTCAACGGTCAGGACGGCGACGGGAATAGTCACTCTTTATCTCGTTCTTTCAATGGCGGGAACTCTGCTTCTCGGAGCCATCGAAGGGCTCCCGATAGGAGAATGCCTTTTTGAAACGGTTTCGGCTGTGGCAACGGTCGGGCTGAGCCTCGGTATCACTCCCGATTTGAAGGTTGCATCAAGGGTGGTTTTGATCATTCTCATGTTTATCGGCAGGGTAGGCGGGCTCACGGTCATATTTGCCACGGTTTCGCGAAAGAAGCCGCAGGTAGCGGAAATGCCGGTCGAAAAAATCACGGTAGGTTAAAAGGAGAAAATATGAAATCTGTATTATTGATAGGTCTCGGAGTATTCGGAACTCAGGTGGCGGAGGAGCTCAATAAGCTCGGCCACGAAATAATGGCGGTGGATAAAGAGGAAAAAAGGGTGAATGACGCCATGCCTCTCGTTACCGACGCCCAGATAGGAGACAGCACAAGCGTCGCTTTTCTGCGCGAGCTCGGCGTTGATAATTACGATGTCTGTATCGTCGCCATCGGCAGCGATTTCCAATCATCGCTTGAAACCGCCTGCAATCTCAAAGAACTCGGCGCTAAGCTCGTGGTTGCCCGGGCGGACAGGGATGTTCAGGCAAAATTCCTGCTTAAAAACGGAGCCGACAAGGTGGTCAACCCCGAAAAGCAGGTAGCCAAATGGACCGCCGTGCGTTACACTTCGGATCATATACTTGATTATGTTCCCCTCGATGAGAATCACGCAATCTATGAGGTTGATATTCCTTCCGAGTGGTACGGCAAAACGGTCGGCAGTATCGAGATAAGAAAAAAATACGGCATAAATATAATGGGCATAAAGCAAAACGGCAGCATGAATCTTTCGGTCACACCCGATATCGTCTTTAATCCGGGAGGGTCGGTGCTCGTTTTGGGTGAATACCGCAACCTTCATAAATGCTTCAGAATCTGAAAAACAAAGCTCACGGTAATGCTACCGTGAGCTTTTAACATATTATTTGAAGTTTATTTGTTTTTCTCAATGTAAGCGATAAGCTCGCCTACGGTCGAAATATTGATTATCTCGCTGTTAGGTATCGAAATGCCGAATGTATCCTCCGCCTCAACGGCAAGGTTGATCATATCAAGCGAGCTCATTCCGAGATCTTTCCTGAGGAATGTGTCTTCGGTGATTTCGGAGGGGTCGATATCAACATAATTAAGAATGATTTCGATTATATTTTCAAGCATTTTCTTCGTCCTTTCAGTCTATGTTATCAAGTATTTCTTTGAGAGTGATGTCGGGATTTGAGCAGCCCATTACAAGCGCCTTTACGGTATTGTCGTGAAGGGAATCAATATCGGAGCGCGAGATCGAATCCGTCCTGTGGAGATAGGCGAATCTCAGGCCGCCGGTGGTCGAATCCTTCATCGTGTAGGTGTAGAGCGGCATAACATATCTGCCGAGCGGATAACTGTGGAATTCATACTCCCAGCCGTTCATCGTATCATCCTCAAGCGGGAACCACGAAAACATCATGGTGGAAGTGCCGTCAACCATACTGTAGCCGAACATTTCTCTCTCGTTTTCGAGCCAGGTGATGAAGGGATAATTATTATGTCTCATTATATCGCCCTGAAGGGTCTTGAGCTTATCCACAGCCTGAGCGAAAGTGAGATCTTCCGGGAGGATAATCCTCCAGGGCAGAGCGGAAGCCATGGTGCCGCCGCACCGCTTATCGTTGAGGGTCTTGCGCCTGCTGGAGAGGACAAGGAAATGAGTATCATCGTGCCTGTGATTTATCTTGCCAACATGGAGCCTCATGCCGAGCTGGACCACGCATTCGCCGCTTATCTGATTATTCGCCATATAATCAAGGATCACTTTGCTGTCTTCAACGGTGAGAGGCTTCTTGACAAGCTCCGCTTTATCGTGGATGGGGTCAAAGCTGCCGCAGGCCCTTAAATCGGGATTTTTCTTTTTGATTCTTGCTTTATCAAGAGGCTCGGGCCCCATAACGCCGTTCCAGATGGGCTCGCCGTCTTTCTTGAAATAGTTTACGAAGAAATCTTTATCGGCCTGTACCTTTTCTTTATTATCAATATATTCAAGTTCTTTTTTGACCGTCGCCTCATAGCTTCCGAGGGGTTTGGGCATATCGGAGCCGCCTTCGAGGGCTTCATAAACCGCGAGCAGATCCGCAAAGAATACGAAAACTGCGGGGGCGTCCATCGCGAGATGAATCACATTGATATATATTCCGTTTCTGCCGTCGGCAGTGTTGTAGAAATAAATGCGGTAGGTTTCGCCTTTGAGAAATTTGATCGGCTTCTGAGCGTCGGCGGTAAAAAACTTTTCCTGCTCCTCATCGCTTTTGAAATTCATTACGGGTATCTTGCCGATCTTAACGCTGTCTTCAAAATACTGCTTCATTCCGCCTTTTTTCATAAAGCGAAGGCGCATACAGTCGTTTCTCTCTATCTCTTTTTCGAGAGCCTTCTGCATTATGTCAAAGTTGATTTTTCTCTTGACGGTAATTGATGCCGGGATCTGTATAACCTGCTTGTGAAAGAAGGAATACTTAAGCATGAAATGGATCATTTCCTGCGCGGGGGTAAAACGGTAGATTTCGTTACTCATTTTGATACTACGGTTTCCTTTCGCTTTATTTTGCCGTTTGCGGTCCTCTCAAAAGGAACATCCCTCAAACGGAGTTCTGAAATGATGTGAGATGCTTTTGCGGTATTATTCATTTTTTTGATTTTTTCGGAGATAACGCTCTTAATATCCTTTATCCCTTGGAGTGCGCAGAATTCATCATCCGGGAATACCTCGGCGATGATGCGGTCGTTTTCGGCATAGATCTGCACTTCGCTCACTTCGTGGATGGGGGCGAATTTTTTTTCTATCGCCTCGGGAGACACGTTTTCTCCTCCCGAAAGGATTATCAGGTTTTTGAGTCGGCCCGTGATGAAAAGCTGCCTGTCTTCGGTCACATAACCTATATCGCCGGTGCGCAGCCAACCGTCAATGGTAAAAATCTTTTTGGTTTCTTCGGGCATTTTATAATAGCCGAGCATTACGGAGGGCGTTTTTACCTGGATCTCGCCGTTTTGAGTGCGTATATCGCAGATGTCAATGACCCTGCCTACGGATTCGTTTGAAACCGTTTCATCGGGGACGGAGATCCTGCACCCCGCCTCGGTCATGCCGTAGCCCTGCCTGAGATAGATGCCGAGCCTGTCATATTCCTCTACCAGCTCGGGGTTGAGATAGGCTCCGCCCGAAATGAGCCAGCGAATATTTTTGCCGAATACCTTTTCTTTGGCTTCTTCCAAAGTGAGAGGGTTGTTTTTCCTGCCGGTCAATACTCTGATCCTCTGGAGCAGTGATTGCGCTATCATCGGCACGATCCTCATAACGCTCGGCTGGAATTTTGCGAGATTTGAGTTGAGATTCCTGAGATCGTCGTTGAGGCATACAGTTACGCCGTCTATCAGATTGCGGACGCAGTCGCCCGAGAAGCAGTAAATATGATGCATCGGCAAAACCGAGAGGGCTACATTGCCCTCGCCCAGCGCCTCGCAGTAATCGGTGTACATAAGATTTGAAATGAGGGAATTTGTCGAGAGCATAACTCCCTTGCGCTTGCCGGTGGTGCCGCTCGTATAGATTATGAGGGCGCATTTATTTTTATCCACCTTGAAATCGGCAAGGTTTGCATATTTCGACTCGGAGGAAAAATCTTTTGTTATCCTCTGAAAAATTTCTTTGTCGCTGGTGTTGATGAATTTCCATATTCTCGGTAGAGCAACGCCGATCTTATCGGTATCCGCCGCGAAATAATCATCATACATCACTATATCAATATCTGCGTAGTCAAAGAGATTGACGGCGTCTGCGGTGGAAATATCGGGCGAAAAAGGCACCGCCACATTGCCGCTGAGAAGGATCCCGAAAAAGTAAATAATGAAAGAATAAGAGGTCTTGCCCGCTATCGCTATATGCTTGTTGCAGACGGAATCATAAATAAGCCTGCGGCATACGGCAAGCGAATCGTCTCTGACCTCGATATATGATTTTTCTTTTATCTCTCCGTCTTCAATATACTTGATAAACGCTCTGTCGCCGAATTTTTCGGCGGCGTTGTCAAGCAGTTCTCTGAGATCGGGTATATAAAAATCTTTCATTGTTTCCTCTTCGCGGCGGATAAAATGTTTTCGAAGCCAAAAGCACTTCACACCCGCCGATTACAGATTTTATATTTTACATAAAAAGAATTAAACAGACATTTTCAATATTTATTTGATTTTTCATACATTTGATATAATTTGTCTGAATTTCGGAGCCGTTTATGCCGGGTCATTCACGGGTTTCGGTTCCCGTATTTTCAGCCGACGAGATGATATAATCCGGTGTAACACGGCAGGAATAAATGAATCCCGGTATATTTGACACAATGCCGTTCTCTCCGATTTCAAAACTGACGGATTTCAGATTGCCGGATATTCCCTCGCCCGTGCATTTCAGATGAGCTTCTTTAAGGGTCCAGAGCATAAGAAGCCTCTGCGGATCGGAGCCGACGAATTCGATTTCGCTGTCTGTCGCCGTGCGTCTGAGGATCCGCAGACCTCTGTTTTTATTTTCTTCTATATCTATGCCTACGGGGTTTCCCGAGACCGCCGCCGCTGCGAAATGACCGCTGTGGCTGATGCCGATAAAACAATCATTTCCCGCAACGTACGGCTTGCCGTTACCGGCGAAGGTGAATTCGACCTTTTCATCGGGGATATTCAGATATTCCGAAACGAGGGAGCGGGCTATATGATCCGCGAGGATGCAGAGCTTTATGTCGCTCTCCCTGCCGTATCCGTCCGCTTTTTTGCGCCTGCCGGGCGACATCGCGGAATACATTTTTTCATATTCCGAGGGCGTAAAATCACCGATGTTTTTAATTACGATCTTCATTTCACATACATCGCCGTGCGGGCGTAGTTGTTTGAACCTACCTGACGGATGATTACCGCCTTTGCGCCGCTCTTTGCGTCATCGGGCATAAAGAACTGCCATCTTGCGGTTCCGTTTTCATCGGATTCGGCATTTTTGAGCCCTTCGATTTTCAAAACGGTTTCTCTGTCGTCATATATTTCAATCGAAAATTCGCTGTTTGCCTCGCCCTTTATCGTCAGCGCGCAGAGGTCGCCGGGCTTCACATCCGCCGAGATTATCTCGACCTTTATGCCCGTTCCCTCCTGCTCGATCCTGTCGGAGCGGTGTGTGGTGGTGTCTCCGTTTGCCTGCGTTTGAGTCTGATTGTAATAATCGGCGGCGACAGGGTCGGGAGTGAATGTTTCTTCTTCGGTGATTTCTGCCTTTCCGCAGGATGCCAGGGCGAGCGCCGCGGCAAGGATAAATACAAAAACAAGGGATTTTTTCATTTTTTCACCTCATGATCAGGGAGATTTCGCCGGAGGAGAGAGATTCGGTGCCGGCGCCGGTTTCGATTTCAAGAGTAAAATCGGGATTTATGTCAAGAGCCTTGCCCTTGAATATTTTGCCGTCTTTTATATATTCGATCTCTTTGCCGAGAATAAACATACGCGATCTGTATTCGCCGAGAAGCTTCACGGGATCGCCCCGCAAATCGTATTCAAGGATTTTTACGGCGGTTTTCAGCGCGGTTTCTTTCGGATCCGGAGAAACGCCGAGCGACCCCGCGAGGGGAATGTCGGCAGGGAAAGCCTCCGTCGTGGCATTTATCCCGATTCCGGCGGCAATGAGGGTTTTGCCCGCGGATTCAAATTTTTCACACAGTATGCCGGCGATTTTCCTGCCGCCGAGATAAATATCATTTACCCATTTGATATCCGTATGAATTCCCGTCGATTCCTCAATGCATTCGCATACGGCGACCGCGGCGGCTGGCGTGATATGCTCCGAGCCGCCTCCCGCTTCAAAAAGAAGGGTGAAATAAATTCCCGTCCCCTTCGGCGAATAGAAACTTTTGCCGTGCCTGCCGCGCCCTGCTGTCTGCTCGCGCGCAATGATGAGGGAGGGCAGGGGAAGCGAGCCCGCGTTTTTACGGGCGTATGTATTGGTGGAATCAATGCTGTCAAATTCAAGTATATTTATATTCAAATCCATCACCTTGGCAAAAACAAGTCTTTTTATTATAACAAGACGGGCGGCCGATGTCAAATTCACCGCCGCCCGTTCTGAATTATTTGGATCTTTTTCTCAGCCTGTCTATGAGATTCCCTCCGCCGAGGTGCTTGAGCGCAGTCTTGCTCACCATTTCGGAGAATTGCTCAAGGAATATTTCGCGGCGTGTGTCGCCCTTCGATTCCGAATATTTGCCGAGGCTTTTCATCACGGCGTCGATCGCCGCAGAGGCGGCCTGAGCTCTCGAATCATCGCCTACGGTCGAATTCAAAACCGCGACCCCTTCATCTATTGCGGATTGTATCTCTGCCTTCCTGCTGTCTGAGCAGGATATTTCGCCGCGCTCTATCTGCTCGATTACCTTTTGAGCGGCGGGGATCTTTCGCCTGCGAAGCTCATAGGTAAAGCAGAAATTATTAAACTGCGGATATTTTACGGGGTCGGAATGAACATCCTCAATTTCGCCGAGAATGAGCGCCTTAGCGAGATTCAAGACCGCGTCATTCCTGCCGACCTCGTGATACTGGTCAATGAATATCCAGGTGTTGTCCGGCAGCACGGCGGTAGAGGCGTCGATCCTTCCGTCGGGAGAGATATAGCTGTATTCTGGATATTTTTCGCTGCAAAATACCTGCCTGTAGCCCTCCGGGAGCTTTTTGCCGTCTGCGGCGCCAGTTGCTCCGAGGGTGGCGGAGCCGAGATTTATGACTCCGTCCGAATTATATTTCTTTGCCGACGCCACTGCTCCGAGGAATGAATACATTTTTTCGCCAAAATTGAGATTGGAGCCCGAAATGGAATTTACTTTCACTCCGTCGCGGGCAGCCGAAAGCAAATTTTCGCGCAGATTCAGGCGCGCCTGCTGGAAGCGGTCCGTCCTCTCCCTGAGAGTTTTATGGGCGGCGTCGCCGAGAAGCTTTACGGCAAGCTCATCATATCTGTAAGAGGGTACCATTGCCCAGAATTGAGGGCAGTTTACCATAACGGTATCGAGCACGGAATTGACAAGACCCTTTAGCGCAAGGTTGAACGCCTCTTCCGGAAGGAAGTGAAGGAGAGAATTCAATATGTAGCCGAGAGTGCCTTTGCCCGTCTCCTCCTTCAGCAGCTCTGCGAGGAAATCGTGATGCAGATACTGCGCGTCAACATTGAAATTCTGCGCGTAAATATCCGCCACTATCGGGGTGCCGTCAAGGCAGGCGACCACATTTATTATCTTATCTATTTTATCGTGGCCGAATGAATCAAGATATGCGGTAAGTATCGTCCCGCCGAGGCTTACGGGCAGAAGGCTGACCTTTTCGCAGCCCCTCTGTTCCTTCACCATATCAATATATTTATCAAGCTCTTCGGCGGAATTCATCGGGTCACCGACAAGATTAAAGGTGAAAAAATATAAGTTTTCTTCGCCTATTTCATCGGCAACCTTCTGCATGGGCACCATCAGATAAACCCAGTCCTTATCCTCCTGAAGTATCTCGCTCAGAGGGAAATTCCAACGCTTTGTGATGAGATTGTTGACCGGGTCGCCGCTCATATTGCATTTCTGATAGGAGAAAGCCGCGCAGCCCACATCGTATGCGCGCTCATACACAAAATCCGCATTCTGAATGAAAGCGACGGTCGCGAGTTTCTTGACCAGCGCCGAGAGTTTCTCCTTCGCGGCGGGGGTGTTTGTAAAGAGCATCGAGCCGCCTATGGGGTCGCCGTTCCGGTCAAACATCATCTTCCCGTTTTCGTCGTGAAGAAAGGTGGGCGAGTGATTGATTCCCGGCAGGATTATGACGGGATTAACATTTTTATCCATAATATCACCGTGTGTTACAGCAGATTATTTTGAGAAGAAATCAGATTCGATATAGTCAACGCCGAGCGATTTGCAATAGTTGAGCGAAAGCGGATCGTTAGCGGTCCATACGCCGACCGAGAGGCCTCTGTCGTGGAATTCCTTCACCATCTCTTCGGTCATGACCCCGTAATAAGCGTCTATCGAAATGTTGTATTCAAAGCATTTTTCATAGCCGGTGTCGCCGTCGCCGTAAGTGAGCATAAGGGGCAGATCGGGGAAGAGAGCTCTCGCCTTCAGCAGATTTTCAAATCCGAATGACTGAAGAATGCATTTCTGAAGATCGTAGGTCTGAGCGGCTATGTCGAATATTTCTTTTACCTGCTCGTCACCGAAATCGCCTTTGAGCTCAATGAAGCAGATAAGATCGTATTTTTTCATTATCTCGAGGTATTCTTTATAGGTGCAGAGATAGACGGTGCCGATGATCTTGCTGTTTTTGAGCGGCTTTGCCGTGAGCTCCGCCCAGGTGTGCTTCGCAACCTCGAGCTCCGTGCCGTCTTCAAGGGTTATCTCGCCGTCGTGGCTGCATACATAGACTCCGTCCGAGGTCATTCTGATATCGGTTTCACATCCGCCGAAGCCGTTCTGAGCGGCTTTTTCAAATGCGAGAGCGGTATTTTGATGATAAACTCCGCTGTAGCCTCTGTGACCTATAAAGCAGATTTCCTTTTTTTGGACGGGCATAAAAATTCCTCCTATTGCGGTAAAAAACGCCATTATTGTTGCCGTGATCATTTTGATGATAAGCTGAAAAGTCATTGAACTGCCTCCTGACTGTAATTGATAGCGGGTGTTATGGATTCGGTGAAAATCTCCGTTTCAAAGCCCGAAACGGATTCAACCTGAGAGGATGTTTCTTCTTGCGATGTGATCTCTTCGCTTGTTTGCTCCGCGGTGGTGCTGATGGAATCGGGGTCGCCCTCTATCACGGGATAGACATATTCCGCCTTGAGCTCATACATATCTCTGCCCGCTGTTTCGGCTCCGTCGGTTTTATATTGAGCGAGGGCCTGCTCATACTCGCTTTCGGTGACTTCCTCGTTATTCACGAAATAAGCCTCCTGACCGTCTCTGAGCAGCTTTGTGATATTTACGGATTCCTTAAGCTTGTATTCCTCGATAGTATTAATTGAAAGAGAGGATTGCTCCTCTAAATCTTCATCAATGATTATCTGATTTGCTCCGGGTATGTAATTAAGCGCGCCGCCTGTGCCCAATGAGCCTATCAGCCTTATCTCATAGCCGTCATAGCCGAAAATGCTGACCTTTGACCCCGGGTATGATCCCTCGGATATCAGCAACTCGGGGATTTCATCCGAATCTATGGCTCTTATATCAAAGCGGCATTCATCGAGCTCAAGCTCATACCCGATCACGCTCTGAGTGCCGTTGATGATGCCGAGCAGGAATTCTTCATATTTATCCTGCCAGATCGACAGATCGGGCTGCGGTTCGGCAGTGGTTTCGGTCTGCGAAGTCGTGGTTTCCCTGCCGGGGATCGGAAGTTTGAAACTGCAAGAGGCGAGCAATACGGCAAATATGATTACCGCCGAAATAACGGCGACGAGTTTTTTTGAATTCATTGTTATCCTCCTGAAAATAAATCGGTGTTGATAATATTTTGACGATGGGTTATAATTTTAAAAGGTCATTCGCCCTTTAATTCATCGAGCGTCAGCCGGTAAGCGGGGAGGAATTCCTCAAGGAAAATATCGGCCTCGGGCAACCCGAGAGCCTTCACCGCGTTTTCGGTACTTTTGCCGGCGAGCACAAATTCGCTGTTGCCCGCCTGCCCCTCCTGCATACATTTGATGAGGGCGCTGATTTTATCCGCCGCTTTGACATATTTCCAAAGCTCGGCGTCTTTTTCATCGGGAAAGAGGGCGTTTTCGTATTCTTCCCGCAGATCTTCGGGAATCATTTTGAGCAGGGTTGCCGTCGCCGCATCCTCCATTGTCTTGTATGCGCTTCGCACCTCGCTGCTGTAGTATTTGACAGGGGTCGGCATATCGCCCGTAAGGGTCTCGGGCGCGTCGTGATAGAGCCCGAGAAGGGCGGCTCTCTCGCTGTTTAATGATTTGCCGAGCCGCTTGTTGCCGATCACCGTAAGGGCGTGGGCGATGACCGAAACCTCAAAGGAATGCTCCGCAAGGTTTTCGTTGTGTTCATTCCTCATAAGCGCCCAGCGGTTTATATATTTCATTCTGGATATCATTGCATAAAAGCCGTTGTCCATAATAATCTCTCCTTCGGCGGAGCGTGCGCGGGCAGAATTCCCCCGCTTCGCTCACTTAAACGCTATTTTACCATACGGAGCGGTATTTTTCAATCTTGAAAGGAAAATAATATGTCCGATTTTTCATCAGAAAATTTTATAAGCACTCTCGATTCTTTTTTTGCGCGTGAGGATATCGCCGGCGCCGGGGAATATTTAAGGGAGCAATATAAACTCTGCAACAGAGAAAATAACGATTCCGCAAAGCTTACCGTGTTGAATGAGCTTATCGGATTTTACAGGCAGACGGGCGAGGAAAGACCCGCTCTGAGCAACATAGACGAGGCTGTTTATCTTGTAAAAAAGCTCGGTATTTCGGGCGAAATTTCGGGAGCGACGGTTTATCTAAACTGCGCGACCACGATGAAGTGCTTCGGAAAAAGCGCGGATTCGATAAAATATTACGATATGACGGAAAAGGTTTATGAGCAAAAGCTGCCCGCCGATCATCCGCTTGTCGCCGGGCTTTATAATAACAGAGCCCTCGCTTTGCAGGATATCGGAGAGATACGCGAGAGCGAAAAATTCTTCAGAAAGGCGATCGGGATCACACTTTCCGATAAAAAGCTTGCGCTTGAAACGGCGGTGAGCTATGTGAATCTCGCTCATTTGCTCTTTGACGAAGATCCTCTTGATCAAGAGGTGAATACACTGCTTGACGGGGCTTATGAGATACTGACCTCGCCTGCCAACGAGGAGCTTGACAAATACGCTTTCACCTGCCGCAAATGCGCGCCGTCATACGGGTTTTTCGGCAGATTTATTGATGAAAAAACGCTGAATGAAAGGGCGGACAGAGCCTATGCACGCTATTGATATATGCCGCGCATATTATGAGCGATACGGCAGAGAAATGATACATTCTCTCTTTCCCGAATATGAGAGCAGGATCGCCGTCGGGATAGCCGGCGAGGGCTCGGATTGCTTAGGCTTTGATGATGAGATCAGCCGCGATCACGATTACGGAGCAGGTTTTCGCCTTTGGCTTGATGATGAATTGTATGATGAGATCGGATTTAAGCTCACAAGGGCTTATTCCGCCCTGCCCGGCGAGATCGACGGGGTAAAAAAATACCCTGCCAGGCCATACGGCACAGACAGATTCGGAGTTATCAGAATTTCGGATTTTTTCACTCCGCTCACAGGCTCCGCGGGCGCGCCCGAAAGCCCGGAGCAATGGATAAGCATACCGGATTTTGCTTTGGCGGCGGCGGTCAACGGCGAAATTTTCAGGGATGACAGCGGAGCGGTGACCGGCGTCAGAAGCCGGATCCTCGATATGCCCCGCGATGTGAGGCTCAAAAAAATCGCCGCGAGGCTGATCGCCATGGCGCAGAGCGGTCAGTATAATTTCAAAAGGTGCCTCGATCACGGCGAGCCTGCCGCGGCGTCGATTGCAAAAAGCGAATTTGTAAAAAACGCCGTTTCGCTCTGCCACACTCTCGAGGGTAAATACTGCCCGTTTTATAAATGGGCTTTCAGGAGCCTTGCAGGGCTTGAAACATTCTCTTTTTTGCACGAGCCGCTTTCAAAGCTTGCCTGCGGCGGCGTCGGTGCCGAGCAGTTTGACGAGATAGAGCGGATCGGCGGGATTTTTGCCGATCATCTGAGGAAAGAGGGGCTTTCGGCAGCTCACGGAGATTTTCTCGAGCCTCACGCTTACGAGGTCGCAAACAAGATAGGCGATCCGTATCTGAGGAATATGCATATCATGGAGGGCTGAGCGCTCATTGCTATTGACTTTAATTCTTTAGTGTGGTAATATACTACCATACAATAGTGAAACGGTGGTATCATAAATGAATCTCAGAAGCGAACAGACAGACAGGCTTTTCAAAGCTATCTTATCTCTTGAATCCATAGATGAGTGCTATGCTCTCTTTGAAGACCTCTGCACGATAAAAGAATTGAAGGATATGACCCAGCGCTTTGAGGCGGCGCGCCTGCTCAGCGAAGGCAGCAATTATCTCGGCATAGCCAAAGAATTGGGGCTCAGCACCGCTACCATCAGCAGGGTCAGCAGATGCCTCAATTACGGCGAGGGCGGGTATAATTTGGCTCTCGAAAGGGTAAAAGAGGCGGAGTCTGCGGATTGATTTGATTGCTGAGACAGAGATGAATATTAAAACCGATATGAAAGGAAAAATTATGAAAGCTGCGAGAATAACCGCTAAGGCAATTTCGCTCATTCTGATGCCGATTATGGTCTTAATGAGCTGCTCTGTGTGTTTTGCAACGAGTGAAGAAAATGTAACATCTGTGAGTGATGCTGAGGAGCCGAATTACGGCGAAAGCTCACAATCTGCATTCATACAGGCTGAAGTTGTTTCCGTTCCCTTGAAAAATCTTATCACATTCAAAAACGGAGTTGCCGAGAATCCCGACGGAATAGTATTAAAGCTGTATTATGATGATAACACCTCATCCGAAGTGACCGTAGAAAAAAGAGGAAACTCTTACTATGCGGATAATGTTGAAATACATATTCGCGATTGGAATCTTGCCGTGGTACTCTATGGCAAATTAACCGAAACAATTATTTTTAAGAATGGTGTTATGGCTCAGTATGATTTTTATTCGGCAAGGACTCATCTTCTTAAACCTATAGTGAATGTGTTCGGTAATATCAATGTAAAAGTAAGATAGCGTTTTGAAAGATAAATGTATTGTAGATACAAAAGCCGGAGGCGGAATTGACCGCCTCCGGCTGAATTTTGTTTTTAAGCAGGTGCCGAGACAGGCAAAAATGATCTGACGGCAAAAAATTTGAAATAATTTGATTTTGTTTGTAAGATTTTGCCCGAAAATACGCATTGTTTATTATGAAGGGTGTGTGGTAAGATATATCCGTACAGATACCGAGCGGAAAGTGAGGGGTGATAATGTTTCCGATATTGACGGCAATGCTTGAAGATGAGAATGACCGGGAGCTGATGGAATACTACTACGAAAAATATCGTCAGCTTTTGTTTAAGGTCGCCCATATCTTTCTGAATGATCATCAGCAGGATGAAGACTGCGTGCAAAATACATTGATAGGCCTGATAAATTCCTTTCAGACATTCAAGGGCCTGAGCGAAGAAGCTCAGAGAAAATATATATCAACGATTTGCAAGCGCTGTGCGTTTCGGCTGAATGAATCAAAAGATGATTTGAAGATTGAAGATTTGGATGAATCGGAAGTGAACTCATGCTTCGACTCGGGTGAATACGGCATTTTGGAGCTTGCGGAAGTAATAAACTGCCTGAGCGACAAATACAGAGAACCGATGATCATGAAATATAAGGAAAACCTGTCAACCGGCGAGATCGCCGAAGCGCTCGGGATTTCTGAAAATCTCGTTTATCAAAGGCTGAACAGAGGGAAGATAAAGCTATATGAAATGCTCACGGAGGTATAATAATGGATTTTGAAACATCTCTGAGAGAGGCTTGCTTTGAAGCAGATGAGATATATTTTAAAAGTTTATTTGAACAAATAAATTCCATGCCCGATGTACTGATTCCCAAAGAAAAAGATGAGCGGTTAAGAGGTTTTATCAGGGCATATACCGTTCACTCTGCACCGAATAATAAGAATACCGGAAGAATCAAACGCAGCATCAGAGCGATGATAATTGCAGCAGCTCTTTTACTCATATTGACATTAACGGCATTTGCTTTTGAACCGGTAAGGGATTTTATATATAACATTTATGAGGATTCAACAGAATTTATATTCAGGAACAAAAGTAAAAGAAATGGCGATTATTTATTTGCAGAATATTCGTACATACCCGAAGGATATGTTTTGATTTCTGAAAACAGATCTGAATCTGAACAGACAATTATGCTTCAGAACAAAATGGATAGGATTATTATATCATCCGAAAAATCCAATTCTCTTCTTGGTATTGATACCGAAAAGGCAGTTACAGATAAAATATCAGTTAATGGTCATGATGGATATTTCAGTGTTAATCGCAGCAGTATAATATTGGTTTGGTCTACCGGCAAACATTATCATTATGTTGTTGCTGATTTAAATGAAAACATATCAATTGATGTTGTAGTGCAAATCGCACAATCAGCAAAGCCGATTTCATAGCATATTTGCCGAATTTTCGTTTTCGACAATTATTTTTGTAAGAATATACCATTCTTTTTGCACTGTTATTATGAAAACAGTTTTGTTTTCAATAAAGCGGAAAGGAGGGATTCTTTATGAGAATAAAAGTAATTGCGATTGTTTCCTTAGTTATGGCATACGTAATTTTGATTTCTACATTTTCAGGTTACGGCTTTAACAGCTTTGATACTTCGTCAGAAAGAATGACCTACAACATATGTCTAAAAATGCACTCTATTCGTCAGGAAAATCCGTTAAAAAAGGAGATGTTGTGGGGTATGTAGGGAATACGGGGAATGCTGACGGATACCATCTCCATTTTGAAGCTAATAATCTGAATGCATCAGTTGGTGAAGACGGAAGAAGTAATTTTGAAAACACTATAAATCCGATATATTTTTATCTTAATTTTAATTTTAACTTCAACAGAACATGCTACGCCGCTAACCATAATTACGGTTTTTACTGGTATAAAAAAGGAGAGACAACACAATGAAAGTTAAGGTTATATATATACCATTTATACTTACTTTAATAGTTTCAATATTTTTTAATCTTACGTCTTGTACAAAGGAAGAGCGCAATATTACACAGTTATCTAAATCAACCGAGGAATCATATAATGTTGAAAAAACGGTTGCTAATGAGAAAAATACTACAGACATTGAAAATAATACAAATGGTCTTGATGAAAGCAACGGTAGCGGAATCGGCGGAGGAATAATTACGGTTCATAAATATCGAATGGCTTTCAACAATATACCTCAACCGTTTATTGAAATTATCGGGGAGGAAACTTATCGCGAATGGGAGAAAGGTAAAGATTTTTCAGTTGATTCTGAAGAAATGGCAATGCTTAATTTTGTACGGGATTTTGATATTTCAAGAGAGGATTTTGATAAAGCAAATCTAAAATGGGCCCAAATAATTGAGAATGCGCTTGACGGCAAACCTTGTATCTTTCCTAAAGATTATGCAAATCAAGAAACAGATGAGATATTCAATGCCGATTTGATATATACATTTGATGAGGATCAAATTAAAAACTACTATATCGGGGTGGATTATCCCTATTTATACGATTTTGAATTTGAAGAAGCTGTTGAAGCGGGTGAATACACTTCCCGAACCGAGCAATGGATAGATGTTGATAAAATGGAAGCCGATATTATTGCAAAATACGGAAGCATTGATTAAACAATTCGCAAACACAACCGCATAATCGGCAAACAAATAAACGCCTGCATCATTTTCGATGCAGGCGTTGAGCATTATTATTCGGTTTCAGGGAACATCTTTGATATCCACAATATTGAAAAGGCCTTTGAAGAAGCCGATGATCCTTGAGAAGAAACCGGTATTTACATCTACGGAAACGGATGTAACAAATCTTTCGGTATCGCTCTTTTCGACTATCGCCCCGGTCTTGTCAATAACTCTGATGAAAAATCTCACATCTTCATTGAGCCTGTCCGAAGTCCATTCTACGGTGCCGGTGCCGTTTTTGATCTCGGTGCCCGCAACGCCTTCGCCGCTCTTGTTTCTGCTGTCATATATCCAGAGCTGATAGGTGTCGTCCGGCGCGTCGGTCACCGTTACTTTGATGCGCACCTTGCTGCCGTAGCCTACGCTGACCTTAACGGGTCTTGAGATCGAGAGCTTCATATTCTCGGCAACATAGATTTTTTCAAATCTTGCCGTGAAGGTGATATCGCTTGAAGCGGTGATCTTATCGCCGGGTTTATAAGTCTTTCCGCCGTATGACCAGCCGGCGAATACATATCCGGATTTTTCGGCGGCCTGCTCAACCGTGATCTCGGTGCCGATGGGAACATCCTGCGATTTTGTCTGATCGGCGTTGCCGTCGATATTGTATCTGATATAGCAGGGGCCGTTGAATTTCCATTTGGCGTAGAGAGTGATATTGTTATTCGCGGTAACTTTTACGGAATTGTCGGGCTTGTATTTGACCGCTCCTCCGGCGGATTCCGCCCAGCCGATGAATTCATAGCGGGTTCTTGAGGGAGAGCCTTCGGTGATCGTATAATCCGTATCTTTGGCCTTTGCGCCCGCGACAGTTTTTGTGGTCTTGCCGTCTGCGAGCTTGCCGCCGTTAGCGTTGAAGGTCACGCTGAAGGGGCCGTCGGTATTCCACACCGCGTAAAGGGTGATATTGGTATCTATCTTGATCTTGTCGCCCGCCGAGTATTCGGCCGAGGCGGCGTCTTTGCTCCTCGACCAGCCGACAAAATCATATTTTTCATTTTCGGGCACAGCCGTGGGGAGAGTGTAACTGTCTTTGACTTCTTTGAATACCACGGGGCTGAGGCCCTTTACGAGCGAGCCGCCGTTGGGGTCAAAGGTGAGGGTGATGTCATCGGTCCACGCGGCGTAAAGGCGAACGGAAGCCTTGAGCTTCTGACCCTCTTTGGGGAAGATGTCGCCCGCCTGATAGAGAACGGTGCTTGAGCTGACCTTATCGAGAGGCTCGGTTGACCAGCCTGCGAAGAATTTGCCGGGATAAATCGGGGTGAGAGCGTCGCCCGCCGCGTCGAGCGGATTTACGGCGACCTCTTTGTCGAGCTTCTTATCAAAATACTGGTTTTGAGGGATCGTCGCGATGGATCCGCCGTTTACATCATAGACGATATATTCGGTATCCTGCGGGTCGCGAAGCGAATGCTTCCAACGAGCAAGCGCGGCGTCCGATTTTGTCATCGCACTCCATTCATCGGATGAGCCGTTGAAATCCAAGACCGAATAAACTTCGGCTTTGTTTGTGCCGGTGAATGCTCCGCTGCCGACAGCCATTACGGGGTTTTCCACAGCGGCGATTTTGGTGAGCTCTTCACAGTTTGAAAAAGCTCCTTCGCCTATCGTATTGAGCCCGCTTGAGAATGAAGTTTCTCTGATGAGGGTGTTTGCAAAGGCATAGCTGCCGATTATCCTTACATTTGAGGGGATAACGAGATTTCTTATTTCATCATTATCCGAGGGGCTGCCTTTGAGAGGGCAGCCGGCAAAAGCATAGTCCCCGATATAGGAGACCGATGAGCCGATAGTGATTCTTTCGAGCTTTGCGGCGTCGCTGAATGCGTAATTTTCAACTCTTATGATTTTTTCGCCCGCGGCGCTCGGGATCACATAACTTGTGAGCATACCCGTGGCGGCTCTGACAAGGACGGAGCCGTCTTTTGAGGTGAGTATCTGCCTTGAGAATATCGTTTTGTAGGATTTGTTGTTTGTGTCAACGATAAATTCGCGGATCGACGGGCAGCCCAAAAACGCTCTGTCTGAAATATCCGCAACATCTTTGCCGATGGCAATATCCTTGAGATTGGGCAGATCGCAGCAGGAGCCGGCTGTCAGGTTGACTATACCCTCGCCGATGTTTACATGCTCGATCTGCTCGGCGAGATCCTTCCAGGGAGCGGCGCCGATGGTGATCTCGTTCATCTTGTTGTTTGAAGCGGTGTTTTGCCTGATGAAGCTGAGAGTTTTAGTCCCGGTATCTACCTGCGCTACTATTGCCGCGCCGACCGGGTATCTCGTCTGCTCGGCGCTTGCCGTCAGCGCGGAGCCGCCGAACATACCGATGATCATAACTACGGTCATGATCGCGGCTGTGATTTTTTTCTTCATTACTGAGCCCTCCGTTAAAATGTGGTTGATTTGCTTAAACATAGATATTATACACAATATATAGTTTCAAATCAAGTGATTTTACTATTTGTTAACAAATACTTTAACTATCCTGAGCGCTCCGTCACCGTTATTTGACCCGAGGCCGAGAAAATCACCGCCCGGGGAATAAACTCTGTAAAGCCCTTTGGCTTTACAATCGCGGAGTCTGTCGGTAAAAAGCTCGCCTCCGTTTGAAAATCTGCGCGCCTGAGCTTCGGAAACCGTCAGCCCTTGATATATCTGAAATGCCGAATCCACAGGTATAAGGTGTTTCTCTATGTCGCAAGGCTGTGACGCGCCCTTGATTTCGTCTATCCCGATACTGTCGGATAATGTAAAGCCATTCGCCTTTACGCGCCTCAAGTCGGTCATAACGGCTCCGCAGCCGAGTTTTTCGCCTATATCGGATATCAGGGTGCGGATATATGTGCCTGATGAGCAGGCGACAAAAATTCTGAAATGACCGCTTTTTTCATCCGATTCAAGGATCTCGAGTTTTTCAATTTTTATGTGCCGCTCCGGTCTTTCCGCCGTCTCGCCGCGCCTGGCTATTTTATAGAGCCTTTCGCCGTTTACGGATACCGCGGAATACATCGGGGGTATCTGCGTTATTTCGCCGGTAAATCCGAGGGCGGCGTCTGCAAATTCTTCTTTTGATATGTCAAATTCACGATTTTCGATAACCTTGCCCGTAATATCGAGCGTATCCGTAATTATGCCGAGCTTCAGATCGGCGATATATTCTTTATCGTGAACGGGGAGCAGGTCGGCAAATCCCGTCGCTCCGCCGAGCAAAAGGGTCATCACTCCCGTTGCCATCGGGTCGAGAGTTCCGCTGTGACCCACCTTTTTTTCGCCGCTTATCCTTCTTATTTTTGCAACTATGTCAAATGATGTCCAATCCTTCGGCTTATCAACGATGAGGATACCCGTCATAATATCGCCTCCTGTCGCGAAAATTATAAAATGACGGCGGCTTAAAGTCAATATTCAAAAAATATATTGAATTTTCTTTATCACTTCATTATAATAATCCTGTAAAAATCCAAGGAAGGTGAAAAAATGAAAAAAGCGGTAAAATATTCGATAATCGGCGGAGCCTGCGCTCTCACCGGCATAAACGCGATCAGAGCGGCTAAATTCGTGCCCGAAAAGAAAGAATGGGGTCAGCTCAGCGATGAAAAGGTGGATGTAGAAAAAGCCTGCGAGCACCTGAGCACGGCGATCTCGATCCCGACGGTAAGCTATCCGGAAAAAGAAAAGGTGGATTTCACCCAGTTTGATAAATTTCATAAATTCCTCGAGGAGGCTTTTCCTCTCATTCATCAGAAGCTTGAAAAGGAAGTTGTGGAAGAGGCAAGCCTTATCTTCCGCTGGAAGGGAAAAAGAGACGATCTTGACCCGATAGCTCTGCTCGCCCATCAGGATGTTGTCCCCATTTCAAGAGGCACCGAGGATGATTGGACCCACCCGGGCTTCAGCGGATATAATGACGGCGAGTTTATCTGGGGCAGAGGCGCCCTCGATATGAAAAATCACCTTATGGGCGTTATGGAAGCGGTCGAAACCCTTCTTGAAGAGGGCTTTGAGCCCGAAAGAGATGTTTATCTGCTCTTCGGTCAGGATGAGGAAGTCGTTGCGAATGAACACGGCGGCGCGAAATCAATTATGGAAACTCTCAAAGCGAGAGGGATACATCTTGACTGCATAATAGACGAGGGCGGCGCTATGCTTCCCGTTGATGTAAAAGGGATCCTCA
Source organism: uncultured Clostridia bacterium (assembly GCA_947166625.1). Taxonomy (GTDB): domain Bacteria; phylum Bacillota; class Clostridia; order Oscillospirales; family Acutalibacteraceae; genus CAG-177. Next base: position 46,692 of record CAMVEX010000004.1, read on the forward strand.
ATCATAAGCAGCTCTGCGGTATCGGCATCGCCGAAAAGGGCTACGCCGATTTTGAAATCAGCATCAACGCAAAGGGCGGCCATTCTTCTCAGCCTCCGAAGCATTCGGCGGTGGGTCAGCTCGCAAACGTTATCAGAGACCTTGAAAACAATCAGTTCAAGGCGGAGCTCAGACCGTTCCTCATTGATTTATTCTCAAAAATAGGTAGGAGCTGCACCTATCCTGCAAGGCTTGTTACCTGCAATCTGCCCGCGCTCAAGCCCGTGATGAAGACCGTTATGAAACAGATACCGCCCGCCGCAAGCCTTATCAGGACCACAACGGGCGTTACCATGGTAAGCGGCAGCCCCGCGGCGAATGTTTTGCCCCAAAAGGCTTCCGTCACCGTGAATTTCAGGATGATGCCCGGCGTTACGACGGCGGATGTTGAGAATCATATACGCAAGGTAGTCAAGAATAAGAATATAGAGATCAAAGCCCTCAAGCAGAAAGAGGCCTCCGCGATCTCGCCTACTGATTCAAGAGCCTTCAAGATAATTGAGACTCTCTGTATGCAGGAGAGCGAAGATAATATCGTTGCCCCTTATCTCGTTATGGGCGGCACCGACGCCTGCACCTATGAGCCTATCTGCGAAAATATTTACAGATATTCGCCTTACAGAGCGGGAGTTGACCTGCTTCTCTGCACCCACGGCACCAATGAGCGCATACCCGTTTCGTCCATAGGCCCCGGCATTGCTTTCTTCAAGAGATATATCCGCCTCGCGTCGGCGGAAAACTGATATGCCGGCTATTTTAATCGCCCCCGATTCCTTCAAGGGTACCCTTGAGGCGCACGAAGTCTGCGAAATAATCGGCAGGGCATTCAAAGAAGTAATTAAAGATTGCGATATTACCGAGCTTCCCGTCGCCGATGGCGGCGAGGGGCTCTGCGCTTGTCTGCGGAGAGCGGCGGGCGGAGAGATGAAAAAATGCGAGGTCAGCGGGGTATTCGGAGAGCGGATGGCAGCGGAATATCTTATGCTCCCCGATATGACCGCCGTCATCGAAACCGCCTCGTGCGCGGGTCTGCCCCTTGCGGGCGAAAATAAAGACCCGATGCGCGCAACGACCCTCGGGGTGGGAGAGCAGATAGCTCATGCCGCCGCCTGCGGAGCCGAAAGGATTTTGCTCGGGCTCGGCGGAAGCGCGACCAATGATTGCGGTGCGGGTATGGCAAGCGCTCTCGGCTGGGTTTTCAAAGATAAAAACGGCCGTGAATTCGTGCCCGCCGGAGGAACTCTGACCGATATATGCGATATACTGCCGCCCGAAAACGGGCTTGATATTCCCGTGACCGCCGCCTGCGATGTGGACAATCCTCTTTACGGCGAGAGGGGAGCGGCGTATGTTTTTGCCCCTCAGAAGGGAGCGGACGCCGAAGCGGTAAAAATCCTCGACGGCGGCCTGAAAAATATTTCGGATCTGATCAAAGCCAAACTCGGGATCGATGTTTCGCTCATTCCCGGGGCAGGAGCCGCGGGCGGTATGGGCGCCGGAACTATCGCCTTCCTCGGCGGCGATCTGAAAAGGGGAATAGATATAATCCTCGATATTACGGAGTTTGATAAAAAGGCGTCGGAATGCGATCTGATAATTACCGGCGAGGGCAGGCTCGATTCTCAGAGCGTTGACGGCAAGGTGATTTCGGGGGTGGCAAAAAGGGCTGCGGCGCTCGGCAAAAAGGTGATAACGATCTGCGGATGCGCCGGCGACGGATATGAAAAAGCGCGTGAGATCGGAGTTTCGGATATGTTTTTCTCCTGCGAAAAGCCGAAGCCTCACGATGAGCTTGTAAAAACCTGCCGCGATGACCTCTGTAATGCTGCAAAAAAGGCAGCGCTTGAAATTTATGAAACCAATTAAATTCACGAAAGAAAAATAAAAGCCGCCAAAGGGCGGCTTTTTACTATTGAGCTTCGATTTTGATCCGGGAGTTTCCGTCATCGTCCGCATAGATTTCAACAGTGTAATTATAGATTTTTTCGCCGTCGGTTATTGTAAAGCCGGTTTTGCCGTATTTTGAGCCGTGGATGAGAACCATACTGTCTTTTCCCGTTGACTCTATCGAAACCTCTGCGATCCCGGTATCTTCCGTCTTAACCACGGCGTTTTCGGTGAGCACCGGATCATCGGGCAAAAAATCGGTCGCGGTCACATTCACCTGCGGAGTTATAAGATGTATCACGATAAAGACCGCTAAGGGTATAAATAATCCGAGGAGCTTCTGCAATTTGTTTGAAGTGAATACATAGAGATAAATTATCACCTGAAACGCGCAAAAAACTGCCGTGACGATCAGCCTCGGGAAATGGCGGAATGCGGTGCCGAATCCTTCAATACAGCATAATATCAGGTCAAATAACACCGGCGAGAGAATCAGCAGGCTGAGCCAGTTTCTTTTCTTGATATACCATCCGGCAAACGCCATGGGAAATGTGAGGAGGGTCCAGATAAACCAGTATTTATAACATCCGAAAAGCTTCCAGCCCATAGATGAAAACGGCACCTGGATCAGATAAATGAGAGGCTGACTCACTAAAAAGAAAACGAATGTTTTTACTGCCGATTCAAGAGGCTTTTTGCAGTTTGACATAATGATTATCGCAAAGAAAATCCATGCCTCAAAAGTGACGCCGATTCTCTCAAATGATGTGTCTTTGAAAATCGGAATGATCAGCACCGCCGCCGTAATGGCAGCGGAAGCGACCGCGAAAATGATAACTGCGGGCCAGCTCATATTCAGACCGCCGTATATCTTATCGGCGGCTTTATGAATTTTACTCTGCCTGACTTCTTCCATTGTGAATATGCTCCTTTGCAAATAGCTGATAATGCCCGATAATTATAGCATAATGCCGTTAATTTTCAAGTGAGATACATAAATAAACCACAGATCCCGCGGCTTATTACCGCGGGATCCTGCCGTAGTTTGATAAATTGTGATGCGTCCGGGCTCTCAGATGATTTTTTCGAGCTCCTCGGGTTTATCCACCTTAAAGACAAGCTTCGCTTCTTCATTCGCTCCGTCAACGGTCGAATACATATATTCTATATCAATGTTGGCGGCGGCTATTTTGCCGAGCACCTCATTCAGACCGCCCGATTTATTCGCGACCGCGATCACCTGGACGGGATTTACCGAGACCACGCACCCCGCGCCGATGAGCACATCCGTGGCGGCGGGAACATCGTCAACAAGCAGCCTCACGATGCCGTAATCGGTGGTTTCGGCTATGTTTATCGCTCTCAGGTCAATGCCCGCTTTTGCAAGTATATCTGTTATTTCGTGGAGCTGACCGTATCTGTTTTCAAGAAAAACGGATATCTGTTTAACTGTCATTTTTATTCCTCCCGTTATTTTTACTTTTGCTTACTGTCAGATTTTTCTGTTGTCGATAACTCTGACGGCTTTGCCTTCGCTTCTGGTGATGCTCTTGGGGGCTACGAGATGAACTTTAGCGTAAATACCGAGCATGGCCTTCAGCGCGCCTACAAGCTTCTTTTCCATTTCGGCGACCTCGCCGAGATTGTCGGTGAATTTTTCGGGCGTCATTTCGACGTTGACATCGAGAGTATCGGAATTGTTTACTCTGTCAACAACAAGCTGATAGTTTGCCTGATAGCCCTGCTCGAGCAGGACCGCCTCTATCTGTGACGGGAAGACGTTGACGCCCTTGATGATGAGCATATCGTCGCTTCTGCCTCTGGGCTTGACCATTTTGATAAAAGTCCTGCCGCAGGAGCATTTTTCGGTTGAGAGGACGCAAATATCTTTGGTCCTGTATCTGATTACGGGGAAAGCCTCTTTATCAAGCGATGTGAAAACAAGCTCGCCCTCTTCGCCTTCGGGAAGGACTTCGCCGGTATCGGGGTCGATAATTTCGACATAGAAATGGTCTTCATTTATATGCATACCGGTCTGCTCGGAGCATTCAAATGAAACGCCGGGGCCGCTGATTTCGGTGAGGCCGTAGATATCGTATGCCTTGATACCGAGGCTTGCTTCAATATCCCTTCTCATCTCTTCGCTCCATGCCTCCGCGCCGAAAATGCCCGCTTTGAGCTTGATCTTATCGCGAAGCCCTCTCTCCTTTATGGATTCCGCAAGATAAGCGGCGTAAGAAGGAGTGCAGCAGATGATCGTTGAGCCGAGATCGGTCATAAACTGAAGTTGTCTGTCTGTATTGCCCGAGCTCATCGGGAGGGTGAGGCAGCCCAGCTTATGAGAGCCGCCGTTGAGACCGGGGCCACCCGTGAAGAGGCCGTAGCCGTATGAAACATGGACCACATCTTCTTTTGTGCCGCCGGCGGCAGTTATCGCTCTCGCGCAGCATTCTTCCCAGATATCTATATCGTGCTGCGTGTAATAGGCAATAACTCTTTTGCCGGTGGTGCCGGATGTTGACTGGATCCTTACACATTCGGAGAGCGGTTTCGCGAGCATTGCATAGGGGTAGCCCTCTCTGAGGTCATCCTTACTCAAAAACGGAAGCTTGGATATATCGTCGATGCTCTTGATATCGTCGGGCGTTACGCCTGCGGCTTCCATTTTTTTGCGGTAGTCGGGGCAGTCATTCCAGACATGTTGTATCTGCTTGAGAAATTTCTCGTTCTGGAGTGCTTTGATCTGCTCGCGCGGCATGGTTTCATACTCTTTTTGGAAATAATTTTCCATGGGTGATCATCTCCTTTTTCATTTTCATTTCTATATTGTAATTATATTCTGTTCCCTTAATCAGGACTTAAAATTTTTACCGAGTTCAAATGCTTTTTTGTTTATTTCGAGGAATTTCGGAGGAACGGATTCTTCGATAGCCTTCATCCATTCATCCTGAGTGAAATCGAAATAATTTGAGAGCCTGCCGAGCAGGACGAGGTTGACGGCTTTGGAGGAGCCTGCCTCATTCGCGAGAGAGAGCGCGTCAAAGCAATCGAGATTTATCCCGAGAGCTCTGATTTTATTATCAAGCTCAAGCGGATATTCCGCAGCTCCCGTAATGACGGGCATGGGGTTTGTCTGCTGAGTGTTTGATATGATCGTGCCGCCCTCGGCGAGATATTCGGTCCATCTTGCGGCTTCGAGCATCTCAAATGAGAGGATTATATCGGCTTCGCCCCTGTCGATAATGGGCGAATACACTTTATCGCCCCAGCGCACATAAGTTACAACGCTTCCGCCGCGCTGGCTCATGCCGTGGACCTCGCTCACTTTAACATCAAAACCCTTGGAGACAAGTATTTTGCCGAGCAGCTTGCTTGCAAGGAGAGTCCCCTGGCCGCCGACTCCGACTATCATTATGTTTTTGGTTTTCATAATTCAGATCTCCTTTCAGCAGCCTATGGCGTCTTTGGGGCAGAGCTGTTTGCATACTCCGCATCCGGTGCAGAGAGTGGCGTCGATAACAGCCTTGCCGTCTTTTATGCTTATCGCAGGGCATCCGATCCTCATGCAGGATTTGCAGCCTATGCATTTATCGGCGTTTACCTCGATGGGCCCGTTGTGCTTCACATATTTGAGCAGAGCGCACGGCCTTCTCGAAATGATTACTGAGGGCTCATTTGCCGCGAGCTCCTCTTTGAGAGCGTCGTCGCATTCTTTGAGATTATAGGGATCCACTACTCTCACTCTGTTTATGCCGACCGAGCGGCAGAGCGTTTCGAGATCTATCTTTGTGCAGGGATCGCCCTTGAGGTTGAAGCCCGTGGTGGGATTCTGCTGATGGCCCGTCATTCCCGTGATGGAGTTGTCGAGAATGATAACGGTTGAATTCGATTCGTTATACGCGATATTTACAAGCCCGGTTATCCCGGAATGCATAAAGGTCGAGTCGCCTATAACGGCAACGGACCTGCCCTCGTTTTCGGGATTTGCCTTGTTGAATCCGTGAAGACCCGATACGGACGCGCCCATACATACCACGCTGTCAACGGCGTTGAGCGGAGCCACCGCGCCGAGCGTGTAGCAGCCTATATCGCCGATCACGTTTACTTTATTCTTTTTGAGGATGTAGTAAAGACCTCTGTGGGGGCAGCCCGCGCACATTACGGGAGGCCTTGCGGGGATATTTTCATCGAGTTTTTCAAATTTGCCGGTATCAAATCCGAGTTTTTCTGCTATGAGATTCTGGCTGAATTCTCCGATACATCCGAAGAGCTCCTTGCCCTTGCAGTCAACGCCGATATTTTTGCAGAAGCTTTCGATTATATCATCAAGCTCCTCAACGACGATGACCTTTCCGACGGACGCGGCAAACGCCTTGATTTTTTCGGGGGGCAGAGGATTTATCATACCGAGTTTTAAGACGGGGTATTTATTGCCGCAGACCTCTTTTACATATTGATAAGAGGTCGATGAGGTGATGATACCTATGGAATTATCCTCGCCCTGCTCCGTGAAATTGAGCGGAGTTTCTTCCGCATAGGCGGTGAGATCGAGAGTCCTTTTTTCAACGACGGGATGCTTCAATTTGGCGTAGCCGGGCATCATTATATATTTCTGAGGATTTTTTTCATAAGGCTTTGCGGGCGCTTCGGTTCTTTCCGAAATCTCTACCGGGCTCTGTGAATGAGCGATCCTCGTGCACATTTTCATAATGACGGGGCAATCGTATTTTTCCGAGAGTTCATAGGCGACTTCGGCGAATCTGAGAGCTTCGCCCGAATCGGCGGGCTCAAGCATCGGAAGCTTTGAGGCTATCGCATAGTGGCGTGAATCCTGCTCATTCTGCGATGAATGCATACCGGGGTCGTCTGCCACTGCAATGATCATTCCGGCGTTTATGCCCGTGTAAGAGAGGGTAAAGAGCGGATCCGCCGCAACATTCAGACCGACATGCTTCATTCCGCAAAAGCTGCGTTTGCCGGCGAGAGAAGCGCCGAAAGCGCTCTCCATGGCGACCTTTTCGTTCGGCGCCCATTCGGCGTAAATCTCTTTGTATTTGGCGGCGTACTCCGTGATTTCGGTACTCGGAGTGCCGGGGTATGATGATACGAAGGCGCAGCCCGCTTCATACAGGCCTCTCGCGAACGCTTCGTTTCCGAGCATAAGCTGTTTCATAAATATTTCTCCTTAACCTTTGATTTGTTCTTCAACAAGCCTTCCGTGGCAGTATCTCTGCCTCAAAACGGGCTTTTCGATCTTTCCCGTCGGATTGCGCGGCACATCCGCAAAAATGATCTTGCGGGGGCGCTTGTATCTCGGCATCCCGAGACAGAATTCGTTTATCTCGTTTTCGGAGCATTCGACTCCGGGCTTGAGCTCGATTATGGCGGCGGCAATCTCGCCCTGGCGTTTATCGGGCAGACCGATGACGGCGACATCCTTTATCTTATCGTTTTTACGAAGGAAATCCTCTATCTGAACGGGGTAGAGATTTTCTCCGCCGGAGATTATGACATCCTTTTTGCGGTCAACGAGGGTGATGAAACCGTCTTCATCCGTCTGAGCCATATCGCCCGTGAACAGCCAGCCGTCCTTGAGGATTTCGGCGGTCGCTTCGGGATTTTTATAGTAGCAGAGCATTACTCCGGGGCCCTTGACGGCAAGCTCGCCGACTTCGCCCGCGCCGACGGGCTCTCCGTTTTCGCCCACGACCTTCGTCTCCCAGAGATAACCCGCTTTTCCTATGGCGCCGACCTTATCTATATTGCCGATCCCGAGGTGGACGCAGCCGGGCCCGAGAGATTCGCTTAAACCGTAGTTGGTATCATACTGATGATGGGGGAAGTATTTGAGCCAGCGCTTGATCAGGCTGGGCGGTACGGGCTGAGCGCCTATATGCATGAGCCTCCACTGATCGAGCAGATAATGGTCAAGATCTACTCTGCCGTCCTCAATGGCGTCGAGAATATCCTGAGCCCAGGGGACGAGCAGCCAGACGATGGTGCATTTCTCCTCCGTGACCGCTCTGAGGATCCATTCGGGTTTAACGCCCCTGAGCAGGACCGCCTTGCTCCCCGAATAGAGGGAACCGAACCAGTGCATTTTGGCGCCCGTATGATAGAGAGGCGGTATGCAGAGGAATACGTCATCGTGGGTCTGGCCGTGATGATTCTGCTCGGTTATCGCGGAGCAGATGAGGCCTTTGTGATTATGAAGGATCGCCTTCGGGAATCCCGTTGTGCCGGATGAAAAATAGATGGCGGCGTAATCGGTCTCTTTTATATCGACGGGGGGAGCTATCGAGGAGCAGTAAGACATTCTCTCCCAGCAATCCTCGGAATAATCCGGGCCGTTGGGGCCGACATAAAAGAAGGTATGCACATTGGGCATATCGCCGTGTATTTCATCGATCCTCGATATGAATTCTTCGCCGAAAATAAGTATCTCTATATCCGCGAGTTCAACGCAGTATTTGATCTCATCCGCAGCGTATCTGAAATTGAGCGGAACGCAGATACAGCCCGCCTTGAGTATTCCGAAATAAACCGGCAGCCATTCAAGGCAGTTCATAAGCAGGATCCCCACCTTGGCGCCGCGCTTAGTTCCTCTGCTGAGCAGGAGATTTGCAAATCTGTTTGCTCTCGTGTCAAATTCCGCCCAGGTCATCTCTCTCCTGTAAGGGGTGTTGGGGCGGGCCTGCTCGATGAGCGAAGCCTCGCGCCAGGTAGTGGCTCTGTCTCTCTCATCGGACGGATTGATTTCCGTGAGCGCGATTTCATTCTTATAGAGCCTCGCGTTTCTTTCAAGTAAATCGGTAATTAACATTTCTTTTCCTCCCTGGCTTTCCGGAGAACAAAAAACGCCCCCGGAGCATTATGCTCTGAGGACGAGTTAAACCCGTGGTACCACCTCAATTTACCGCGCCGGTAAGCCGCGGCCTCTGCGGACAGATGCGATCTATACCGCCTGCCCCAACGCTGTAACGGGCGCTCCCGGCATTGCCTACTTTTCGTCTTGAAACCGTGTTCGGAATGCTGCTCGGAAAGGTATTCGGATAAATCCTTCACGGCGCCTCGCACCACCCGGCGTTTCTCTGAGTGAAAAGAATTATCTTACTTGTTTTCGTCATAGCAAAAATTTAAGTAATTATATCACCGTGCCCGTGATTTGTCAATTATCAAGTTTATGATTGTTCGCGTAATTTAGCATATATAAATACTTGATAATATCTTTTTGCGGTGATATAATTAAACGATTATGAAAGGGATGTTTGATTTTATGCGAAGGAAAAAATGGGTGATATCCAAAGGGGATAAGGAGATTGCCGCCGCAGCAAGCGAAGAGCTCAATATCGATCCGCTTGCCGCTCTGATAGTTTCTTCAAGAGGCTTCGGCGGTGTTGAGGATATGGAAGAATTCTTTGACCCCGATGCCCCGCTGACGCTTGACCCGTTTTCGTTGAAGGATATGGACAAAGCGGCGGCGCGCATAAACAGAGCGCTCGATGAATTTGAGATGATCTGTGTTTACGGAGATTATGACGCCGACGGCGTGACCGCTACGGCATTGCTTTATTCGTTTCTCGAGAGCAGGGGAGCGAATGTCACAAGATACATACCCGACAGGATTTCCGAGGGCTACGGGCTCAACAGAGAGGCGATAGATACGCTCAGAGACAGAGGCGTGCGCCTGATAGTTACCGTTGACACCGGAGCCACCGCGACGGATGAGATAAAATACGCCTATGAATGCGGAATGCAGGTGGTCGTGACCGATCATCATAAAGTCGGCGACACTCTTCCCGAGTGCGAGGCGGTCGTCGATCCCCAAAGGCCGGATTGCCCGAGCGCCTTCAAAGAGATGGCCGGGGTCGGGGTCGCGTTTAAGCTCGCCTGCGCGATAGACGGCGAGGATTCCGAAGAGATACTTGATGAATACGGCGAATACATTGCCCTCGGTACGGTAGGCGATGTGGTTTCGCTCACCGGCGAAAACAGGATAATGGTAAGGCGCGGCATCAGAGCCATAAATTCGCATCCGTCCCCCGGTATTTCGGCTCTGCTCAAGGCTGCCGGAGTTTCCGGAAAGAGAGTTTCATCCTCCGTCATAGCATATACCCTCTGCCCGAGGATAAATGCCGCGGGCAGGATGAGCTCCGCCTCAAAGGCGCTCGAGCTTCTGCTCTGCGACGACGCCGATACAGCAGAATACCTTGCCGATGAAATAAATTCGCTAAACGCTCAGAGGCAGACCGCCGAGAATGAAATATTCAGAAAAGCGCTTGCCATAATGATCGATCATCCCGAAATCGGAAACAGCCGCATTATCGTGGTTGACGGAGAGGGCTGGCATCAGGGAGTTATCGGTATAGTAGCCGCCAAGCTTACCGAGCGCTTCGGCAGGCCCTCCGTCGTAATTTCGCGAAGCGGCGGCGAAGCGAAAGGCTCCTGCCGTTCCATTCAGGGATTTTCCATCTATGACGCCATAGAATCCGTATCGGATTGCCTCACTCATTTCGGCGGGCACACTCTCGCCGCGGGTCTCGGGCTCGATCCGGGCAGGATAGACGAATTCCGCAGGAGGATCAATGAATACGCGGCGGATAAAGAAATGCCTTATGCGATCCAGAGGATAGACTGCAAGATCCAGCCCGCTTCCGTAAATCTCTCGATTCTTTCTTCCCTTGAGGCGATAGAGCCTTTCGGAGCCGATAATCCCCAGCCTTATTTCGGGCTTTTCGGTGTAAAAATTGATGATTTCAACGGTGTCGCAGAGGGCTCAAAGCATCTGAGGATGAACGTTTCCAAAAACGGTGCCGGTGTTACGGCGATGTATTTCAATATGCCGCCCTCGCGTTTTCCCTTTACAAGGGGCGACACGGTCGATCTCGCGGTCAATCTCGAAAAGAATGTGTATAACGGCGAGCTTCGCGTTTCGACCGTCGTCAGAGGGATAAAGCCCTCGGTCACGGATGATGACAAGGTGCTTGAAAGCGTATCGCTCTATGACAGATTCATCCGCGGCGAAAAACTGTCTCCCGATTCCGCGCGAAGGCTTATCCCAGACAGAGATACTCTCGCAAAGGTATATAAATCCGTCAAGAGCGCTCCGCTCAAAGATAAATACTGCGAGATATTGTGCGTGCGTCTCGGTGATGACGGAGAGAATCTCGGCGCCTATATGGCGGCCGTTGATATAATGCTCGAGGCGGGGGTCCTCGAAGAGGATGAGAATAACCGCGTTTTTGCCCCCGGATTTTCGGGCAAGGCTGATCTTGAAGAAACCACGCTCATGAAAAAACTTCGTGAATACGGCAGGATGTAATTATGAGAAATGTTCCCAAAGCATTTGATGATAAATTCAAATCTCCGCAGGAGGGCTTCGATCTTTTGATAAGCCAGCTCGGCGAATTCAGCGAGGATGAGTTGAACGCCGTAAAAAAGGCTTATGAATTCGCCTCTGAAGCGCATAAAAATCAGACCCGCCTCTCCGGCGAGCCTTATATAATGCACCCTCTCGCGGTCTCCGTCATCATAGCGAGCCTCGGGATGGATTGCGCCAGCGTTATCGCCGCGATGCTTCACGATACCGTGGAGGATACGGGAGTTACCGTTGAGGATATAAGAACAGAATTCGGCGAGACGGCGGCGGAGCTTGTTGACGGGTTGACCAAAATCAAAAATGTGCCCACCAAAACCGAAGACGCGGCTGAGGACGCCGTCTGGCTCGATCCCACAAGGGTCAAACAGCAGCAGCAGGCGGAGAATATCCGTAAAATGCTGCTCGCGATGAATAAGGATATCAGAGTGATCATCGTAAAGCTTGCAGACCGTCTCCATAATATGCGCACTCTGATGTTCAAGCCCGAGCAGCGCAGGAGGGAAATCGCCCTCGAAACCATAGAGATTTATGCCCCCATAGCTCACCGCCTCGGTATCAGACCCATAAAGGATGAACTTGAGGATCTTTCCATCAGCTATCTCGACCCCGTCGCTTATAAAGAGATATGCGATTCTCTTGAAAAACAGAGCCGATCGCGCCGCGAATTCCTCGATGATATTCAGGAGAGAATCGCCGTCAGAGCGAGAGAGATAGTCCCCAACGCGCAGGTGAGCGGCAGGATCAAATCCGCCCACGGCATATACCGCAAGATGTATATGCAAAATAAAAATTTCGATCAGATCTATGATATATACGCCGTAAGAATAATCGTCGATACGGTCATCGACTGCTACAACTGCCTCGGTATCATCCACGATATGTTTACCCCGATACCGGGCAGATTCAAGGATTATATCTCAAACCCCAAAGCGAATATGTATCAGTCGCTCCATACGACGGTGCTCGGCAGAGAAGGGATCCCGTTTGAGGTCCAGATCAGGACCTGGGAAATGCACAGGACCGCCGAATACGGTATCGCCGCCCACTGGAAATACAAGCTCGGAATCAACGGCGGCAACAGCGATCTTGATGAGCGCCGCCTCTCATGGGTGCGCCAGCTTCTCGAAAATCAGAAAGACAGCGAAGATGTCGAAGATATCGTAAACACGATCAAGACGGACCTCGTTACCGAAGAGGTCTATGTATTCACCCCCAAGGGCGAAGTCTTTTCGATGCCCATGGGCTCCACGGTCATTGATTTCGCATACGCCATCCATTCCGAGGTCGGCAACAAAATGGTCGGCGCGAAGGTTGACGGCAAGATAGTGCCGATCGATTATAAAGTAAATACCGGCGAGATAGTCGAAATCATAACCTCCTCACAGCAGGGCAAGGGCCCGAGCAGAGATTGGCTCAATATAGTCAAAACAAGCCAGGCGAGGAGCAAGATCAAGCAGTGGTATAAACGCGAGAAACGCGAGGAAAATATCGAGACGGGCAAAGCGGAGACAGAGCGTGAATTCAGACGCAATTTCATCCGCCTTACGGACGAGGAGTTCACTCCGTTCCTCGAAAAAATCGCCGTCAGACAGCATTGTAAAACGGTCGATGATTTTTATGCGGCTATAGGTTACGGCGGCATTTCGCTCACTAAGCTGATGCCCCGTATCAAGGAGGATTATCTCAAGCTCACAAAGCTCAACGAGCCTCCGGTGATCAAACCGCCCGTAAAGAAAAAGACCAAATCCAAAGAGGGAGTTATCGTCGAGGGCATAGACAACTGCCTTATCAAATTCTCAAGATGCTGCAATCCGCTTCCGGGCGATGAAATAATCGGCTTTATCACAAGGGGCCACGGTGTTTCCATCCATACGAGGAAATGCACCAATGTGCCCGAGGATATTTCGGAAGCCGCAGAGCCCGAGAGATGGATAAAGGCTTACTGGGATAAAAATGTCAAAGAGGAATTCAAGTGCACCCTTCAGCTCACCTGCCTCAACAGGATCGGTCTGCTCGCCGATATTTCCGGTATGCTCGCAAATATGCATCTGAATATAAACGAGATAAGCACAAGGCCCACGAAAGACGGCAGGGTGTCAATTTTCCTCACGGTGTCGCTCAACGGCATCGAGCATCTCAACACCACGGTCAAAAAGCTTGAGGCCATTCAGGGTGTTCTCGCAATCGAAAGGACGGGAATTTGATATGAGAGCGGTTATTCAGAGAGTCACGGCGTCAAAGGTGACCGTTGACGGCGAAATTAAGGGCGAAATAGGTCGCGGCTTCAATGTGCTTCTCGGAGTTATGCAGGGCGATACAAAAGAGCATGCCGAGCTTCTCGCAGGCAAAACGGCGAGGCTTCGCGTATTTGAAGACCCGGATGGAAAAATGAATCTCGCTCTCTCGGATGTTGACGGAGAGGTGCTCGCGATCTCGCAGTTTACGCTCTGCGCCGATCTTAAGAAGGGCAACAGACCGTCGTTCTTCCCGAGCGCTCCGCCGGACGAAGCGAACGAATTATATGAATACTACTGCGAATGTCTGCTTAAAAACGGCGTAAAAAAGGTCGAAAAAGGCGTTTTCGGAGCGGATATGAAGGTCGATATATGTAATGACGGGCCCGTTACGATAGTGATGGATACCGATATCTGGGAGAAGAATCAAAAATGAAAGTGATCGGCATAACGCCGGAGTATTCGGCTTTTGCAAACAGTTATCTGCTTGTTGATGAAGATACTCTCGAGGCTGTTTATATTGACCCCGGCTGTTTTCTTGAAAATGCGATGAACGCCGTAAAAAACAGCGGAGCAAAAGTGAAATATATCCTTATGACCCACGGGCATTTCGATCATATTCTCGGCCTGAGCGAGGCGAAAAAATTCCTCGGAGCCGAGGCGGGCATCCATCCCGCAGACGAAAGATGCCTTTCAAGCAGATATTACAGCCTTATGGAAACCTTTGAGGTAAACGACCTTGAGCTCATACCCCAAAAGGCGGATTTTTATCTGAATGAAGGCGATTTGATAGAATTCGGAAACAGCAGCCTCAGGGTGATGCACACGCCGGGTCACACCCCCGGAGGGGTATGCTTCATCGGCGAAAAAGACAGGGTGATCTTCAGCGGAGATACGCTTTTTCACTCCACTGCCGGAAGGACGGATTGCGCGGGAGGCAGCTATGATGAGCTCTGCCTTTCGCTTCGCAGGCTTATTGCGCTTGAGGGCAATTATACCGTTTATCCGGGGCATAATATACCGACCGATCTTGAGCATGAGAGACGGAGAAACTTTGTTATAAGAAGGATGAAGTGAGTGATAATCCGCATTTTCGGGCATGATTTTCATTATGAATGTGAAAATCTGTGCCGGGTGTTTTACCCAAACGAAAAAATAAATATTTCCCGTGATTCTGAGGGAGAGGATGAAAAAACCGTCGTCACCCGTCTTGAGGGAGAAAAAGCCTCGGTCGATGTTTCGATAAGCGGTGAGACAAGGCATTACGAAACGGAGACTTCGCCAGATTCGGCCGAGCTTGATATCGCAAAAATGATTTTTCATTCCCTTTCGGATATAACCGGATACACTCCCCCGTGGGGAGTGCTTACCGGAGTGAGACCCTCAAAGCTTATGCGAAAGCTGATTTCGCTTTACGGAGAGGACGGAGCGCGCAGATATTTTACGGATTCTCTGCTTGTGACGGGTGAAAAGACCGATCTTGCCTACCGCGTGGCAAAGGCGGAGAGAGGCATAATCGACAAATCCCGCCCCGATTCTTTCAGCCTTTATATCGCGATCCCGTTCTGCCCTTCGCGCTGCTCATACTGCTCATTCGTGAGCCACTCGATCACAAATGCGAATGCCCGCAGGCTCGTGCCCGAATATGTCCGCAAGCTGTGTGAGGAGATCGAGCTTACGGGAGAGATTGCTGCTGAAAACGGTCTCAGGCTTGAGAGCATTTATTTCGGCGGGGGCACCCCCGGGGTGCTTGAAGCGTCTCAGCTTGACACTCTTCAATGCGCGATTGAGCGCAGCTTTGATCTGTCATCTCTTCGCGAATATACTGTGGAGATCGGCAGACCCGATACCGTTACTCCCGAAAAACTCGGCGTACTCAAACTTCATAATACCGGGAGGATAAGCATAAATCCCCAGACCTTCAATCAAAAAACTCTCGACGCCGTCGGCAGAAAGCATACTGTCGGCAAAGCGCTGGAGGCTTACCGCCTCGCAAAGAGCTACGGGTTTGACTGTATAAATATGGATCTTATCGCGGGGCTGCCCGGCGAAAAAGAGGAGGATTTCATAAATTCCCTTGATACCGCCGTTATGCTTATGCCGGAGAATATCACCGTGCATTCTCTCGCGCTGAAACGCTCGTCAACCCTGAATTATGAAGGAGCGCAGGTAGATACCGGCAACGAAGCGAAAAAAATGCTGGATTATGCTTACGAAAAGTTGACAACATCGGATTATATGCCTTATTATATGTACCGCCAGAGCAAATGCGTCGGCAATCTCGAAAATGTGGGCTGGTGCCGAAGCGGCACGGAAGGGCTCTACAATATATACATGATGGAAGAATGCCATACCGTGCTCGGCGCGGGCGCGGGAGCCGTTACAAAGCTCTGTGAGCCCGGAGGCGCAAATGTTGAGCGCATTTTCAATTATAAATATCCTTATGAATATATATCCGGCTTTGATGTCTTAAAAGACCGCAAGCAGGCGGTCACGGATTTTTACTCGAGGAAGGGCGTGAAATAACTTGGAAAAAGTCAATAAAAAACAGTCTGTTCTGAGCGGCGCCATGGTGCTTATGGGGGCGATAATTCTCGTTAAAATCATAGGCGCGCTGTTCAAAATGCCGATGACAAGTATGCTCGGCACGGTCGGCAGAGGATATTTTCAATCTGCCTATGAGATATATACGCCCGTTTTTGCTGTAGCTATGGCGGGCCTTCCCGTCGCGGTCTCAAAAATGGTTGCCGAGAGCGTTGCGCTCGGTCAATACAGGCAGGCGCGCAGCATATTTACCGTATCGCAAAAAATATTTATCATCGTCGGTGTTTCGGGCACTCTTTTGCTGCTGATCGCCGCCTTCCCTTATGCCTTTTTTGTAGCGAACAAAAAGAGCCTCGGAGCGATCCTCTGCGTTGCGCCGTCGATTTTTCTCTGCTGTTACATGTCCGCTTACAGAGGCTATTATGAAGGCCTTCGCAATATGGTGCCCACCGCGATCTCTCAGGTGATCGAAGCACTCGGCAAGCTCGTTATCGGCCTTGCTCTGATCAAAATCATAATGAACCGCGGCAGCGCGCAGTATCTTTCGGGCCTTTCGGCAAACGGTTTAACGGAGGATATGATGAGCGGCGGAGCCTATACCGTCAATGTTTTCGGGCAGGCGGTGCATAATTCCGCCGAGGCAAATTCGGTCATAGTGCCTTACGCGGCGGCGGGAGCGGTCCTCGGAGTCACGCTCGGCTCACTGCTCTCCCTGCTCTTCCTGATGGTATTTTACCGCTTCAGAAAAGATGGCTTCACGGGCGCGATGGTCGCCTCATCTCCCGCTCCTCAAAGCGGCAGTGTTATCGCGAAGCAGATGATCAAAATCGCGATCCCCATGGTAGTCAGCGCACTTATACTCAATGTTACGAATCTGATAGATGTGACCACTATCCAGGCGAGGCTCACATCGGCTCTCACAAAGGATTTCACGACGGTCGTCGATATGTATTCCGCTTCTATAAATAAAGCGGTCGAGCTCAAAAGGCTTAATTTCAGCGATCACGCTGAGGTTATGAAATATATCTGGGGCGCCTACGGTACGGCGCTTGATTTCAGGACCCTTATACCGACCATCACCATCCAGCTCGGAGTCAGCGCGATACCCGCTCTCGCGACGGCGTGGGCTCTCAAAAACAGAGATGATATGCGCAAAACCATCGAAACGGTGCTCCGTGTCGGAATGCTTATCGCCCTTCCTGCAGGCCTTGGAATAGCAGCGCTTGCCGCCCCGATCCTCACCGTGATCTACGGCAGGGGAAACAGCAGCGAGGCGATACCCATCATCGCTCCGATCCTCATAGTCAACGGGATCTTTACGCCGCTCATGGCGGTTTCCACTCCGACTACGAATATGCTTCAGGCGGTCGGCAGAGCCGATATTCCGATGAAAACGGTCGCCGCCGCGGCAATATGCAAAATACTCTGCAATTTTATCCTTGTCGGTATCCCGAAGATAAATATCTACGGAGCCGTCGCGGGTACGATCCTCTTCTATGTGATAATAGTAGGCGTCAATCTGTTTTTCCTGCTCAGGATCTCAAAGGTCAGGGTCAACTGGTTCGGAGTTTTTGTCAAGCCCTGCATTGCCGCTCTGCTATGCGCTGTGACGGCGTTTGCCGCGCGAGGAGTTATCGTAAGGCTTGTGCCTGCTGATACTTCCGCTTCGATAATAAACTCCGACACGATAGGCACTCTGATAGGCATTGCACTTGGCGCTCTCGTATATCTCGCGTCGATTTTACTGCTCCGCGGGATAGTAAAAGACGATGTGGTTGTGCTGCCTAAGGGCGAAAAAATCGCAAGGATCCTTGCAAAATACGGGCTTTTGGGGTAAAAATTTTCAAAAATCCTTAAAAATCAAGGGAAAAGAGATTATTTATGGTTGACTTTGCGTTCAAAGAAAAGTATAATAGTAAAGACCTAACGGAGATTATGGAGATTCTCAGGAAGCCCGGAGGGTGCCCCTGGGATTCAAAGCAGACTCATGAGAGCATCAAGCAGAATTTTATTGAAGAGACTTACGAGGTCATCGAAGCCATCAATAAAAAAGACAGCGAGCTGCTCTGTGAGGAGCTCGGCGATATAATGATGCAGGTGGTCTTTCACGCTCAGATTGAGAAGGAAGCAGGCAGCTTTGATTTTGACGATGTCTGCGACGGCATCTGCAAAAAGCTGATAATCCGCCATCCCCATGTATTCGGCGATGTCAAGGCGGATACCGTAGATAAAGTGCTCGAAAACTGGGATGAGATCAAAAACAGGACCAAAGGCCGTAAAACGGTCACCGATTCCATGATAAGCGTTCCGCGTGAGCTTCCGGCTCTGATGAGGGCGGCTAAGCTTCAAAAGAAAGCGGCTGATGTCGGTTTTGATTGGGATGATGTTTCGGGAGCTCTCGATAAACTCGGCGAAGAGATAGACGAGCTCAAAGAAGCCATAAAGTCCGGCAGTCAGAGCGATATTGATGAGGAATTCGGAGATATCCTCTTTTCCGCGGTCAATGTTTCGAGATTTATCAAGACCGATGCCGAGCTTGCGCTCACACAGGCGAGCGATAAATTCCTTGACAGATTCTCAAAGGTAGAGAAACTCGCGGGGCAGAGGGGCATAAATATGAAAGAGGCTCCCCTTGAGGCTCTCGACGCCCTGTGGGATGAGGTCAAGGCAGATTCAGGCAGATAATATGATCGCTTTGCGGCGTTTCATATAATATAAACGAAGAATGGAGAAACACAATGAACAAGACAGAACTTGTCGCTGCAATCGCAGCAAAGGAAAACATCGAGAAGAAGCAGGCAGAGGCCGCTGTTAAAGCCGTTGTTGACGGTATCAGCGCAGCTCTCGCAGCAGGCGAAAAGGTTCAGCTTATCGGCTTCGGTACTTTCGAGGTCCGTGAGCGCGCAGCCAAGACCGCTCGTAACCCCCAGACAGGCAAAGCTGTTAAAGTTCCCGCAACAAAGGTTCCCGCTTTCAAGGCAGGCAAAGCTCTTAAAGACGCTGTTGCTCCCAAGAAGGCAGCTAAAAAGGCTCCCGCAAAGAAAGCCCCTGCAAAGAAAGCAGCAAAGAAAAAATAAGATAGTGCAAGAGGGGCTGTCCGCAAGGGCAGCCCCGATTTTCGGAGTGAGATATGAGACTTGACAAATATCTTAAAGTTTCGCGCATCATAAAGAGAAGAACGGTCGCAAACGAGGCTTGCGACGCAAAGCATGTAAGCGTCAACGGGAAGCCGCAGAGGGCTTCATACGATGTAAAGATCGGCGATATAATCGAAATCACCTTCGGTAACAACACTTCAAAATTCGAAGTGCTCAGCGTCAATGAATACGCCACAAAAGAAAATGCCTCGCTTATGTTTCGCCAGCTTTGAGGCAGAGAAAAAATTCGTGATATTTTTAACGAAAATATTACAAAAAAATCTTGAAACTTTACCGATTGATATGTATAATATTTTCTAATCTTGTATTTTGTAAAAGGTTTGCTTATGAAAAATAACAGATTGCTTAAAATCGGCGCGGCGATACTTTGCATTATAATTATCATTTTATTTGCGCTCGCCGTCGGCAAGCGTCTCAAAATCAAGCGCACTCAGGAAGAGGAGATCAGCTCTCTCAAGCAGAGCATAACTCAGATCGAGGAGCAAAACAGTAAAATACAGGAGACGATTGACAACGGAGAGGATGAATCATACATCGAGCGCGTCGCAAGGGATAATTATAATTATGTGAAGCCCGAAGAGCGCGTATATTACGATTCAGATAATTGATCGGCCCCGCCGCCGTTCTCTTAATATCGGCTACACATTCTTAATCGGAGGATCATCAGATTTTATGCAAATTGAAACCGGCACCATCGTTGAAGGCAAAGTTACGGGAATAACCGATTTCGGAGCTTTTGTAGAGCTTGAAAGCGGTAAATCGGGTATGGTACACATTTCCGAGATAGCTTCGGATTATGTCAAGGATATCCGTGAGCATCTTAAAATCGGGCAGCAGGTGAAGTGTAAAGTGCTCTCAATTTCGCCCGAAGGAAAGATAAGCCTGTCCATCCGCAAAGCGTCGGATGAAGATAAGCAGGATTCCCGCCGCTCCGCGGACAGGCAAAAGCCCGCCGCCCGCAATTCAAATCCCAAGGTCTGGCAGGGGAGGAAGCCTTCCGCGCCCGAAGGGGGCAAGCAGTCCTTTGAGGATATGATGGCGCATTTCAAGCAGGTCAGCGATGATAAAATGTCCGACCTCAAGAGAGCGGATTCAAAAAGAGGCGGTATGGGTTATTCGCGCCGCGGCAAGAATTGAATCCTCAATGTGTATTGATTTGATAAGCACTGCCACGGGTAATCCCCAAGCGGTGCTTTTTTGATATTAAACTGTTTCGGAGAGAAATTATGAGAGAAATAAATGTTGCGGTTTTGACCGAAAAAATCAGAGACGCCTGCATAGAGGCAAACAAGGTGCTGCCCGCCGATCTCGAGGATATTATCAGAAAATGCCCGGGATGCGAAAAGACGGAGCTCGCGAGGAATGTGATGGAATCTCTTGCCGCCAATCTTGACGCCGCGGCGGAGCTTTCCCTTCCCGTCTGCCAGGATACCGGCATGGCGGTGATTTTTGCCGAGATAGGTCAGGATGTTCATTTCACGGGCGGCAGTTTTGAAGATGCGGTAAATGACGGAGTGGCTCGGGGCTATACCGAAGGTCTGCTCCGTAAGAGCATAGTTTCCGACCCTCTCAGACGGGTCAATACGGGCGATAACACCCCGGCGGTCATCCATATTTCGATAGTTCCCGGAGAAGATGTCAAAATCACGGTCGCGCCCAAGGGATTCGGCAGCGAAAATATGAGCCGTATCAGAATGTTTACGCCGTCGGCGACCCGTGAGGACATTATAGATTTTGTTGTGGAAACGGTTAAAATCGCCGGCAGCAACCCCTGCCCTCCCGTAGTGCTCGGTATTGGTATAGGCGGTGATTTTGAAAAATGCGCCATCCTCTCCAAAAAGGCCCTCTGCCGGAGCGTCAGCGAACCGAATGCGGATGAATTCTACGCAGAAATGGAGAGGGAGATCCTCGGCAGGGTAAATAAGCTCGGCATAGGTCCGCAGGGCTTCGGGGGCGAAACGACCGCGCTCTCCGCTGCCATAGAAGCCTACCCCACACATATCGCAGGGCTGCCCGTGGCGGTCAATGTCGGCTGCCATGTGACGCGCCATATTTCATTCGTTTTGTAATTATTTGTCAATTTTTACAATAAAATTTGTTAAACCACTTTATTTTTCTGTTTAATTATGCTACAATATGCATGAAGCAACAGGCTTCAAATAAACTAAGGGGATGACTGTATGAAAATAACAATTACAGGCCGTAAGTGTTCACCTCGTGATTCTTTCAAAGAACATGCGGAGAAAAAACTTGCCAAGATAGAGAGATTTTTCGGCCCGGATATAGAGGCGAAGGTAACGGTAACTGTTGAAAAGTCATCACAAAATGTTGAAATCACCGTAAATAACAGCGGTATGGTTTTCAGAGCAGAAGAGAGAGCGCAAAATATGAACGAAGCTCTCGACAAATGTGTTGACACCCTCATCAGACAGATTCGCAAAAACAAGACCAGGGTCGAGAAAAAGCTGAAGAATAAGAGCATTGATTCAGCCTTCGAGGATGAGGCGGATATCCCGGAAGAGATCGAGTATGAGCTCGTCAGGCACAAGAGCGTTTTGCTTAAACCTCAGAGCGTTGAGGAGGCCATTCTCCAGATGAATCTTGTAGGGCATCAGTTTTATCTTTTCCTCAATGAGGAGCACGGCGATGTCAATGTAGTCTATAAGCGCAGCGACGGAGGCTACGGCCTTCTCACTCCCGAAATAGAATAAGTTAAATGAATTTCGGCGGGAAGAAATTCCCGCCTTTTTTCGGCCGATAACGGCGCGAAATAAATGTTTTCAGGTGAAAGAATGAGTATAAATTTTGTGATACCGTGCCTTTTGGGCATTGAATCTCTTATTGCCGATGAGCTCAGGAATATGGGCGCGGAAGATGTGGCGGCAGAAAACGGGCGCGTTTTATTCAGCGGCGATGAAAACATTCTCGCAAGGGTCAATATCTGCTCAAGATATGCCGAAAGGGTGCAGATCCTCGTCGGCTCTTTTGAGGCAAAGACTTTTGAGGAGCTGTTTCAGGGCGTCAAATCCCTTGAATGGGAGCGCTGGATAGGTAAGCAGGATGCCTTCCCCGTAAAAGGGTATTCCATAAATTCCGCCCTTTTCAGCACGAGGGATATCCAGGCGATTTCAAAAAAGGCAGTTGCGGAAAGGCTTAAAAGCAAATACGGCATAGAATGGTTTGATGAAACGGGTCCCGTTCATCAGATCCAGTTCTCGATAAATAAAAATATCGTTTCAATGCTGATAGATACATCGGGTGCGGGTCTCCACAAGCGTGGATACAGGCTCAGCGCAAACGGAGCGCCTATCAAAGAAACCCTCGCGGCGGCGCTCTGCAACATTTCAAGGCTGAAGCCGTATCATAAGTTTTACGATCCGATGTGCGGCAGCGGAACGATTCTCATTGAGGGCGCTCTGGCGGCGCGAAACATCGCCCCCGGGGTAAACAGAAATTTTTCCGCCGAGAGATTCGATGCGATCGACCGTAAAGTGTGGAAAGAGGAGCGCGAGAGGGCAAAATCGCTTGTCAGAGAGGCTCATGATTTCGAGGCGTTCGGCTCCGATATAGATTCTCAGGCGCTCGAAATCGCCAAAGAGAATGCCGAAAGAGCGGGAGTAGGCGATTTGATCCGTTTTGAAACGGCGGATGTAAAAGATTTCGCTCCGCTCACGGACAGAGGCACGGTCATCTGCAATCCGCCGTACGGCGAAAGAATGCTTGACATATCCGCCTGCGAGGTGTTATATAAAGATATGGGCGTGTCGTTTGCCGCAAAGCACGGCTGGAGCTATACCGTCATCAGCCCCGATGAGGAGTTTGAAAAGGCTTTCGGGCGAAAGGCGGATAAACGGCGCAAGCTCTACAACGGCATGATAAAATGTCAGGCATATATGTATTTCAAATAATATTACGGAGGCGACAGGGGTGAAACATATTTTTGTCGTGAATCCCGCGGCAGGTCAGGGTAAAAACAAGGCGATGGATTTCATAAAACCGCTTATCGAGCAGGCGGCTGCAAAATACGATCTGGATTATGAAATTTACCCGACATCCGGTCAGGGCGACGGCATCAGATTTGTCAAAGAGAGAGCGGCAGGCAGTGAAGAGCTCAGATTTTATGCCTGCGGAGGCGACGGCACTCTTTATGAGGTCGTAAACGGCGCATACGGTTTTGATAATGTTGAGGTCGCCGTGGTGCCTCTCGGCTCGGGCAACGATTTTGTAAGATATTTCGGCACAAAAGAGGATTTCCTCGTGCTTGACGATCAGATAAACGGAGTTCCGGTCGCTCTCGATCTGATCAAGTGCGGCGATGAGATCGCCATAAATCAATGCTCAATGGGAATGGACGCCGAGGTCTGCGCAAAGCAGGGCACCATTAAGAAATACCCGCTTGTGACCGGCGAAGGCGCATACTATATCGGCTGCCTTTATGCGATAGCCAAAAAATTCAAAAACAGATTTACCATCACCATAGATGACGGTGAGCCAAAAACTCTCGACGCGCTGTTTTGCTTCATAGGCAATGCGAGCTATTACGGCGGAGGCTTCAGAGCCGCGCCTCTCGCAAAGCCGGATGACGGCCTTCTTGATATAGTCGTTGTCGAAAGCAAGGTCAGCCGCGCAAAGCTCGTCAAACTGCTTGAGCCTTATAAAAAAGGTCAGCATCTTGATTGGGATATAACCCATTTTACGCGCGGAAAGAAGCTCAAAATCCACGCTCAGACTCCCGCCGCCGTCAATGTTGACGGAGAGTGCCAGTATGTTACCGATGCGACTTTTGAGCTTATAGAAAAAGGTATGAAATTTGTAGTCCCCGCAGGATCCGAATTTTTGAAAGAAAGAGGTTTATGATCATGAAAAATTGTCCTTCATGCGGCAACCAGTGTCAGGATAACGATGAATTTTGCCAGGTTTGCGGAGCAAGGTTGACTCCCGCTGCCGGCGGCGCGGCTCCCGAAGGCCAGACCTTCAAGGATAAGGCTTATGATGCCTTCAATAACACCGCGGATACCACCGCCGATTATTCCCCCGAGGATATTTCCTCAAATAAGGTGTTTGCCATTCTCTCTTATTTCGGGCTTTTATTCCTTGTGGCGATCATTGCCGCCCCGAATTCAAAGTTTGCCAAATTCCATGCAAATCAAGGTCTTGTGCTCTTTATCGCCGATCTGATAATCTGCGCTGTGGCGGTAATTCCGTTTATCGGATGGATCTTGAGTGCTGTCGGCGGAGTAGCCGGCCTTGTATTAGCCATTATCGGGATCATAAATGCCGCTCAGGGCAATGCCAAAGAGCTTCCGATAATAGGAAAATACAGAATCCTCAAATAAAATATTCCGCACGGATAATTTTAAGCCCTTCGATATCGGATGATACCGGAGGGCTTTGTCTGTTATTTTGTTTACAGAGCGGCCTTGATTGCCGCGAGCAGGTCGCCGTATTCTTCAAATGCGGGAATATCGGGATAATCGGCCTTGATTTTTTTCGTGCTTCTGAAAAGGAAGCCCGCCTTGCCGGCTTGGATCATACCGAGATCGTTATAGCTGTCTCCGCAGGCGACGGTTTCAAATCCGACGGATTGAAGCGCTTTGACGGTAGTCAGCTTTGATTTTTCACAGCGCATTCTGAAACCTGTTATCTCTCCGTTTTCGGCAACCTCGAGGCTGTTGCAGAATATTGTCGGCCAGCCTAATTTTTTCATCAGAGGCGTCGCAAACTGCTCGAAGGTGTCGCTCAGAATGATTACCTGGGTCAGCTCACGGAGTTCATCGAGAAACTCCTTCGATCCCGGCATCACATCAATGCGTGATATTACATCCTGAATCTCTCTGAGCCCGAGACCGTGCTCTTTGAGGATTCCGATGCGGTATTTCATCAGCTTATCGTAGTCGGGCTCATCGCGCGTTGTTATTCTGAGCTCGGGGATTTTGGTTTCTTCTGCGAAGGCTATCCAGATCTCGGGTACGAGCACGCCTTCCAAATCAAGGCAAACTATGTTCATTCTAATCTCCTTTGGTCATGTTTATTCAAATTTTTTAAGATATCCGGGCAAAAATGAGATCAGATCGCCCGGGAGCATCCCTGCTTTGCTTACATAAGCGGCGTATTCATCGGCGCAGCCGCCGTGAATATATACCGCGGCGCAGGCGGCGTCAAAAGGCTCCATCCCCTGAGCCGAGAGCGAAACAAGTATGCCCGCGAGCAGGTCGCCGCTTCCGCCCTTGGCAAGGCCGCTGTTGCCGCTTGTGTTTACATATATTCTGTCTGCCCGTGAATTGCATACAACTGTATTCGCGCCCTTCAAAATTACCGTACACCCGTTTTCGCGGGCAAAATCTGCCGCCGCTTCGCAGGGGTCGTCTGTGATTTTGGAAACGCTTTTTCCCGTGAGCCTGCTCATTTCCGCAGGGTGCGGAGTAATGATCACGGATGATTTTGCGTTTTTGATCATATCGGATGAAGTGCCGATGCAGTTGAGCGCGTCCGCGTCCGCGATGAGCGGAATTTCAATGCGCCCGAATATCTCTTTCACAAGCGCGGCGGTTTCTTCATTTCTGCCGATACCGCAGCCGATAAGAGCCGCAGTGCAGGCTTTTGATTTTTGAATTATCGTATCTGCCGCCGATGCCGAAAAAGTTCCTTCATTGCACGACGGGCAGGGAAGCATTACCTGCTCTCTTATCGACGGAGCTATCGCGCTATAGGCAGCGTCGGGGAATGCGAGAGTCACCAGCCCCGCGCCGCTTCTCAGCGCCCCTTCCGAAGCTATCTTAGCCGCTCCGGGCATATTCCTGCTGCCGAGAATACAAAGGGCGTTGCCGAATGTACCCTTGTGTGATACTTCGGGTCTTCGCGGCAGTGATCTGCGTATATCTTCATCCGACAGGGCGAATTTTGTAATATCGCAGGATCTTTCAAGCTCACTTGCCGTGATGCCTATGTCGGCGACGGCGATTTCGCCGCATACCGATCTTGACGGTTTCATTATATGTATCGGCTTTAGCGCGGAGATTGCGACGGTCAGCTCCGCTTTGAAGCAGGCGCCGTGTATTTCTGCCGTGTCGCATTCCGTTCCGGACGGAGTATCAATGCTGACAACGGGTTTTCCGCTTGAATTTACCGCATTTATCAATGCGCTTATGTCTTCATCCGGCTCGCCCCTGAAGCCCGTGCCGAAAAGGGCGTCGATTATTACATCGGCTTCGTTTATCAGGGAGCCGTGATCCGCCGTTTCGTATATCCTTCCGCCGTCAACGAGATCCATATTGTTTATTGAAATATCGTCAACCGGTCTCCCGCAAGGGAGCAGGATCGTTGTATCGCATCCTTTTTCGGCGAGGATCCTCGCGCAGACAAATCCGTCTCCGCCGTTTTTGCCTTTGCCGGAGATTATCAGATACTTTTTGATCCCGTATCTTTCAAAAATTATTTCGGAGCAGGCTCTGCCCGCATTTTCCATCAGCTCCGCAAAGCTCAGCCCTCTTTCAACGGCAAGGCATTCCGCCGAATACATCTGCTTTCCGGTAAGAATATGATTCATTTTACTTTATTTCTCTTGAAAGACCTGCGTTGAGCTGAGGGAAGTAAGAGGCGAATCTGTATTCCGGCTCGCAGTCAAATTCAAGCTTTATCATCGGGAGTCCGAGAATTTTATCCGGGTTTTCTTCGGGCAGATTTTTGAGGATGATCCTGTCCCCGATTTTTTCAAATTCTATCTCGGATCCGTTCATGAATGAGATCCTCCTGGGCTCGGTGAAAAATCCGCCGATACCCATTTCTCCGTTGTGAGGGTGCCAGATCCTGTTCCACATATATACATTGTTGCCCTTGCAGGTCGAGCGTGAAACTCCGTTGCACTGATACTGATTGCCGCAGAGTTTTTTGAGGTCGCCATAAACAGCCTCGCCGTATGCTTCGAGCCATTCGCCCACCTTTGTCATCGGCTCTATCGCTTCCTCGGGGATGCTGCCGTCGGGCATCGGGCCCACATTCAGGAGCAGGTTGCCTCCTCTTTCACAGCAGGTCTCAAGCATTTTGATTATCTGCTGAGCCGAATAGCTGTAGGGGAGAGCCTGCTTGCTGTCAAGATAACCCCAGCTCACGCCGTTGAAGGTCATACACGCCTCCCAATCGCGCTCCGAAGGGCGGATATCTTCTTCGGGGGTTCCGAAATCCTCGGGAAGACGGCTTCTGTCATTGATTATGATATGAGGCTGGATCGAGCGCAGATATTGATTGCGCGCGAGAGAATCCCAGCCCTCCCAGCTTTCCATCGGGCTCGGGACATCATACCAGAGAATATCAATATCGCCGTATTGAGTGAGAAGCTCTTCGTTGAGAGCCTTTATATAGTCGGTAAATCTGCGCCTTGCGTCCGTATCATAAGCCGCGGCGAATGCGTCGGGATGATGCCAGTCCATGCAGGATGTATAAAATCCGAATTTGAGGCCGTATTCGCGGCATGCCTCACAGAATTCTTTCACTATATCTCTGTGAGGGCCGTAGTTTACCGAATTATAAGGGTTTGCCTTTGAATCCCAAAGCGAGAAGCCCTCGTGATGGCGGGATGTCAACACCATATATTTGCAGCCCGCTTTTTTTGCCAGCGCCGCCCATTCGCGGCAGCAGCCCTCTTTGGGCGCAAAGGTTTCGGCGTATTTCTCATACTCCTTGGGAGGTATGTTTTCGCACGCCATAACCCATTCGTTTCTGCCTATCTGAGAGTAGAGACCGTAATGGACAAACATTCCGAAGCGCGCCTCGCGCCACCATTTCATTCTCTCATCTCTGGTTTGAGCTATTTGTTTTTCATATTCGGGAAGAGACAGCATTTTTTTGATCCTCCTTAATTGCTTTTATCGGCCGACGCCTTGCTTCTGCGCTCCTGAAGAGCGGCTGAAATATCCGCCTTCTTCTTTCCGTAAAGATCATATTTTAAAATCGGGATCGCGGAGAGAAGCGCAAGAATGCCGGGCATGGCGGTATATGCAAAGAATATCATGTTTTTGGTTGAGTCGCTGAAGCTCGCGCCGGCAGCGAGAGCCTGCGAATAACCCGATCTGCTTACAAAGATAAGGCCGAGCGCCGTTCCGAGGGCGAGGCAGACCTTGATCGTGAGAGAGAGGAGGGCATAGACGGGCCCTTCCTTTCTCATGCCGGTTTCATATTCATAATAATCCACACAGTCCGCAGTCATGATCATCGGCATAAGAGTGACCGCGCTGAACTGAAGACCGATGAGGAAGAGGAAAATATACATCACTATCTGATTCTGCGTCACGAAAGCAAAGACGATATAAGCGAGTACGGAGATGGCGAAGCCGTAGATCGAGAGCGCGAGATAGGTGATCTTTTCGCCGAGTTTTTTGATGAGCATCGGGGTGATCGCCATGGAGATCATTGAGCCTATTGCCGTGGTGATGCCGAGAATTATAACGAGATTCTGGCTTCCGATAAGAGCATTTGCCGCCTGGACCTGGATCCCCATCGCCATCTGCCTGCCGAAGCCGAGGAAGTATGATACGATGACAAGGATGAGCGGCTTGTTGCCCTTTATCGCTCCCACCATATCCTTGAAGGTGTTCTTTTCGCCCGCGGTGTAGGGGACTCTCTCTTTATTCCACAGAACTATCAGCGCCATAAGGATACATCCCGCCGCCGCGGTCGCGAGAGCGGACCAGAAATATTCGCCTGCGATCATCGGAGAATCGGTTTCGCCCTGCTTCACAAGCACCTTTGAGCCCTCGGGGATAAGAAGGCATACAACGGGGACTATCACCGCGCAGGCGGAGAATCCGATCTGCTTTGCCGTATTCGCGATCGAAACCACATTCGTTCTCTCGGTGGGGTTGGGCGTAAGCACCGCTGCGATGCCCTGCGTCGGAACATCCGCGAGGGTCATTCCGAGGCACCAGATAAGGAATGTGACAAAAATATAAATGTAGAGTTTATTTCCCGCGTTTTCAAAATGAAGAGCCTCGATGTCAAAGAAAATCAAAGCGGTGAATATGAGAAGAATGGGTATGGAAACGAGTATAAACGGCTTGAATTTGCCGAGTTTCCCGTTTGTGCCCTCGATTTTGTTGCCGACTATCGGATCGAATATCGCAGAGACGACCTTCGCAACAAGTATAATTATCCCTACCACCGCTAGGCTCGCGCCCATGACCGAACCGTAAAACTCAGCCTGGTATGAATTCAGAAGCCCCACTATCGCCTGAAATCCGAAAAGTCCGAGCGAATAGCCGAGGATCTCTTTGAGATTCATATACTTTTTCATTCTTTTTCCTCCTGTTTATCACCGTCTCCGGCTCCCTCTCCGCTCTTTTTTCCGAACGAAACGAGTTTGCTGAAAACGTAGTTGAAAATGATTACAAAGACAGAGACCGCAAGCTTTGCAATCATTCCTTTTACCCCGAATAATCTGCCGTCAAGCCCCGCCTTCATAAGAAGCTCGGGCAGGAAGATTTCCATAAGCCCGGTCAGAGCCCTTGCGGCAACGAAAGAAAGGAATTCCCTCAAAAATACCTTTGCCTTAAAGCTCTTGCTTTTGAATACAAAAAGCTTGTTTGTAAAAAACGCGAAAAGGACGCTGACCGCCCAGGCTATCGCGTTGACAAGAGTGAATTCACCCGATTTCTCCTCGGTGAATATAAACCTTTTGAGGATTATTGTTGTCACATAATTGACAAGGGTGGTCAGCACTCCGAAAATAATATAGAGCATTATTTCCTCTGTGACGACCCTGTCGATTATCTTGCCCGCCGCCGAATCTTTTTTGAAGATGCGAAACAGCGCGGCGCGAAGCTTCTCAATCATAATTTACGCTCCGATTATTTCTCAATTTCAAATATACCACGCCTATTTTAATCTATCGAAACCTTAAAGTCAATAAATGCTTGCATTTTTAATTAAATATGATAAAATATCCGTTATGGAAACGAAAACACGGGTGAAGAATAAAAGAAGGATAGAACTCCTTGATGAAATCAGAGGTATCGCCGTTTTTTGCATGGTGTTTTATCACGCATACTATGTGATGGGCGATATGTTCGGAATGAGCGGGGCTCGCAGGCTTTATGATTTTTTTATGCCGGCAGAGCCGCTTTTCGCCGCCCTGTTTATTGCGGTTTGCGGGATTTCCTGCTCTCTGTCGGAGAATAATCTCAAAAGAAGCGTAAAAATTCTCATTGCCGCCGCCGCGTTTACCTTCGTGACATGCTTTGTGATGCATCGGCTCGGCATTTACGGCGCTGAGGTATGGTTCGGGATCCTTCATTTCCTCGGCTTTTCCGTTTTGATTTACGCTCTGGGCAAAAAGCTTTTTGACCGTATCAATCCTTATTTCGGGCTCACGGGCTGCGCGGTGCTCTACCCGTTTTTCAGCGGGATAAGCAAAGGCGCTCTCGGCTACGGCGAGATGCTTAATATCACTCTGCCGCAGGTATTATACCGCACTGATTGGCTCGTGCCGCTCGGCATTTACAGCGAAACCTTCTCGGCCGCGGATTATTTCCCGCTTCTGCCCTTTATATTCATATTTTTTGCCGGGGTATTTATCGGCAGGATAATTATGATAAAGGGCTTCCCCGAGTATTCATACCGCAAAAGGCTCCCTCTTTTCGGAGCGATCGGAAGGCACGCCTTCATAATTTATGTTTTGCATTTCCCGGTCATTTACGGGATTTTGTATGCCGCCGGGATGCTGGCGCAAATAATAAAAAAATAATTTTCAGGAGATATATTTATGAGCGAAAACTGTACAACATCAAATTGTGAAAGCTGCGGGGCAGATTGCCCCTCAAGAAAGGCGCCGCAGGATCTCAGGATTCCCGCCGGCGAAAACAGCAGGATAAAAAAGGTGATAGGCGTTGTCAGCGGCAAGGGCGGCGTAGGCAAATCCCTCGTCACTTCACTGCTCGCGACGGCAATGCAGTCGCGCGGCAAAAACTGCGCAGTGCTTGACGCCGATATTACCGGCCCCTCGATCCCGAAATCTTTCGGGATAAACAAAAGGGCTCAGGCGGATGAAACCGGTCTGCTTCCCGAGGTCACAAAGACCGGGGTCAAGATCATGTCCGTAAACCTCCTGCTCGAAACCGAGGATTCACCCGTGGTCTGGAGAGGGCCTGTTATTTCGGGAGTTATCCAGCAGTTCTGGAGAGATGTCGCCTGGGGCGATGTGGATTATATGTTTGTCGATATGCCTCCGGGAACGGGCGATGTTGCTCTCACCGTATTCCAGAATCTGCCGGTGGACGGTATCATTATCGTAACCACTCCGCAGGATCTTGTTACCATGATAGTCAAAAAGGCATATAATATGGCAAAGCTCATGAATATCCCCGTGCTGGGATTCATTGAAAATATGAGCTATGCCCTCTGCCCCGATTGCGGCAAAAAGATAGAGATTTTCGGCACGAGCAAGGCGGATGAGATCGCGCAGGAGCTTATGATCCCTCTCATCGCGAAAATACCGATGGATCCCGTTACGGCAAATCTCGTTGACAAAGGCGCCGTTGAGCTTGCCAATACCGATTTCCTCGACAAGGCCGCCGAATTACTTGAAAGGATGAATTGAAATGATAGATATTAAATTTCTCAGAGAAAATCCCGAAATCGTCAAGCAGAATATAAAGAATAAGTTTCAGGATAAAAAGCTCCCTCTCGTTGACGAAGTGATAGAACTTGATGCAAAATACCGCGCCGTCAAGACCGAAGCCGACGGCATAAGAGCGCAAAAAAACAAGATAGCCAAAGAGATAGGCGCTCTGATGGCTCAGGGCAAGCGCGATGAGGCCGAGCAGGTAAAGGCAAAGGTTGCCGAATACGCAGGCAGGCTCGCTCAGCTTGAAAAGGAGGAGCCGGAGCTCGAAAAAAAGATAACCGATATTATGATGGTCATTCCGAATATTATCGATCCGAGCGTCCCCATCGGCAAGGATGACAGTGAAAATGTCGAGGTCACCAGATACGGCGAGCCCGCTGTCCCCGATTTTGAGATACCTTATCACACCGATATTATGGAGAGATTCAACGGCATTGATCTCGACGCCGCCAGAAGAGTTGCGGGAAACGGATTTTATTATCTTATGGGCGATATTGCCCGTCTCCACTCCGCCTGCACCGCCTATGCGCGCGATTTTATGATAAATAAGGGCTTTACCTACTGCGTGCCTCCGTTTATGATCCGTTCCGGAGTCGTCACGGGCGTTATGAGCTTTGCCGAGATGGACGCCATGATGTATAAAATCGAGGGCGAAGATCTCTATCTTATCGGCACAAGCGAACATTCCATGATAGGCAAATATATTGATACGATAGTTGAGGAGGATACTCTTCCCCACACCCTCACCAGTTATTCCCCCTGCTTCCGCAAGGAAAAGGGCGCTCACGGAATCGAGGAGAGAGGCGTTTACAGGATCCACCAGTTTGAAAAGCAGGAAATGATCGTTGTGTGCAGACCCGAGGAGAGCCCCGAATGGTTTGATAAGCTCTGGTCATACACCGTCGAACTTTTCCGCTCGATGGATGTTCCCGTAAGAACTCTCGAATGCTGCTCGGGAGACCTTGCCGATCTGAAGGTGAAATCCTTTGATGTCGAGGCGTGGTCACCCAGACAGAAGAAGTATTTTGAAGTCGGTTCCTGCTCAAATCTCGGTGACGCTCAGGCCCGCCGTCTCAAGATCAGAGTCAACGGAAAAGACGGCAAGAAGTATTATGCTCACACCCTCAACAACACCGTTGTCGCTCCTCCGAGAATGCTCATCGCCCTGCTTGAGAATAATCTCAACGCAGACGGCAGCGTAAATATTCCCGAGGTGCTCAGACCTTATATGGGCGGCAAGGATAAACTCGTTCCCGTAAAATAAATATCTCAAGGCGTAAGTGAATTATTTTGCTTACGCCTGTTGTTTATAAGAGTGATTATTATGAAAAAACTGATTTCTTTTCTTTCGGCGGTGATCATTTTTATGTCTGTATTACCCGTAAGCCATGCGCTGAGTTATGCTCAGCCCTTCAGCCGGGGCGAAAACGGCTTCGGTGAAATGCGTATTCCCGCGATCATAACTCTCAATGACGGCAGAGTTTTTGCGGCGGTCGATGACCGCCATGACCACGGAACCGATTCCCCTCAGAATATAGACACCGTTACGGCTATATCCGAAAACGGATATGACGGCTGGAAATACTCAAAAATAAACTGTTTTGATGATTGCGCCGACGGCACCGGCAGCAAAGACAGCGCGTCATTTATAGACCCGGTCATAGCTCAATCAAAAGCTACCGGCAGGATTTTCGTGCTTGTTGACGCCTTCGCCGATAATACGGGCTGTATGAATGCCGAGAAAGATACGGGTTTCACTCCGGACGGTCATCTCAAGCTCAATAAAAACGGAAGCGCCGGCACCGCTTATGTCGGAGATTTTTCCGACGGCTTCGCCCCCGTTATAGAATCGGGCAAAGAAACGGCATATACCGTCGATGAGGAATACCGCCTGTATCTTAACTCCGAACCGCTTAAAATCAAGCAGATAAATTCTGATTCATTCGTTCAGCAGAGCGTATTTTATTCCGATATTTACGAAGTGGTCCATACCTCATATCTCTGGCTCAGATATTCCGATGACGGCGGAGAGACCTGGAGCGCTCCGCAGATACTCAATCATCAGGTCAAATCCGCGGAGGATACTTTCCTCGGCACCTGCCCCGGCAGAGGCACGGTTATAGATTATAACGGCAAAGAGCGGATAATCTTCAATGTTTACACATACGATAAGGGCGAGGAGCATACAAGCTCGATTTATTCCGATGATAACGGCGTGACCTGGCACAGGGGAGAAACGGTCGCGAACACTCTGCTGGCAGGCAAGACCAGCGAATCGCAGATATTGGCTATGCCAAACGGCAGCCTCAGGATGTTTTCGCGCAACAAATCTCACTATGTGACCTGCTGCGAGAGCAAAGACGGGGCGCAGACCTGGACCAAATCAAAGGCGGATATCAACCTTGACTGCACGGCAAACTGTATGGTTTCATTTATAAATCTGACCGGCACCATAGGCGGCAAGCCCGCCGTCGCGTGCTCATTCGCCTGCAGCAGCTCCGGAAGAGCGAACGGAGCAGTGCGCACCGGAATAATACAGGATGACGGGAGCATTGTCTGGGGTGCCAAATACCGCGTTAATAAGGGATTTTACGCCTATTCCTGCCTGACCGAGCTCCCGGACGGAAATCTCGGCCTGCTCTACGAGGATGAGCCGTCCCATATCTCATATATGGTTTTGAAAATTGACGGTGACGGCAACCTTTCCGAGATAAACGGCAATGATTGCAGGGAAACATTCAAAGACAAAGAGACCTTCCTGCCCGTGCGCAATTTCTTCGCGCGGATCCTCTCAAAAATCGGTCTGCTTTAATCGGAAAAAGACGGCTTACGCCGTCTTTTTTCACCTTTTTTCACCTTTTTTACCCTATTTTACTATCACGCCGCCGCCGATCACTCTGTCGCCGTCATACATCACAGCCGCCTGACCGGGCGTCACCGCTCTGACGGGTGAATCAAATATTATCACGGCTCCGTCGCCGTCGGGGTAAACTGTGCAGGGCTCGTCACGGTGCCTGTATCTCACCTTTGCCGTGCATCTGAATTCCCCGGCGGGCGTCTCGCCGCTTATCCAGTTTATCTCTTTTACTTTTACCGTGTTTTCAAATAATTCTTCGTTTTTAACAAGCGTGACCGTGTTGTTTACGGGGTCGATGCGAGAGACAAATCTCGGCTCGCCGAATGCCACGCCCAGCCCCTTGCGCTGGCCGATGGTGTAATGGACATAGCCACGATGCCTGCCTATGATATTTCCTTCGGAGTCAATATAATTGCCGGGCTCATAGACTTTGCCGCAGTATCTCTCCATAAATGAAACATAGTCCCCGTCGGGAACGAAGCAAATATCCTGGCTGTCGGGCTTTGAGGCATTGATAAATCCGTTTTTACCGGCGGTTTCGCGAGTTTGCGTCTTATTCATTTCTCCGAGGGGAAACACCGTGTGCGCAAGCTGTTCCTGAGTAAGAAAATAGAGGACATAGCTCTGATCTTTTGATCCATCAACGGCTTTTTTGAGAATGTATTTGTCATTTTCCTTCTCGATTCTCGCATAGTGGCCGGTTACTATGACGTCACAGCCGAGAATTTTCGCCCGCTCATAAAGACCGCTGAATTTCATATATCTGTTGCAGTCGATGCAGGGATTCGGCGTGATTCCCCGCTCATATCCCCCGATGAATTTATCGATTACGCATTTTCCGAAATCCTCGGTAAAATTAAAGACATAATAGGGCATACCGAGCTTGAAGGCAATGCTTCTCGCGTTTTCCACATCGCTGAGGGAGCAGCAGGAGGAGCCTCCGCTTTCGGCTTCGGAGTCGCCGTCATAAAGCCGCATCGTGCAGCCTATGCAGTCATATCCTCCTTCTTTCATAAGGTAGGCGGCAACGCTCGAATCAACGCCTCCGCTCATTGCAATCAGAGCCTTCATCAAATGTCAGTTCCTTTACTTGATAAAATCGGGAGTTGACAGGTATCTTTCGCCTGTGTCCGGGAGCAGGACGACTATCGTCTTGCCCGCGTTTTCTTCCTTTTCAGCCAGCTTAAAAGCGGCGCTCAGAGCCGCGCCGGATGAAATGCCGACAAGTATTCCTTCATTTCTGCCGATCTCCCTTGCGCATTCGTAAGCGTCTTCATCCGTGACGGTAAAAATCCCGTCGCAGACCGATCCGTCAAATACTTCGGGGATAAAATTCGCGCCGATCCCCTGGATCTTATGCGCTCCGGCTTTTCCGCCTGTAATGAGCGGAGAGGAAGCGGGCTCAACGCCGATGATTTTTATGCCGGGGATTTTTGATTTGAGGAATCTGCCCGCGCCGGTGATGGTTCCGCCGGTGCCTATGCCCGCGACGAAATAATCAGCCCTGCCTTCGGTATCGGCATATATTTCGGGGCCGGTCGTTTCAAAATGAGCCTGAGGATTTACGGGATTTGAGAATTGCCCTGCAATAATGCTGCCGGGGATTTCGCTTTTAAGCTCCTCCGCCTTTCTGAGCGCTCCGCTCATACCTTCGGAGCCGGGCGTCAAAACCACCTCGGCGCCGTATGCCTTCATCAGAAGGCGGCGCTCTATGCTCATGGTATCGGGCATCACTATTATCGCCCTCAACCCCCTCGCCGCCGCTACGCAGGCGAGGCCTATCCCCGTGTTGCCGCTGGTCGGCTCGATTATTATGGGCTTATCCCCGTATTTACCGCTTTCAAGAGCGGAGTCTATCATCGCCTTCGCGATCCTGTCCTTCGCGGAGCCTGCGGGATTGAAATATTCAAGCTTTGCGAGGATACGCGCTTTCAGCCCTCTTGATTTTTCCGTATTTGTGAGCTCAAGCAGGGGAGTGTTGCCTATGAGCTCGTCTATTGATTTATATATACCGGGCATTTTTCCTCCGTGTCACATCTGGCGTGTTGACAGCCTTTTATTTGATTTCACCCCATATTTTAACACCCGGCGCCCGATTTGTAAACAGTAATATGGCGCTGACATCTTTACTTTTTTGTATATTTGCTATATAATACATTAAATTTTTTGGATAAACTGTGAAATCGGTATTGACTTTATCGCTTTATTATGATAAAGTAATAGCGTAATAAAGAAATCGTGCCGTCACGGCATCGGGAGTTAACTATGAATTTTGACAGCGGCGTATTGGATAATAATGAAAAAATCACCTATGCTTTGAGATCACTTTACTCAAGGCACGGCTATTCGCAATATAAAATGAGTAAATTCGAGGAGTATGATCTTTATTCGGGAAATAAAGATTTTCTGGTCTCGGACAGCGTCATCACCTTCAATGACACCAACGGCAGGCTTATGGCGCTGAAGCCCGACGTCACTCTTTCGATAATCAAAAATAACCGCGGCTTCAAGGGCGGCGTGCTCAAGCTCTGCTATGATGAGAATGTTTACAGAGTTTCAAAGGGGACGGGCTGTTTCAGAGAGATAATGCAGATAGGCCTTGAATGTATCGGCGAGGTGGATGATTTCTGTATCGGCGAGGTGCTTTGGCTTGCCGCGGAGAGCCTTAAAACCGTGAGCCCCGATTTTGTGCTTGATATATCCGATCTCGATCTTATCGGCGCGTTTATTGATAATATTTCATCAGACGCCGAGATCCGCAAAGCGCTTATGAAATGCATCGGCGAAAAGAATCTTCACGGTATATCCGCGATATGCGCTCAGAATTCGATCGGTGAATCCGCCGCAGAGCCTCTCAAGAAACTCATTATGACCTACGGCACCGCGCGAGAGGTCCTCACGCAGGTGAAAGAGCTTGCCGCAGGTATCGGCGCGGAGAGCGCGGCAGATTCCCTTGCGAGAGCGGTTTCGATTTTTGATAATTATGAATTTGCCGACAGGATCCATATTGATTTTTCCGTTGTCAGCGATATGAAGTATTATAACGGAGTGGTTTTCAAAGGCTTCATTAACGGCGTGCCGGGCAGCGTTCTTTCGGGCGGAAGATATGATAAACTTATGGCAAGGCTGCATGATAATTCAAAGGCGATCGGTTTTGCCGTTTATCTCGATATGCTCGAGGATATAAATAAGGAAGAGAAAGAATATGACGCGGATATAATGCTTGTTTATTCTCCCGGCTCAGATCCTGCAAGGCTGCGCGAAGCGGCGGATAAGCTCACTGCCGAAGGGAAATCCGTGTTTGTCGCCGCCGAAGGCAATCAGAGCGTAAGATGCCGCGAAATTTATAAATACGCAGACGGTGAGGTGAGATCTCTTGAATGATATGCTGAATATAGCCCTCCCGAAGGGCAGGCTCGGTGAGAAGGTATATGCAATGTTTGAGAAGGCGGGCTTTGAATGCCCGTCGATAAGAGAGACCAACCGCAAGCTGATATTTGAAAACGAAAAGACGGGAGTGCGCTATTTCTGGGTCAAGCCCTCGGATGTCGCCATTTATGTTGAGAGAGGCGCCGCCGATATAGGAGTTGCGGGCAAAGATATCATTATGGAATATGAGCCCGATGTCTATGAGCTTCTCGATCTCAATATCGGCAAATGCTCAATGGCTGTGGCTGCTCCCAAAGGCTTTAAGGATGATCCGTCAAGGACCCTGAAGGTTGCCACCAAATTCTCAAAGATCGCCCGCGACCATTATGCTTCAACGGGCAGAGATATAGATATAATCCACCTTAACGGCTCCATTGAGATCGCGCCCATCCTCGGGCTTTCGGATGTTATATTCGATATTGTCGAAACGGGGACCACGCTGAGAGAAAACGATCTCGAGGTCTATGAAACGGTGTTCCCGATTAGCGCGCGCCTGATAGCGAATAAGGCGAGCTTCAAATTCAAAAACTCACTCTGTGAAAAAATCCTCGGTGAGTTAAAGGCACAGACGGAGGTCAATGATGATTAAGATACTTAAATACGGAGAGGTCAAAAACAGCGAGATTTTCGCTAGAAGCGTTCCCGCCGTAAATGTTGAAGCGACGGTTTCCGAAATCATAGCGAATGTCCGCAAAAACGGAGACACCGCGCTTTTTGAATACTGCGAAAAATTCGATAAGGCAAAGCTCAGCTCTCTGCTTGTATCGGATGACGAAATGAGAGAGGCCCTTTCGGCGGTCGAGCCGGAATTTATCGAAATACTCAAAAAAGCGGCTCGCAATATATCCGAATTTCACAGGCGCCAGGTCAGGAACAGCTTCATCATCAACGATACCGAAGGCGTCATAATCGGGCAGAAGGTCATTCCCGTTGACAGAGCCGGCCTGTATGTCCCGGGAGGCACCGCGGCGTATCCCTCAACCGTTTTGATGGACGCCATCCCCGCAAAAATCGCCGGAGTAAAAGAGGTGGTCATCACCACTCCTCCCTCGGCAGACGGAAAGGTGAATCCCGCAATTCTCGCCGCGGCTCATGTGGCGGGAGTGGATAAGATATTCAAGGTTGGCGGAGCCCAGGCGATAGCCGCTCTCGCTTACGGCACCGAAACGATCCCCAAGGCGGATAAGATAGTCGGCCCCGGCAATGCGTTTGTGGCTGAGGCAAAAAAGCAGGTTTTCGGCGCGGTGAGCATTGATATGATAGCAGGCCCGAGCGAGATTCTTATCGTTGCGGACGGCAAATCAAACCCCGCTTATGTGGCGGCGGATATGCTTTCTCAGGCGGAGCATGATAAAATGGCTTCCGCAGTGCTTGTGACAGACAGCGAAGCCCTTGCCCGTGAGGTTTCAGCAGAGCTTGAGAAGCAGCTTCCTCTGCTTGAGCGTGAGGAAATAGCGAGAGCCTCCATTGACAATAACGGCAAGATAATCGTTGCCGATAATCTTAAAGTCGTGATCGATATAGCGAATGAAATAGCGCCCGAGCATCTGGAGCTCTGCGTCGATTCGCCCTTTGATTACCTTGACAGCATCCGTCACGCAGGCTCGATATTTATGGGCAGATATTGCCCCGAGGCTCTCGGCGATTATTTCGCGGGGCCGAATCACACTCTCCCCACCGGAGGGACCGCAAAATTCTCAAGCCCGCTTTCGGTCGATGATTTTGTCAAGAAATCACAATATACTTACTACACCAAAGAGGCTCTCGGCAGGGTGGCTGAGGATATAGCGAAATTTGCCCGCAAAGAAGGGCTTACAGGCCACGCAAAGAGCGCGTTGAGCCGCACGGAGGGCGAAGAATAATGAGCCGCTTTTTCAGCGAAAAATATTCGGCGTTGACCCCTTATGTGCCGGGTGAACAGCCGAAAAACAAAGAATATATCAAGCTTAACACAAACGAAAATCCATACCCGACCTCAAAGAGGGCGGTCGAGCTCGCGGGCGAGGCGGCGAAGCATCTTGAGCTTTATCCCGATCCGGATTGCGCTCTGCTTCACGGCGCTTTTGCTGAAAGGCTCGGCGTAAAGCCCTCCGAGGTCATGGCTTCAAACGGCTCGGATGAAATCCTGAATTTCGCTTTTATGGCTTTTTGCGATAAAAATACGCCTGCCGTTTTTGCGGATATAACTTACGGATTCTACCCTGTTTTTGCTCAGATAGATCAGATCCCGTACAGGGTAATAAAACTGCGCGATGATTTTACGCTTGATATATCGGATTATTTCAATGCCGACGGCACCGTATTCATCGCCAATCCGAATGCTCCGACAGCGCTTGCGCTGAATCTCGGTCAGATCGAGGAAATCATCAGGCACAATCCCGATAATGTTGTCGTGATAGACGAGGCTTATGTGGATTTCGGGGCGCAGAGCGCGGTTTCGCTCATAAATAAATACGATAATCTGCTGGTAACTCAGACCTTTTCCAAATCGCGCTCAATGGCAGGCGCGAGGCTCGGCTTCGGCATTGCCTGCGAATCGCTCATAAGAGACCTGCTTACCGTAAAATATTCCACCAATCCCTACAACATAAATTCCTCGACGATGGCGGCGGGCATCGGCACCCTTGAGGACAGTGCATATACCGAAGAAAACTGCAAAAAAATTATTGAGACCCGCGAAAAAACCAAGCTCGAAATGAAAAAACTCGGCTTTGAGCTCACGGATTCGGTGACTAACTTCATCTTTGCCCGCCATCCCGAAATAAGCGGGGAGGAATTCTATCTTAAGATGAAAGAAAACGGGATCCTCATAAGGCATTTTTCATCCGAGAGGATTTCCGATTACAACCGTATTACGATAGGAACACCGGAGCAGATGGATAAATTCATTGAAATCGCCCGCGCGATAACGGAGGGTAAAATATGAGATTTGAAACAGTTAAAAGAAAAACCGCAGAGACGGATATAGAGCTTTCACTCTGCCTTGACGGCAAGGGAGAGAGCAGCATTGACACGGGCTGCGGCTTTCTCGATCATATGCTCACTCTTTTTGCGAAGCACGGCTCATTTGATCTGTCCGTCACCTGCAAGGGTGATACGGATGTTGACTATCATCATACCGTTGAGGATATAGGTATTTCTCTGGGCACGGCGTTCAAAAATGCGCTCGGAGATAAAAGAGGGATCAACAGATACGGCAATATGATCCTCCCGATGGATGAATCTCTCATACTCACTGCAGTCGATTTTTCGGGCAGAGCATACCTCGGCTGCGCTCTCGATATCCCCACCGAAAAGGTAGGCGATTTCGATACCGAGCTTGTTGAGGAATTCTGGTACGGTTTCGTGCGCTCGGCTGAATGTACCCTTCATATCAGGCAGCTTGCGGGCGGCAATTCCCATCATATCATCGAGGGCGTTTTCAAAAGCGCGGCAAGATGCTTCAAGCAGGCGGTATCTTTGGGAGCCGACACGGATTCCATCCCCTCAACGAAAGGTGTACTTTAAGAAATGATCGCAATAATAGATTACGGAGTGGGCAATCTGTTTTCGCTCAAGAGCTCCTTTGCCGCAATCGGCGCCGAGGCGCAGGTAACCGCTGATATCAATGTGATCGACCGCGCCTCGCATATAATTCTGCCGGGGGTCGGCGCGTTTTCGGACGCCGCCGCGAAGCTCCGCGATTCCGGTATGGCGCAGGCGGTCATAGACCGTGCGGGAGCGGGCAAGCCCCTTATGGGGATCTGCCTGGGTATGCAGCTCCTCTTTGATAAAAGCTATGAATACGGAGAATTTGAGGGGCTCGGCTTGATCGAAGGCAACATAAGGCCGATCTCCGATGTGATCCCCGAATCCTTCAAAATTCCGCATATCGGCTGGAATTCTCTCGAATTCAAAAAGAATTCCCCGCTTTTCAAGTATATAAAAAACGGAGATTATGTATATTTCGTCCATTCCTATTACGCCGCGGATTGTGACGATTCCGTCTCCGCCGTCACGGATTACGGCGCCTCTCTCACCGCGAGCGTTGAGAGAGGAAATGTTTTCGGCTGTCAGTTTCATCCGGAAAAGAGCGGCGATGTCGGCTTGAATATTTTGAGAGCATTCTGCGAAATCGGGGTGAGCGAATGAAAATTTTTCCTGCGATAGATCTTGTTTCGGGCAAGGCGGTCAGGCTTTATAAGGGCGATTATTCGCTTATGACGGTTTACAGCGAAAATCCCGCCGAGGTCGCCCGCGATTTTGTGAAATGCGGAGCGGGCCATATACACATAGTCGATCTTGAAGGCGCGAAGGACGGCGCCACTCCGAATTTTGAGACGGTCTGCAAAATTAAAGCCGAGAGCGGTCTATTTTGTGAGATAGGCGGAGGCATCCGCTCTATGGAAACGGTCAAAAAATATCTCGGTGCGGGGA
This sequence comes from uncultured Clostridia bacterium, assembly GCA_947166625.1. Classification (GTDB taxonomy): domain Bacteria; phylum Bacillota; class Clostridia; order Oscillospirales; family Acutalibacteraceae; genus CAG-177. The sequence continues at coordinate 89,248 of CAMVEX010000004.1, forward strand.
TAGACCGAGTGATACTCGGCACCGCGGCGGTCTCCGATGAAGAATTCCTTGACCGCGTTTGCGCCGATTATGCCGACAGGCTTGCCGTCTCCGTTGATATCAAAGACGGCTGTGTGGCTGTCAAAGGCTGGCTTGAAAGCTCCGGCATAGAGGCGCTTGAATTCTGTGAAAAAATGCAGGCAAAGGGAGTGAAAACTCTTATCTGCACCGATATTTCAAAGGACGGCGCCATGCAGGGCATAAATCTCGCTCTTTACAAAGAACTGTCCGACAGATTTGATATGAATATCACGGCGTCGGGCGGAGTTTCTTCGATAGAGGATGTAGAAAAACTGGCGCGCATGAATCTTTACGGGGCTATAATCGGCAAGGCGTATTATACCGGAACGATAGACCTTGCCCGGGCTGTTGAGGTGGCGGAATGATCACAAAAAGAATAATTCCCTGCCTCGATGTAAAAAACGGCAGGGTAGTCAAGGGCATAAATTTTGAAAATCTGGGCGATGTCGATTCGCCGGTAAGGCTCGCGGAGTATTACAGCAGGTGCGGAGCCGACGAGCTTGTGTTTTATGATATTACCGCCTCCGCGGAGGGCAGGGAGCTTTTTACCGATATTCTTTGCAAAACCGCGGAAAAAGTTTTTATTCCTCTCACGGTCGGCGGAGGAATAAACACCGTTGAGGATTTTGACCGCGTGCTCAAATGCGGAGCGGATAAGGTCAGCGTGAATTCGGGAGCCATCAGAAATCCCGATCTCATAGGTCAGGCGGCGAAGCTTTACGGAGATCAGTGCGTCGTCATTTCCGCAGATGTCAAAAGAGTTGACGGAGTTTTTCGCGTGTTTGCCAAGGGCGGCAGAGAAAATACGGGAATGGAAGCCATAGAATGGATCCGCCGCTGTGTCGGAAACGGCGCGGGCGAAGTGGTCCTTAATTCCATTGATACGGACGGAGTGAAAAAGGGCTTCGATCTTGAAATGCTCGAAAAGGTCTGCGACGCCGTGAGCGTGCCCGTCATTGCTTCGGGCGGAGCGGGTTGTGCGGATGATTTTATCACCCTTTTCAAAACCCTTCCGAAGGTTGATGCGGGGCTCGCCGCTTCGATTTTTCATTTCGGAGAGGTCGGCATAGGCGAGCTTAAAAAGAAAATGGCGGAGAACGGGATTCCCTGCCGGATACAGGAGAACGGTAATGTTTGATATTGATAATCTTAAATTTGATGAAAAAGGTCTTATCCCCGCAATAGTCGTCGATTCGGTTTCAAAAAAGGTGCTGACTCTCGCTTATATGAACAGAGAAAGCCTCAGAATATCCATCGAAAAAGGGCTCACCTGCTTCTGGTCGAGATCGCGGCAGGGGCTTTGGCTCAAGGGCGAAACAAGCGGAAATTATCAGCATATAGTTTCGATCACCACGGATTGCGACGCGGATGCTCTCGTTGTGACCGTTGAGCCCGAAGGCCCCGCTTGCCACAAGGGCGCTTTCTCCTGCTTCAATGATACGGTGTATGAAAGCGATTCTCTCAGCGAGTTTTCTCTCGAAGGTCTGCTTGAGCTTATAAGAGACAGAAAAACGGAGAAGAAAGAGGGGAGCTACACCACCTATCTATTTGAAAAAGGGCTTGACAAAATCCTTAAAAAAGTCGGCGAAGAATCTACCGAGGTCATCATCGCTGCCAAGGATAACGATAAAAAAGAGACAATATATGAAATCGCCGATCTCACTTATCATATAATGGTTTTGATGGTCGAGGCGGGCATTTCTATCGAGGATATCCATAAGGAGCTTGCCTCACGCCACGTGATAGATAAAAAAATCAAGCAGGAAAAAATGGCGAGCGACAGCGATTGATTCAGATATGATAAAAAACTCACGGAGCGGATCTGCCCCGTGAGTTGCGTTTTTATACCGCCTGCGCCCTTTGGGCGTCGGCTTTTTTTGCCTTTTTCATCACTTTTCGGTTGATCACTATGTAGCATATCGCCTGCATCAGGCAGGTGCCTATCCACGAAACGGGGTAGGAGGCGAAAAGGAAGGTCATATCTCTGCGGTAGGGGAATATAAAATATATCCACAGTATTCTCAGACCGACCGTGCCCACTATTGAGATTATCATCGGCACGCTCGAATATCCCATCCCCCTCATCGCTCCGGGCAGGCAGTCCATATAACCGCATAGGAAATATGTGAGAGTGGTGAGCGTGAGCACCTCCATACCGTATTCGATAACGGTTTGATCGGGAGAATATATGCTGATAATCTGCGGGCCGAAAAAGAAAGCTATCGAGCCTATTGCGAAGCAGAAGACGGTTTCGAGTATCAGAGAATCCTTCAACACTCTGTGAAGACGGTCGTATTTGCCCGCGCCGAGATTCTGGCTCGTGAAGGTCATGCACCCCTGAGTTATGGCGTTGGCGGCGGCGTAGATGAAGCCGAAAACATTGTGGGCGGCGGTGTAGCCCGCCATGGCGTATTCGCCGAATGAATTGACGCTTGATTGAAGCAGCACATTTGAGAAGTTTATCGCCGCTGCCTGTATTCCCGCCGGCAGACCGATGGCAAAAATCTTTTGCATTATCCTGAAGTTTATTTTGAGACGCGAGGGGTGGAGGCGGTATTCCTCGGGGCATTTGAGAAGGGTGATTATGACAAGCAGGCATGAGAGCGCCTGCGAAATGACGGTAGCTATCGCAACTCCCGAAACTCCCATTGAAAACACCGTTACAAAAAGAATATTCAGCCCCGCGTTTACAGCGCCCGAAATCACAAGGAAGATCATCGGCCTTCTCGTGTCTCCTACCGCTCTCAATATCGCCGCTCCGAAATTATACACCATAAAAACGGGAGTGCCGAGAAAGTATATTTTCATATATGTGACGGACATATCTATGATGCCCGCGGGCGTATCCATCAGAGTGAGAGCGGTGCGTGTGAGCACCCTTCCGATAAACAGCATTGCGACCCCTGCAATAAGGGCGGTCATTATCGCCGTGTGAACGACCTCGCTCATTTTTTTATAATCGTTTCTCGCAAAATACCTTGCGGCGCATACATTCGCTCCGAGCGATACTCCCACAAAAACATTCACAAACAGATATATTATCGCGGTCGTCGCTCCGACGGCGGCAAGAGAATCATGCCCCGCAAAACGCCCCACTACGATCAGATCCACCGCATTAAAAAGCAGCTGCAATATCGTCGAGAGCATGAGAGGCACGGCAAACGAGATTATCTTCGGCATCAGCGAGCCGTTAAGCATATCTATTTCGTATTTATTCCTGCTCAAAATCTTTACCTGTCTTTCTTTTAACCGCAATTGTTATAACATAATTGAGCAAAATTGTGAATATCAAATTTGCACAAGAAAAATCCCGCCTCAGGCGGGATTTGTAGATAATATTTTGAGGCCCTGTTTGACGCGATCTCATTCCTCCATCGGCAGGCAGGATTTAAGGATGTTGCTTATGGGCAGATGCTGCGGGCAGGCGTCGCGGCACTGCTCGCATTCTATGCAGTCGCTCGCTCTGCCTTTGCCTTCAACGGCGCTCTCATAGGCTGCTTTGCCGCCGTCCGCCGAGGGCTTCCTCGTCTCGCTGTTTTTGACCGCAAAAATCTCGGGGATGGCTATATTCATCGGGCATCCCTCAACGCAGTAGCGGCAGGCGGTGCATTTGATGGATTCATCCGCGAGCAGTATTTTTCTCACATTTTCGATGACGGTGAGTTCATTTTCGCCGAGCGGCCTGAAATCCTTCATATATGAGAGATTATCCTCGACCTGGGCGATGTTTGACATACCGGAGAGAACGGTGATTATCCCGTCAAGCGACGCCGCGAATCTGATTGCCCACGATGCGAAAGAGGCGTTCGGATCCGCTTTGAGGAATTCCTCTTTTACCTTGTCGGAGGGGTTTGCGAGCGCGCCTCCCTTTACGGGCTCCATTACCGTCACGGAAACTCCGTGTTTTCTTGCGATCTCATAGCATTCCCTTGAAGCCACTCCCGGATTTTCCCAATCCGCGTAGTTTATCTGGAGCTGGATGAAATCCACATCGGGATGAAGGGTGAGAAGCTCATCGAGAAGGGCTGGATCGGAATGGAAAGAAAAGCCGTAATATCTGATAAGCCCATTTGCCTTTTGCTCCTTGACAAAATCCCAAAGATGATATTCATCATATTTTTTGTAATTGTTGCGCTGGAGCGAATGGAGCAGATAATAATCGAAATACCCGGCGCCCGTCCTTTCGAGGCTGGTGTAAAACTGCTGCTTTGCGCTCGCTTCGTCGGTGCATTGCATCCATGCGTTTATCTTTGAGGCGAGGGTATAGCTTTCTCTCGGATAGCGGTCAACGAGCGCCGCTTTTGTCGCGACCTCAGATCCTTCATAAACATAAGCGGTGTCAAAATAAGTGCCGCCTGCGGCGATGAATTTATCCACCATTTCGCAGGTTTCCTCAATGTTTATCTCTCCGCTTTCGAGCTTGGGCAGGCGCATAAGCCCGAATCCGAGCTTGAATATCTCTTTCCCGAAATAATCCGACATAAATTTATTTTCCCTTTCGTTTTTATCCGTCATTTTTGAAAAGCGGCGGATTGTTTATTTTCTGTCAAAGCAATGAAATAATAACATCTGGCGATATAAAAATCAAGCTGTGCTTAATTCTGAAAACTTTATGTTCTTTTATGCCTCTTTCATTCTTTCCGCTATCGCGAGCTCAAGAGCGGCGGGAAGCGAGCATTTTGGCAGAGCTTCAAGGATTTCTTCCGCGGTGTTTGCCTTGCGAAGACGGGTAACATAAGGCTTCATTTTGAGTATATTATTCTTTTGCCAGCGTGACATCAGATTTATCAGGATCTCTTTCGGATCCTCCTTTTGCGGCATTTTTACATTTTCAACGCAGGCGGTGATTTCGCCGTCGGAATGATCAAGTATGATATCGTCATTCTCGATATCCTTGAATATCAGCCTGTATTTTCTGCCCTGCGGGATCACGGAGCGGTCGCCTTCGGTAATGATTTTGACGGTGATTTTGTTTTGCACCTCATCGTATGAATTCATAAAAGTCGTTTTTGCGGTATGCTGCTCAAAATCCGTTTTGCCGTTGTCCTCATACATTGTGAAACTGCCGTTCCCTTTGAAAACGAGGATATCGAGATTTACGGGATTCGCGCAGGTATTCCCTTCATCCGCCGAGAAAGGGATGACGGAGCCCGCCTTTGCCAAAACGGGCATATCGTAAAGCTCGCGGTTCAGGCAGATCATTTGATTTCCCCTGTATCTCTGCAGGGTGAATATATCGACCCATTCGCCCTCCGGGATCCAGGCTCCGACCCTTGCCAGCCCCATTTTTTTATCGAGCCTGCTCGTGATCGGGCACACTGTGAGCTGATCGCCGAATTTATATTGATTCGGCACGGAATAGGCGTTTTTCTCTTCGGGATAGGTGTAATACATAGGCTCGCAGACGGCGATCCCCTCGCTGTGATAGATTCTGTCAAGAGAATAGATATACGGGATGAGTCTGTGTCTCAGACGAAGCCATTTCTTTGCGCTTTCGCACACATCCTTGCGGTATTTCCACGGCTCCTTGCCGAGGAATTCAAGATTGCTCGAATGAAGGCGGAGGATCGGAGAGAATGCGCCGAACTGGATCCAGCGCAGATACAGCTCATCATCCCTGTACCCCATCATGTGGCCTCCGATATCGTGGCTCCACCATCCGTAGCCGACATTTGCCGCAGTCGATGTGAAATACGGCTGAAAATCAAGCACCTGCCATCTCACAAAGGTGTCTCCCGAAAATCCGAGAGGGTAGGCGTGCGAGCCTACTCCGCCGTAGCGCGAGAGAATGAGAGGAATGTCGCCGCCCTCGGCGTTGTCAAGATAATGGTAGTGATTCAGAGCGATAAGGGGATCGAGCCCGTCAACATTCGAGCGCTTACCTTGCTGCCAGTCTATCCACCAGAATCCCACTCCGTCTTTTTCATACGGCTTATGTATGATGTCAAAATATGAATTCCAGAATTCGTCGCCCGAGCAGCGGAATTTCACATCCTCGCCGCTTTTCGGGTCGATTCCGTTTGCCTTTGCCATCGGCTCATACATATCCTCATATTTCCTGACCCCGTCGGCAGGGTGAAGGTTGAGCGTGACTTTGAGATTTCTTTCCTTAAGCTGTCTGAGGAAATCTCTGTAATCGGGAAACAGCTCCGTATTCCAGCTGTAGCCCGTCCATCCGTTCATATCAAGCCCGAATTTTTTCTTGATATCGACCCAGTGCCAATCCATATCCACCGTCGCTACGGTCAGAGGGATATCCTCCTGCGCAAATCTGTCCATGAGCGAGAGGTATTCCTTATCGGTGTATGCGTGATACCTGCTCCACCACACTCCGAGCGCGTATCTCGGGACGAGGGGCGAAGGGGAGCTGATGGAATAAAATGCCTGCATCGTGGCTCTGTAATCCTTGCCGAAGGCAAAAACATAATAATCCCTGCCCTTGCCGCGCGGCTTGAAACGGCCGTTTTTATCAATCAGAAAGCTTTTACTGTCATCAAAGAGGAACGCTCCCTTTTCTGTTATGAAGCCGTCGGAGAGCTTTACTCTGCCCAAACTGCCGTCGAGAGTGCGCGCGGTGCCTTTGAGATTTTTCTGCTCTCCGAAAACAAGCTCCTCTGCTTCTTCTTCATCGGGCTCTTCGCCGCTTGCGCGTTTCGCTTCCTTTTCCGCCTCCGCTTTGCTTCCTTCGAGTATTACGCTGTAAGGCACCTTGTTTTTGATCGTGAGCAGTATATCCTCGGTCTGAACGAGAATGTATTTTCCGCTTTGCTCCGTCTCCATTTTCCCGGCGGGAAATCTGCGGTATTTTACGGCGCAGCTCGCCTCATCTGTGAATTCGCCCGTTTCTATCCTCAAAAGCCGCGAGCTTAAATATGTGATCCTCACATCACCTATCTGCCTTATCTGCTCCTTATCGGCGGCGGGATCGTATTTTGCGATCAATGAAGGCTTCAGCATTTTTCTTCCTCCTCTGCTTTTCTGTTAATAAATTATCACATAAGCAAAATGTTTGCAAGAGCAATCCGACGGAATCCTGATATTCGGAATTTGAATTTATTAAACTTATGGTATAAAAATTTCGGCATAGCTCTTGCATTTGCACTCGGTATAGTATATAATTATTTTGTATAACTGTACTACGGCGAAGTGTATGAGAATATGAATGTAAACCCGAAACATCTTTAGGGGGTAATACCATGAAAAGAACGGGAAAATTCATCGCAGTAATCCTGGCGGCGGCTGTCATCTTCGGCTCCTGTGTAACGGGGCTTCCGGGATTTTTGCAGATCACTGCGTCCGCTCTCGGCATAAGCAAACCTGCGAGCGTGCGAAGCAGCGATCTCACCTTTATCGTGCCGGAGGCGATCTATCTTTATCCCGATGCGCGTTCGTGGAATACGAGCGTTGCTTCGCCGTTCCAATATTATGTCAACAATAATCAGGACGGGTCCGTTACGGCAGAGGCATCGCAGACGACCGGTAAAATTTATTATTCTCTCAGCGGAGCGGGCAACGCGACCGTTTCTTACACATTCCTTTCAAAGGATATGACCGCGATAAGCGGCGGCTCGGTCAATTTGAGCAGCACTACGGTGACAAACGGTTCTTATGTCAATATCACCGGCGGCGCCTCGCCTTCGCTCGCCTCAAATGTTACCGGCTGTTATCTCCAATGGTGCATTTCCTTCACCGATAACGGAGTGGCAAAAAAAGCTTACGCATATTCCTATGTCTATAAACCCTACACCGTGCCTATCGCTGCGGCGGCTCTGGCAGGCACGGGCACCTCAAGCGGCGCCAACTGGGCAGGCTCGCTCACCTGGCTCTCGGGTATGCACAGCATTATCGAGGGCGGTATGCCCGATTATTCAAACTCATCTTCGCTTGACAGCTATGAAGAAAATAACTATCTGAAATTCACCGAATTTTCTTCATTCGCTTCCCCGTCCAATACTGCTTATGTCGGCGGTACCGCTGTCACGAGCACCACAAGGGGCGTCAGCTCATCGAGCTGGGTCGACCACGATACATCAAGGCCGGGCGATATGCGCTATGTTTCATACGCCAATACATCGGGCACTCCCAAGAGCTTCGCTTATGTCCTTATTGAGGATAACAGAAAGCCGACTTCTTACAATAACAGCGGCAGCGACACTACTCAAAACTGGGGTATAAGAAACACAACCTATGCCGAATACCGCGGCAACAATGTGGATATCGTTACAAAATCCGTGGCGAAGTCCATAGGCGATATTTATATCGATACCAGCCGATATACCAATCTCAATCAGATCCCCAATCTCAGCGTAGGACTTGCCGTTACAATGGATAAGGGCTGTAAGGACGGTACGGGACGCTGGTGGATGGCTGATATATCCGAAACGGCGTTTGATCACAGAAGCACCTGGTTTAAGACCGATGAAGACGGACTGAGACCCGCCGCTATGGAGAGAGACTATATCTTCGCGGGTCAGGGCAGCGATTGGCATACAAGAAGCTATGACACAAACGAGGGCCTCAGATACGCGGGCTCGTGGAATCGCTCTCTTATGAATACCGCCGGCGCCACTTCCCAGATGTATTATGTAAAATCCCTTTACGGCAACAGCGAAAAGAGCGCGGGCAGAAACTATGACGCCAACGCGGTCGGCTATGTCGGTCTCCGCGCCGAATACTACAATAAGACCTATCTTCGCGCGGCGGTCCAGTATGCCGTTAAAAAGATGGCGGCGTTCGGCGTCAACGGAGTCAGCGGCAGCGATTTGACAAGCTGTTATTTTGACGCGGACAGCAATTATAAATGGACTGCTTTTCAGACCGCGTTTACGGCGGCTTACAAAGCGCTCACCCTTGTTGACGGCTCGATCCAAAACCCCGATGTTCTCTCAAATAATCTCTATAACGCGATCAACGCCCTTTGCACATATTATGAATTTGACGCGAACGGCGGCACTCTTTCGATGCCTCAGAACGGTTATGTGACCGTAGGCGCCAATCAGTACGCTTCTGTTGTTCCCGCAGTCACCGCCTCACGTCAGGGCTACACCTTCAAGGGCTGGAGCACAGACCCCGATTGCGATCCGTCAAACGCGCTCACAGGCAATATTCAGGTGGGCTACAACAATAAAATTTACGCGATATGGAAGGCGAATTCCTACTTTATATCATTTATCACGAATTCTTCCGAAACGATCATACCCAACCAGATCCTTGATTACGGTCAGCCGATAGTCAGACCGGCCGACCCCGTCAGAACAGGTTACACCTTTACGGGCTGGGAGCCCGAAATCCCGGCGACCATGCCTTACAGCAACGTAACCGTTACCGCTCAGTGGTCTGTCAATCAATACACCATCTCGTTCAATACCGGGGACGGAGCCACGCAGATTTCACCTATAACTCAGGATTACGATACCGACATCATTCCGCCCGCATCTCCTGAAAGGACGGGCTATACCTTCGCAGGCTGGTCTCCCGCGCTCCCGTCAAAAATGCCGGCTTATAACAAAACTCATAACGCGCTCTGGAATGTGAATATCTACAGCGTCACCTATGATTCAAACGGCGGCTCGGCTGTTCCCGTGAGCTATATCGCCTATGACGCCAATATCACTTCCCCCGCGCCTTCGAGGACGGGCTATCACTTCAACGGCTGGACCTACAGAGACGCCGATAATAATATTTACAGCGGCTCGACCATGCCGGCTTATAACCTCACCGCAACGGCAAACTGGAGCAAGGAATCTTATACGATCACTTACAATTCCGCCGGCGGCACGGAAATCGCTCCGCGTACCTTTGAATATGAAGCCGCGATCACTCTTCCCGCCGATCCGGTAAAGACAGGTTACAATTTCGCGGGCTGGGTATATACCGATTCCTCCGATAATGTTTACAGCGGCTCAACAATGCCTGCTTACAACCTTACGGCTACGGCTCAGTGGAACGCCAAGATTCATACCATCAGATTCTTTGACGGCGAAACCCTGCTTGACAGTCAGACTTTGCCCTACGGCAGCGCGATCACCGCTCCCGATCCCGTTCCCGCGCAGGGAAAATATTTCACTTACTGGACCCCTGCCGTCCCCGCCGTGATGGAGGATGCCGATATTGATGTTTACGCCAACTGGGCGAATGAAACATATAATCTCATCTTCAACGAGAGCGGATATTCAAATCAGAGCGTTACCTACGGCTCTCAGTATCCCGTTGTAGCTGATCCGGTCAAAGAGGGCTACACCTTCGGCGGCTGGTTTACGGATTCCGCCTGCACCGCAGGGCACGAAATCAGCTTCACCGGCAGTGTTCCCGATCTCGGAGACAATAACGCGAATATAAATATCTACGCCAAATGGACCGTAAATACCTACACCGTTACTTTTGTTACCGGTGAAGGAGCGACGGTAATACCGCCCGTCACCGGAAATTACGGCGAATCCGTACCTTATCCCGCCGATCCCGTAAGACCCGGCTATGATTTTATTGATTGGGATCCCAATGTTCCCGATACAATACCCGCCTATGATCTTACGATCACCGCTATCTGGGAGGCTCAGCAGTTCTGCCTTTCATACTATGTTGACGGCGAAAGCTACGGCACTCCCGAATGGATAGACTGCGGAGAAGCGATAACCGTTCCTGCCTCTCCCGAGGTTGAAGGCTGCACCTTCGGCGGCTGGGCTTATTTCAATGATGAAACAAACTCCGCTATCGACACTCCCACGGTTATGCCCGCCCATGATGTAAGGGGCGAAGCGATCCTCATTCCTCTGAATTACACGATCACATTTACAAATACCGGTGACAGCGTGATCGCTCCCATCACTCAGCCTTACGGCTCGGCGGTCACCGCACCGTCAGACCCGGTAAAAGAGGGATATACCTTCGGCGGCTGGAACCCCTCGGTTCCGCAGACGATGCCCGCCGGCGACCTTACCGTGACAGCGGTATGGAATATCAATACCCATACCATTACATTCGCGAATACCGGAGATACCGTGATCCCGGCGATTACCGGAGAATACGGCTCGTCTGTGACCGCGCCCGCCGATCCCGTATGGGAAGGCCATGAATTTATCGGTTGGGACAGAGCAATTCCTCAGACGATGCCCGATGAAGACCTTATCGTAACAGCGCTGTGGAATGTTAATCAATACACAATTACATTCGCCGATACGGGCGACAGCGTGATCGATCCCGTTACTCAGCCTTACGGCTCGGCAGTTACCGCACCGTCAGACCCGGTAAAAGAAGGCTATACCTTCGCGGGTTGGAGCCCCTCGATTCCGCAGACGATGCCCGCCGAAGATCTTACCGTAACCGCTCAGTGGAATATCAATCAATACACGATTACATTCGCCGATACGGGCGACAGCGTGATTGATCCCATCACTCTTGATTACGGCTCGGCAGTTACAGCACCGTCTGATCCCGTAAAAGAAGGCTATACCTTCGCGGGTTGGAGCAGAGAAATTCCCACAACGATGCCTGCCGAAAATCTTACGATAACCGCTCAGTGGAGTATCAATCAATACACGATTACATTTGCCGACACGGGCGACAGCGTGATCGATCCCATCACTCTTGATTACGGCTCGGCAGTTACCGCTCCCGCCGACCCCGTAAAAGAAGGCCACACCTTCGCGGGTTGGAGCAGAGAAATTCCCACAACGATGCCTGCCGAAAATCTCACGATAACCGCTCAGTGGAATGTCAATCAATACACGATTACTTTCGCCGATACGGGCGACAGTACGATACCCGATATTACTCTTGATTACGGCTCGGCAGTTACCGCTCCCGCCGACCCCGTAAAAGAAGGTCATACCTTCGCGGGTTGGAGCAGAGAAATCCCCACAACGATGCCTGCCGAAAATATCACCGTAACCGCGCTGTGGAATATCAGACAGTTTACCATAACCTTTGCCGACACGGGCGACAGCGTAATACCCGATATCACTCTTGATTACGGAGCGGATATTCCGTCTGTGGAATCTCCCGTCAGAGCAGGCTATGATTTCGGCGGCTGGGATACGGAAATCCCCTCAACGATGCCCGCCGAAGACCTCACCGTAATCGCTTTGTGGAATATTCACACCTACCGTATCGTATATGTTATGGACGGCGGCGCGCCTCAGCAGGGCACAGCCTATGCGGAATATAACAGCGTTATAGATCTGCCGCAGGCAGGCGTCTCATTTGTGAGAGAAGGCTATACCTTCGCGGGCTGGTCTTATGACGGCAGCGTATATACCGACACCTTTACCGTGCCCGCAATGGCTCAGAATTCAGACGAAATCAGACTTACGGCGCTTTGGAATATCGCGAGCTTTACCATTACCTTCGATACGGACGGCGGCAGTGAGATCTCCCCCGTTACCCAGGAATACGGCACCGTCGTTTCGGCTCCCGAAAATCCCGTAAAACCAGGTTACAGATTTATCGGGTGGACTCCCTCCGTTCCCTCGACGATGCCCGGAGCGGATATGACGGTCAGAGCGGAGTGGGAGAAGCTCAGCTACAGAGTGGCGTTCCTCGAGCCTGACAGTATCAGCGGCGTGCCTTCATTTGAAAACCGGTCCGTCTATGATAATTATGAAACCTATCTCAGCTACGGCGACGGCATTCCCGATATCCCGGCGGACGGCCCCGCAGTGAATTATTATGTATTTACCGGCTGGTCCGATACTCAGGGCGGAGAGCCCGTCGATCTTTCGGCGTGGACTGTTCCCGCAGGCGATCCGGGCGATGAATATATTTTCTACCCCGTCTATGAGAGAGAAGAGATAGCTCTCGACATCATCTCTCAGAGCTCCGATGCCGATATAGTCGTGCCTGCACCGTCTGATCCGGACTATCGCGAAGGCGTTGACGGATATATTTACAACGCGGGCACAAAGCTTAATAAAGCGGCGCTTGCCGGTCAGTTAAAGGTCAGCGGTGACGGCTCCGTGGTCATCACCCCGAGCAAGGGCTCTCAGATATGCGGAACCGGCACAAAAATCGAGCTTAAGGATAATTATGACGGCTCCGTTATCAAGACCTATTATCTTATAGTTCCGGGAGACGTCAACGGCGATTCAATTTGCTCCGCAAACGATCTGAGCATTGCCGAGCACGCAAGGAGTCAGGCGAATCCCACCTGGTATCTCAAGGATAAGGCGGACGCCGATCAGGCAGAGATCGCAGCAAACGCTGTCAAGCGCCACTGCTACAGACTTGCCGCCGATGTAAATGACCAATACGGTGAATTCAATGATGACGATACTTCAATGATCTCTCTCTATGTTTTGGGCGGAGCTGAATTCAGCTATGACCCCGAGAATTCAAAATATACCGTCAATCTCGTCTGAAAGCCGTAAAATAAAACGACAGCCTGCGGCTGAAATATGCCGCAGGCGATTTAGTATGATTTAATTGCAACATATCGGATTTTGTGATAAAATCATTCGGTAAGTCAACGATATTTGACTGAATGCGCATATACCGGCAGTTTCCCGATCTTCAGCAATTACAGGATGAATTTATGGATAATCAAGATAAAAAGTCACAGGCAAAAAAATGGTTTTTGAAGGGGCTTCGCGACGGAATACCGATAGCGGCGGGCTATTTTGCAGTTTCATTCGCTCTCGGAATAACTGCGAGAAATGCGGGGCTCACCTGGTATCAGGCGGCACTGGCTTCGCTGCTTTGCAACGCCTCAGCAGGCGAATACGCGGGCTTTGAGGTGATAGCCTCATCCGGCTCATATATCACGATGGCTTTGATCACGGCCATAATCAGCGCGAGATATATGCTTATGTCTATCACTCTCTCGCAAAAGCTTGCCCCCGAAACAAATACTACGCAGAGACTTTTTGTCGGCTTCTGGGTCACGGATGAAATATTCGGGGCCTCCTCCACGGTGCCCGGCAAACTGAATCCTCATTATAACTACGGGCTCGCTGTATGCTCCCTCTCATTCTGGGCGCTGGGTACAAGCCTCGGAGTGGTGGTCGGAAACATTCTTCCCGCTCTTGCAGTAACGGCTCTCGGAGTTTTGCTCTACGGAATGTTTCTTGCGATAATTATGCCCGAGGGAAGAAAAAACAAAAAGGTCGGCCTGCTGATAATCATTTCAATGGCGCTCAGCTTTGCTTTATCGCGCCTGCCTAATGTTTCCGCTCTCGGAGAGGGCACGAGGATAATAATCCTCACCCTGCTTATCGCGGGCACGGCGGCATTTGTTTTCCCGATATCAGATGCCAAAAAGGAGGATGGATCCTTTGAAGCATAATGTGTATATCTATATCCTCATAATGTTTGCGGTTTCGTTCCTGCTGCGTGCTCTGCCGCTGACTCTGATAAGGAAGGAAATAAAGAATAAATACTTCCGTTCATTCCTTTATTATGTCCCCTATGTTACCCTTGCAGTAATGACTTTTCCGGCGATAATGGATTTGACCGGCACCCCTGCGGCAGGTCTGATCGCTCTGGCGGCGGGGATGATCGCAGCGTATTTCGGCGCGGGTCTGTTCCCAACGGCGGCGATTTGCTCCGTGATAGTTTTTGCGGTTGAATTCATCGCATCCCGGCCATAAATATACAGGAGGTTTTTATGAAAAAGATAATTTCACTGTTCCTCGCGGCTGTGTTTACTTTGATGCTTTGCTCCTGCGGGATCACGGTCGAAACCGGTCCCTCCGATACCGACTCTCAGGCGTCCGTTAACCAAAATTCGTCAAAACTGGAATTCACCTCGACCGATATGGACGGCAAGACCGTTTCGCTCTCCGATTATTCTCAGGCGAAGGTGATCATGATAAATATGTGGGAGACCTGGTGCGGCCCGTGTGTGAGCGAAATGCCCGATCTTCAGAAGCTGTATGTCAAATATAAAGACAGCGGCTTTATCATTCTCGGAGCCACCGCTTCTCACGAAAGCGAAGTGAAAAGCATGGCGAATGATCTCGGAATAACTTACCCGCTCATAAAAAGAACGGCGGATCTTGACAGATTTGAAACCGGATATGTGCCGACCACGGTGTTTGCGGACGGTGAGGGCAATATTCTCACCTCAGAGCCGATTATCGGCGGAAAATCATATTCGGAGTGGGAAAAGGTAATTCAAAGCTACCTTAACGCATAAATTATGAAAAAAAGAATCGTATTTGTGATTTTAGCCGCCCTTGCTCTGGCATTTACGGTGACCGGCTGCCTTAAAGGTCAGCCCGCAGATGTGCTTGCCAAGGCGATAACCGTCTGTCTGGAGTGTATCGGAATTGGATAACAAAAAAAGATTTGGGATTCAGGCGATTGCCGCCCTTATTCAGAATGCCGATTTCAGAGGATTCTTTACGGGCAGAGTTTCTCAGAGCCCGTCAAAGCTCGTCTGTGTGCCGGGGCTCAACTGCTATTCCTGCCCGTCTGCGCTCGGCGCCTGCCCGATAGGGTCGCTGCAAAGCTCTCTTTCATCCCATAAATTCAAATTCCCGTATTATGTGCTCGGGCTTATGTTTTTTTTCGGCATACTGCTCGGCAGAGCGGTGTGCGGCTTTCTGTGCCCTTTCGGCCTGCTTCAGGATCTGCTGAATAAAATTCCTTTTTTCAAAAAGATCAAAAGCTTCAGAGCCGATAAATACCTGCGTTTTATCAAATATTTCATCCTTGTTTTCGCGGTGATAATTCTGCCGGTGTTTGTTAAGCTCACTCCCGTATTTTGCAAATATCTGTGCCCGTCCGGCACTCTCGCGGGGCTCTTGCTCGCGTTTTCAGATACAAAGCTATTCGCCCTTTTCGGCGGCAGATTTATGTGGAAGGCGTGCATACTCGCCTGTGTCGTTTTGGCAAGCGTCCTGATCTACAGACCGTTTTGCAAATATCTCTGCCCTCTCGGAGCGTTTTATGCCCTTTTCAATAAAGTCGCTCTCGTCGGTCTGAAGGTAGATTCGGGCAAATGCGTAAATTGCAAAAAATGCTTTCATTCCTGCGGGATGTGCGTCGATCCCTCCGTTATTCCCGACAGCGCCGAATGTATAAGATGCGGCAAATGTATATCCGTCTGCCCCGAGGGCGCGCTGAGTTATTCATTCGGATCGAAAAAAGCGGCGCCGTTAAAGGAAAATACGCTCCACGATTCTCCCGAAACGGAAAAATAAAGCCGTTTAATTCCCCGCGGAATGTATTTATAAAATCCCTCTTCCGTTCTATAATATGCGTAAAGAGAAGAAAATACGCAAACTGTGCCGCCGGCATACCTTTACAAAGCGGCGGAGAGTTATAATGAAACCGGAAAGGGGCGGAGGATATGTTTCTTTTGATTTTATTGATCATTGCCGTTGTGATAGCCTTCAAGCTTCTCGGAGTGATGACAAAGCTGTGGCTGAAGGTCTTCTCTTTCGCTGTCATAGGCTTGCTCGCAATCATAATATTTGCGGTGATCCTGATTTGATGTTTCATCCGCCGAGTTTGCAGTTAACATTAAAAGCCCTCCCGGTGGAGGGCTTTTATTTATTCGTTTTCCTTTAAGAATTTTTCGACTGCTTCACGGTCGGGTATCGTTTCTGCGGCACCGTGTTTTGTGACTTCAAGTGCGCTCGCGGCGCAGCCCGTCATCATGGCTTTGAGCGGTTTTTCTCCTTTGAGCAGTTCATAAAGACAATACCCGGTGAAAGTGTCTCCCGCGCCCGTCGTATCGACCGCCCTGACGCTGAACGCCGGGCATTTTACATACTCGGAGCCGTTGTAATATACCGCTCCGCGGCTGCCGAGAGTAAGAATTATTTCTTTGCTCCCGAGGTCATACAACGCTTTGGCCGTCTCTTCGTCGGTGTCTCCGCCCGCGATGGATTTCCCTTCAAATTCATTGAGGATGAGAATGTCGGCTTTGCCTAATTCGAGATTTTTGATCTCATCCACATAGGGCGAAGGATTCAATGCGGTTTTGATGCCCATGGAATGAGCCCTTTCGAGTATATATTCCACGCACGATGTTTCATACTGCGTCAAAATCAAATCGGCGTCAGAATATTTTGAGAGCAGCTTATCGCAGTATTCGGGCGTGATTTCGCGGTTTGCTCCGCCGAAAAGGATCATCTGATTTTGCCCGTCCGGGTCTGTTTCTATTATCGTGTGCCCGGTGAATTCGCCGGTATGGTCAATATCGCCGATGTCGATACCGCATTTTTGAAGATAATCCGTGAGAAATCTGCCGTCTTTACCGATTTTTCCGCCGACCGAAACATCCGCTCCCGCCTTTGAGAATGCAAGAGCCTGATTCAGACCCTTGCCGCCGACGTGGATTTCATATCCGCCGCAATAGAGAGTTTCGCCTCTCTCGGGCAGATGAGGCAGAGAATAAACCTTATCAATATTGAATGAGCCGAAAACAAGTATTTTCATCCCGTCACCTCATCAAGCAGAGAGCGCATCTTACGGATATTATCGGTCAAATCCCCGGGTCCGAGTATGCTCGATGTGCCCACGACGAATATATCCGCGCCGGCACGCCGCATGAGCGGAGCCTTTTCATAATTGACGTTGCCGTCAACCTCTATGCTTTTTTCGCTGTATCCGTTTTCATCCATGAGCCTTCTCAGAGCGGTTATGCGCTCAAGCGAGCCCTCCACCATGCTCTGCCCCGCAAATCCGGGATATACCGTCATCAGCAATACTCCGTCTGTCATCTCGAGCCAATCGGAGACGGCCTCTGTCGGCGTATCGGGGTTAATGGCTATGAATGGTTTTGCGCCGCGTTTTCTTATTTTTTCAAATGAGGGCGCGAGATTTTTTGAGCCGACGCTCTCATAGTGGACTGAAACCATATCGCCTTCGCCGAAGGGGAAAGCCTCCAGCTTATTTTCGGGCTCGCTTACCATCAGATGAATATCAAGCGGAATATCGGTCGCCGCTTTAAGCCGTCTGCAATAATCGGTGCCGAGGCAAAAATTCGGCACGAATTCCCCATCCATTACATCTATGTGGAGAAGCTCTATTGAATTCTTTTCAAAACCGTCAATTATTTCGCCGAGCCTGAATATATCGGCGCACATCAAAGAGGGCGAGATCGCCGGGCGGAGCATAGTCAACACTTCCCTTCTTTTTAATATTACCAAAGCGAGCCGTTTTATTCAAGATATAACCCTTGATATGTTAAAAAATTTTTGTATAATAATAGCTGAGAGGAGAGAGCCTTTGATGAAGGATGTTAAAATCACCGTTGTGAAGATCGCGAGATATGACGATCTGATCGAAAAATATGAGAATCCCATTGAGAATGCGTGCGATATGCGCGAGGGAATGGTGTTTGTTTCACGCGGCTTTCAAAAGCCGGAGGGATTTTGTGACAGCGCGTGGGATTCGATTCAGCCCTTTGCGAGCGCCCTTTCTTTCGGCGCCGAGGATTTTTATGACGGCTGGATGAAAAATAAAAAATCGGCGATGATTTCGTGCAACGACGGTTTTCGGCCTGTCAGCTTTTTGCTTGAGGTTGAGGAATAGGAGGAAAATATGAAAAAGAGCGAAATAAATATCCGCGATCCGTTTATTCTCTTTGAGGACGGGGTCTATTATCTTTACGGCACGAGAGCCGCAGATTTCGGCAGAGGAACGGCGGGTTTCGATGTTTACAGATCCTCTGATCTTGAGGATTACAGCGACCCGATACAATGCTTTGATTCCGAAAAATACGGGATGAACAGAGAGGTCAACTGGGCTCCCGAAGTCCATAAATACAAGGGCGCGTATTATATGCTCGCTACCTTTACCCGCGAATGCGGTCTTAGGGGGACATATATTCTCAAAGCCGATTCGCCCGAAGGTCCGTTTGCGCCTCACAGCGACGGCGCCGTTACTCCCGACGAATGGGAGTGCCTTGACGGCACCCTCTATGTTGAAAAC
The DNA here is from genome assembly GCA_947166625.1 of uncultured Clostridia bacterium. Classification (GTDB taxonomy): domain Bacteria; phylum Bacillota; class Clostridia; order Oscillospirales; family Acutalibacteraceae; genus CAG-177. The sequence goes on from CAMVEX010000004.1 coordinate 108,184, forward strand.
GGCACACCTTATATCGTATTTTGCCACGAGCATACTCAGATAATCGACGGCACGATATGCTATATGCCGCTCACCGATGATCTCAAGGCGGCGGCAGGCGAGCCCGTAACTCTTTTTTGCGGCTCAGAACCCGATTATGTGAAGGATAAAACGCCCGGCAATCATTTTGTTACGGACGGCCCGTTTATGTATAAAACATCCGAAGGCGAACTTCTTATGCTCTGGTCAACCTTCCCCGAGGGAGAGTATGCGGAGTGCCTTGTGAGATTTGAGGGCGGCAGTATCAAGAATAAATATGAGCATCTGCCCCCGCTTATAGATGATGACGGCGGCCACGGTATGATATTCAGGGGAGCACACGGGCTTTATCTCACTTATCATACCCCAAACGCAAGCGGCTATGAGCGCCCCGTGATTATCGGAATTGAAGATACGGGCGACTGCATAAAGTTAAAGTAAGGAGCGCATTGATATGAAAAGAATTCTCAGCGTAATTCTCGCCGTTGTTTTGCTCGCGGGGTCGGCGGTCACGGTTTTTGCCTCCGAACAGCACAGGATCACACGCAGGATCCCTCTGCTCGATGAAAACGGCAAGCTGACGGAGCCCGGTTACTGCACGGAAAATCTGTATGAATATGATCGCAAGGCGATCAAAGCCCGCCCCACAAGGATCAAGGAATGGGATTTTTATCAGGTGACCGACGGCAGGTATATGCTCCAGATCACGATATCCGATATTTCTCTGGGCGGCGCGGGAATTTTTACTCTCGTTGATATGCAGACCGGCGAGAGGTATGAGGTCATGAGCCTTTCGCTCCTCACCTTCGGCAGAATGGGTATGGAGAGCGACGCCATGAGCGACCATACCGTTTCGCGCCACAGGCGCAATTTCAATCTCGATATCACCGTGGGCAACAACGCCACAAAGATAGATCTTGACGCCGTAAAGGGTAAAAACAAAGTCACCGCCGACCTCACCTTTGAGATGCCCGAGGGCCTTGAATCCCTTGTTATGGCGGTCCCGTTTCCGGGAAATGACAAGCAGTTTTATCTCAATCAAAAAATCAATTCAATGCCCGTATCGGGTAAGGTGACTTACGGCGACCTCACCGTTGAATTCGATCCGCAAAACACCTTCGCTCTGCTTGATTGGGGCAGGGGAGTGTGGCCCTACGCCCAGAAATGGTATTGGGGCAACGGTACGACGAGGCTCGAAAACGGCGATATATTCGGCTTTGAAATAGGCTGGGGCTTCGGCGATATGAGCGCCGCGAGCGAAAATATGATATTCTATAACGGCAAGGCTCATAAGCTCGGCGAGATAACCATGACCCGCTATGAATCCGATTGGCTCGCCCCCTGGCATTTCACCTGCGAAGACGGCAGATTTGAAATGACTATGACCCCGTATTTTGATAATTTCACTTCAAACAGGGTGCTCGGGCTTGTCGGCAATATCTGCCACCAGGTTTTCGGCAAATGGAACGGAACCGCTACTCTCGATGACGGCACCGTGATCGAGATACGCGACATGGACGCCTTCTGCGAATTATCCGATAACAGATGGTAAAATGCTTTCAAATTTAGAAAAATCAACTCGCAAGCATTTGTTGCTTGCGAGTTTTTAGCATGGATGGACACAGTTTTAAACTTTTACACTATAGGCACTATACGATTATAGGTATCGGTATTACATTGTTGATCTTATAGGTCATTTAAGTAATTCATACTGAAACAACTTTTTGCTTATATGACTTTTGTAGTAGTTTTTAAGATTCGTTTTTAGCGTTTCTAAATCACCGTTCAGTTCAGGATAGTTATATACCTTCTTTTTATTTTTACCACTACCTGTTTCGGTAAATGTATTAAGTTCTCTTGATATTTGATATACTCCATAATTGAAGCCGGAATTATAATTTTTTGTTTTTCGAGCTTGTGAAATAATTTTATTCCATAATTCAAGTAAAGCAATTTCTTCATCATCCAAAGAAGTATTTTTATTTGAAGCGAAGTTTTTAAGATCAGTAAGAGCTATGGTTTCTTCTTGACTGTCATCAAAGCATAATTCATTTTGAAATTTGTGCCCATCGAAATCAACAAAAGACAAGCATTTATTTTTGTTACTCAGACAAGCAAAAATCAAACAAGCCTTGCAAAGTTCAAGATCCCTCTTGAATGTATATCCACCATCAAAGGTGATAAATATGCTGTCTTTTTCGTACCACTTATCAAATGGATACATTTTTGCAGAAAAAAGAACAAGTATATCTAAATAGTTAGATTTTAAGACATAGTTTCCTCTACCATTAAAGTATGGTAAGCGTCCTAAATCATAACTTGCAGAAACGGGACAAAAATAGCCGATTACTTCATCATCAGCATATATATTGGTTTCAATCTTCTTTCCTAATACAGGTTTTCCGCTGGAATCGCATGCGATGTTTGTTCTAACTTTTCCGGTATACTTTGTGTTACTGGATGAAAGTGTAGTTTCTACTGTTTTTATTTCTAAGATACAATCAAGTTTTTTAAGCTCTTCATTTTCAATATCATATATTTCTAAATTATATCCCCCAAAAGTGTTTTCATCTTCATAAGACCACAAGATACAGCCTATGCTTGAGGGCGTTGCATGAAAGTGTTTTCTGTTAAAAATAAATCCTTTTACAAAGCGACCTTCTGAATTATTTATTATTCCGAGCGACTTAAAATACTTCACGGGAGAAAAAAGAATAAAGCTGTCACCTTTATTTCGCAGATACCACTTATATCCACTCCAAATAAAGCGATTTGCAAAATCTCGGACTGTGCTGATATTAGGATTTTTAAATGAGCTTTTATTTTTACTCATTTCGTTAAATACGAATGATTCTTTATTTGTTGTAGTATGTTTATTACCTTCATTATCATATGATTGGTTTATTGATGAAGTATCATCATACGGTGGATTTTCAAATAGAATTACGGAGCAATTAGGATCATCAATGTAGTTTTTGATGGTTTCATTTTCAATATACTCTTTGCTCATTGCATCTGCATTCGCTATAACACCATTTCTATAATCAACATTAGCTTCCGTAGGGGGAATGATTTCTCTAACCTTATCTCCAAGACGTTCCAAAAGCACTTTATATTCATAGTATTCGTATGTGCTTACAACACAATGTTTAATAAGAGGGTCTCCGTTTTTGTCTTTGATAAATTCTAAGGGAATTTCCAAATTCCCTGTACCTGCACATCGGTCAAGAATTATGTAGTCATTCCCTTCAGGCACTCTATTGACAGCCATTTTGACCAGTTCTGCGGCCTTTTCTGCATACAAAATGGGAGTATAAAATGCACCAAGATCCTTCTTAGACAATTTATCATTCAGACAATCCATCAAGTATTTGAATTTTTCGTTGGTTTTTCCTCTATAAGGACTTATTAGCCCCTTAAAGTGGCGCGGTTTTCTGATTTCTCCCGTTAGTTTAACGGCAGTCCCAGTTTCGTCACCAAGGAAATCTCCTTTTTTTGCCTTTGGATTTTCACGATAATATCTTTCGGCCCATCCCACAATGCAGTTTTCGTCTATGTTTATAGGAAAGTACATATCTTCTGGATCATTTTTTTTTGCTTTTCAATATGAATTTAACTTTTCCAGAATCAGACATGTTACTGTAATTATATTTTTCCAAATACATTTTAGCAACAAAGCCTTCATTATCTTTTGAGGCGGCACCAACATAAACTTTATGTATATCATCAGAATAGTCGGCAGATTTATAAACATAAACAGTAGTAGTATTAAGATCAACTAGAAGAATCGTCGCAGGTACTGATTCTCCCTTAATTCTCATTTTAGAGAGATATTTAATGGCCTGAAAAAGAACTTTATTTAGATTTGTAATGTTTAATTTGAATTCAAGAATATTACCATTATAAACTCCGTCTGTGTTATCTATCAGAACAGAATCGTCATTGTCATAAGGAATCCCATAGTTTTCAAAAAACTCTATTTGCCCATCTCTTTCAGTATTGTAAGGCGTGCTGAAGTTAGACATATTTTCCACTCCTTAAACTGACATTCAGTAAATGTCATTTATGAGGCTATCTTAACATAAAATAGCTTTGATGACAAGCACTAAATGTCAAAAAGGAGTTTTTATGTTTAAAAACAAAGCTGACGGGAAAAATAATATATGTGGAAAGAATATCGCAAAAATCCGGGTTGGTATGGTTCCTAAATGTAGTCAACGAAAGCTTGCAGATTTATTGCAATTGGAGGGGATAGATATAGATAAAAATGCAATTCAAAGAATAGAATGTGGAAAAAGATTTATAACTGACATAGAGATTAATGCATTTTGCAAAGTATTAAGTGTCAGTTATTATGAGCTGTTTGATGACTAAAATGATTTAACCTCTTTGTCTTTACAAAAGACTTTTTATATCGTAAAAAGAGAAGGTTATCAAATTTGTGTATTTACAATATTTGTAGTAGTTCTAAATCTGAAAATACAGCCATGAATATTAGAATAGCAAAATAAAGTATTGATTAACCAAATTATCAAAGGTTCACGGGTGAATTCCCGTGAACCTCTTTTTTATGAAACCGCTTTTTTGCCTTCGGCGCCCTGCATATTTTCTCTTGCGACCGCCAGCATCAGCTTTATCCTGTTTTCCTGATTGACCTGCGTTGCGCCCGGGTCATAATCTATGGGGACTATGTTTGATTCGGGATATATCTCACGCAGCTTTCTTACCATTCCCTTGCCGACTATGTGATTGGGCAGGCATCCGAAGGGCTGAGCGCAGACGATATTGCCGTAGCCGTTTTCTATCAGTTCCATCATTTCGGCGGTGAGCAGCCAGCCTTCGCCCATTTTGCATCCGTAACCCATCACCGGTTTGATAAGCTGTTTCAGATGCATATATGATTCCGGCGCAGTGAAGCTGCCGTAAGCCTTGGCGGCTGATTTTATGCATTTCTCAATATGAAGCATATATTTCATCAGCAGCCCCATCGCCGCTTTTTTGAGTTTCTTGCCGCCGTAAAGGCGGATATCCTCAAGCCTGTTGTCGGTCTTGAATAAAACGAATCCCATAAGCCCCGGCACATTCACCTCGCATCCCTGACTCAGCAGGAAATCCTCAAGATTGTTGTTGCCGAGAGCGGAGTATTTTACATATATTTCGCCTACTATACCTACCTTCACCTTTTTTTCGTGATTTACCGCGATCATGGTGAAATCCTTGGTGATTTTGGGCAGGATCCTCTTCATCGCGAAGTAGCCGTAGCCCTTGTTTTTGTCAAAGAGGGCTATCAGCTTCGTTATCCATTTCTCAACCATGAAATCCGTTTCGCCCTCATTGAGTTCATAGGGCTTGACCTGATTTTTGAGCAGCATTATCAGATCGCCGTAAATCAGGCAGGATAAGAATTTCATCGCCATTACGGGCGTGAAGGTAAAGCCCGAATTCTTTTCGAGCCCGCTCAGATTGAGCGAGATAACGGGCACATATCCGTAGCCGGTCTTTTTGAGCGCTTTGCGCAGGAGATGGATGTAATTTGACGCTCTGCATCCGCCGCCGGTCTGAGTGATGAGCAGGGCGGTCTTGTGCGGATCGTATTTGCCGCTTTTGAGAGCGTTTATGAGCTGGCCGATAACCAGCAGCGCGGGGTAGCAGGTATCGTTATGGACCGTATTAAGCCCCTCATCCACTATCTCTCTGCCGCTTGTATGAAGCAGTTCGGTTTTGTAACCGTGCTGTTTGAGCACTCTGTTGAGAAGCTCAAAATGTATCTGAGCCATATTAGGGATGAGGATCGTGTAATCCTTGCGCATTTCTTTTGTGAATTCTATTCTGTCATCGCTGTTCATAGTCTGTCACTCCGATCCGAGCGCGGCGAACAGGCTTCTGAGCCTGATTTTTACTGCGCCGAGATTTGTTATTTCGTCAATTTTGATCTGCGTATAGATCCTGTCTTTTGCCTCGAGAATGCTTCTGACTTCATCGGTCGTTATGGCGTCCGTGCCGCAGCCGAATGAAACGAGCTGAACAAGGTTTATATTTTTGTCGCCCGATTCGGCAACGAATTTTGCCGCGGCGTAGAGCCTTGATTGATAGGTCCACTGATCAAGCACATTTGTCGCGAATTTTTTGATGTGGCTGCTTATTGAATCCTCAGTCACCGCTACTGCTCCGCATTCGCATATCAGCTTGTCGATGCCGTGATTTATCTCGCTGTCGAGGTGATAAGGTCTGCCGCAGATAATTATTACGGGCAGATCATTCTGCTTTGCGAGAGCCAGATATTCGTCGCCCTTACGGCGTATTTTTTCCATATAGGAATCATATTCCGCGTATGCGGCGTTTACCGCATTTTCGGTTTCTTTGAGGCTCACTTTTCCGAGCCTCTCGCATACGATTTTATGGATCCTCGGCACAAAATCCTTGCGCCTGTGAAGCCCCACATAATCCCAGATAAGGTTGAGCTCACCGAGCGAAGAAGAATTCGACCTGATGACCTCCGGATAATAAGCGACAACGGGGCAGTTGTAATTATTGTCTCCGAGACCCTCGTCAACATTGTAGGTCATGCAGGGATAAAAAATGTTTTTGATCCCGTGATTCACAAGGTATTCAATATGTCCGTGCATCAGTTTTGCGGGGTAACAGACCGTATCTGACGGGATGGAATGCTGACCGAGCAGATAGGTCTGCCTTGTGGATTCGGGCGATACGATCACTTCGTAGCCGAGGCTTGTGAAGAATGTGTGCCAGAATGGGAGCAGTTCAAACATATTGAGCCCCATCGGGATTCCGATTTTTCCGCGTTTACCGCTTACCGGTTTATATGATGAGAGCAGTTCGCGCTTGTAATCATAAAGATTATATGAGGGCTTGCCGTTTGAGCCCGAAACGGGCTTGCTGCATTTGTTGCCTCCGATGTATTTTTTGCCGGAGCTGAAGGTGTTGAGGGTCAGACGGCAGCTGTTCGGGCAGCCGTTGCAGGTGATCGCTTTTACATTATGCTCAAATGATTTGAGCTGCTCCGGGGTGAGGATCGAGGATTTGCCCTTTGAACGCTCCGAGGCGTAGATCGCCGCGCCGTATGCACCCATAAGTCCCGAAATATCGGGCCTTACCGCATCTCTGCCGATCTCTTTTTCAAATGCTCTCAATACGGCGTCGTTGAGGAAGGTCCCGCCCTGGACCACTATGTTTTTGCCCAGATCCTCCGCAGAGCCCGCGCGAATAACTTTGTAAAGTGCGTTTTTGATAACGCTGATCGAAAGACCCGCCGATATATTCTCAATAGAGGCGCCGTCCTTCTGAGCCTGCTTGACGGATGAATTCATAAATACGGTGCATCTCGAGCCGAGATCGACCGGCTTATCCGCAAAAAGACCGAGCTGCGCAAAATCCGCAATTGAATAATTCCACGCGAGCGCAAAGGATTGCAAAAACGAGCCGCAACCCGAGGAGCAGGCTTCGTTGAGAAAGATATTGTCGATCGCTCCGTTACGGATCTTGAAGCATTTTATATCCTGCCCGCCGATATCTATTATGAAATCGACATCGGGCTTGAATTTCTTTGCCGCGGTATAATGCGCTATAGTCTCAACTATGCCGATATCGGCGTTGAAAGCGTTTTTGACTATTTCCTCGCCGTAGCCCGTGACAGCGGCGCATTCTATCTTACAGCCGGGATATTGAGTATAGAATTCGGTCAGGAATTCCTTTACCGCAGGTATGGGGTTGCCGCTGTTTGACATATACCTGCTGAATACTATCTCGCAGCCTGCGTTGATAACGGCGCATTTGACGGTGGTGGAGCCGGCGTCTATGCCGAGAAACAGCCTGTCGCCAGGCTTTGCCGTTTCATTGAGCTTCACGCGATCCTTTTCGTGACGGGCTTTGAATTCTTTATAATCATCCTCCGATGAAAAGAGGGGAGGGCAGCTTATATATCCTTTTTCGGATTTATACTCTGAGATCTTGTCTATGATCTCCTTTATATCAAAAGCCCGGGATTCGGGCGAGAGCGCCGCGCCCATAGCGACATAATAGAGAGAATTTTCGGGGCATATACCTTTAAGCCCGAGCGTTTCGTCAAAGCTTTTGCGCAGAGACGGCAAAAAAGAGAGCGGTCCTCCGAGATAGACCACATTGCCCTCAATGGGTCTTCCCTGCGAAAGCCCCGCCACAGTCTGGTTGACTACCGCCTTGAAAATGCTCGCCGCTATATCGCTTTTTTGAGCGCCCTGATTGAGAAGCGGCTGTATATCCGATTTGGCAAAAACGCCGCATCTTGACGCGATGGTATAGATTTTTTCGCTTTTTTTAGCCAGAGAATCCATATCGGCCGTTTCAACGCCGAGCAGGGCTGCCATCTGATCTATGAATGCTCCCGTTCCTCCGGCGCACGAGCCGTTCATTCTGACCTCGGCAGCTCCGTTAAAAAACAGGATTTTTGCATCCTCTCCGCCGAGTTCGATCACCGTATCCGTTTCGGGCAAAAGCTTTTTGACGGCAATCCTTGTCGCATAAACCTCCTGGACAAACGGCAGACCGAGCTGCTGGGCGAAGCCCATACCGGCTGAGCCGGATACCACCACTCCCGCGTTTTTGAATTCGGGATGATTTTTGATTATCTCTTCAAGCAATTCCGCCGATTTTGAGGTGATCTGCGAAAAATGCCTCATATAGTTTTTATAAACAATATTACCGTTATCGTCGAGCGCCACGCATTTCAGAGTCGTGGAGCCGACGTCAAGACCTATTTTCATTGTGTCCTCCGCCTGTGAAATCAATCGCCGAATATCCTGTTAAAAAGTTTTACCGCTCCGATACCCGCGGCAACGGCCGCGATACCCGAAACCGCGATAACGGCGTTGAAGTATTTATTCTCATTGTCGCTGCCCGTAAAGGCGCCGAGAGATTTTGAAATCAGCCTTGCCTGAACGTCGGAAGGGATCTCAAAGGAATTCATTACTCTTTTGTATTCGCTGACCAATTCTTTATTCGTCATAATTCAGATTCTCCAATTCTGCTTTCAGTTTATTTCTGCCGTTTTGCAGGCGTTTTCTGACCGCGTCGGCATTCACGCCGATTATCTGTGATATTTCGCTTGCCGTGTAGCCTTCGATATAGTGAAGATCCATCACGATTTTGTATTTAGGCGGCAGGGCGGTGATAGCGTCGAAAATCTCGGTGTCCGATTCGCTGATGCCTACTTCTCTGATTTCATCGAGGCTCAAAGAGGAGCGGCGCCTGTTAAACCTGAGCATATTTTTGCAGATGTTTGTCGCAACTCTGATGAGCCACGCCTTTTCGTGCTCGTCATCCCTGAATTGCGGCGCCTTGGTCATCAGCCTGATAAATGTATCCTGAAGCGCATCCTCTGCGTCATCGTAGTTATTGAGAAGCGAGAAGCAGATTCTGAAGAGCATCTTGCTGTGTCTTTCAACGGCAAGCTCAACATATCTTTGCTCTGTATCGCCGATTGATTGCGTTTTCCTTTTTTCGATCGTAATCACCTCAAATCCGTCCATAAATAAAACACCCGCAGGGCGGTAAATGTGAATTTTTTCGATGTAAACAATTTATGAACCTTGTATGAATAATTATTGAATATGCACAAATAATTTTGATTTTTTTATCATATCTGTATATCAGTGTATTTATTTTCCGCTTTTGTTGCAAAAATTCCGCAAAAAAAGAATCCGCCCGAAAGGACGGATTCCGAATAAATATTTATTTGTCGAGTTTTTTTATCAGCTCACCGAGAAGTCTGTTGTTTTCTTCAAGCAGACTTTTTATCTCCGACGAATTTTTTTCAAATTCTTCTTTGAGAATTTCAACGGATTTTGCAACCTCATCGGCTGAGTTGATGATTACTTTATCTGTCTTGCTCATCAGCCGAGAATTGAGAATTTAACTACAAGCGCCGCAAATACTATGGAAACCATCGAAAGAAGCTTTATGAGAATATTGATCGAGGGGCCCGATGTATCCTTGAAAGGATCGCCGACCGTGTCGCCGACAACTGCGGCTTTGTGGCTTTCGGAGCCTTTTCCTCCGAAATGACCGCTTTCGATATATTTCTTTGCGTTATCCCACGCGCCGCCGGAGTTTGACATAAATACAGCCATAAGGAAGCCTGTCGCCGTCGCTCCCGCGAGCATTCCGACCACACCCGAGCAGCCGAGCACGATGCCAACCGCCACGGGAACTATGATCGCAACTACCGTGGGAAGAACCATTTCGTGAAGGCTTGATTTTGTGCAGAGATCAACGCATTTGGCGTAATCGGCGTCTGCTTTGCCTTCCATAAGCCCGGTGATTTCCTTAAACTGTCTGCGTACTTCCATAACAACGCTCTGGGCCGCTCTGCCCACTGAATTCATGGTGAGAGCCGCAAAAACGAAGGGAAGGCAGGCTCCTATAAAGAGACCGATGAGAACGGTCGGATTATTGATATTGAGGTTTGAAATTTTTTCCGAGCCGCCGGGAAGAAGCTTGACCTTGTCTATATATGACGCCATAAGAGCGAGCGCAGTGAGAGCGGCGGAGCCTATGGCAAAGCCCTTGCCGGTCGCGGCGGTGGTGTTTCCGAGGGAATCGAGAGCGTCTGTTCTCTCTCTGACCTCTTCGCCGAGCCCCGCCATTTCGGCTATACCGCCGGCATTATCCGCAACAGGGCCGTAAGCGTCGGTCGCAAGGGTGATTCCAAGAGTTGAGAGCATACCGACCGCGGCGAGCGCTATGCCGTAAAGACCGTGAGCGCTGCTTGAGGCGCCGCCCGAAACAAAGTATGATACAAGCACGCATACCGATACGATTATTATCGGGATCAGAGTGGAGAGCATACCTACGGAGAGGCCGTTTATGATAATTGTCGCGGAGCCCGTCTGGCTCGTCTCTGCGAGTTTTTTGGTGGGCTTATAGCTGTCGGATGTGTAATATTCGGTAGATTGACCGATGAGAACGCCGGAGATCAGACCGGAGAGGATCGCAAAATAAAGCTGCCAATTATCTTTGCCGAGGATGAAATATACAAGCGGCAGGGAAACAACGGCAATTAGTATCGCGGAGAAGTTTGTGCCTCTTGAAAGAGCTCCGAGAAGTTCTTTCTGAGTGGCCTTTTCCTTTGTCTTTACAAGGAAAGTGCCCACAATCGAGCATAAGACGCCGATTGCCGCAATGCAGAGGGGGAGCGCCATCGCTCCGAATGATTTGTATGCCGAAACGCCGAGCGCGCAGGATGAAATGACCGAGCCTACATAAGATTCATAGAGGTCGGCGCCCATTCCGGCAACATCGCCTACATTATCGCCCACGTTATCGGCTATAACCGCGGGGTTTCTCGGATCGTCTTCGGGGATACCGGCTTCGACCTTGCCCACAAGGTCTGCTCCTACATCGGCGGCCTTTGTGAATATTCCTCCGCCCACTCTTGCAAACAGAGCCATTGAGGAAGCGCCCATTCCGAATGTAAGCATCGCTCCGGTCACTTCGCTGTCGGGAAGTTTGAATACGAATTTAAGAAGGAACACCCACAGCGTAATGTCAAGAAGCCCGAGACCTACTACGGTGAAACCCATGACCGAGCCCGCCGAGAATGCTATACGGAGCCCCTTGTTGAGCCCCTCGCGGCAGGCATTCGCGGTGCGCGCGTTTGAAGCCGTCGCTATCTTCATGCCGATAAATCCCGAGAGACCGGAGAAAAATCCGCCGGTAAGGAATGCAAACGGCACATACGGAGTGAGCAATTTCATAATTGCCATCGCTCCGAGAATGACGAAGATGACCGCAAAGAATACTATTACGATCCTGTATTGCCTGCTGAGATAGGCATTTGCGCCTTTGCGCACGGATTGTGAAATTTTTTTCATCAAATCGTTGCCTTCGTCAAATTTAAGCACTTTTTTTGCTTTTAACAACGCGAACAGCAAAGCGATAAGTGACGCCGCTCCCGTCGTCGCAACGATAATTTTTTCCATTACATCAACTCCGATTTAGACAAGAAATACAACCATCTTGCGAAAAATTGTCTCTTTTAATGATTAGTTATCATACCATATATTATTAAAATATGCAAGACATTTTTGCAATTTGAAAATTCAAATCCTGCAAAATGAACCGCCGGTGTATTTTTCTGCGAAAACTGTTACCTTTTTTCTGTTTTCGTCGTATAATAGGTGAAAAGGTGTTGAAGTGCTTTTTCGGAAAGGAGGAACCTCATGGATAACGGTGCAAGTAGCTACCGCCGTTTTCTTGAAGGTGACGATTCGGGCCTTGCGGATCTGATAGAAGAATACAGGCTCCCTCTTCAGATGTTTCTGAATTCGGTGACGGGTGATTTTGACACCGCTGAGGAGGCGGCGATAGAAGCCTTTGTAAAGCTTGCGACAAAAAAACCGAAATATAGCGGCAAAGCCTCGTTTAAGACATGGCTTTTCAGTATCGGCAGAAACACCGCCGCCGATATTGTGAGGCAAAACGGCAGACATAAGCTTATAAATCTCGATGACGCGGGGGATGCTCCGTCTACGGACGGAATGCCCGAGGAAATATACATAAAGGATGAGAGAAACAGGCAGCTTTTATCCTCAATGAAAAAGCTTAAAAGCGAGTATTATACTGTCCTCTGGCTCAAATATTTTGAAGATTTGCAGATCAAAGAGATTGCCGCGGTGATGCATAAAAGCGAGGGCAACGCAAAGGTGATTCTGAGTCGGGCGCGCGAGGCGCTGAAAGTTCAACTTGGAAAGGATGGCTTTGAAAATGAAAACTGATAAAGAGATATTCGATATCGTTATCAAACGCAGAGATGAGTATGAAGCGGGAAAAAAGGTAAGGAACAGACGCTTTATCGCTGTCGGCTCGACCGCCGCGGTCATCGCCGTGTGCGCCGCCGTAGGTCTGGCTTCCCACAAGGGATTGGGCGGTATTTCGGTTGCCCGCGGAGCAAAAGACGCTCTCGGATCAAAGATAAATTCATTCAGCAGGGCTGAGGAACAGACGGCAGTCACATATCCCGATGCTATATACGGAGGACCCGACGGCGGGCTGACAGCCGATTCCACAACTCCGGAAAACGGCGAAGAAACCGAGTGGACAGGCAAAGAAATGCAGACCACTCAAAAGATTTATGACGGAGCCTTTGTGCCGAGCAACCTTGTGCCGACGACCGAGGCTGACAGGGCGGCAACGGCTGAATCTGGAAAAGCGGAAAAGACCACCGCAAGCGTCAGATCCGGCGGCGATACCCGACAGGACGAGTTTATGGGAGGACCGTTTATCCCCGCGAATCCGAAAATCGCCGGAGCAAAGCCGGGAGTGAAAATCGTCGGCGAAAAAATCACCGACGCAGAGGCAAAGGCATATTTTGAAAAGAATACCTGGATCGTCTCGGCTCTTTCATCGAGCGGAGTCCCGAGCGATAATCTGAAAATTGCAGATAAAGGCTACTGCCATGTTTCTTATGACGGAACTGAGGGAAAACAGGCTGAGGTCAGGCAGAATTTCAGGGACTATCTCGTCTATAATAACGGCAAGCTTGTCGCGATCGTGACCCTGGTAAAGGAAAACGGTGAAATCAGCGCCACTCCCGCGTTCGGCGGACCCCATTTTGACAGCTTTAATGCTTTCCTTCAGAAGCATAAAGGAGAAAAGCTCCTCTTTGTTTATGCCGGATGGATGGAGATAGTCATCACTCCGGACGGCAAATGCGTCAACCCTCAGGGAAATGATCTTTCGGAATACGGCCTCGACTCTCTCGGAAATCCGTATGATTACTTCTACAATGAGGCCGCGACCTATACTCCGTAAAAAATTCAGCGCCGCCCGGTGTCAAAGGGCGGGTATTCATAAAACAGTAATGCCTCAAAAAGCGATCTTTGCACATCTTGTGCAGGCATTCCTCCTCGAAATACAGCAAGTATTCCTCGTCGTCAAGGCCTGCAAATCTGCACAAATCTCATCTTTTTGAGGTGCAAAGCAGTTTTCTCGTGAAAAATAAGCCGCAGAACAAGGAAGGCTTGCGAAAGCATACTTTGTGTATGGTAAGCAAATCTGACGATGTTCCGCGGCTTTAGTTTTCCGTGAAAACCAATACTGTTTTACGAATACCCGCCCAAGCCGGACGGCGTATTTCTTATCTTTTGCCCTCTCTGATCTCTATAAGCTCACGGTAGCTTATCAGCTCGATCCCCTTCGATTTGAAAAATTCGTGAGTTACGGGGTCTTTCATCATCATGTATTCCCATGAGCGCCTCTCCCAGGAGCCGGTGATGGATCTCAATTCTTCTGTATCAAGGGCGGGATGAATGAATGTTTCGGTTATGCCCTCGTCGATGTTGCCGTGAAATTCAAGGAATTTATCTCTGAATTCCTCGTATGTTTTTACTCCGTGAAGGCATTTTACCTGATCGGTAAGTATCAGATAGTCGGGTGTATATACTTTATACATTTTGCTTATCATCTTGCTCAGTTTGCAAAAGAATGCGTAGAGTTTGTAATCCACTCCGTCGGGGCAATACTCCGCTTTGGGATTCACACACATACGAAACGGGAGCTTTTCCTGCTTGCAGAGCTTAAAAATTTTGGGCAGCATAAGATATTTTCCGTTCATGCCGTAGAGAGAGCCCATGTGGTTATCCGCCTGTACCGGCTTAAGGCCCCATTCTCTTGCGAGATCTATCTGAGCCCTTGCTTCCGCTATCGCTTCTTTATAAGTGCAATGAGCTTCAAAATCTTCGTTTTCGGGCCACATCCTGCCCTCGGGGGTCATAAGGCTCTTGCCTTTTGTGATGGGCCCCCACGGCCAGTTTTCTTTCCATTCATTTGTTGTTGTCAGATGAACTCCCACTGCGTATTGCGGGTTTTCCGCCGCGAATTTTACCGCTTCGCGTGCGGCGGGGCAGGGGATCATGACGGTTGATGATTTCAGGCATCCCGATCTGAAAAGATCGAATATCGCTTCGTTCGCGCTGGGGCACATGCCGAAATCATCGGCGTTTATGATAAGGTATCTCATCGCACTTCTCCTTTATCTGTAAATAGTCAGCAATATCGGTGTGTCCTTCGGATAATATCTGTCGGGCACAACATTTATTTTTTCCACCTTGCCGATATTGCGCAGACCCGAGAGCCCGTGGCTGAGTCCGTTTTTATAGGATATATCGGTAAAGCCGTGGCTTTTGATTTCGCTTACGGCAGCCTCGCGCCGCATCATTCTCACATCGGGCAGCTTGGCGAGTTCAACATCTCCCTGGCTGTAAACCGGCTCCTCGTTTTCGTCGAGAGCAATGGTGCATGAAACATATCTGTATTCCCCGTAATATATCTCGACTACATAGGGCGATTCGAGCTGTCGCTTCTCGATGGTGCGGGCAAACTGCAGCGGCCTTCCGTCCGCGGTGTAGAGGAATATTTCGCTCCCCGATGGTGTACGGCGCTCGAGCTGTATATCCTCACCGCCGAGCTCAAGACCCGGGAACAATACCGAAACCTGCACCGAGGTGCGGATCCTTGAGGTGGATTTCAGCAGAAGCTTTTCATCCGCGGAGTTGACATTTCTCATCCATATATTTTCAAATGAATCACCGTCGGTCAAAGAATAATCATCGGGTGATTGAATATAGCATTCTTCATCATAGGGATAAAGCGACATCTGCATTGACGGCGAAGCCGGATTCCAGAGCACTCCGTCCGATGAGAGAGCTATGCCCGTAAAGGCGTAATCGCCGGGGCTGTCGGCGGGCTTGCCCGCGCTTGCGGAGCATATAAGATCCCTGCCGTTGTAATACAATATCTCAAAGCTGCGCAGATCCTCCTCGTCTGAGGAATTGACATATCTCAGCAGATAATATACCGACGCCGTGCCGACTCTCGCAGTGCAAAGCCGCATTTCCTCCGGGTTTGCCGCGTCATATTCGATCCTCCCGCCTTCAAAAACCTCCGAATTTTCATCAATATCAAAGATGAAAACATTTACATAACGCAGATCTCCGTTTAGATCGGTAACGATAAGGCATTCATTTACTCCGTCGCCGTCAATATCGTAAAAATATTCGTTGAATTTACCGGAATCGAGGTTTTTTACTCCGCGAGGCAGCTCGGCAACTGTTTCATAAAGGTCGATATCCTTTATCCTGACGGCGTGAGAAGCCGCATATCTTTCGCGAAAATCCATGCTTCTGAAATAATTCAGATAGATTTCCTTCGCCTGAGCCGGCAGTATGGAAACCTCCTCCGCCCGTTCGGTCGGCAGGGGTATATCCTCTCCCGGAGCCGTTGTCGTATTTGAGCCATTGCCGCTCTGTTGATTTCTTACATAGGGCAACAGCTTTACCGCAAGAATTATCAGGGCGATTCCGACGAGCGCGGTAAGTATCGCCGCGGCGATTGGGATAATATTCTTTTTGTTCTTTTTGCCCTCGTCTTCCGTCTTTTCCGCCGGGGGCTGTTCATGAGGGTCTTCAAGCTTTTCGTTCAGCTTAAAGGATTTTTTCTTGCCGAGCAGCGCGTTTAATATTTCTTCGGCGTCAGCGGGTCTGTCATCGGGATTTATCGACATACCCTTCATAATTGCATCTTCGGCGTCGGGCGGTATATCTCCCGTGCCGCAGAGGGGAACGAAATCATCCTGTGCGGTGCCGCGTCTGCGGCTGTCTGCCGGGATTTTGCCCGTCAGCATAAAATATAAAACGGCGCTCACGGAATAAATATCGCCGGCGGGGCTGCCCGAAGCAGATTCATCATACGCTTCCTTCGGCGCGAATCCTGCGGATTCCTCATTATCCCTCTCGCAGAAATATGAGAAGCCGGTCAGCTTGACCTTTCCGTTTTTGCAGATCATTATATTTTCGGGGGTAATGTTTCCGTGATAAAATCCCGCTCTGTGGATTCCCGAAAGGGCGCGGATAACGGGAGTGATATCCGCCACGGTGTTTCTGAAGCTGTATTGCCCTTCGTCGGCAATTATCTCTTTAACGGTTTCTCCTTCGAGAAATTCCGTGATGATGTAGGCAGTGTTGTTTTCGAGCCCGCAGTCAATGATCCTGATCATGGCCTCAAAATAATCGAATTCGCTGAGCGCGGACGCCTTGGATAATACTTCGGAAACTCCGCAGGCAAAGCTCTCTTCGTTCCCGGGAACGCTTACGGATCTGCCGTCTGCTCCTCTGACGGCACCCTCGGGCATATATTCCGCCACCGTCACCTTTTTATCCGACACGGAATCATACGCTATATATCTGTAGCCGAAAGAGTCTTTTTTGAGAGGAACGCCGACGATGAAACGCTCGGCTATTACGGTCTGCGCGGGAAGGCAGTCGCAATCCGGCTTTGAGGCGGGGTCATATCCGCAATAAGGACATGTCTTTTTGCCTATTTCGTATTCACGCATACATCTGTCGCATCTTTGCAATCGGCACGCCCCCAATCTAAATAATATTAATAAATATTTTACAATGCCCCCACGCTCATTGTCAACCGTAAAGGCAAAATTATTATAAACAAAAGCCGAAATTATTGTAAATAAATATTGACCGTGGCGGATAAAACAAATATAATTGAATCACAAACCTCGGAAGGGAGATGCAGGATGAAAAAATATGATTTTATAGTTGTCGGCGCGGGGCTTGCGGGTCTTGCCGCTGCCGCGGAACTCTGCTCTGCGGGTAAAAAGGTGCTTCTGATAGAGCAGCATAATCTGCCCGGCGGATGCTCCACCTCATTTGTAAGAGGCAGATTTGAATTTGATCCTTCGCTTCATGAATTATGCGGAGTGGGTCCCGAAAACGACCCCGGCGAAGTGAGAAAGATGTTTGACCGCTACGGAATAAAGATCGACTGGAAGCGCGTGGATGACTGTTTCAGGATCATAAGCGAATTTTCGGACGGTACTCCGATGGATATCACAATGCCGGCAGGCAAGCGTGAATTTATGGATAAGCTCGATTCCTGCGTCCCCGGATACAGGGATAAGATCGAGAATATGTTCAGACTTTTTGATGAGGTAAATGACGGCCTTGATTATGTCAGCCGCCCGAAATACAGCCTGCCTAAGGTCATGATCAAATATACCGACCTGCTTAAGGTCGGCGCGAAATCAACAACGCAGGTGTTTGACGCCCTTGAGCTTCCGCAAAAAATCAGAGATATACTCGCGGTTTACTGGACTTATCTCGGAGTTGATCTGAATTCTCTTTCATTCCCGCATTACGCGAGCATGGTTTCAAATTATATCAACAGAGGCGCCTATATCCCGGCTCATACCTCTCACGAGATCAGCGTTGCCCTTACGGAAAAAATAAGGGAACTCGGCGGCACAGTCCTCTTTAACTGCCGTGCTCTGGAGTTTATCTTTGAGGGTGACAGATGCAGCGCCGTCAAGACCAATCTCGGCACCTTTGAGTGCGGCTGCGTGCTTGCGAATATAAATCCCGATATCATTTACGGCAGCATGATGGATAAAAAGCTCGTGCCCGAGAGAGAAAAGAAACTCTCCGCCGCGAGAAACAGGAATTTCGGAGGCAGGATGTTTACCTGCTATCTCGGCCTCAACAAAACGGCGCAGGAGCTCGGCATCAAAGATTACAGCATCTTTATGGCAAGCTATTCCGATTCGGTGAAGGAATATAACTCCATGCGCAAAATCGACACCAATAAATATTCGATTTTCCTCTGTTACAATGTAGTGAATCCCGGCTTTTCTCCCGAGGGGACCTGCGTATGCTCATTCACCAGAATGTTTACCTCGCCTCAGGATTGGGAAAAGATGACGCCGCAGGAATATTTTGACACAAAAACACGGATCGCCGATGAATTTATCTCCCAGCTTCTCGAAAAAACGGGGATCGACCTCAGACCTCATATTGAAGAGATCTCCGTGGCAGGCCCCTGGACCTTCGCAAGGTATCTCAACACCCCCGAGGGAGGCGTTTACGGCTATGAAACCAGGGATTGGGATGGCATAATGGGCAGAAATATGTCTATTGCGACCGATTATCCGATCAAAGGTCTTATTCCCATCGGCACTTCCGGCCCGAGGGGCGACGGATATTCATCCGCGCTTTACTGCGGCTATCAGCTCGCCGGAATTGCGCTTTCAAAATACGGTAAAGGAGGAAATGACTGATGCCTTACGGAGTTAAATTAAAAGGCCTTAACGGCAATGATATGAAAGAATTCGCATTTCTTCCCAAAACCCGCGACGCCGTCATAGCCGGAGCGCAGGCAAAGGATGTTGACAGCGTATTTGCGATAAATGAAAATGCCAAAGCGCTCCACCCCGATTTTCAGGAGCTTACCGTAAGAGAGATAATAGAGCATACCGATGCGAAGACATTTATCCTCGGGAATGAGGATGGCTCACCCGTAGCGTATTTCAAGGCGGGTCAGTATCTCAGCCTTCAGTTTGTAATTGACAATTCCATATTGACCAGACCTTATTCGATCAGCTCGTCTCCGCAGTGGTGCGCAATGGGCAAATACGCGGTGACGATAAGGAAAAATCCCGGAGGATTTGCCGCCGATAAGATCCTCGACACCCTCAGAGTGGGGGATAAAGTGACAGCGAGCGCTCCCGAGGGCAGTTTTTTCTATGATAAGATCAGAGACGGCTCCCATGTTATTGCCGTGGCGGGCGGCAGCGGCATCACTCCGTTCCTCTCAATGGCTTATGCCATCCGTGACGACATCGAAGATTTTGATCTCACGATCCTTTACGGCTCTGCGAAATACAATAACATCTTATTTAAGGATGAGCTCAAATCCATCACTCAGGATTGCGCGAGGGTGAAGGTGGTCCATGTTTTGAGCGATGACAGCAGAGAGGATTGCGAGAGCGGATTCATCACCGCAGACCTTATCAAAAAATATATCCCCGCAGACGGTTCATACTCGATATTTATGTGCGGACCCGATGCTATGTATAAGTTTGTTCAGGGCGAGATCGAGAAGCTCGGCGTTGAGAAAAAATTTGTTCGCAGAGAGCTTCAGAGCGTTACAAAGAATGTTTCCGCTCTGCCCGGTTATCCCGCCGGGTGCGCCGATTCCGTATTCAATGTCAAGCTCGTCAGAGGCGAAGAGATATATGAATTCTCCGCGAAAGCGGATGAGCCGGTGCTTGTAGCCATTGAGCGCGCGGGCATTTCCGCTCCGTCACGATGCAGATGCGGCGAATGCGGCTGGTGCAGATCAAAGCTGCTGAAAGGCGAAGTGTTTATCCCCGAAGAGACCGACGGCAGAAGATGGGCGGATAAAGAGTACGGCTACATCCACCCCTGCGCAAGCTTCCCCGTTTCGGATATCGAAATCGAAGTCCCCGGAAGCTATATCTGATCATCGGATGTCGGGTATTGGATGCACACTTTAAGCATTTGCTCATCCCCGGGATGAATCATATTTCCCTAACTTGATCGGTAAAGGGTGTGAATAAGGGCAGATATCATCTGCCCTCTATAAGGATGCGCAGCACGCCGTAGGGGATGGTCTCGCCTGTCGGCTCGGTCGGTGCTTCTGCCTGCGGCAGAGG